>JACQZF010000030.1 GCA_016213945.1 Nitrospirota bacterium | reverse complement strand
TTGAGAAATAATCGTGGATGTTCGGGAAACCCTTTGCCTTGAGTCGTTCTGCGATCAGCCACATGATCTCAGTTTCATCTGCCTTCGCCTCCCACAGGGGTTTGACCACCGGCTGCTGTATTGAAATATGTGAATACAGATTTGCCATATTCGAAATGACAGACCATTTCTCGGCAGGAGCAAATGCAGCCGGCAGAACTATATCAGCAAACTGCGTCATCTCGGCGGGGTTTGTCGTAATATGTACAAAGAAAGGCACCTTGGCCATGGCCCTGTCCCATCTTTCAGCGCCCGTGCAGGAGAAGTTGAAATTGTTCCAGTATCCGATGGCGACCTTTATGTCATAAGGATTGTCAGCGAGTATGGCGTTCGCCACATTGTTTATAACAACTCCTTTGCCCACTTCTCCGTTGCTTATTGCCGGGAATGCCTTGGTCCCTCTCTGGTCAATTTTTTTGTTCTTGCCCCCGGTCTTTGCCATATCGTCCATATAAGCGTCAAATTTCGGGAATGCGCTTTTCGGCAGTTTGGGCGCCCTGTGCGCTCCGCCCTCGTTGTCTACCGATCCAAGCAATCCGTTCAGTGCATGAATCGCCATTGACGGATATGCGCCTCGCGGGCTCATGACAGGGCCTGGGCCGAGCCATACAGCCACGTTCGGGGCCGCCTTGCCCATGCCTCTTGCCACTCTTAATATCTGGTCTTTTGGAATAAGCGAGATTTTCTCAGCCCATTCAGGGGTCCTGTCCTTGAGTTCCAGGTTCCACCACTTCACAACACCATTGGTGAATTTCTCCTCGAATGCCGCCTCATCAACGGTCTGCCCTGCTACAAAGAGGTTCTTGCCGTCCTTGAAGTCTCCGACAAATTCTTTGCTCCAGAGCCCTTCGGTGAGAATCACATGCGCAATCGCAGTTGCAAGCGCACTGTCTTCACCGGGCTTGACCGGCAGCCATTCCTGGGCCTTTGCAGCGGATGCGCTCAGCCTCGGGTCAATAACAGCTATAGTCCCACGGTCGAGGATGTCGCCGAATTTATTTATCGCATTCGGCACCTGCCTGTTAGAGCTGAGCGGGTCACATCCCCAGATGACGAGGTATTTCGTCCGGGCAAGATCATAGTCCCTGTAACCCCAGAAACCTTCGGTGTAGAAAGGCCCGACCTTCTCCGCCTCTGCACATATAGAGCTGTGGGACAAATTATTGGGTGAGCCGAACATCTTCGGTATGGTCCCGGGCCCTTTTGCGGATTCGTCCTCTTCATCGGGACCTTGAGCCTGTCCGGGTCATACAGTTGCTGAAGCATCAAATGCCCTCTCGGACAGACATAGCCGTTATTGGCCTTGCAAAGCTGATTGCCTCTGACCTTTACGGCCCTGCCCTCCTGGACATAAAATTCCACTGGACACCACTGCGTGCATCCCTGGCAGGTTGACGGCATCCAGTTGCCTGCGACCCCGCTGTCCTGCCCGCTTTGCGCGGATGCAAGAGAGTTGAGTATGGGGCCGTCAAGAGCAGCCAGCATTCCGGCCGCTGCCGTAGCTTGTATAAATGTTCTTCTCGTGATTCTCATTTTTATTGCCCTCCTTTCGGGTTTTTTATTTCTTCACTTCCTCAATTGCCTCTTCAAACTTCTCCACTGCTGTCTCAAGCAGCAGCATGGAGTATTTCTTGTTATGCACTCCTCCTCCTGCATGCACAAGCGTGAGGTTTTCACGCCCGTCTTTCAGTAACACAACCGCCTTATTAATCGACCTGGCAGGCGCTTTTCCCCTGGCATTCTCAATGGCCTGCGCCGCTGTCTTTTCCACAGCCCGCGCATTCATCAACTCTTCGTCAACGTCTTCCTTCCACTGCTTAGCAAGGTTCTTCTGTCTCTCGGTGTGGCAATCGGCGCAGGTCTGCTCCTCACCGCGTTTTACCTTTATCCCTTTATTGTCCGTGCCGTCTTTTGTGTGGCAGGCAAAACAATTCATCCTCATCTCATTGTGTGCTATCGGGTAAGTCTCCTCTATCCCTTTGCCACCTGTACCGGCAATGAGCAGGGTCTGAGAGATATGTGTCTCAGGATGGCAGGACTGGCAATTTAATCTGACGGAATCCATGAAATCCGCCTTCTTGTGCGTGATCGGTTCATGACAGTCAAAGCAGTTTGCATTCTGCGCTGCGACGTGCTCTTTGTGCATCACTTTTTTGTCCCCTGCTTTTTTCAGCATCTCCTCCGAGTATTCATGGCAGTCAAAGCAGTTCTCCCTTTTAATCTCGCCTTTCCCCTGAACAAGCTCGTAATGACAGCTCTGGCAGGACACCTTTGCCTTTTCAAGGCTCTCATGGGTGATGGGTTTCTCTTCACCCTCTGAAGCGTCAACTGCCACACCGGTCTCTTTCTTCTGCTTCTGGAGAGGCTTTGCGGGTATCGCGTGACAGAGAGAACATTTACTCCTGTCTTTATTGAACTCCGCATTCTTGAAGTGGCAGAGATAACATGCCACTACCGGGACCTGAAAATGTTTTTCGCCTCTGACATGTTGATGACATGTAGAGCAGTGAAGCGTCTGTCCTTCAACCGTCTTGTCAAAATGCGTTTTATGGATATACGGGATCTTTTCCGAGAAGTTCAATTTCTTGTCTGCAAATTTTTCTTTAGGATGGCAGTCAGCCGTCATACAGCTCAGATCGCTAATCTGCGCGGGCTTGCGGACAGCAGTATCTTTTGAGGAAAGGTATGAAAAGAGCTGCCCCAGTCCTTTGAATTTGGCCTTTAAAGTTGTGTGCTCTCCGGGGGCATAATGACAATCAACACAGGCAATATCTTTTTCGCCATGCTTGGAGCTTTTCCATGAAGCGTAATATTTTTTCATTATATGGCAGGAGCCGCAGAATTTTGACTGGCTGGTATACCATTCCGATCCTATTATTCCGCCCGCGGCGACAAGGACGGCGATGATCAATAAAAGCAGAAACAGTTTTTTATTCATTTGGTGTGCGCCTCCCGCATAAATAGTATCAGATGTTTTTTTGAACTGCAAGTGTGATGCCACAAAAAGGTTTTTAATAGAAAACTAAGCTGAGACTGCTGTTTTTTTCATCCCGGAGTTATTGCGGGCTATCTAACATAACGATTCAGTCCAGTTTTATGATATCAGTCTGATACATATTGCAGGGGGCTGTATTATGCGCTCCAGATACAAGGCTGAATGTATAAATGATATACAATTTGTATATTGTCTATGCAGAAGCAAATGAAGCCTGGATATCAGAAAGGGACAATGCTTATCAGGAAGGAATGTTATATTCATGCATCTTTTTTCTCAAGGTGACTCTTGTTATTCCAAGAAGCCCGGAGGCCTTGACCTGATTGCCTTTTGTTACACTGAGCGCCTTTTCAATCAGTGTTTTTTCCACTTTTGAAATTGCACGATAATAAATTCCGGAGTGGTCGTCAATGGCAAGGGCGCTTTCAAATATATTCTCTATCACATCCGAAAGGGCGCACAATTCTTTTTTGTATGGCTTGCTGTCCAGGCCGATATCATCAATCCCGATTACGTCACCGGCAGAGATTGCAACCGCCCGCTTGATAACATTCTCCAGCTCCCTTACATTTCCATGCCAGTTATATGACATAAGATAGTTGAGAGCATCCGTAGAGAGGCCTTTGACCTGCTTGCCGGTCTCCTTTACAGCCCTTGAGAGGAAATATTCCGCAAGCACAGGGATATCCTCCTTTCGCTCCCTGAGCGGCATAATATGGATGGGAAAAACATTCAGCCTGTGATAAAGGTCTTCCCTGAACCTCCCGCTTTTCACTTCTTCATGCAGGGGTTTATTGCTTGCGGCTATGATGCGCACATCCGCCTTTATAGTCTCGTTGCTGCCGACCCGCTGAAATGTGCCATCCTGAAGGACTCTGAGCAGTTTGGCCTGTGTCGAAAGACTCATATCACATATTTCATCAAGAAAAATAGTGCCGCCATTGCATTGCTCAAATCTTCCGATCCTCCGTCTCTCGGCACCGGTAAAGGCGCCCTTTTCGCAGCCGAAGAGTTCACTCTCGACAACCCCTTCAGGGATGGCAGCGCAATTGACAGCCATAAAGGGTCCGTCCTTTCTCCTGCTGTGACTAAAAATAGCCCTTGCAACTATCTCCTTGCCCACGCCGCTTTCACCTGTTATAAGGACAGGGACGCCAGAAGAAGCTGCCTGTCCGATCACTTTACAGACTTTGAGGATTGCCTGACTTTTCCCGACAATAGTCTCCACAGCTTCAGAGTGCTTCTCATCACAATAGCATAACGCCTCATGCTGAAGCCTTGCGGAGGTAAGCGCTCTATCTATAAGCTCCCGCAGATTGTTATCGTCAAAAGGCTTTGTGAGGTAATCAAAAGCCCCCTCCTTCATGGCCTCGATAGCGGTCTCGGAGTCGCTGAAGGCGGTCATTACGATAACAGGTATGTTCTTCTTTCTTTCTTTAATTTTCTTCAGGACCTCTATTCCATTCATGCCGGGCATTCTTATGTCAAGAAAGACCACATCTATACTGTTATGCTCTGTATCCATGATCGTAAGGGCTTCTCCGCCATTCCCGGCGGTCATTATTTTATAGTCATCTTCAAACATCCTCTCAAAGGAGTACCTGACAGCCTTCTCATCATCTACGACCATAATTGTATTCATTATGCTTCTCCTTCAGACATGGCAGAGCTATTAATATTTCCGGCGGGGAACGTGACTTTGACGGTTGTGCCGATTCCAGGCGCCGAGTCTATTTCAATTTCACCGGAATGATCCTTTACTATATTATAAGTCAATGCAAGTCCCATCCCTGTGCCGTTCTCTTTTGTTGTAAAGAAAGGATCAAAGACCCTTTGCAGATTTTCCGCTGAGATGCCGGCGCCGTTATCATTTATCACAACTGATACAGAGCCGCTGCAGACAGAGGTGCTTATATTCAGCATGCCGCCGCCATCCATTGCATGAATGGCGTTAAGGACGATATTAAGAAAGGCCTGTTTAAGCGTATCATGGCTGCCTTTGATTTGCTCAATATCCCTGGAGAATGCCTTACCAAACCGTATCGAAGAGCGCTCCATCTTAGGTGTTGTTATAGCTATAATCTCTTCAAGCACGTTGTTGATATTTACATCTGCTTTTTCGGTTTTTTCAGGCCTCGCAAATGCAAGAAATTGTCTTACGATATTGTCAATGCGGTTTATTTCCTCCACGATGACGTCTATGTCCCTTTCCGTCAACGCCTGCTTTTTGTATTTTGCCGTATCCATAAGCATCTTGATGGACGTCAGAGGGTTCTTTATTTCATGCGCCACTCCTGCTGAGAATTCTCCGACAGCATAGAGCTTCTCGGTCCTGACAAGATTTTCCTGTGCGGACCTTATATCGTCAATCAACTCTTTGAGTTTTCTCGACATCATATTAAACGAGAGTGTCAGATCTTTGATTTCCCCTATACCAGTGACGGGCATTTCAAAACCTACATCGCCTGCGCCGACCTTCCTGA
Organism: Nitrospirota bacterium; assembly: GCA_016213945.1. Taxonomy (GTDB): domain Bacteria; phylum Nitrospirota; class Thermodesulfovibrionia; order UBA6902; family UBA6902; genus SURF-23. Next base: position 38,220 of record JACQZF010000030.1, on the reverse strand, counting down.
CTCCTTTATGCAAAAGCAGCAGAGGCTGCATAATCCTTCTTGCCATCAAAAGCCCCAGCATGGTGCCGATAGAAATAATAATGGCCGACAGGAGGTAGAGGTCCCGTTTTACCTTCAGATATGCTGCAAGGAAGAATTCTTTTGTGATGCCCAGCCTGAGAAAGCCGATTATCTCAAAGGTGCTGGCGTTTATCGGCACACTGATGTGATAGATTGTCTGCTCATCAATTTCTTTCAGGTTCTTCAGCGCCTCCACGTTGTGCGGCGGGCTCATAGATCGGTACTTCTCGTTCTTGTAAGCAGTTACTATTGTTTCTCCTTTTATATCATAAACCTCTGCATATACAACCAGGCTTTCTTTGCCTTCCATAGGTGCCTGCAGGAGGGAATATATCCTGTAGCGCTCCTCGTAGAGCAGGGGTTCCTCCACCTGCTGTGATATGAATTCTGCAAGATAGTTTCCCTGTTTTTTCAGTTCATCTTCATGTTCATTTAATTCCTCTCTCATTATCACCCAACCGGTGGCTGCTGCCGTAAGTGTAATAATAAGGGCGATATAGACAGAGAGCCGCAAGGTAATGCTGTCGAAAAATTTCATTGATATCACGGCAGACCCACAGTGTTTCTTAATTCTTCCGCGGTCCTGTATATAGAGAGGTCAGGGGGGATGAACCTGTCAATGCGGAGTTTGTTGAGGATCTTCATCCCCTCCGGGTCAGCGGACATCTGAAGAAGAATATCACGCATAAGCTTTTCGGTTGTCTTGTCTGTCACCGGAGACACAACGACAGGGGGCATACCGTAAGGGGGGGAACTATTCAGCACTTTTACTTTTTCGATAGTCGGGTCCTTTCTTCCTTTCATATTATCAAATACAAGACTGTCCACCGAGGCACCATCTGCAAGACCGTATGCGACAGACTCAATGGACTTTTCATGACTTGCCGTATAAAAAGTCTTCCTGAAAAACATCTCCGGTTTCAGACCCGCCTTCCGGAGAAGATACAGCGGATACAATCTCCCTGTGAAGGACAGTGGGTCAGTGAAGGCAAAGACCCTCCCCCTCAGTTGCCCGAAGTTCTCCACGCCGTTCTTACTGCCGGCAATGATATAAGAATGATAAGTAGTCTTGCCGTTGATAACAGGCACTGCAAGCAAAGCAAGCCCGAATTCGGATTTGCCATCCAGATATGCTCCGGTACACGTAAAGGAAAAATGCGCTGCCCCTGTCCTGAGAAGGTTATTGATCTCCGAGTAGGTTCTGCGCTGCTTGAGGGCCACCTTTCTGCCGGTCTTTTCAGAGAGATAATTAATGAAATCGTTATAGCCTGAGAGAGTAGAGAGGGGAGAGGCCATTGGAGAAATTGCAAAGACAATCTCTTTATCCCCGGCAACTGCCGCTTGTCCGGTAAAGATGGAAATCAGAAATAACAGAATAAACTTTTTGAGCATAACACACCTCTTACTTACTCCAAACTCTCAACTCTTTACTAATTCCAGTCTCCCCATCCACTTTTTTTGCAGGGTTTCTTTCAGCATCGGATATTTATTCAGGTCCGGTTCTGCGTCAATAAAGGCGAACGCTTCTTTTCTTGCAGCCTCAAGCACGGTAATATCTCTTACAATATTGGCAACTTTTAAGTCTGGGATTCCCGACTGGCGGGTGCCGAAGAAATCACCGGGGCCGCGAATGTCCAGATCTTCCTCCGCGATCTTAAATCCGTCACTTGTAGACTCCATTGCCTTGAGACGCCGTTTCGCCTCTTCGCTTAAAGGCGGATAAGCCATGAGCAGGCAGTAAGAGTCATAACCGCCGCGTCCGATCCTCCCTCTTAACTGGTGAAGCTGCGCAAGCCCGAATCTCTCTGAGTGTACGATCAGCATCAGGGACGCGTTCGGCACGTCTATGCCTACCTCGATGACCGTGGTAGCAATAAGCATTTCGATATCTCCTGATTTGAACTGCGCCATGACAGCTTCTCTTTCGTCATGGTGCATCTTGCCGTGGACCAGCCCGATCCGCTTTTCAGGGTAGATTCTTTTAAACGCCTCACAACCTTCAATGGCAGACTTGAGGTCAAGTTTTTCAGACTCTTCAATGAGCGGATATACAATGTACACCTGTCTCCCTTTGGACAGCTCTTCCTTAATGAGGGAATAAATTCTGTCCTTCTGTGATGGGAAAAACACCTTCGTGATGACCGGCCTCCTGCCTTTCGGAAGTTCGTCGATTATGGATATATCGAGGTCTCCGTAAAGTGTCAAGGCCAGTGTCCTCGGGATAGGGGTCGCTGTCATGATAAGTATATCGGGATTAAATCCCTTGCGCCTGATATTCGCCCTCTGGACAACGCCGAATTTGTGCTGCTCATCAATTATCGCAAGGCCGAGATTTTTGAACGTCACGCTTTCCTGTATGATTGCGTGAGTGCCTATGATGATCTGCGCGGCCCCCTGGGCGATATGATCAACAGGCTTCCCCTTGCTGCTTGATGTCAGGAGCACAACTTTCAAGCCGAGTGTCTCGATCATTTTATGAATATTAATAAAATGCTGCTCGGCGAGAAGCTCGGTGGGGGCCATCAGGCACGCCTGGTAACCGTTTTCAACGGCAATGAGCATTGACACAAGCGCGACAACGGTCTTGCCGCAGCCCACGTCACCGTGAACAAGCCTGTTCATCGGCAGGGGACGCCGCATGTCCGACATTATCCCGGCAATCACCCTTTTCTGCGCGCCTGTCAGTTCAAAGGGAAGTGAGTCGAGAAATTTATTCACCAGGTGATCTTCGGCCTTAAAACTTATTCCCTGCTCCAGCACCTCTCTCTTTTTCAATAGCGCGAGCCCGAGTTCGAGCAGGAAAAACTCGTCAAACGCCAGGCGCTTGTGAGCGGGGCTTGAAGCGTCATTCAGCACGCTCACGTCGGTGAACTCTTCAGGGAAATGGGTTTCCTTCACAGCCCATTGCAGGGGTTTCAGGTTGTTCCTGTCCAGGACCTCTGCCGGCAAATAATCATCTATCAGGGATGAATAATTAGTTGCGGCATTAAACATAAGGGTCCTGATCTGCTTCGGGGAAATGCCTTCGGTGGCTTTATATACGGGCACGATCCTTGACGTGTGGATAAAGGTATCATCATCGCCGACCAGCTCGAAGTCGGGATTTTCCATCTCAAGTCCGAACCGCGCGTACGGGTTGCCTTTCACCATGCCGCATAAAATGACCTTCTGCCCCTTTTTAAAATACCTCTCAAGATAAGGCTGGTTAAACCACCTGGATTTCAGAAAGCCGGTTTTGTCGGTGACAGTGATCTCAAAGATCTTCATCCTTCTCTTTGGAGTGGTGACAACTTCCGCGGACACGACTTCGCACAGGGCCGTCTCGACCTTCCCGTAACTCAACTCGTTTATCTTCTTCAGGTCCGTCCTGTCCTCATAACGCCACGGGAAATAGAAAAGCATATCCTCAAGGGTTTCGATGCCGAGGCGTTTCAGGAGTTTGGCGCGCGCGGGGCCAACGCCTTTGAGAAACTGAACAGGGGTGTCTTTTGTTACCGGCGGGGTATGATCAGGACTTTTTTTTGGGGTGAGGTTTTTGGCCTTGTCCATTTACATTAAAAAATAGAACCACAGAGGGCACAGAGAAATTTATTAAAAAAATCATCCACAGATTACGCAGATTGCACAGATCAAGAAAAATCTTTTTTAAGAAAATCTGCGTACATCTGTGTAATCTGTGGACAAAAATTATTTTTCTTCTTCAGGGGACTTATCCTCTTGCTTTCCCTTGGCATCTTCAAACTGGGCCTCAGCCTCTCCCTTTCTCATCTTGCTGTACTCTGACTCGCTGATGATGTCAATGTCCCAGCCTGTGAGTTTCATCGCGAGCCTCACGTTCTGGCCTTTTTTGCCGATAGCAAGGGAAAGCTGCTGGTCGTTCACGACAACCATCGCTGTTTTTTCTTCCTCATTGATGCCGATGCTCTCTACAGCCGCGGGACTCAATGCCTTGGCAAGGAGGACTCGCGGGTCCTCAGTCCATGGAATGATATCTATTCTTTCACCCTTTAATTCTCTCACTATAGACTGCACGCGCGTCCCTTTCATCCCCACACATGCGCCTACGGGATCGACCATCGAGTTTTTTGAAAAGACCGTCAGCTTTGTGCGGTCGCCTGCTTCCCTTACAATGTTTTTGATAACTACCAGGCCTTCGTAAATCTCAGGGATCTCCATTTTGAAAAGCTCGCCGACAAAATTCGGATGGGTCCTTGAAAGGAGAATGATAGGGCCTTTCTGGGTCTCCTTCACCTCTTCTATATACGACCGGACCGTCTCTCCTCTTTTCAAATTCTCGGTGGGCAAAGTGGATTTTATCGGGAGTACGGCCTCAGCCCTTCCAAGGGCGATGTAGTAATTCCCTTTTTCCTTGCGCATCACGACACCGCTGACGATCTGGCCTGCCTTGTCTTTGAATTCTTCAAAGATGGCCTCTTTCTCCGCCTCTCTGACCCGTTGAAACAACACCTGTTTCGCTGTCTGGGCCGCGATCCTGCCGAAGTTGTCAATTGACATCGGGGTCTCGACCATATCGTCAACTGCTTTTGAGGGATCAATTGCCTGCGCCTCTTTCAGGGATATCTCCTCTGAGGGGTTTGTGACCTTTTCAACGATCTTTTTTAACGCAGTTATTGCGATGTCGCCTGACTTCGGGTCGATCTTTATGTTTATATCAGGCTTAAGTCCGTGATTCTTTCTTACGGCTGATAAAAGGGCCGATTCCAGCGTCCCTATGATGGACTCTTTAGGAATGCCTCTTTCCTTACTCATCTGCTCAATGATGTGTACAAGTTCTTTACTCATTTATACCTCCACCTCCAGCCTTGCCTTTGAAATATTTTCATAAGGTATAATGATCTTCCTGTCTTTAGGCAAAAGGAGCGTTATTTCATTTTCTCCCGCCTCAGCAATCTCTCCTACAAAAAACGTCTCTTTATCTATCGGCGCGCTGGTAGTAACTCTGACCTTCTTTCCGGAATACTTTTTAAAATCCTTCGGCTGCCTGAGGGGCCTGTCAAGGCCCGGCGACGATACTTCCAGGACATAAGAAAACGGGATAATGTCCTCCACATCAAGCACTGCCTCGATCTCGCGGCTTGCGCGCTCACAATCGTCAATTTTCACACCGCCATCCTTGTCAATAAAAACCCTCAACAATCCTTTGGCCCCCATCCTGTTGAACTCTAAATCATCAAGTTCATACCCAATGGACTGTATCACGGGCTCAATGGTTTCTGTTATTTTCTGTTTTATATCGTCTATGTTCTTCATTAAACTCTTAAACCGCTTTCAGCCTTTTCCCAGCAGCATCTGCGGGTTTAAAACCTTTATTCCTATAAAACAAAAGAGTGGGAAGGCCCACTCTTCAAAATTCACTCTAAGATTACGAAAAACTATAAAAAGGATAGCACTTTTGTCATGAAAAATACAAGGAGAATATAATAAGCGAATGCAGCGGGTTAAAGATTGCCCCTAAATAAAATTTTACAGGGATGCCCCCCGGTCTTTTAAATACATGAAGTAAAAAATCAGTATTTTGGCGTGCCTTCTGGGACCGGCGCCGGCTCTTTATGCTCTGTCCGGGAATTGTCTTCCCCGGATGGTTGCGACTTCTCGTCTTTCCTACAGCCTGCTGTAAATAACAAGCATGTTAGCGCTATTGAAAGGATCAGGATTGCCGTCTTTCTCATTAAACCACCCCTCTGTGCTTCAATCAAGATGACACCTTTGTCATTCCGGCGGCTCCGTCCGACCTACTGTTGGCTTGTCCGGAATCTTTCTTTGTTTTCAGAAGGATTCCCGACGCGCTCCGCTTGCGGGAATGACAACTTAAACACTTAATGGAATTAGTTGCAAAAAGAGTGTTCGCTGCCATCAATTGAAGGCAGCAAACATGTCAGTATCAATGGTCGGGGCGACCCGATTTGAACGGGCGACCACTCGCACCCCAAGCAACTCTAAGAATCCTAACTACCTGTTTTTGCTTTATTCAATATACCTCATTTTGAGATATTTTTCAGCAATTTTTAATAAGAGTCACGACCAGATCACGACCAATCTTATACTACGTCCTCGATCAATTGTTCAATGCGATGCAATAAGTAAAATGGTATTGAAAAGAGGTTAAAATGTTTTTTGTTCGGAGTACGAATCTTTTCGGTCCCCATGTGCCCGGAATATATTCGTATCGCGAATTTATTTTTGCTTTCATCCATGAAATTAAGAAGAGACCTTAAGGTACCGGATTTCCCTGACTTGACTTCAACAGGGATAAGCATGTTGTGAGAGCTTATTAGATAATCTATCTCAGAAATAGAGCCTTTTTGTTCTCTGTACCAGTAGGACAGGTTTATGTTCTTTAGAATTGCCAGGGACAGTAAGGTCTGTCCAACGATTTGCTCGCTAAGCTGTCCGTTATACACTGCATTTATATCCTGTATATTCATAACTTCAGTACGCAGTCCTACCTGATAATTGACAAGTCCTGTGTCTAAGAACAATAGCTTTGGTGACTTCTTTAAGTTGTTCACTATCGGAAGCTGTTTTGATGAAGATGCATAAACTCTGCTGATAATCATTGCCTTCTCAATTACGTCAAAAGCCTCGCTCATCTCCCTGCTGCGAAAACCCGATCCTCCGAAATTTTCATACTTAACAGGAAGTCCGATATATTTTGATGCATGCTCCACAAGATATTGAATGTACTTTGCCTTTGCAAGGCTGGCGTACTTAAGGACATCGTCCTTAAAGCCTGTCAATATGGATTCATACACAGGATCCACATCAATCAGAGATTTTGTTTCTGCATATCTCGCAACTGCCTCCGGCATTCCGCCAACCAGTAAATATCCGTGATATTTCTTCATTAGACTATTATGAATTTCAAGCGGTATGCTGCTGTCAGGATTGATGGCGTTTATGTAAGAGAGCTTTTCTGTTTCTCCTGCAGCGGAGAGGAACTCTTCAAAAGTAACCGGATACATATAACAATACTCAACTCTCCCAACGGGGAATGAAAAGCCTTCGGCCTTCATTTTGACTTCAAGCAGCGAGCCTGCGGCAACAACGTGCAAGTCGGGCATCTCCTCATAGAAATACCTGAGCTGATTCATCGCAATACTGGAATTCTGCACTTCATCAATGAAGATGAGGGTTTCACCGGGGACAACCTTTTTATTGAATCTAATTTGTATTGCCTGAAGTAATTCACGAACGGGACTCATTCTTGAGAACAGGGCAAGATTGTCTTCCAATTCAAGATTTATATATATGTATGTCTTGAAAGATTCTTGCGCAAAAAGACTTACAGCCGATGTCTTGCCCACCTGCCTCGCGCCTCTGACCACAAGAGGTTTTTTTTTCTTTCTGCTTTTCCATTCGAGGAAAAATTTGTTTATAGTGCGCTGAAACATGATGTAATATTTTATAACCTTTTCTCGACTTAAAATGTAATGAATTATAATCTAATATTAAATAAAAATGTAATAGAATATAAGCAACTAAAAACCTTCTACCGAAAATGGTTTAAGATGCTGAAAGAACGTGGCGAATTCTCAAGCAAGTGTTTTATAAGCGCAATCACAGGAGTCACGACCAAATCACGACCACATTAACGGCGATACCCTCATCACAGGAGACGTTTGTCCAGACTGTAATCTTCCACATGAATGATTTTGACATACCTCATATCATGATGCAACGGATTGATCAAAATATTAAATTCATGTTCAACAACAGATGAAGGTACTCTGAGCATCAGAGATGCATTTGATAAAATCCACTTCGAGCCTATTTCCATCAAGTCAGATTTTACCGGATAATCGCGCCAGTCGTCAGGAAGTACAGACATCGAAATGGTTTTCGGCTTAATTCGGTCCGCAATCTCTATTGAAGCAATGCTCAGATTTGCAGGAATGTATGGTATAGAGACATGGACCAGAAATTCTACTGTTGCCAGCGATCTGCTTTCTGACGCATAAACAACACCAACGCCTTTATGATTCCATCTGCCGCCATACATGCGAGCACCTGAGCCTGATAAGTCCTGTATATGCTTTGTAGCGGCGATCCGGTAGACTATCACTTAAGAGTAGACCCCGTATTCAATCCGGCCGAGCTCATCCAGGACCATTTCTGTCCCGAAGCGTGAGCTGAGCAGGCTTAATGGCGTCTGGTTTGCAAGAGCTTTACAGGGAGAATGCATCCACGATGTAAACTTATCTTTGTCTCGGAATACCTCAGTCCCCCTGGCAACTACTTCAGCTATCTGAATGATTTGCTCAGACACCACACGGTTGAAAGGCTTCTTGGAAGTATATCTAAGGATAGTCCGTTCAGAGACCGGGAGAAGCTTTGCCAATTGAGCTGTAGAAAGAGACAGATATTTTGCAAGATTTCTTAAAGCTTCCTTGGATATTCCCTCCTTGCTCATCTCAATAAGATCAAGTCGGCTGTGAATTTTCTTTTTCAGGTTTTTTTTACCCCCTAAAAGTTCGACAATTCCGGTCATCTTTTTGTCCTCCAAACATAAATGTCATTTGACTGAATTTAACTGTCAGATGTCATAGTTGAATTATATATAGGGGCCGCAGATTTATCAAGCGCACCACAACTGCATAAAAAATCAAAGTAAGGACGCATCAATAATATATAATGGATATAGTTCACTAAATGCCGGACATACGATGAAGCCGTTGAAGAAGAACATCTATATTTGTTTTACGCTTGCACTTATTTATTTATTTTCATTCCTGTTGAATTATATATGGGAGTCAGTGCATGAGGCATTTCTTTACGAAGAACACAGTTTCAATGCAGAAAAATACATAACGATGATGCTTTATGTTTCAGTTGTGGATGCCTTCATTATTCTGGGGCTTTACCTCGGCGTATCAATGTTATGGAAGGATATTTTCTGGCTTCAGAAAATGAAGAGGACTCAGGTGTGCGCTTTAAGTCTTGCCGGTCTGATAGTTGCTGCCGGAATAGAATACTGGAATGTTATAGTTAAAAAAGAATGGAGCTATACTCCCCTCATGCCCACCATATTCGGAATCGGCATGTCGCCATTAATTCAGTTAATCGTTACGGGGTTATTTGCATTATGGTTGACAAATATATTTCTATATTCGAAAAAGGATTAAATATGGGTCAACACCAGTGCAGCAGAAGATCCTTTTACTTTGCACAGCGAAACCCTACATAGTCCTTGACGTCCTCAGGAATGCTTTTACGCGTTGTAAATGTAAAAACAGAATCCTCATCATCAATGTAGCCGCCCCCGCGTACTACCCGGTATATTTTGTTATCATCATGCCAACTGTCTGTCCACTCCCTCACATTTCCCGACATGTCATAAACTCCATAAACACTTTTCCCGGCTTCATACTTGCCGACAGGGGTTGTCGTCCCGATATTGGCCTCCTTGCCGTTGACCTTATCGGACTTAAAATCCTTCCCCCATGGATATGCCCGTCCGTCCGTCCCCCTTGCGGCCTTTTCCCACTCTTCCTCCGCCGGCAGCCGCTTGCCCAGGGACTTGCAGTAAGTATTCGCATCATGCCAGCTTACGCCTGTTACGGGATGGTCCGCTTTATCAGGGGGGAATTTGTGCTCGTGTTTGAAATTACGATATTGCTCATTTGTGACCTCGTATTGATCAATGTAGAATGCCTTAAGGTCGATCTTCTCAATGCCTTCATCATCCTCATCTCCGAAATCAAACTTCCCTGCCTGCACCAGGACCATCCCTTCCTGAGCGCCTTTTTCATGTCCGGCCATAATGTGAGTGCCGACAAGGAGCTGCAAAATTATAAAGGTCATGCATATTTTAAATGTCTTGTTCATATCATTTCTCCTTTTATGTTTTAAAAACCGGTTGCCTCTACTCCGTGGTCCTTCTCCTTTTCTTTTTCTCTGAAGTGGCCTCTTCCGTCTTTTCTTTCCCTGCGCCCAGCACAGTGATCCTGCCCTGCATCGAATGGATAGGACAATAGTAATCCTGCACAACCGGCTCCTTGAAGGTGTTTTCGAATTTATGCCCGTTCAACAAAAGCGGAGAGAAAAACCGGTTGTCATGCCTTATGTCCGCCCCTGAGATTACCCAGTGGCCGTACGGCATTTCATTTATCCATAGCACCGTATCACCCTGCTTTATCATCAATTCCGCGGGATGAAAGTTAAAGTCCTTGATCTTGACAATATGGACTTCAGCTCCGGCAGCGGACATCAACAGCAATAAAGATAAAGCTGTCAGGACTATTACCGGTATTATGTTCTCGGACCTACTCTTTTTCATCTTCATTCTTGAACCTCTCAATCTGCTGATGATATTTTAGTTTTGCAGGGATATGCACTTTTTCATATCTCTCTTTATGGGAAAATTTATAATCAGCCTCTACAACAGGGGCCTCTTCATTGTGGCATTTTTCGCATATGCCGCTGAAATCGGCATAGAGTCCCGCCTCTATCAATTCTTCCCTTTTGTAATCCCGCCCCTTCAATTTCATGATCATACTGTATTTCTTCCCGGCCCCATGACAAGCTTCACAGCCTATGCCGTATTCAGCAAATACATAAGAACCGTCCTTCTTCTGCTCAAACCCCGTTGTATGGCACTTCAGGCATTTGGGCTCTCTTGTGTAATCCGCATATGGGTCCAGGCCGGCGTTCTTTTTGATCTTCATCATCTTCCTCGGACCAAGCACAAGCAATGCCCTGGCGAGATTTGTCTGCTCCCATGACTTGTACTCTTTGAGGTGACATTTGCCACACTCTTCCGAACCCACATATGGAGAGTCTTCACCCTGCAAAGCATGACCGAAAGATACCGCGCAGCCGAGTACAAATAAGGCGACTATGAGGAACTTCATTGTATATTTTTGCTTCATGTCAGTTTTCATTTAACTTTCTCCCGTGTTTTAGCTTATCAATCTACTGAGGTCCCGCAGGCTGATACGGCGGAACAGCCATGCTTCTGACATAGCCCAGTGCGTCCCAAATCTCCTCATCGGCAAGTATCGTCTTCCAGGGGGGCATGATATGGGAAAAGTTTTTTGAGAAGCCGCCGTTCCTGATGACTTCAAAGAGCTCCTGCTGCGGCCTCTTGTTCATATATTCGCCGTTTACGTGGTTTCTCGGCATGGGGTCAAAGTGTTCGCTCTTTCCCCTTGTCCCGTCTCCTTTTCCCTCAAGGCCATGACAGGGCACGCAGAACTGTTCGTAAATCCTCTTCCCTTTCCTGACATCTCCCTGCTGCGCGTAAGCTGTTGCGGCAAAGGCCGTTAACACCAAAAAAACTATGACAATCCCTGTCTTAAATGGTCTGTTTTTCCTCATCTGCTCTTCACTCCTTTTCATAAGGCTGCTTGTTTTATCAAACTGAATTTATTTCATGCTCTCACTTATCGGGACAATGAAACAAATTCAGAATGACAAACTGTCACGGCCTCCAACTGCTTTCCCTATTGTAAAAACTATGTGAGGGGGGACTATGCCCCCCTCACGATAACTCATTGATATTACTTCCTGGGTCTCCAGTCCGGATTTATCTCCTCGCCGAAGGTCAGGCTCTGCGTTTCGATCCCTTTTTTCTCCTGAGCGATATTGGGATCTTTTGAGAGGTCCGTCTTCATCTTCTTCGGATCTGCCGACATGAAGTATTCGTCTTTGAATACCGCAGGGTCTGTCTGCCAGAACCCGTATCTCTTCCAGTCATAGTAGGAGCCTACCTCGCGGACGTCTCCAAGAGACACCTCAGGCATTACCTCTCTCTTAAGACCGCCGGTGAGCCCTTTCCTGTCCTGGATGGTAAGGTAGTTTCTCCCGGCAAGGTCCAGATATCTGAAGGCCCGGTATTCAGGGCTTTTGCCCATCAATGCCTTTATCTCAGAAGAATTGAAAGGCCTCGCCCCCTGGTGCGTGGTTGTTTGAAGCACGTCGCCGTTTTCCGCGACCATCTGGCTCAACTGGAAATCGATAGGTAGCCCCATCCTCGCATTGTCCATCAGCGGGGCGTTTTTGTTCTGCGCCTTGTAAAAAACTGTCTGGCCGAGACCTGCGGCATTGCCGTTCTGATGACACTTCTCGCAGCTCCTGACCGCTTCGCCTGTAGTATGCGGCGCTACAGGGTTCATGGCCCAGCCTATCTTACCGTCCTTTGTCTTCGGGATCTCGCTGTCTTTGAGTATCTGAGCGTCAGCCTTCTTTTTGGCCTCCACCAATTGCGACTTTAAAGCTGTTCTCTCCTCTTCTGTAGCAGCATTGGTTATCTTATTCTCGAGGGTCTTGACCTCATTCTTTGCATTCATAAAATCAGACCCTATGTGGCTTACGAAGTACTGGTACTGCGGGGCGAAGATGCTGGCCTTGCCCCTTGAGTTGTACCCAAGCACAACGTCTTCCCAATTCCTTACCGAATATGCCATATACCAGACGCCGGTGGATTTCTCGCCTGTCAGCCAGTCCATTGTCTCTGGGGCTGCCGGTTTTTCAGGCTTCATTCCCCATATCTGCGGACTCTGCTTCTTTCCAACCTCATCTCCGACATATTCCAGATTTGAAAAGAGGACAAACTCGGTATTAGGATCAGGCTCCCTCCACCTCTTCCACTTGTCATATCCGATATAGTCTTCCCGCATGAGGTGAAGCCCCCAATCCTGAGATACCCATCTTGCGTGGCAAGCATGGCATTCCATCTTATCTATATGGGCAGCCACCTGATGATTGGCAGGCTGTGATGTCATGTCGGCAAGGATGGGCACTGTATGCTTCTTGCCCGTAACTTTTGAGGTAAGGACGAGCTTGCCGCCTTCTTCTTTTACATTGGCAAGCAACGTGCCTCCGGAGGTAACAGCCACCTTGTCTCCTGCGGCCACAGAGTAGTTCGGATTGGATTTTGCGATCTTGACTGCGGCAGCATCGGCTGTGCCTGTCTTCGGCTTAGATGTTGGTGTGCCATGGCAGTCCTGGCACCTCACCTTGACGGCCTGACCTGCAAGGCTGTAGCTCTTGCCGTCGCCTTCCACCTCAGACTGGTTGTGGCAGTCAATGCAGTGCATGCCCTTTTCCGCATGGATATCGCGTTTCAGGAAGTGCTGCTCAATGCCGTAAACCACGGCAGGAGTCCTGCCCATGTCTCTCGGTGAGCGGTACATCTGTTCATAGTCGTGCTCTGTCATGCCGAGGTATTGCGTCCCGGTCCTGTTACCGCTGTGGCATCGGGCACACTGGATCGTCGGGACTGCGGCCGTAAATTTGTGTACCAGCGGATAGCCCCGCTTTGCAGGCCCCAAGCCACTGAGGTCCAGCTTCTCGTCACCTTTGGCCGCGGCCTCTTTAATCGCCTTATCGCCTGTTTTTGTCTTTCCGTCATTAGAGTAAAGCATGTGACAGGCCGCGCAACCTGTTGCGCGATACTCGCCCTGCCTCTTGGGCGCGGGACTGTTGAGATGACACCTGACGCACTTCTTCCTCAGAAAGTCGTCAACAAGCTCTTTTGACTCGTTGTACTTCGGCAACACCTTAAGGCCGTTGACCGCCTTTGTCCCATAAACCGCCTTTGGTGAATCCTGGACGCCCCAGAGATATCTTGTGCTGTTTATTTCACCGGCAGCAGTTGCCATAAGCGAGCCGCTGACGTGGCTCACGTGGTCTTTATGGCACTTTGCGCAGTTCTTTTCCGCAACGGAAAGGTCGGACGGATTTGACACCATCCCGCTGTGCGCGGCCTTTATGTCTGTGGCGCCGGCGTTGCCGCCGTGACATTCGGCGCATGAAATTTTATTGTGCCCTGCGCTGATCTCCTCAATGCCCTCATGGCATGTAAGACACTTATCACTCCCTGTCGCGGGCTTGATATCTCCATAGACCTTGCCCATATCAAAGCCAAGTTCGGTATATGTCTTCTGAAGCGTTCCTGATCTCGGCGTTGGTGAGGCATACTGAATGCCTTCCGGTGTGCGCCTTTCATTCTTCGGGTCATACTTGTTCGGGTCTGCAAAGTCCTTTGGATAGACGTCAATGTAACTTTGCGGATACTCCTTGGGGTCATACTGCTCAGCAACTGCCCTGTACCCCGCTGCAAAGACAAAGACCGCCAGGGCAAAGACAACAATCAGATATGTTCTATACGTGTTATATGTCCTATTTTTCTTATCCCCTTGCTTCATCATCTGGCCACCTCCTTCTTCGCAGCAGCCATCTTTGCTTCAACGGCAGCCTTCGGTTTTTCAATGGACGCCGTCTTTGACGACTTCAGCAGATCATCGATCTTCTTTTTGTGTCCGGGACTCTCTGCCTTTTTGTAGCTGTCGTTGATGTTCAGGTATATCGGGTCCTCATATGTATCGTGGCACGGCAGGCATGTTCCGACCCTCCATATCCTGTTCAGCTCCTTCTGATTAAAAGGTCTGGCGCCTATGTGGCTGTTAGATGTGACCTGTTGTCCGCGAGGCGTCTCTATGACCTCAAAGGGGAAGTTGGGCGTCAGGCCTGATTTTGCCATGTCATAGAGATAGTCTATCTTGTCCTCTGATCCATCCGACGCCCTGCCTAACAACAGATCGCCGACTCCAAGCCCGAGGGCCTTGGGATTCAGATGACAGTCCTCGCAAGTCCTGACCTCTGCCCTCATGGAATGGGGCTGCATCGAGCTTTGGACCGTGCCGGGATTATATCCTTCTTTTGTAGCGAAAACAAAATTGTCAAAAGGTTCTATGACGCTGCCGCTGCCGTCTATGGCATTAAATTGCACCTGACATGCGGGCATATACGGGGCCACCTTGCCCTTTGCATTTATGCCGAGCGCGGGCTCAAGGTACCTTACATAGCTCCTCCATTCAGGCCAGTTCCCGGGTGTTTTAACGCCCTTTTTGGTGTCTGTTCTCATCGTGAGCCGGTCGCCGCTCATAGATGCCTGATCATAGTAGTCATGGCATCCATAGCACTGAGGGACCCATCTTGAATGGCATGAGAAACAGTCCATCCTCTCCTGATGCTGCGGGATGGAATGTGCGCCTTTCTTGCCTGTAATGACCGGCATCTTGTGTTCACGCCCGTCAAATTTGCTGATCAGGATGGCCTCTCCGTCAATGATCTTTGCATTTGTGTATTTGTTGCCTCTGGCTGTGAGCACCATCTCATCGCCGGCCTTGTTCTTGTAGTTCGGAGAGACAACGCTGAGCCTGACGACCCTGTCATTCTGCTTTGTGACTTTCGCGGTCTTGAGCCCCTCGTTGTAGTTGCCGTGACAGTCTTCACACCTCACCTCTACCTGCTCGAATTTTTTCGAGTAGATATTGCCGTCGCCCATGACATCATACTGCGTATGGCAGTCTATACACTCCAGACCTTTTTCATAGTGTATGTCCATGGTAAGGGTGTTGTAATACTTGCCATGGAATTTGAGCTTTGACTGTCCTCCTTTATCAAAAGGCGTCCCATAGAAATCAGACTCCACCCTGCCTTCAAAGCTTGTGCCGGTCCTGCCGCCCCGGTTGTGGCAGTGGATACACTGCGTTGCAGGTATTGCAGTGGTCACCTGGTGCACCTTGGGATGTCCTGATTTGTCCTTTGGTATAGTCGGGTCATTCCCCTTGTATTTACCGTCATCATCGTAAAGCACATGACAGCTTGCGCAACCCTGTGCCCTGTAGTCGGCAGAGGCATTATGGTCTGTGTCATTCCTGTCAACCCAGAAGTGACATCTCCCGCAGGATTTCCTCCATTGGCTGTCTGCGATCTCGCGGCTTACCTCAATCGGGTTCCCCATGTCATCTTGATGATTGAACGAGCCGTCATCGTTAAGCGGGAGGTCCTTAGGCGAGAAAACCGGCAGTGTGCCGATGGACTTTAAGGCGCCCCTGTGCGTGGGCGTAAAACCATCTTCGTCCTTGACCCCCACAGTGGCGTATTTGGCCTCCTTGCCCGGCTGTGCGGCCCACTGAAACCTGATGGCCGCAATCTTTCCAGCCTGGAGCGACATCATGGTCTTGCTGAGCCTCGGCCAGTGGTTAATATCATCCTGTCTATGCCCGGCGTGACAGCCTGAAAGCGCGCATGATTTATCGACCACCCTGAAGTTTGAAGGGTTCCTTTTGCCTCCCATCGACGCCTGTCCGTAAAGCATATTTTTGTGCGCCTCTTCTTTTACTACGGATTCGCCATTCCCCCTGTGACATATTGTGCACCCAAACTGATTGACAGGGTGAAAGGCGCTTATCTGTTCAACGCCGTCGTGGCAGGTCAGACACCTTTCAACTACCTTGTCGTCCTTGTTTACATTCATACCGGACACGTCCTTCAGCTTAATAACGCTTCCGTCCATTCCCGGTATGCCGGCGACCTTAATGTCTCCTATGACGACCTCTTTTATTTCAAATTCTTTTTCAAGCCACTTCTTTTTCTTCCTTTCCGTGACCTCCTTTGCAGCCATCTGCTCATTAAACTTCTTCTGCCAGTGCTTCCACTCCTCCTTCGGATCGCCCTTGTATGAAGAGCTGCCCGATGAAGCAGACGGGGACTGTGCAGGCTCCATGGCTGAATACGCCCTTATCACAAAAAAGGTGGCCGCCAACAGCATCGCCATTGTCAGTCTGATAAGAAGCGGCGCTCCCCTTATTTTTTTCCTTTCCATCTTTACTCCCTCCTTTTCGGCCTTGACAGGCATATAATTTTTAATAAATATAACAGCAATCTTCAAGCTCCTGCGTGAGGTATAAATTAATCCATCACCTCCTCTGCACGGCCCTACTCGGGGCCTTTGCAATTACAAAGCTGCCTCAGGTAGAGCACGAGAGACTCTATCTGGGCTTCGGTGAAGGTCCAGCCCCAGGGAGGCATATATGTTGACTTGCCTACGGATTTTCCGCCCCCGGAAACGGTATCGAATAATTTTTCATCAGTCCTCTTGCTCATCTCCCCGGCATTTGTGTGGTCCGCGGGTTTAGGGTCAAGATATCCGGCGTTAAATCCCTTCCCGTCGCCTTTTACTCCGTGGCACATAGTGCAATAGTGCATATACAGCCTTTTGCCCTCGGCAAGCTTCGGCTTTTCACCTGCTGCGCTGTAGCGGACAGTTAAAACAACCGTTAGCGCTGCGCAGACAACCAGCGCCGCAATCTTCAATAAATTTTTCATATTCTGTCTCTTATTGGACCGCAAGGAACCTCTCCCTTCCCATGGTCATCAGGTAATCGACCAGATACTCCTTCTCTTTATCTTTGAATTTAAATCTCGGCATCTTCACATCAGGTTGAATGGCCTGGGGGTTTTCGAGCCAACTTTCTATCCATTCTCTTCTCAGCCTGCTCGCCAGGTCCGTATGCTCAGGACCTACAAGACCGCCCTTGCCCTCAAAGGTATGGCATCCAAGGCATGCAAGCTCCTTCTGGTACAGCTCTTTCCCTGCCGCGATATCTTCTTCATAGGTGACTTTTTTGTCTGCATAGATATATGGGTAAGTTTCACCTGAGACAAAGGCCAGGTATTCAATCATAGTGGTGATCTCGTCGCCCGACAATTTAAAATAAGGCATCCTTGCCTCCTGTAACGGCCTGATCCTGTACGGCTGCGTAATAAAACTGAAGAGCCATTCAGGCCTTACCTTCCTTCCTTCGTCAGTCAGATCAGGCGCCACACTCCCGCCCTTCTTATTGATCGTGTGACAGCCAAGGCAGTTCCTGTCTTCAAGCAGCTTCCTGCCCTTCATCTCAACGGACCCGGCATCCGCCAGCGTCCTTAAATGTCTCTTGGGAAAGTTCTCTTTCGTAAGACTTAGAATAAATGTGACCAGCGCTTCAGCTTCTTCCTCTGTGAAATCAAACTTCGGCATCCTTGTAATTATGTTCTGCTGCTTTGAGGAGAATTTCTTCGGGTCCATCACCTTAATAGTCAGCCAGTTCTTGAGGGACTTCTCGTTAAAATCTTCCATATTGGTCCAAATCAGCTCTTCAGGTCTTTTACTTGCAACTCCATCATGAGGCGGCGCATTGAATCCCTGCGGCAAGTCCTCGATCTCATGACAGCCGGTGCAGCCCTTGTCCTTGAGCAAGTCCTTGCCCTTCTTTATGACCTCAGGGGCAAAGTCAATGTCCCATGCATAGGTCGTCTTTTCTTTGTCCTTCTTCAAGGTAAACAGATATGCCACAATGTCCTGGATCTCCTCCTCAGGTATTCTGAGGTCAGGCATTGGGGCGTCCGGCTGGTGCGCCTTGGGGTCCTTTAACCAGAAGTAGAGAAACTCAGGATAAGTCTTTCCGGCAATGCCGGAGAGGTCAGGGGCAAAGTCCCCGCCCTTGCCGTTGATTGTATGGCAGCCGGTGCAGCCGAGCTTGTTGACCAAACTCTTACCGCTTTCAATCGCCAGCTTATCGTTTAACCTTTGCAGCGCCTTCGGCTCATTGATCTTTTCACCCCCGGCCAGACTCAAAAGATACGTTGAAATCAACTCGACCTCCTCATCCTCCAGGGAAAAGTCGGGCATGTTCGTCTTCGGCAGGTAATCTTTCGGTTTATTGATCCATCTTTTAATCCACTCCTTATTGACCTTCCTGCCGACCTTTGTCAGAACAGGGGCTATCCTTTTTGGTCTCTCATAAAGGGAATTCACGTGGCATCCGAGACAGTTCTTTTCCATATAAAGCCGCCACCCCTTCACAACCTTCTCCCCTCCGGGCATCACTATATCACGCGGCAGTTCCTGTCCCAGAGAATGGCATTTGACGCATTTTGATTGGGCATAGCTTCCGCTGAGGAGAGGCTTAAGCCAGTTCTCTCCATGGCCATGCGCCTGTTCCACTGTAAGCGCATGTCCCTCTCCGTCATGGCAATTCACACATCCGAAGGTCTGGACAGGGTGTTTTTCAAGATAGTTGCCGGGATGTGTCTTGTACGGATTGGCCTGTTTCTCAAACCCCGGCTTGTCCACTGCCATGTGACAGGTGACGCATCTGTCCGCCTCATTGTTAAATTCCAGGAGCCAGTTCTGGATTATCTTCGGGCTGCCTGACTCAGCCTTGGCCAGTCTCAACTTAAGCAGCTCGATGTTCCTGTCGATTTTTTTCAGCCCATCGCTGTCTTTGATTTTCTGCTTTTCAAGCTCCAGGTTATTTAACCTGTCCGCCGTGTCTTTCAATTCGATTTTTTTGAATTCACGCTGATATTTTTTCCAGGGGCGTGATGAGACAGCCTCGCTGTAGATTGCCCACACGGTAAAAACAACCAGTGTGGCAGTGAAGATAAGATGAACGGTTCGTTGTTTAGTCGTCAGTCTCATTGTCAAAATTCAAAATTAAAAAATTCAAGATTCAAAATAATCCTCTTTCCCTCTGTGCCTTTGTGCCTCTGCCCCTTCCTTTAAATATTGAACCAGGGCGCAGCCCACACATACCGCACATTAAAGACCAGCCTGAGAACGATCTTTACAGGCACAAAATACATAATGAGAAGGTGCAGCATTATGATTGAATACCTGAGAAATCCTTTTTCCCTGAGATACCTGCTTGTCAGCCAGGGGACCACAAAGCCTGCAAGAAAATAGATCCCCAGAAATGCAGGTCCCCAGGCAGGCTGAAATACCAATGCCTGTTCAACTTCTTTATGGATCTCCCAGGACTCCCATGGCCAGTAAAAATTCCAGTTGGGCCCTCTCAGGAAAGTCCCTATTACAATCAGGACCCACCACATAATAAACCCGAACAGATAGTTATAAACTGCAAACTTCCTTAAACTCAGGGCATACTCACCCACGCCCTTTGTGTTCGTGTCAATATAAGGAACAGCGATCAGGCCGGTAATTATCAAAGAGGGCAGGACGACACCCGCCATCCACGGGTCAAAATATACAAGCAGCTCCTGCAAGCCCAAAAAATACCAGGGGGCCTTTGCAGGATTTTCGGTCAGGCCCGGATTGGCCAATTCCCTCAATGGAGCGTTGACCATGAGCGCCCACAGCAACATAAGCGCTGTCACGGCAACGACGGCAAGATATTCCTTGAATACCAGATCAGGCCATACATATTCCGTGTCCTGTTTGCCTGTTGCTGACTCTTTATCTTCTTTTTTGGTTTCTGCTGCTTCCATATTTATTCCTTTTACGAGACCGTTCATTAAAGCGGTCTTGATATTCCTCCGTCTTTTCTTATCCTCCAGAAGTGGACCGCCATGAGAATTATCGCTACAAGAGGCAATAACATAATATGAAGCACATAAAATCTTAATAGGGCGCTTGCGCCGACGTCCGTGCCGCCAAGCAATGCAAAACGGACGTCATTATATTTATCGACAATGGCAAAGGGGCCTTCGTGCCCAAGTATGGGTGTTGCCCTCGCCATATTTGAGCCTACTGTTATGGCCCAGAAAGCGAGCTGGTCCCAGGGGAGAAGATAGCCGGTAAAACTCAGCAGGAGTGTCAGTACAAGCAAAATTACACCCACCACCCAGTTAAACTCTCTTGGCGGCTTATACGACCCTGTGAGAAAAACTCTCAGCATGTGGACCATGACCGTCGCAACCATCGCATGCGCCCCCCAACGGTGGATGTTTCTCAGGATAATGCCGAAGGGAACATCGAATTCAAGAAACTTCATATCAAGATAGGCATACTCGGTAACAGGCCGGTAGTAAAACATAAGCAGAAGCCCCGTTATTACCTCTATTAAAAACAAAAAGAAAGTTACGCCGCCCATACACCACGTAAAACGGATTTTAAAGGCATGCCGGGGCATCTTAAAGGGATGCAGGTGAAGGAAAACATTGGACCGTATCTGGAGCATCCGGTTCTTTGTTTCATCTGCATAGCCGTGACGGAATACGGATTTCCAGACCTGTGACTCCGTAACTTTCTTCAGAATGTCCTTCATGTTGTCCCTTTCCGTTTATACCTTTATATAAGAATTCGGGTCATCAAATTCTTTGATGCTATAAAGCTTGCTCTTGTCCACCAATATCTGGCCGTCATCTGAAATCGTAACGGCAAAACGGTCCAGCGGTCTTGGGGCCGGGCCGGCGAAGTTCACTCCATTGCTGTAGTACTGGCTCCCGTGACAAGGGCATTTGAATATCCCGTCTTCTGGAAACCAGTTCGGTGTGCATCCCAGGTGGGTACACCGGGTAAACATCGCATATATCTTGTCCTTCTCCCTGACTATCCAGACCCTCTGGCTGTCTTTCCACTTCTCACTTACAAAAAGCACATTATGGCCATCTGCCTTTTCATCGGACTTGAAGTCTTCGGGCAGTCCGATCTTGAATGTCAGCGGCGGCTCAAACAATACGCGGGGGAATAAAAACCTGACCGTGCCGAGAAGAGACACGCCGAGGGTAGTAAAGAATGCCCCCCAGCCTGCAAGGCTGAGCAACTGCCGTCTGCTGATTCCCTTTGCGCTGCCGTCGTCGCAGCAACATTTTGTCTCATTCATTTCAAGAAGAACTCCATGGTGAAAGATATATTTGAACGATATATTTGACGAATTGCAACATCCATACCATGCTTATCGCCACTCAATTTTGATTAAAATTCAAGTAGATATAAGGCGGGGCTAACAGGAACGGCTTGAAGTGGTAAATAATCTACCAGCCACAGTGGTATGCGCCTGTCAGGAGATAACGCCGCCCGGTCCGGGGCCTCGGACAGGAGCTCATACGGCAGGTGTTCCGGTCCAATGTCGCCGGAGTTTGCAAGGATCACCGCCCGTTCAATAATGTTTTTGAGCTCCCTTATGTTTCCGGGCCAACTGTATTTAATAAGCTCATCATGGCATTCTGCTGAAAGGCCGTGGACGTTTTTTCTGAGGTTTTTATTATGGGCGTGGATAAAGTGCACCGCCAGCCTGATTATATCTTCCTTCCTGTCTCTGAGAGGCGGAAGATTAATCACCATGACCTTGAGCCTGTAATAGAGGTCTTCCCTGAATTTGCCTGCCCTGACCATCTCCGCAAGGTCTTTATTGGTCGCAGCGATTGTCCTTACATCAACCTGAACGTCCCTCGTTCCGCCGAGCTTCCTGAAGCTCCGGTTCTCAAGGACCTGTAGTATCTTCGGCTGAAGGCTTATTTCCATGTCCCCGATCTCATCCAGAAACAGCGTGCCGCTGTCCGCCAGCTCAAATAGCCCTTTCTTGCTCTGCCTGGCGTCAGTGAACGCCCCTTTTTCATAGCCGAACAACTCACTCTCCAGGAGATTGGAAGGTATGGCGCTGCAGTTCACTTTAATAAACGGCCTGTTTTTTCTCTCGCTGCTGTTATGGACGGCGTTTGCGACCAGCTCCTTGCCTGTGCCGGTCTCTCCAAATATTAAGACCGAGGTGTTGGGGGTCTGCGCAACGACCGTGATAAGACTTTTGACCTCATTCATCCTGGGTCCGTCGCCGATTATCTCTAACAGGGCTCCCCCGTCAGTCTGATAGCGGAGGCGTTCCACTTCAGACCTGAGATTCCTGGTCTCGATGGACTTCCCGACAATGAGCTTCAACTCTTCCAGTTCAAAGGGTTTGTTGATATAGTCATACGCCCCTGCCTTCATTGCCGATATTGCGGTCTTTACTTCCGGATAGGCGGTCATTACTATGACCGTAATGGATTCATCCAGTTCCCGTAAGTCCTTTAAGACAGTCAACCCGTTCATGTCAGGGAGCTTTAAATCCAGGAGGACGAGATCTACCCTCTTCGATCTTGCAAACCCGAGCGCCTCTTTCCCGCTTTCAGCAGAAAGTACATCAAAACCTTTCCTTAAAAACACCTCAGACAGGGTCTTGAGCAGGACGTCGTCGTCTTCTACGATCAAAAGGGTGAGCTTCATTTCAGATTTATTCATGCAATACCTGTGCCATCTTTGAGTTAAGAGTTATCATCTGAGAGTCGTAATTATCATGATGACTATTATATAGAAATTACTTATGAGTCGTCGGCAGCAGCACCTCAAACGTGGCCCCATTCCCGGCATGACTTATGATCCTGATATAGCCGTTATTTTCTTTGATGATTTTCTGTACGATAGAAAGCCCAAGCCCTGTCCCCGCGGGCTTTGTGGTAAAAAACGGGTCAAATATCCTGTCGATATTCTCATGCGGTATGCCAGGGCCCGTATCCGCTATGGACACGATTACAAAATCGCGGCCGAGTTTTTTATCACCTGACAGCCATCCGACTTTTATCGTGCCCCCGTCCGGCATGGACTGGATCGCATTGACGAAGAGGTTGATGAAGACCTGCTTTAACTGGTCGGCCCCTATCATTACCTCAGGGACGTCCGAATTCTCTTCGATATCAATCACTATATTGTGCTTTACCGCCTCATTCCTGATAAGAAAAACAACATCGTTCAATGCCTGATCGACCCTGCACTTTGAAGACATGCTGACAGACGGATGAGCAAACGCGGAAAACGTCCTTATGAAAAGAGTGAGCCGGTCAACCTCTTTCAATATCCTCTGCATGTACTTGCTCTGCTCCCCCTTGAGCGGTGACTCATCATCCATCGCCTGGATGACCGTCTTGATGGCCGCAAGCGGGTTCCCGATCTCATGGGCGATCCCCGCAGACAACTCACCGACGGAGGCCAGCTTGTCCGCGTGAAGCAACTGCCTTTCCATTGCCATCCTTTCCTCTATAAGACGCTGCCTCTCCGTAACGTCCCTCATTACCATCATGGAGCCGAATTTCTGCCCCCCTGCATTTATAGTGGCAACACTTATCTCCAACTGCCTGGAATCGGACGCCACAGTTACAGCGGGCACAAAGCCATCTTTGCCTCCAAGGATGTTTCTTACCTTTTCAGGGTTTCTGTGACAGCCGAAAATATTTTTGCCGAGCAGCTCATTATGGCCCTTTCCAAGGATTTTTTCAGCCGCAGGATTCAGGATGATAATGTTGTCATTTTCATCAGCAACAATAATACCCTCACTGGCGCACATCAGGACATTTTCAAGCTTGTTTTTTTCTATCTTTAATTCCCTGGTCCTTATTTCAACCTCATTCCGCAGCTCCTCATTCCAGTTAAGCATCTTCGACCTGGATATTCTGAGCTCATCAACCATATCATTGAACTTGAGGGCAAAGCCTTCTATCTCATCGCCTGTCTTAATCTCAATGCGATGCTCAAGATCACCCCCGGCAATGGATGTGACCCCTTGATGGAGCTCAAGGATAGGTTTCGTGACGCGCTTTGCTATCACTATTCCCAGCGCTGAGACAGCAATCACTGTAACAAATCCGATTACTATATACACAGCCTTGAGATTGAAAAGCGCAGAAAATATGACCGCCTGGGGATAAGTGATCCCCAGTATCCAGTATTCCTTAGAGATGTTATCGCCCGTAAAGATCGGGGAGTAGGATATGACTTCCGAGGTCCCTTTGACAGTACCTGCCTTGCCTGAGAGGATGTCATTGACTATATCGGCGGAATAATGTTTTCCCATGCTCTCGGCAGAGTCAAGGGTAAAAGAATGGTCATTAAGCTCCATACTGTTAAAATGCGACAGATAGAAGCCGTCCTTATTGACCAGAAATGTTGTCCCGCCTTTTGAAATGTTAAGCTTTTGTATCTGCTGGATCAGATGGCCGGCATACAGGTTGATTATGATCACGCCCCTTTTCTTGCCGCTGCTGTTAAAGACAGGGGTTGCTACCCTGAGCACGGGCTTGTGAGGGACTTCCACCTTGCCCCATTCAATATTGAGGTCCATGGGAGAGACATAACACTCGCCGTCCGGATACTTTATGCTGTCGGTAAAGTAATACCTGTCCCCTTTATACTGTAATTTATCAAACGGCACGTCGGTGATCCTTTCTCCATCGGAATCCACCCTGACTATCTCGTGGCCTTTCTCATCTATATATCTCACCTGGTAATAATAAGGCCGTGTCTTGGAAATAATAACGGCTATGCGTTCCAATTTATCTCTCAGCTTATGAAATTCTATTGAATGCTTGGGCGCTTCAGAATCTGCAAGGCCCCTCATTTCGCCCGACCGGCTTAGAAAGATCACATCTGTATGCATGGTTTTCAGGAATTTTTCTATATCACCGGACTTGGATGATAATTCGTATTCGAAATTCCGGAGGATAGTATTTTCAAGGGCGCTCGTAGAGTAATAAACGCCGTATACGCCTGCAACAGATAAGGGGATCAAGGCAACTATTATGAGGGTAACGACAAGCTTGCCTTTGATGCCGGGTGGTTTAGAAAAAATATTCTTTATTGACATACCGTGGGTCCTGATCGTTGTCCGTGACCGTTCCTGGAGTTCACGATTCAAGACACGATTCACTGAATTATTTCAGGTCATTCAGATTTGCTTCCGTGAATTTTACTACATTCTTAACGTAAATATCCGCTTTCATCCTGTTTTCGTGTATGGCAAGCGCTAATTCATGGTCTAAGAGAGGAGGGCAATCGCCTTCACAGGCAAGGGTATAACAGCCGCACATAAAAAGAGGGAAGCTGCCTCTGTGAAGAAAAGAGTCCTCACTGATAACTTTCCCTGTCGAGGCGTCATGTATTATGTGGTATGCGATGCAGGAAACGCTGTCGGAATGAACCGTTTCTTCCCCTCTTCCAAGCACATGAATTATTCCATCCTGCCATCTGACCACATCGATCTGTTCCAGTCTGACTTTTTCTTTTCCTGTGATTATTAATGTCTTCATTTCAGAGCTCTTTCTTCATGTTTCAAGGAGATATCTTCCCGGTTGTCTTTTAAATTAAGAAGCAGAAGGGGTCCCCCGACTGGCAGCGAGAATAGCTTTTCTGAGGTAGTCAGCGCCAAACATGCCTGAAAAAGTGTGCACGGGCCCACCTGAGGAATTTAAAATAACGGCATGGGGCAAAGAAGTTCCGCCATATTCTTCTAACAGTTTCTTTTGATCATCGTTGAATTCGGTCATGTCCACCTTAAATAAACTTAAATTTACTTTCGCTGCTGCTTCGATGACATCGGCGTCGGCATACGTCGTTTTTTCCAGGACTTTACAGTTAATACACCAGTCAGCGGTAAATTCAAGAAGCACAGGACGGCCTGATTCCAATGAGCGCTGCACTTTCTCTCTTGAATAACTCCGCCAGTCAAGCGTACCGCTTTCGGTAGAGATAAAAGAGAACGCAGCGGCTGCTAAAACTCCAACAAAAGCAAGTAGAGGAACAGCCGACTCGATGATCTTCCTCGATCTTCTAAAATGTAAAACACACCAAACGGCAATTCCGAAAGCAAACATCCTCCATAAAACAGGATAAAACTCTTTCGGAAAGAATGCGCCGGAGAAAAAAATCCCGCCTGCGATCAAAATAAAAGCCATGATTGCCTTAATCTGCATCCCCACCAGTCCGCCGCGCGGCAGACAGGTCATGACTCCCGGATAAAGAAGGACCGTGGCAAAGGGGAATGCGGTCCCTGTGCCGATGGCCGCAAAGATTGCAATAATGACAGCAGGGGGTTTTGTGACGGCGTAGGCCAAAACAGACCCCAGAAATGGTCCCGAACAGGGAGTTGACAAAGCCCCTGCAAGGGCGCCCGTTAAAAATGCGCCCAGATACCGATGAATAGGGACCTTATGGACAAACTGCGGAAGGGTCAAGCTCCAGTTGGATAATGTGGCAAGACCTGAGAGAACAAGAAAAAGAGAAAGCAGGGCCAAAAAAGTCTTTGATTGGAAAAGCTCCCCCCATTTCCAGCCCATGAAAGCGATCAGACCCCCGAAGATCATGAAAAAAGCCAGGGAGCCCAGCAAAAGAGCAAGAGACGCTAAAAATCGTGAGCGAAAGGTCCCTTCTATTTCACTCAATAGCGATTGGATCTTGATAGGAATAACGGGAAGCACGCACGGGGTAAAGTTCAATAAAATCCCTGCTGCGAATGCTGCCATTGCATTAATGAACAAACTGTCCATATGTTATTCAGCTCCCTTTAAATCCTCTATCTTCGATATTTGCCCGGTAAAAGTGTCCGGATCGCTGGTAGGCAGTTCACAAATTCCCAGTTCGCAAACATAGGCGGTCGGCTTACCCTTTATGGCATGCTTAGCTTTAACCAATGGAATCACTTGCGCATGACTTTCAAGCTCTGCGCCTTCTTCAATAAACGAAATGATTCGATTGGGTAAAAACTCCTTTCTAAATTGAGAGATGAGGACCTCGGAATCTGATTTCTTTCCCTTGGGAGAAACAATGATGATTTCTTTTGGCTTATCGAGGTGAAAATCAACGGCAAGAAGCATTTCCGAGAGAGCCATGGGACTGGACTGAAGAGTTCCGGAAAAAGCTTTAAGCGCTTTTTCAGCCCTTTTCCGGTATTCATCGTCGGTCGTAAACTCCTGAAGACGCAAAAGGTTTAAGATCGCAACGGAGTTTCCAGAAGGTTCAGCCCCGTCATAAGCGGGTTTTTCACGGGCCAACAATTTCTCATGATCATTGCTTGTCATAAAAAATCCACCGGAATTTTTATCTTCATAGTGCTCTTGTAAAGCCTGGTCTATCTCAATTGCGGTCTTCAGCCATTTGACTTCAGACGTCGCCTCATAAAGATCCAGAAGCGCCGCCGTAAAAAAAGCGTAATCATCCAGGTAAGCATTAAACTTCGCCCGACCATCTTTATAGCTGCGGAACAGCCGTTTGTTTTTGTAGAGATTTTCTAAAACAAACCCGGCAGATCTCTTTGCCGTTACAACGTATTCTTCGTTGTTCAGAAGAAGCCCGGCCCGCGCATAAGCTGAAATCATAAGTCCATTCCACGCGGTCAATATTTTTTCATCGCGAATGGGCGCCGGCCTTCTAAGTCTTACTTCATAGAGTTTATCAAGACTCTGGTTGATTTTTTCTCTTGCCTGAGATTCAGAGAGCCTGAATTTCTTTGCTATTTTTGAAAGCGGCTCCGGCGTGTGAAGAATACCGCGTCCTTCAAAGTTTCCACCAGAGCTTACCATGTAATACTCGATCATTAACTTTGCATCGGTTTCGTCTAAAGCGTCTTTAATTTCATTCGGCGTCCAGGTGAAAAACCATCCTTCTTCCCGATGGCCTTTGGGATTCGGGCTGTCCGCGTCCGTGGACGAGTAAAAAGCCCCTTTGGAAGAGGTCATGTCGCGCTTAACATAACGAAGGATTTCTCCGGTCACACGCTTAAATTCAGAATTTCCCGTGACCTGGTATCCTTCAAGATAGGCAAGCGTTAAAAGAGCGTTGTCATAAAGCATTTTTTCGAAGTGAGGGACAAGCCACTCTGAATCGGTCGAGTAGCGGGGAAATTTAGGAGCGCCTGACAGTCCTCCATAAGTGGAATCAAATCGATCTTTGTAATAATTCGCAGCGTTCTTTAATAGTCCTGCTTCAGGAAGGGCGCTGCCATTGTCGGGAGCAAGCGCACTTTTTATGATATTTGCCAACTGCTGACCGGACTGACTGACCTTATCCGGCTGCTCGTCATATGCCTTACGGAGTTGTTTTAGCATACTCAAAAAACCAATTTCTGCTCCACGGTCTCCGTCTCGCGGAGGAAAGTAAGTCCCTCCATAAAACGGCTTTCGGTCCGGAGTCAACCATACCGTCATGGGCCACCCCCCGCCTCCGGTCATAGCCTGGACCGCACTCATATAAATGGCGTCAATATCCGGACGCTCTTCACGGTCGACCTTAATTGCAATATACCGCTCGTTCATGATCTTTGCGATTTCCTCGTCTTCAAAGGACTCCTCTTCCATGACGTGACACCAGTGACATGTAGAATAACCTATGCTGAGGAGCACGGGGATGTTGAGCTTCCCGGCAAGCTCGAATGCCTCGTCTCCCCACGGAAACCAATTGACAGGATTGTGGGCATGCTGCAGCAGATATGGACTTGTTTCCAGGAAAAGGCGGTTGGTGTACATCGCCCAACCGTCAGTCCGCAGGTGCTTTGTCCTTGGATGGTAATCCCTGCCCAGCTCTTTTCTCCTTCTCTCAAATTCACTTAAACGCGCCTGGTCGAAAGGAGAGGCACCGGGAAGAGCGGCATACCTTGCTTGTTCACTTCCCGGACCGGATGAGTCGGAGTCATTCTTTTCCCCGGGGGTACAACCGGTGATTACCATGGCTGAAGACACCTCGAAAAAAGCGAAGAGGAGGACCAGAAGAAAATGGAAAAATCTTTTTAGAGCAGTCAAATCTCTCATGGTCGGGCTATCCCGCATTCCTTTTCATTCTTTCCTCCTGCGGCTTGCCGATTTTGTCAATCAAGCAGCTCTTTCATATGTTCCTCAAAATCATCGGGCGCATCGACGCCTGCGTATCGGATTATCCCTTGTCTGTCAATAACGATATGGGTCGGGGTCCCCATAACGCCGAAGGACTTTGTTATCTTTGCGCCTTTGTCATAGATATTCGTAAAATTCAGATTGTTCGTGCCGACGTAATCCCTGACCGCTTCCGGCCTTTCGTTTATTGCTACATTTACTCCTATAAACTCCACCCTGTCACCTAACTGCTTATGCATCTTCTTCCACACGGGAAGCTCTGATCTGCAGGTCGGTCACCACGTTGCCCAGAAGGTCAGATAAACAGGTTTCTTCCCCTTGAGATCATTATAATAAGACACCTGCCTCCCTTCAAGGGACAAGGCGTTGAAATCAGGAGCATTATCACCTACGCCGCCTCCAACGTTTACTGAAGTCTCATTCACACTTTCGTTTGCGGCTTTACTCTCAGGGACATCTTTCTTATCTGCTGCACACCCGCTGATCACAATGACCGAGAAAACAACAAACAACATCCGTTTCATCATATTAATAAGCCTCCTGACCTGATTATGAAATATTCGCCGAACACAAATAATACCAATGCCATCGCCTTTTTGACCCTGACCATCCACTCGCCCGGTTTCGGCATGGACTTCATGACGCCTGAAAAAGTCCCGATAAGTATCAACAGAGTAGTCATGCCTATTGAAAATGAAAAAAGCATTGAACCGCCGAACACTACATCCTTTGTTTTTGCTACATAAAGCAGAAGACCGGCAAGCACGGGCGATGTACAGGGCGCAGCAAC
Organism: Nitrospirota bacterium; assembly: GCA_016213945.1. Classification (GTDB taxonomy): domain Bacteria; phylum Nitrospirota; class Thermodesulfovibrionia; order UBA6902; family UBA6902; genus SURF-23. The sequence continues at coordinate 8,150 of JACQZF010000030.1, read as the reverse complement.
AATCCCCGACAGGGCTCCGGTTATAAATACCCCTATATGCCCTTTTCTGTCCGTTGTCCTGTTTTTTGAAAAGAAAGGGATATTGATCCACTCCATCATCCAGAAACCGAGGACCAGACAAAAATTCCCGAAGACAAGATAGCTCCATGGACTTGTCGCTATCTCGCCGAAGAAACCTCCGGTCACAGAGGCTATAATGCCCATCACAGTGTATACAAGCGAAAGTCCGAGGGCATAAGAAAGAGAAAGGGAAAACCCTTTTGACTTACTCTCTATATTTGACGCGCCTATTACCCCGAGGACTATCGGGACCATGGGATACACACAGGGTGTAAGAGAGGCGAGGACCCCTCCCGCATATGCAACCGGAATTGACAGAAGGGAGGGGTCCTCAACAGCCTTTACAATAGACTCCAGCATTTAGTGTTTATCCACCGCAACAGGCGCTTCCCCAACCTTGCGGCTCATGAGCGCTTTTGCGATAAGCTGGTCCTCTTCCCATGCGGCCTTCTGGATTTCCGCCATGCTGATGCCTTCAACCTCTATGGAATCAATCTCTATCGCATTGGCAACCGGATAAATCCAGCCGGTAATAGCTGCCGGCACGTTTTTCTCGAGGAGTTTGTGTCCCCTTACAATATCGTGGCCTTTGGCATTCTCTACAATGTTCCATATAACGCCGTCTTCTGTCTTGAATCCAATGGCATGATGCGCGAAAAGATCGCACTGCGCATTCGCGCCGCTCATCTTTTTGAGGTTGCAGCCGACGCATAAAAGCGTGCCCTTCAAAGTAACTTTGTCCGTTCCTTTCGATTTGTCCCATCCGCCTGCAAAGGACAGGGACGCCAATGCGAAAATAAATACTACTGTTAATACAATGAGTCTCTTCATTAAATTCCTCCTAAAGTGTTTTTTTCAGTTCTTCGATACTTAAATCAGATACAAGGGCATAAGTAACGCCCCGTTCCTGCCACAAGAGCAGGTTATAGCCTTTCCGCTCAACAACATGCACTTTTTTGTCCTTTACTATCACCTCCTCATCAGTTAACAATCGTTCAGGATTCAATTCAGTCGTCATAAACAGGGAAAGCTGAGAACCGCCGTGTTCATAAAAAATAAGGGCCAGCCGTTTTTCATCCAGCAGGCAGAGCCGCGCCCCCTTAAGTGTCGCAGACAGCCCGGGCACAACCGCCCCGAAATCCACCCTCCCGTTAAACCAGGTCTTTATCTCGCCGGAATCCGATGAAATTATCTGTATACCCGAATATGACTGGAAATCAATATGGTCGTTGACTATCTTTTCAACGAGGGACGCTGTATCACTATGGAGTTTGAATATATACCCGCCGGCAAACAACATCAGTATCGCGGCGATGGATATGATTTTATACAGCAGTTTTGAATGTATCTTCCTTGCGGGAACAGGTTTTAATAACAGCCGTCTCAGCTCTGAAGGCGCTTCATCTTTTGCGACTTTCTCCCTGACCAAAGCTGAAAATGCCCTCTCCTGTTCAAAGAACGTCCTGCATTCAGGGCATTCGTTTACATGCCTTTTGGCCTCAACCATTTCCTGAGTGACTACCTCAGGATATTCGGACAGATAGGTTATTTTTCTCGCATTTCCGCACTTCATGCTTTCTTCTCCTTTAAAAGCCCTCTCCTTTTCGCGTATTCACAGAGGGCGTCTCTCAATAGTCTCCGGCCCCTGTAAAGCCTTGAGGCCAGAGTTCCGGAAGAAATCTTAAGGATATCTTCAACCTCCCGATATGAGAGCTCTTCCAGATCTACAAAGACAACCGCCATCCTGAACTCAACAGGCAGATTGTCGACGGCGTTCTTTATCTCTTCATCCATGACCCTGGAGAATATTTCATTCTCCAGATCGAAATATTGCCCGCTTTTAAAAAAGACAGGTTCAAGAAATTCAGTCTCAACCTCAACCTCCGACGGCTGTGAATGTTCTTTTCTGTATTTATTGATGAATGTGTTTGTAAGTATCCTGAAAAGCCACGCCTTTGCCTTGTCTTCTGAGCGCAGGGAACCGAGATTCTCAAAGGCCTTCATGCAGGTCTCCTGCACCAGGTCTTCGGCGTCTTCCCTGTTCTTTGTAAACCTCATGGCAGTAGACCAGAGGGAATCAAGGTGTTTTTCTATCAGTTCTCTGTATTCCATTTATGTTCAATAAAGCTTTCTATATATTGTAAGACAAATTTTAAATGCAAAATCTTCCCGGTAAGCTAATTATCGCAAAAATGATGTTTCAATACGAGAACGATTCAAACAACCTGTTTTGCCGGAATATGCCATATCAGGGGTGACTCAATTTTTACCCGACGGCATCAACTCAGGGCCAAAATCTCCTCCACCCCCGCCTGAAGGGAGAACGGGGAGAGCCATGAAGTCCTGAGGTATCTCTCCGGTAAGGGAATGCAGAAACTCCACTATATCAAAGACCTCGGTTGAAGTTAATTCCGTATTCAACATGTTTTTTGCCATAAATTTGACCATATCGGGAAGGTCATCAATAAGTCCAGCGTGAGTATAAGGCGGTGTCTTCGCAACGTTTAAGAGCTGCGGCACTTTAAAAAAGTATTTGTCTTCTTCTTTGTTTGTCGTCTTTGCCTTTCCAAGGTCGTTTTCCGCTCCAGGCAGAATGACTTTATGGAGGTGAAGCCCCATCTCTTTTGCGCCTGGATGCTCCATGGCATGTACTTTAATTTCAGGGTCATGCGTTGGGCCGGAAAAGACAGGCCCGTGATGACAGCCGATGCACCCTTTATTTACAAATAGCGCCATTCCACGTTTTTGATGATCTGTAAGGGCGCCGTTGTCTCCACGCAGCCAGCGGGCAAGAGGATAATCAGGAGTCACAAGGGTACGCATATATGTGGCGATGGATTTACCGATGTTATCTTCTGTCAGGGGCTCACCCCATACATTCATGGAACGTTCTCTGTATTCAGGCAACCTGTTGAGCCTCTCAGCCACCTCCTTCGGCCAGCTCCTCATTGCAACATGGGATTTTATCGCAGATAATGCCTGATGCTCCAGTGTAGGCGATTCCCCGGCCCAGAACTGACCGTTCAGGAATGCCGCATTTAAAACCGTCTGGGCGTTTCTCAGATGGATTTCACCGTTAATGCCTACGGATTTTCTCATCGGCTCTGCGCCGTAATATGAGGGATAGTGGCAGAATACGCAACTCGTAGCGCCGGTCTTCGATACCCTTCTGTCCCAGTAGAGCATCTTTCCCAGCTCTGCTTTTTCCGGTGTGATGGCATTATCAGCGGGGACCGGTGGACCAGCAGGAAGAGGGACAAGAACTTTTCTGTATTCCTCATATGTTGTCTGAATTGCCGTTTCCCTTGCCTTTATTTCCGTAAAGTTGAAAACTGCTGTGTCCTTCACAGCATCCTTTTTCACTGTAATCTTAAGGTCCCAGCGGCCTGTCATGGTGAGAACAATGTTGTTTACGCTGTATAGGCCATTACCTTTCTCGGCAACTACAGGCTTCTCGGAAACACCATGTCCCATCTCAGGCATCCAGGGAACTACAGAAAGCTCAGCTCCAGTAACATCACTGTCATTCCTGTCATGTATGATAAGGTCAACTGCATTTATTCCTCTCATCAGTTCTTTTTCTTTAATTACCATCTCGATACTGAAAAGCTTATTCTCTGATATTCTAAAAAGACTCTCCTCATAATGCTTCGTAAAGCCCGATGTATTCTTTGCATATGTTGATCCGGCAACTACATAGAAAAGGGGCCATATCATTATCTGGATGCCGATAATTACCCCTAACATCTTTATGCCTTTTATTCTCTTCATGTCACACCTCTTTCTTAAAGACCTTCACTTCCGATCATATCTTTTAAGGTTTATATTGTCTATATTTAAGGACAATATAAATTCATAGAATCTTCCCGGAAATTTTTGATGACCTTTTCTAACTGCTGAACTGTCCAGTGCGCCAAACAGTTTCTCTATTTCCCCGTTTGTTGCCCTGCCCTGCCTTCTCCTTGTCAATATCACTTAAACTTAAGCTATGTGTCTTGTCCCATGTCCGGGGCTGGCCCCTTTCTTTTTGGTTGGCTTAATTCTGTAAGGGAGCTTACAGTTTCAACCAGGATTTTGAGGCATCATATCCGCAAAGAAGCATAAAATTAATTTTAATGGGAAAGAGCTATTCGAAGCTTTTTAAATATAAAAAATGCAGGACCAGATTTTCTGTCATATAATTACTGTTAAATGATAGTTGGTGGTCCGTGGCTTAGCAGATTTGCGGCGATAAACATTCAATCCGTTCCAGGGAAAGGAGTGAAGAGCAATGAATATTGATGAACTTTCAATAAATACAATCAGGATGCTCTCACTTGATGCGGTCCAGAAGGCGAACTCCGGCCATCCCGGACTGCCTCTTGGCGCAGCGCCCATGGCGTATGTCCTCTGGACACGGTTTCTGCGCTTTAATCCGAAAAACCCGCACTGGCCTGACAGGGACCGGTTCGTGCTTTCGGCAGGCCACGGCTCTGCCCTGCTTTACTCCCTTTTGCATTTGACAGGGTTTGACCTTTCTCTGGATGAACTGAAGACATTTCGTCAGTGGAAAAGCAAGACACCGGGGCATCCGGAATATTTACCTGAGTGCGGCATTGAGACAACAACCGGCCCGCTTGGACAGGGATTTGCCAATGGCGTAGGTATGGCCATAGCTGAACGGCATATGGCCGCTGTATTCAACAGGCCCGGTCATGCGTTAGTCAATCATTTCACATACGCTATTGTAAGCGACGGAGACCTGATGGAAGGTATCGCGTCTGAAGCCGCATCCCTTGCAGGACATCTCAGGCTTGGAAAGCTCATTTATCTTTATGACAGTAACCTTATTACACTTTCGGGAGAAACACGGTTAACATTTACTGAAGACGTCGCGAAACGCTTTGAGTCCTACGGATGGCAAGTTCTGATAGTTAAAGACGGCAATGATATCGAAGAAATAGAAAGTGCAGTAACTACTGCGAGGGCTGACGATTCCCGTCCGTCTCTCATAACCGTAAGAACTCATATCGGCTATGGAAGCCCGAAACAGGATACCTTCGGCGTGCATGGTTCGCCGTTAAGCAAAGAAGATGTTATCGCTACGAAGAAGAATTATGGCTGGCCCACTGAGCATGATTTTCATATACCTGATGAGGCCCTTGCTCATATGAGAAAACCGGGGGAAACAGGCGCAAGATTGGAAGAGGAATGGAAGTCCCGCTTCACCGCATATGCTCAAAAATATCCTGACCTGAAAGCAAAATGGGAATTAATGATGAGCGGCCAACTTCCTGATGAATGGAACAAGGATTTGCCTGCCTTCTCCCCAGATGCCAAAGGCATTGCTACAAGGGCGGCAGGCGGAAAGGTTTTAAACTCGGCGGCGAAATACGTTCCTTCCCTCATTGGAGGTTCAGCGGACCTTGATCCGTCAACAAATACCGCCCTGAAGGACAAGGGCAGTTTTCAGCCACCCCCGCCTGATACGGGAAGCGTGCAGGGGGCTGTTTCCGGTCCATGGGGATATGAAGGAGCGAACATTTCCTTTGGCGTGAGAGAACACGGTATGGGTGCTATTCTGAACGGCGTAGCCCAGCATGGAGGACTGATACCATACGGCAGTACTTTTCTCATTTTTTCAGATTACATGAGGCCGGCTATTCGTCTTGCTGCCCTCTCAAAATTGCATGTCATCTATATCTTCACCCATGACTCGGTGTTTCTTGGAGAGGACGGGCCTACGCATCAGCCGGTGGAGCATTTGTCGAGCTTGAGGGCAATGCCCGGGCTCGTGGTCATAAGACCGGCGGATGCCAATGAGACTGTAGAAGCATGGAGGATTGCGTTGCTCCGCAATAGTGGTCCCGTGGTCCTTATTTTCACGCGGCAGAACGTTCCCGTGATCGACAGGACAAAGTACGCATCTGCGGATGGTTTGAAAAAGGGAGGATATGTCCTTGCAGATTCATCTGCGCAGAAGCCCGCTCTCATAATAATCGCCACCGGCTCTGAAGTTCATTTAGCGCTTGGTGTTTATGAAAGACTTGTCAATGAAGGAGTCGCCGTACGCGTGGTGAGTCTGCCGTCATGGGAGCTTTTTGAAGAACAGGATGAGGAATACCGGGACCATGTAATTCCTCCACATGTAACGGCAAGACTGACAATCGAGGCCGGTTCGACTCACGGCTGGCATAAATATGCAGGCTCCGCCGGTGAAGTTATAGGCATTGACCGTTTTGGAGCTTCTGCTCCTGCTCAGGTGGTCCTTGAAAAGTTCGGATTCACTGTTGAGCATATCTATCAAAAGGCAAAGAAACAGCTTAACAAAAGTTAGAGTCATTGGAAGGAGACGAGAAAATGGGAATCGGACTTGACTCAGCAATGCACAGCAAATTCCTGCAAACCTGCGACATCCCCGTCGAGCAATACGCAATAGGACCCTTTACCATGGTCATATTCGGAGGCGCCGGAGATTTAAGCAGAAAAAAACTGATGCCCGCCATATACCATCTTTTCTCGGACAATGAACTGCCTAAGGAAGGTTTTTCAGTCCTGAGTTTTGCCAGGAGAGAAATGACTGATGAGCAGTACAGAAATCTGATGAAAGAGGCGATCAAAGAATCCGGTGAAAGCTCTTTCAGTGAGCAGACATGGAATGATTTCAGTGCTCATCTGACCTATATGTCAGGGCGCTTTGAAGAAGACAAAGGATATATTGACCTCCTTGAAAAAATAGACAGGCTGACCGTACCGGATAACAACGGCAGGAAAAATATTATTTACTACATGGCGGTCCCGCCTGAATCCACTCCCGCGATTGTTGCGCAATTGAACCGGCATAACCTTGCAAAGGGAAACTACAGGACAAGGATCATAATCGAAAAGCCTTTCGGAAAAGACCGCGAATCAGCAAGAAAATTAAACATGACCCTGCATGAGGCTTTTGATGAAAACCAGATATTCCGCATTGACCATTATCTCGGAAAGGAGACCGTGCAGAATATTATCTTCTTCAGGTTTTCAAATACGCTCTATGAACAACTGTGGAACTGTCGTTATATAGACAATGTGCAAATAACCGTAGCGGAAAGCATCGGGATAGAAACGAGGGGCAATTTTTATGAACAGGCAGGGGTTGTGAGAGATATCGTGCAAAATCACATCATGCAGCTCATCGGACTGATAGCGATGGAGCCTCCCCTCGGCATTGAAGCCGACAGCATACGTGATGAGAAGGTAAAGATATTCCGTTCGATCCAGCCGATGAATGAGGCATATGTCGACAACTTTACCGTCCGGGGCCAGTACGGTCCGGGAAAGATCAACGGCATGAATGTGCCGGGCTACAGGCAGGAGAAAAGCGTTGCGCCGGGGTCAACGACACCGACGTTCATCGCCGCGAAATTCCACATCGCGTCCTGGCGGTGGGCAGGCGTGCCTTTCTATATCAGGGCAGGGAAAAGGATGCCGAAAAGGACCACGGAAATCTGCATACAGTTAAAGCAGCCGCCGTTAAAGCTTTTTGGAAGGACCTGTGATATGCTGGAGCCGAACGTACTCAAGATCACGATTCAACCGGAAGAAAAGATCGTCGCGCATTTCGGAGTGAAATATCCGTATGCGCCCAACCAGATATATCCTGCAAAAATGATATTCAGTTATAAGGAAGCATTTAACGTGACACCTCATGCTCCTTACGAAAGACTTCTTATAGACTGCATGAAAGGAGATCTGACGCTTTTTGTCAGACAGGATGGTGTTGAAGCAATGTGGGATGTGGTAGACCCATTGATTGCAAGATGGCAGCAAACTGCTCCGCTTGATTTCCCGAATTATGCAGCAGGGACATGGGGGCCTCAGGAGGCCGAAGCGCTCCTTGAGAAGGAAGGGAGACGCTGGATAACGGAATAATTGTATATGATGACAAAAAAGAATTTATTCAGTGATATAATTTTTTTACATAGCTTATAACTGTACAAAGACAGGAGGAATGATGACGGTATTATGGGCAGACCAAATTATAAGAAAGACCAAAATAGAAACCATCCAGATCAATCTTGGCAACCAATGCAACCAGCGCTGCGTGCATTGCCATATAGACGCCTCTC
>JACQZF010000040.1 GCA_016213945.1 Nitrospirota bacterium | reverse complement strand
TTAATCTCTCTTAGGGTCTAATTCCCCGCCGCTTGCGGCGAGTATAATAGATGACGTGAGCATCTATATACATAAGAGCCATAATGTCAGTGTATTGCTGTATCATTTTGTCTTTCCAACGAAGTATCGACGCATGGTTATGGACAACGCCGTAGATTTGGCGATACGAGATATCTGCATGGAGATACAAAAGAGGTATGAGATGCATTTTGTTGAAATAGGAACAGATAAGGACCATGTTCATTTTCTGGTACAGTCAGTGCCTGTATACAGTGTAACGAAACTGGTAACCATGATAAAGAGCATAACCGCGCGGCATTTATTGGAGCGGATGCCTGAACTGAAAAAGAAATTAAGCAAGGCAATGAAAATACGATCAGCAAATATGTTAAAGAACAAGGGCGTACAAATGAGTACCAACAGTTACATAAAGACCAGTTGTCTCTTTTTCTTTAAGATACCCCGCAGGCTTGCCTCGGGGAGTATGTCATTTACAGTTTTAAAATTAATCTAAAAAAACATCAACCATAACAAAGAAATTAATGATGACAAACGGTTTTGGAAACGTTGTCTGGGGTGTTTAAGTCATTTGGCGAACCGCCTGTTTCTTACACTCAAGCACAACCAAATTCCTCTCAACATTTGCAACTGGCAGAGCAACTTTGAGAATGTCCTTCACGGCATCTTCCGAGCTTAGTTCTTTTAACTCCTCTGTCATCTTCGGCCCTTTGCTCAGCACGAGTATCCCGCCTTTTTTCACATACGCGCAGGCCGCATTGAGGAACTCTTTCATGCTGAACGCGGCCCTTGAGACTATTACATCAAAGGCGCTCTTGTATTCATCGCCGAGATTTTCAAGCCTCTGTTCAAGGACATTTATTTGAGTTAAATTTAATGATCTGATCATGTGCCGCAGAAAGGAGCATTTCTTTCTTGAAGACTCAATGAGTGTGATGTCTATTTCCGGCCTCACGATTTTTATCGGTATGCCCGGAAAGCCAGCGCCGCTTCCAGCGTCCGCTAATTTTAAATTGCCTTCCGGCAATGCCTTCAGATAGAGAAGGGAATCAAGAAAATGCTTGACGATTATGTCTTCATCGGTTTTTAGCGCGGTGAGGTTATAGGCGCTGTTCCATTTTCTTAGCTCCGAAAGATAGGTCATGAAGGAGTTGGTTTGTGTTTCAGAACATGAGATGCCAAGCTCTTTCAGGCCTTTCTTTAGCAGCGCTTCAGGTTTCATTCCCCTTTCGTCCCTACATGCACGGCAGCGACGCCGAGGGTCAACTTGTAATACCTGACATCCTGAAGCCCTGTCTCTTCGATTGCTTTTTTAAATTCATCCGGGCCGGGGAATTCGAGCATGGAAGACGGGAGATATTTGTACGCGCCTTTTTTGCCGGAGATCATCTCGCCGATAAACGGCAGCACCTTTGTAATATAGAAACGGTACGGCCGCCTGAAAAATCTGTTTTGAATGCTGGTGAATTCAAGAATGACAACCCTGCCGCCTGGTTTTACGACCCTGCCCATCTCCGCAATCCCCTTTTTGAAATCCTGAACATTCCTGATGCCGAATGCGATCGTTACTCCGTCAAAGGTGTTGTCCTCAAACGGCAGCGCCGTGACATCTGCAAAGCGGACCTCGATCCTGTCCTCTAAACCTGCCCGTTTTACCTTCACTCTCCCAAGCTCCAGCATCCCTTCACTGAAATCCACGCCTGTGACTTTTGCGTCAGGATATCTTTTCACTATCTCAAGAGCAACATCACAGGTGCCGGTAGCCACATCGAGGAACCTTGCGTTATTAACCTTCGGCAATTGACCGACCGCGAATTTTCTCCAGTGACTATCTATCCCCAGGCTCAGCAGCCTGTTGAGCAGGTCATAGCGCGGGGCTATTTTCGAGAACATCGTCTGTATCTTTGCAGGGTCTTTCGCGGACTTGTCCATTTGCATAGGGAATTATAAACCACGGAGGCAAGTTAAATAAATGAGCAGGTAGTGTTTGTTTTGACGTTATCGCCGGCGCATAAATGTTTGTCATTCCAGCAAGCGAAGCGCGTCGGGAATCCTGATTAAAGAAAGATTCCGGACAAGCCGGAATGACGACCCAAGTGATCGTTCAGGTTAGGAATAAATCAATGCACGGAACACGAGATGCAGGGGTCGTAGGCCCGGACCAGCATTGAGGCGAGGAGTTCGATCTCTTTGTCTGCTTTTCCCTTTACGGCAAATTCCCCGGCAAGGGCCTCAAGGTCGTGCTGGATGTTCGCGTGGTTCTGCCCGGTGGGGATCACGCAGTCGCTCCTGACGATCTTTCCCTTGTCGTCAAACTCGTAGCAGTGATATAAAATACCGCGCGGCACTTCCACTGCCCCGACGCCTACGCCGCTTCGCGGTTTTACTTCCTGCCTCGGTTCTTTGAATGGTGAACTCAGCAGTTCATCAATCAATCTTACGGAATCCATAACAACGTGGACGCATTCAACTAATTGCGCAATATTGTTCATGAACGGATTATGGTTTACAGGAACAAAGTCAAACCTTCTGGCAATATCTTTTGCGACAGGATGCAGGAATTCAAAATTATTGTTCAGCCTGGCAAGCGCGCCTACCGCAAAGGACTTTCTTGAAAGACGGCACCACTTGGCTGTTGACTGCGGCACCATGTATTCATTAGTTAGTTTTTTATAGTCCTGCTCCCTCATGTGCACGCCGTCGCTTGATACAACATCGCCCCCGATAAAGGGATAACTGTCTTTGCCTTTCAGAGAGACGAATTCCGTCTCTCTTGCAAAAGCAGGCAGCTTCAAACCGCTGAACAACTCCGCAAGCAGAAGAAGATCGTTAACGATTGACTTGAGGCGTTCGCTGAAAACAGAGAGTTCTTCCTTTGCAGGCAGTTTGGTAAATCCGCCCACCACCGTCCTTGTCGGATGCAGCCTGCGCCCGCCGACACAGTCACAAATATCATTGGCAAGTCCTTTAATTCTTGCGGCGCGCAGGACAACGTCCTCGTGAGATTTGATCAAAGGGAACACGCTGCCCGCATTCACAAAATCAGGCAGGGCAAGAAAACACAAATGCAGTGAATGGCTCTGGAGTGTCTCCATGTGTTTTAGAAGGAGGCGAAGTTTCGTTGTCTGCTCATCAGGGACGATCTTGAATGCATTCTCCACTGCGCGGATACTTGCAAGCGTGTGGCCGATTGAACAGATGCCGCAGATCCTGCCGGTTATCCAGGGCGCATTGTCCCAGTTCTTTCCGACGAGCATGGCTTCAAAAAAGCGCGGGGTCTCGATGACCTCCCACTGCGCCTCCATAAGCTTACCGTTTCTGATCTTTATGTTTATATTTCCGTGCCCCTCAACTCTTGAGAGGTGCTTGACGTTTACGTTCAATGTTTTTTTCATTTGACCTTTTTAAATCCCCCGAAACAATCCAGCCTTTCCATAATTGTCTGCTCGGAGAATCCTTTCTCCTTCATTATCTTTTTCATGTACTCAACATTTGCGTCTTCAGCAGGGCCGCGGCAGCCCCAGCAGCCTGCTCTGTTATTAGGACACCACGAATCGCACCCCGCCCTTGTAATCGGTCCGAGGCATGGCTCTCCGAGGTCAAAGAGGCAGATGTTCTCATTCGCCTTGCACTCCATGCAAACGGGATGCTTCGGGATATCAATCGATTTCCCAAGCGCAACGTGAAGCACTATCTTTTCCACTTCCTCTTTTTTAATTGGACATCCGTATATCCTGAGGTCTACAGGAACGACATCCTCTACAGCCCTGACCAAACCGCTGTCTATCGGATGTTTCCCGTAAACCTGCTTTTTAACCCAGTCAAAATTTTTGAACCTGTTCTTCAGTTGGTTGACCCCCCCGAAACAGGCGCATGAACCCATGGCAACAAGTATCTTTGCGTTCTTCCTGATCTTCTTCAGGCGTTCCACCTCATCGCCTCTTGTAATGCTTCCTTCAACAAAGGCAATTGTATAATCATCGGACTTCTCGGTCATTGCCTCGCGGAAGTTCACGACCTCGACAAGCGAGAGGAAATCAAGCAATGTGGATTCATTGTTTACCAACTGGAGCTGGCAGCCTTCGCATGAAGAGAATTCAAAAAAGGCCACCTTCGGACGGTAAAGCGGGACCCCGAGGTATGTCTTTGCTTCCGGTTCTTTTGTCTTCATATTTCTACTCTCTGCTTTCTAAATAGAGGCTGTCCATAAAGTTAAAAAATTGTCATTCCGGCTTGTCGGGAATGACAGACCGACAATTCATCCACATACTCTAAATAGCCTCCTTGAGGTTCATGACCGTCCAGTAATCAAAGACCGGCCCCTTGAGACAGGTGTACGTGGAGCCTACATTGCAGCGGCAACACTTCCCCATCCCGCAGTGCATGCGTCTTTCGAGTGAGACGAACATCTTCTGCATGGGGACGTGAAATTTGTTCAGCATATTGCAGACGAACTTGAACATTACCGGAGGCCCGCAGACAATGGCGTATGTGTTGTGATAAAACTCGCTGTCCCGGCCTGTCAGTATTTTCAATAAACTCTCGGTTATGAGTCCTACCGAGCCTTTCCATGCCGGGTCCGTTTTTTCAACGATGATGTTTAAGTTAATATCGTCTTTGCTCCACACGTCATACTGGTATTGAAACAGAAGATGCGCGGGTGATTTTGTTCCGTATATGATATTTACTTCCTTAAAATGACTCCGGTTCTCCTGGACATATGCAATGGGTGAACGCAATGGAACAAGGCCAAGTCCGCCTGCTATCAGGAGTATATTCTGGCCGCGCATTTCCTCCATGGGAAATCCGGTGCCGAACGGGCCGCGGATGCCGACATGAGAGCCCCTTCCGACCTTTGACAGGAAGTTGGTGAGATTGCCCGCCTTGCGGATGCATAACTCCACTTCTCCGTGAATGCTCGGTGAGGACGATATTGAAAACGGCGCCTCTCCGATCCCCGGCATTTCGAGCATCACAAACTGCCCGGGGACAAATTTAAAACGCCTCCGCTCCTCAGGATCAATTACCTGAATGCGGTATATCGTCTCCATGTCGGTAAGCGGGTATACGCTTGTGATCTCGGCGCGATGAGTATATTCAAAACTTGAGAGGTCGTTCTTACGCCTTTGTGTATCCGGCGGCTGAGTAGTTACGTCAGTAAATTTTAATTTCGGCTTCATTTAATCTTTCCTCCGCGGACGCTTGCAATTACCTCAGGGACATTTATACCTGCAAGACATGATTGCCCGCAGCGACCGCAGCCCACGCACAGGGATTCCTCAAACGCTTCCACAAAGCCCCTGTGTTTGTGATAATAGCGGTATTTGAGGCGTGTATGCCTTTCAGGCCTGAAATTGTGTCCGCCCGCAACCTCGGCAAAATCTATCAAATTGCATGAATATAGAGACTTGGTCTTTCTTGCGCCCTTGAGATCAATGTTCACCGTCTCTTCAACCCCGTAGCAGTAACACGTCGGGCAGACGTTTGAACAGGTGCCGCACGCAAGACATTTATCGCCCCATTGTTTCCACACATCGGCCTGAAATTCCATATCAAGTATTTTGGCAAGGTCGGTGGTCTCTACCTGGGCGGTGAATTTTTTATTCCTCTCCGCGGCAGTCTTCATATAGAGGACATGGTCTTTCTCTTTCGGCTCTTCTGTTTTTATGTTTTTTAAAAAATTGTAAGCGGTGTCTGTTAGTATCTCCACAAAATATTTTGCGCCGAGGTCTGTGATGAACATATCAAATCCATGAAGGGCCGTGTCGGACCCCATGGAGCGGCAGAAACAGAAGGACTGAGGTACACAGTCAATGCCTATTATGAACATGTTCTTCCTCTTTGCCGCATAGTAGGGCGTAGGATAAACGCTGTGCAGCAGGACCTTGTCGAGCTTGTTCAAGGCATTTATATCGCAAGCGTGAAGGCCGAAGAATATCAGCGGTTCCTTTGCATTGTAATCAATGGTCTTCTGCCAGTTGCCTGCCTCGATTCTGAAGGTGGAGAGGTCTTCCTGAAAGGGAAGGAAGTAACGTTTAGCAGGCAGTTTTGTGGTTGTGTAGTTTAATTTGATGCTGTTAAAATCCGACACCTCTGCAAATGCGTAAACAGGATTTTTGTCCTTGTCCCTTCCGATTTCAACCGGCCCTACAATCTTATTGTGCGCCGCGAGGATTTCAAACAGACTTCTCAGTTCTTTTTTCTCAAATATCCTGAATATCATTTAACACCCGCAAACATTTTAGTTCATTCCAAACCATGTTGCAATAGCTACTTATCGTCCTTCCATTTATCTTTCTTTAGTTTGAGAGTAAATATTACGATAAGAAATGCAGGAGACGGTATATTATGGAAGCAATTTATTATTGCCTTTTATTGCAATCGTCATTATAATGTCAGGAAAGTATTACATTAAACAGTAAAGGGATTGCGGACTTGAGTGTAAGAAAAAAACAGGATTTACACCGGACAAATTTTAAATACTGCATCAAGTCTTTTCATTTCTTTTTCATCTCATTTGTTCTTGCCGTTATACTGTCAACCGGGGTTACAAATGCATCCGGAATTTCCGCAAAGGCGGCTATCGTTATTGACAGCACAGGGGAAGAAGTCCTCTACGCAAAGAATCCGGATCTTAAATTAATGCCTGCCAGTACAACAAAACTCGTCACAGCAATGGTTGCGCTTGATACCCTGAAGCCGGACGATATCGTTACAATAAACAGGAAGTCCGCTGAAACTCCTTCGATTGCCCCGAGGCTGCGTGAAGGTGAACAGGTCAGCGTGAAAGACCTCCTCATCCTGGCACTTATGAGGTCGATAAATGGCGCTGCTGTTGCTCTCGCTGAAGCAGCGGCCGGCTCTGAAGACGCATTCGCCCTTCTCATGAATCAAAAAGCCGCTTCTATCGGGGCCCTGAATACACAGTTTATAAATGCCTCCGGCCTTCCGGGCAAGGGACAACACACTACGGCGCGTGACCTCTCAAGGATCATGAAAGAAGCCCTCACGTATCCTCTCATTTCGGATATTATTTATACAAAGAGCATGACACTGGACGTTAACGGCAAATCCACCGTCCTGACAAACACCAACTATCTCCTGTGGGCTAATGATGACCACCTCGGGGGCAAGACCGGATATACAAGAGCGGCGCGGCATTGTTTTGTAGGCGCATCCGAAAAAGTTGAAGGCGTTCTCATTATCGCCCTTCTTGGAGACTCAACAAGAGACACCCTCTGGCAGGATGCTGAGAAGCTCCTTGCATTGGATTTTGAGAAGGGAACAATAATTGTTGAGGCAGAGAAAAGCAACTATAAAAGGACCCGCCACAAAGCAGTCCAGAGGAGCAGGGGCAGGAAAAACAGGTCGAAATCTTTATAGCAACGTCCCGCAGCGTAAATTAAATTCCGAGAGTTAAAAAATTATATTTGTCACACTAATTATAAACACGTAACGTACGCAGAACCTGGATCGCTTAATATATAATAATTATCG
The DNA here is from genome assembly GCA_016213945.1 of Nitrospirota bacterium. Taxonomy (GTDB): domain Bacteria; phylum Nitrospirota; class Thermodesulfovibrionia; order UBA6902; family UBA6902; genus SURF-23. The sequence continues at coordinate 87,413 of JACQZF010000040.1, read as the reverse complement.
TTTTAGGGATTCCGTAATTTTAGGGGAGGAAAAATGAATATCTCGGTTATTGGAAGCGGATATGTTGGATTAATCACCGGGGCATGTTTTGCCGAATTCGGGATAAACGTAACTTGCATCGACAATGATGAGAAAAAGATCCAACTTATGAAGAAAGGGGTTGTCCCGTTCTATGAGCCGGGGCTTGAAGAGTTGCTGCAGAGAAATTTAAAGGCAGGGCGGCTGCATTTTACAACCGACTTCGCTGAAGCGATAGATAACTCTCTGGTGATCTTCATAGCAGTCGGCACTCCCCCGCGCGGAGACGGGTCCGCGGACATGAGGCACGTGGAAGGGGTCGCAAAGGAAATAGCAAAGCACATCAAGAATTATAAGGTCATCGTAACAAAGAGCACAGTACCTGTCGGCACAGGAGAAAAGATCCGGCAGATCATTTCAAAGCACCTGAAAGAGAATGTGGATTTCGATGTTGTATCCAACCCCGAATTTTTAAGGGAAGGCGCAGGAATAGAGGATTTTATGAGGCCCAACAGGGTCGTCATCGGCGCCTCAAGCGCGCAGGCCGTGGCAATAATGAAAGACCTCTACAGACCTCTGTATCTCATTGAGACCCCGATTGTTATAACAGACATAAAAACAGCGGAACTTATAAAGTACGCCTCCAATGCCTTTCTTGCCGTAAAGATTTCTTTTATTAACGAAATTTCAAACCTCTGCGAAAGCGTGGGGGCAAACGTGCAGGTTGTCGCAAAGGCGATGGGACTGGACCGCAGGATCGGCCCCAAGTTCCTCCACGCTGGCCCCGGCTACGGCGGCTCATGTTTCCCGAAAGACACGCTCGCTCTTTTGCAGATAGGCAAGGAAAACAGCATCAGTCTCGGCATTATCGAGGCGACTGTAAAAGCCAATGAACAGCAGAAAAAAAATCAGGCCCATAAGATAATAACAGCCCTGGGGAAGGCAAAAGGAAAGACCGTCTGCATCCTCGGTCTTTCCTTCAAGCCGAACACCAATGACATGAGGGACGCGCCGTCTCTCTTCATTATTAACAGGCTGTTAAAGGCTGGGGCGAAAATAAGAGCGTATGACCCTGTGGCAATGGAAGACGCGCGGTCAATTCTGCCGAAGATCACCTATTGCGATGACGCTTATGATGCTGCAAAAGGGGCGGACGCCGTCGTTATAGTTACTGAGTGGAACCAGCTCAGGAACCTTGATCTCGGTAAGATTAAAAGGCTTGCAAAAGGTGAATTTTTCTTCGACCTCCGGAATATCTACGAACCTGACCGGTTAAAGAAGATGGGTTTCAGGTATTACTCCGTGGGAAGGCCGCAATAAATGGATTGCGAGCGTATTCCCTGCAGCTTGCTGCGGGAGGTCTTTAACTTATTTCTTTTTGGGACGGGACGGTTTTCCGATTACGTCATTCACCCATGAAAATGTCGCGGCTGCCGTCGGAAAGCCAACCGTGTTTATAAGAAGCGCTGCCGCCTGATAAATCTCATCCTTTGTTGCGCCTGCCTTCATAGCCCTCCTCGCATGAGAATGCACTCCGCCCTCTGAACGCAATGCCGCACACGCAGCAAGTTGGATGAGATGGCTCGTTTTTTCATCAAGAGGACCTGCCTTCTTTGCAAGCAGCCCCGCCTTTTCATATGAGCTGATCAATTCGGGAAATCTTTTTTGAAGTGATAAATAATTTTTTGAATACTCTGCCATGGATACACCCCTTTCTATAAATTTTCAACGGCATATTAACATCTTAACGAAATTATACCAGACAAAGACCGTAATTCCCCTGCACTTTTATATAAATGTTATTTCATCACCTTGACTTTAAAGCTTAAATTCAACTAAAGTATCCTCTATGCGTAAACCATTGATATCTGCAAACTGGAAGATGAATAAGACCATTATGGAAACCGAAGAGTTCATCAATTCTTTCATCCCGATGGTCAAGGACGTCAAAGACGTTGATATTCTTATAGCGCCTCCTTTTACATCTTTAAGCGCTGCTGCCGGGCTTCTTAAGCAAACCAACATAACGCTTGGGGCACAGAATATTTTTTATGAAGAGAAGGGCGCGTTCACAGGTGAAGTTTCTCCGGCAATGCTCCTTTCCGCCGGGTGCTCCTCGGTAATTATCGGGCATTCGGAAAGAAGACAATATTTCGGGGAGACCGACGAGATTGTAAATAAGAAGATCAAGACCGCAAGAAAGAACGGTCTTGAGGTGGTTCTTTGTATCGGCGAATCGCTTAAAGAAAGAGAAGAAAATAAAACCTTCGAGGTGTTGGAGCGGCAGCTTGCCGGTTCTTTGAAAGATATGACCCTTGAAGGGATTACAATCGCATATGAACCGATCTGGGCTATCGGTACAGGAAAAACCGCCACAAAAGAACAGGCCAACGAGGCGCACGCAAATATAAGAGCCTGGCTGAAAAAAAACAGGGAGGGTGCCGATACACTGAGGATACTTTACGGCGGCAGCGTCACGCCGGAAACTACCGCTGCCCTGATGTCACAGCCTGAAGTGGACGGCGCTCTTGTGGGAGGCGCAAGCCTTAAGCCTGACAGCTTTGCCCAGATAGTAACAAACGCTGGGAAACAGTAAGAGAAGTCATTAACAGGAGGATTTAAAAATCACATGTTTACTTTTGTAGTCATAATTCATCTGATAGTCTGTCTTTTTCTTATTTTCATAATATTGATACAGAGCAGCAAGGGCGCTGAGATGGGCGCGGCCTTCGGCGGCTCCAGTCAGACACTCTTTGGAAGCAGGGGTGCTGCGACATTTCTCAGCAAGATGACAACTGTTGCTGCGATTGTTTTCATGCTTACCTCACTCTCACTCGCGATATTGTCAGTAAGAAGAGGCTCTGTTGTTTCATCAGTGCCCGTGAAGACATCGATTCCCGCTCCAACAGGGGGGCCTGTTCAGGAACAACCTGCCGCACCTGCGCCTGCACAGAGCGAAGCCCCGCAGCAGCAACCGACACCTCCTGCAAAATAAGATTTCCTGTTTAACAAAAGCTAAAACAAAAAAAGAGCGTTGCCTGAGCAACGCTCTTTCACCTCACTCTTAAATAACCGGAAGCTATTATCCAAGCCCCTCGTATTTCTTCATACGCCAGTATTCAGCGTTTAGGGTCTCAACGATGTAGTCAACCCTGCGGGTCCTTATAAGCTTGCCCAATGCGTCGAGGAAGACCTTCGGATGCCTGAACAGGATGGTGAACAGGATCGAGTAAAAGCTTATGTTGGTCTTCTGGCTGAAATAATTCTTTACAAAGAAGGCGTTCTGCAAGTGTCTTCGGATGTCCCTGAGCTCCTCCTTCTTAAAAGTAATTGCCATCAGAGGAAGCTCGGGCTGCCTGTGCGCCCAGATTTCCGAGAACGGCAGATTTGGATCAAGCCACCCGTTCTTAATTGCCATTTCATAAATATCGGTCCCGGGATATGGCGTCAGAAAATAAAAGGCGGTATAATCTGCATTAATTTCTTTGGCCACCTGAAAACTCTGGTCGATATCCTCTTTGGTCTCCTCCGGATTTCCGATAATGAATGTTGCCAGTGTCCTGATATCAAGCTCCTTGCAGAGTTTGAAAGAATGTTTAATCTGCGCTGTCCTGTCTCCTGCGCCGCCCTTGCCCAAAACCCTGAGGATCTTTTCAGAACCGCTTTCTACGCCGAAATCAAGCTGGACAAGGCCTGAAGCCTTCATCTGTTTCATTAATTCCATGTCTGTCTGATCAACTCTTGACTGGCAGCCCCACTTGATGTCCAGTTTTCTCTTCTTCAATTCCTCGCAATATTCTTTCACCCACTTCGGGCTCAGCGTAAAGGTATCGTCGCAGTAATATATGCCTTTTATGTCGTAATTTTTATGGAGATATTCTATCTCGTCTACGACGTTCTTGACGGAGCGTCTCCTTGTCTTTCTTCCGAATATGTTGTGGCTTCCGCAGTATATGCATTTAAACGGGCAACCCCTGCTTGTGACTATGGTCGTCTGGTTCTTGGTTGCATAGCCCCTGATAATTCCGGGCGGCTTGAGATAAGGTGTCATGTCAATCAGATGCCGTGCGGGAAACGGGATAGTGTCCAGGTCCGCAATCATGTCGCGCCTGCCGTTGTCCACAATGCTCCCATTGTCACGGTACATGACGCCTTTTACCCCGGCAAGACCCTGGTTGTTGCCGAGTTTTTCGCAAACCTCAACGATAGTGTCTTCGCCTTCTCCAATAACGATAAAGTCCACTCCGAACTCTTCCAGCGTCTCTCTGGGCTTTACGGTTGTGTGAACACCGCCGGAGCAGTAAATTTTACCGGGCAGTTCCTTTTTCAGATTCTGAAAAAGATGTAACGCCCTCTGATATCCTACTGTCAGGAAACTAAGTCCTATCAAGTCAGGGTTAAAGTCCTTTATCTCCTTTATCATGCTTGCCTGATATTCGGGGTCTGAATCATAAATCTGGACGGCGTGTCCCGCCTTTTCCAGAACAGCGGCGATATACATAAGCCCCAGTGGAGGCACTACGTTATTGCCGTCTAATACCTGAGCATTTACTAATGTCACTCTCATAATTTTTCTTCCCCTTTTCTTTAAAATATTTTTTAGCCGCAGGCACAACACCCGCATGCGGCTTTGGGTTTTGCGGCTTTCATGGTTACTGAATAGAACTCAATAAACTCTACCTTCTTGTAGAGGTAGTTTCTTGTTAGCTGTACATCGGGAAATCCCGCGCTTTCAGCCGACTCTTTGAACCTCTTATCAGTGAGAGCGCCCGAAAGGCATGCATTCCACAGTTCCTTGTCCCTTTTCAGATAACCGGGGACCGGCTTGTCCGAAACAATGTCAGAGATAATAAACCTGCCGCCCGGCTTTAATATCCTGTATATCTCATCCAGGACTTTTGTCTTGTCCTCAGTCAGGTTGATAACACAGTTGGATATGACAAGATCGACTGAATTGCTGTCAACAGGAAGCTCCATAATATTGCCTTGTCTAAACTCTACGACATTGTAGCCCAAAACTTTAGCTACTTTTTCTGCACTGGAGGTGGCTTTCTCAACCATTTCATCAGTCATGTCAATCCCGATTACCTTGCCTTTGCTGCCGAGTTTTTTCGCGGCGATGAAACAATCGATGCCGCCTCCTGCGCCCAGATCCACAATGGTCTCCCCTTCTTTTATATCTGCAAGGGCTGCCGGGTTGCCGCAGCCGTAGGAGACCTCAAGGACTTCATTTGGTATGTGCGCAATGTCTTTCGGAGCATAGCCTGTAGGGCAATAGTAGTCGGCAACCGGCATATTGGCAGCTTTTGAGAATTTCCTCTTCACGGTTTTTGTGACATGCCCCTTTATTTCAGGCTTGCAAATATCTTCGTCGCTTTCAACATCAACAGACAGCACGCAGGAGCAATGATAGCAGCCAACTTCGGTTTTTTTGTCAATTGACTTAATGCCTGCGCCAAGATGCGACGGGAGTTTTGAATCCATTGCATTATAGATAAGCGGGGTGGTATAGCCTTTTCCATCCTGAGACGGAACGCCTTCTGAAGCAAGCTCCCAGATAATATCCTCAAACAGGGACTTGTACGTGGAGCAATAAGGGTCTCTGGCTTTTATGGAACCCTTACCTGTGTCAACTTCGCTTGAGTAAAAACTGTGCGACGTGCACCCGCCTCCGCAGAAGAATTCGAGATAGCAGTCCCTGCATTCGGGCTTGTCATGCACGCTGTTTTCCCTGCCGCGTGCCATAACTTTGGAATCAAGCCAGATGTCTTTTAAAGGCTTGGTCCTTACAGATCCGGCATTAAAATTCGGGTCTCCGTTTAAAGATGCACAGGGATAAACATGTCCGTCCGAGTTTACGCAGACTTTTTCAAAGCAGTTATTGCAGAGGTCGTTTTTCCTGCCTCTCTTTGTGCGGACGCGCACCTTCAGGGATTCGATATTGTCGAGGACTACTTCCTGCTCCTTGTATGACTTCTTCATGGTCTTCATTATTCCTGCAATCCTGTCAGAAGGCACATAAAGCTCGTTGACATTGTTTGCCCCGCGTCCTTTTGCATGCATCCACAGGAGATTGTGCTCCTTGATGCCGAGCTTTGACAGAAAGCGGGAGGTCTTCGGGATTTCCTTTTCATTATATTTATTTATCGCGGTTGAGATAATCGGTGTTATCCCGATGTCCATAAGCTTCCTGATGCCCGCGACTGCCGCCTCAAAGCTCCCTTTGCCGCGCAGTTTGTCATGGATTTCAGCGTTATGTCCTTCTATGCTGACCTGCAGAAGGAGTTTGGGACTCATCACCTTTTTTAATTCGGCAATCTTTTTATCATCAAAGAGCGTTGCATTCGAGAGTATGATCAACTCCCGCTTCTTTGTCTTTGTAATGTATTTGATAAGGTCAAAAATTCCCTCTTTGATAAAAGGCTCGCCGCCTGTAATATAAAACCTCTTGACGCCAAGCTTGATTCCCTCGTCAATGACTTTCTTGAATTCTTCGGTAGTCAATTCCTTTCTCAAACTCGCGCCTGCGCTGACAAGGCAGTGCTTGCAGCGAAGATTGCATGCCATCGTATAGTACAGCCATAATTCATCCAGCTTATAAGGGGCTATTGCATTGCTCCTGCCGGTATATTCAGGCCTTTCTAACTTTTTATTGGATACAAATTCGAGCAGTCCTGCTGCACTGAGAAATTCCGAGACTTCTTTCTTGATCTGTCCTGTGTCGGAGCCGTGATATTTATCAATAATTGCATCCTGAATCTCCGATACACTGCGTTTGCCGTCGCAAAGTTTGATAATCTCCGCCCCGGTATTATTTACGCTGATCCAGTTGGGTGATTTTGGATCAATAAAAAGAGAGATGCCGTTTCGTTGCTTTTTCACATATTCGGGTGTGTAGAGGACGTCTCCCGGCCTGAAAGTCTTGATGATCGGGTTTGTAACTTTCCAGTAATCCAGACTGTACTGTTTAATTCTTTGTTCTCTTCCTGTATCACAACAACTTTTTGTCATTTATTTTTCCTTAAAATTTTTTATGATAAACAACTTGGAATTACCATACTCTTAATAATTTATTCTGAAAACTTGCAACAGACTTGAATGAAGCATAGTTTTAAAGAGGGATTTTGAAAAAAATACATACGATTTACCACATTTGATTATAACTATTTGACTATAAATTGACAACTATATCAATCTTTCATATTCAACCCTTCCATAAACTTACAAAAAATCTTGCTTAAATCAATGGCATAAGTGCTCCGTAAATCCGGATAACGATATCTATGCTGTTTAACTTTTATAATTTTATGTCGATATATATATAGTTCATGATTTACTTAAGGGTATAGATTAATGGAAGTCACAGAAGAATTAAGCGAAGTTAAAAATATAATTCATGCCATTTTAAAGGCAAAGAAGATTTCGAGGATGTATCCGAATAACAATCCTATTTATATAAAAACCATGAAAGACGTCTCGGACAGGTTTGACGGATTTTTCCGGCACAAAGACGACCTGCAACTGATTTTCGGCAAAAATGATATCTTCTGTAATTCTGAGAATGTCTATCACAATACTGAAAAACATGACAACCTCGCCCTTTTATTTTTTAAGGACGGATTGCGTGAACTTACCTTTAAAAAAGGGCTGTCTCCCGAAGAAGTGGAGGAGTTCATACAGATCATATCCATGGATTTTGAAAGAGAAGCAACAGAAGATGACATTGTTACTCTATTCTGGGAGAGAGATTTTGAAAAAATAAAATACGTTGTTGAAGACGCCTTTCTTGTCGATGAACAGGATTATGAAATGAAAGCGATGAGAGAATTAAAGGAAAAGGCGTCCGCACCTGATGTGAACAGGGCTTACAACGATTTCGTCCTGAAGAGCGACGAGGTGGAAGACATCCCTGCATTACCTCTGACGGATGGTGATTTCAAGTCATTCTTTGACGAGCTCGAAAAAGAAGCTCAGGACAAGACGTGGAAACTGTTCAACATACTGTTTGAAATGTTCATTAAGGCAGAAAGGCGCGAAGATTACAGAGAGATTGCCTCATACCTCATGAAGGCTGTTGAATATTCACTGAAGCGGGGTAATATTCATCCGGTTACCAAAATTTTATCGCGGCTGCAACTGGTAATTGACGGCCAGTCTGTTGACGCAGAAACAAAGAAACATGCAGGAAACATTATGCGGTTTGCAGGCAATGATGAAATCATTTGTATGGTCGGAGACCTGCTTGACAGCTCTCAAATAGAAGAAAAAGATTTTGCTGATTTTGCGGCCTTCCTCGATGAAACCGCAATCCTGCCGCTTATAAAAAAGCTGGGGGAGCTAAAAGCGATACATGGAAGAAGAATGTTTATAGAAGCCCTTGTATCTCTGGGTCCTAAAGACATTACACTCTTCATCGAGAAACTGAATGACTCAAGGTGGTATGTTGTCAGAAACATGGTGCATATCCTCAGGAAAATCGGCGATAAAAAGGTGGTCAACAGTATCATAAAAACATTAAGACACGACGATATGCAGGTAAAGAAGGAAGTTATCCGCGCGCTTGGAGAATTAGGCGGAGACAAAGCCATAACTGCCCTTGGGGATTGTCTCCATGATGACAATATACAGGTGCGAAAAGCCGCCGTTGTGGCGTTAGGCTATACAGGCTCTGACACGACAAAGAAAATTATTATGGAACAGATCTCCGGCAAGTATTTTAGAGACAAGGATTTTGATGAAAAGAAGGTTTACTTTGAGGCCCTCGCCCGGTGGAATGACGAAGCCGTTTATGATTTCCTTGTCAGAATATTAAAGAAAAGGGTGTTCTGGAAAAAAGCTAAAAAGAATGAAACCAAGGCCTGCGCCGCTTATTGTCTCGGATTGATCGGCAGAAGAGACGCGGTCTCGGTCCTGAATGAATATAAGACAGCCTCGCACAAGCTGCTGCGGGAATCTTCATTTTCCGCTCTTAAAAGGATAGACGATGGCATCTAACGATATTGAGACCCCATACAAGGCGATAGATTTAATAAACCAGCTCGGCATAGTCCTGCGCACGGCGCAGATCCACAGTATAAATAATGTTGCCGTAACATCCGCTATCGACAAGTTCGTGTCCCTGATAAACGATCTTGTCCGCAGTGAGCACAATGTCTCTCTTGAATTAAGAGGAGAATATTTTTATCTTAACGAAAACCGCATACGCTACGCGCTTGAGTACCTGCTTAATTTTGATTACCTCACCAGGGAGTTCAAGAAAACAGAGCTCGGCACCGTCATTGTCAAGAGCAGGATAGATGCCGCAGATATTAAGGCCCTTGTTGCGGCGTTTGTCTCGTCCTCTTTCCTTGAGTCTCCATTTGACTCGATTCAGGAGAAGATGTCAGGCATACCACATATTGAACTGAAAAGACTTGAAAGAGTCGCTGATGACGATCCTACGGATGTCAGGAAGATGATCAAAAAAACATATTTCAAGGCTGTTTCTTATACGAGAGGGGTATTGAAACAAGTCAGCAGCGGGGAAAAGATAAATCTCAAGAAGGCAAAAAGGATCATCACCTCACTGGTCAACCACATACTTGATCAGGAGCAGATCCTGCTCGGTGTGACCGCCATAAAAGACTATGACGAATATACATACCATCATTCAACAAATGTCAGCATACTTTCCGTGGCCCTCGGGCAGCGTCTGGGCCTGAGCAGGAAGATGCTTATCGATCTCGGCATAGTCGCCCTGTTCCATGATATCGGTAAAATGGATATCCCCGGCGAAATTCTGAACAAACCGGCGGCACTGACCGATGATGAATGGAAGGTCATGAAAAATCATCCCGAGTGGGGCGTAAAGTCGATCCTGAAGATAAGGAACCTTGACGAGCTTACCATCAACGCTATCATTGTCGCCTTTGAGCATCATATGAAATTCAACCTCACCGGCTATCCAATGCTTGAGAATCCCGCAGAGATGGACCTGTTCAGCAGAATAGTAAGCATTACCGACCAGTATGACGCAATGACCTCCGTCCGGGTATATAAAAAATCTCCCATGTCTCCGGAGAAAGCTATAAGCATCATGAGGGAAGATGCCGGTACGGGAATAGACCCCCTCATTTTCAAATTTTTCGTCAATATGGTCGGAGCTTATCCCATCGGCACACTCGTCATGCTCGACACAAAGGAGATCGGGATTGTTTCTGAAAACAATCAGCTTCTTCTGCAGAGGCCCCGCGTAGTCTTGATTACGGACAACAGCGGCAACCAGATAAAGGGCCGCCTTGTCGACCTCACGGAGAAAAATGACAGGGACGAGTTTATGAGGACCATTACAAAAACCATGGATCCAAGGCAGTACAACATTAATCTCGCCGAATATTTTTTATAGCAATTTCCCTCCTTTCTTAAGCGCTGCATCCTTTTAGCCGAAATAATATATACCGTATCAATATATAAAAAGCAGTTAACCACAGAGACACGGAGACACGGAGTTGGAAAATAAGAGAAAAGACAAGGACACATCCTTCACCACAGCGGTGATACGAAACTTTCAGAAATCCCTTTATTTTCTCCGTGCCTCTGTGTCTCTGTGGTAAATCAACTGCCGTTTTTAGATCAATAGTTATATGGAAAATGTCGTTGACCGGTTGCGACAGAGTCAATTTATAAAGTTATGAAACTGCTTTTTAAAATCATCGGCATATCCTGTGTCATATCCTTGTTTGCGGGTATCGCCGTCTTTTCGGGCATCCATACCATTAACTTGCTGAAAAATGATTTTGCTCAGGTTATAGACGGCTCTTTGCCCAAAATCGACCTGCTGGAAAAATTAAGATTTGCCGCCATCAGGATAGTATCTTCAACAAATGAGCTCGGTTTAATTCTGACTGAAAAAAGAAATTTAAAGAAAACTGAAAAAAAAGAACAGGCAGAGGAAACAGAAGAAAAGAACATAGATTCAGGGAAAAAACTCTATGAAAAAACATTTAAGAGCTATGAGTCTCTCATCAATGCAACAGCTCCTGAAGAAAAAGACAACACAAAAAAACTGAAGTCATACGGCATAAACCTGATCGATCTGAGCGATCGATTAATTGAGTTGAAAATGCGGAATGTTAAGGGAGCGGATATCCTGAAAATCAGGGAAGAGTTCGAAGGGGCGGAAAAACAATTTTTGGCGGCATTAGAAGCTGTTCTCAAGAAAGAAGAACTGCATCTCGCTGACAGGAAGTCGGAAGTTGAATCAGCCTCCAAAAACGCGATAACTACAATCCTGTCTGTCAGCGCAATTGCCTTCATACTTGCCATGCTCAGCAGCATCATAATGTCGGGATTTGTTACACGCCCGGTAAATAAATTAAGGCAAGCCGTTTTTCGAATCGGTCAGGGAGATTTTGACATAGCGGTGGATATAAAATCGAAAGATGAGATCGGAGAGCTCGCCGCCTCTTTCAACAAGATGGCATGCTATTTAAGAAATTCCAGAAACGAATTAACCTCCGTCACAGAGAAGCTTCGGCAAAGCAATAAGGAGCTCCAGGATTTCATATTCATTGCCTCGCACGATCTGCAGGAGCCGTTAAGGAAAGTTATGATTTTCGGAGAGCGGTTAAAAAGGGCCTATCACGGGACCCTTGATGAACAGGGCCGGACGTATATAAAGAAAATGCAGGATGCCACAAGACGCATGCAGACCCTCCTGAACGACCTTGTATCATTTCTGAGAGTCACGGTCCACGCCCGGCCCTTTGCCGCCGTCGACCTTTCAAATGTCGCAGAGAAAGTAACAGCCGATATGAAAATGCGCATCGAACAGGCAGGCGGACACATCGAAGTTGAACAATTGGATGCCCTTGACGCTGATACATCGCAGATGAGGCAATTATTCCACAATCTTATTGACAACTCTCTGAAATTCCGCAAAAAGGATGCGCCGCCCTTTATCAGGATTTCCGGCAAGCACATTCGTAATAATGAAAACGCGCAGAGCGACCTGACAAATGACGGCAGATTTTATCAGATCATTTTTGAAGACAACGGCATGGGTTTTGATGAGAAATATGCAGAACGTATTTTCGGCGTGTTTCAAAAGCTTCATGGCAGGAAAGAATATGAAGGGACCGGCATGGGGCTTTCCGTATGTAAAAAAATCGTCGAGCGGCACGGCGGGGCAATCACCGCAAAAGGCGCGCCTGAGAAGGGGGCCACCTTTATTATCACGATGCCCGTCAGTCAGCCGGCAAGGTCTTCCGAAGACAGCGTGACATTTTGAGAAGGCAAGTGGGCACGAGTAAGAAGGTTTCTCTGATTATTCAAGAATTATTTAACTTTTACCGATAGAAATAGAAGAGTTGCAAGGGAGTACCGTTGTCTGACGGGCATCTCACTCATGGCTTATGATAAAGAGAGAATATTATATTTATGAAAAGGGCGGAACTATGCCGAAAGATAAATTTTTAAAAGTATTGTTTGTTATCTCACTTGCAATAACAATATTGATTCCTTTAATCAACATTTATTTTATCTACCCGTCTTTTACCAGTCTGCATATTGAGACTACTGAAAAAGAAGCAGAGCGCACAGCCGTACATTTACAGTCCATGCTTCTTTCAGGAATTAAAGATCTGAAAAAGCAATACATTCCGGCTGATCTGTCTGAAAAGGCAGGCATGTCTCAAAAAGATTTTGAATTTATAAAGCTTAAACTTTTTTCCAAAGACGGAGAGACTATATACTCCTCGGAACCCGGGGATATAGGGGAAGTAAACAAATATGATTACTTCCATCAGATAGTCGCTAAAGGGGGGAAATATACAAAGGTAGTTAAAAAGGACACAACTTCTCTTGAAGGCAAAGTGGTAAAAGCCGATGTAGTTGAAACCTATATCCCGATTATGAGAGAAGGTTCGTTTATCGGGGCCTTTGAAATATATTATGACATCACCGGAAGGTATCAAAAACTTAAAAATGCAATTCTATATTTTTCCTTGCTGCCGATGTTAATGATGCTTGTTTTTTTGTATGTAATCACTATGACAATATTTAAGCTGGACAAAAATATTCTTGAACGAAAACGCGCTGAGACGGAAATTATTATCTATACGGAAAAACTGAGGATAAGCAACAGGGAATTGGAAGAGTTCGCCTATATCGCTTCTCATGACCTTCAGGAGCCTTTAAGGAAGATCATGGCCTTCGGGGACAGGCTCAAAGATAAATATACCCAAACCCTCGATGACCAGGGGCGTGACTATCTGGAAAGAATGCAGAACGCGGCAAGGAGGATGCAGAACCTCATTAACGGACTGCTGACTTATTCCCGTGTTGCGACAAAGGGACAGCCTTTTGAGCCTGTTGACCTTTCGGCAGTGACTAAAGAAGTATTGTCCGACCTTGAAGTGCGCATTCAGGAAGCAGGTGGGACCGTTGAAGTAGCGCCCCTTCCGACGCTTGCAGCAGACCCCCTTCAGATGAGGCAGTTATTCCAGAATCTTATCGGCAATGCATTGAAATTTCACAAGAATGATGAACCGCCTCTCGTCAAAATATCCGTGGAGCTAATTCAGGACTCCGAAGATAGCGCTGACAACAAGTCGTGTCAAATTATTGTTGAAGACAACGGCATCGGATTTGATGAAAAGTATAAAGAACGCATATTCGGCGTATTTCAGAGACTTCACGGCAAGCAGGAATACGAGGGGACCGGGATAGGCCTTTCCGTTTGCAAAAAGATCATTGAAAGGCACGGAGGGAAAATCACAGCGGAAAGCGCGCCCGGAGAGGGCGCTAAATTTATTGTATCAATTCCAGTTAAACATAAAGATAACGATGGAGGCAGTTATGGATGAAAAGGCAAAATCAATCACGATCCTTATGGCGGACGACGACGAAGATGACCGTCTCATGACAAAAGAGGCCTTTGAGGAGGCCAAGCTGGTCAATGAACTGCGTTTTGTAGAAGACGGGGAAGAGCTTCTTGATTATTTGTATCATCGCGGTAAATATACGGCCCCTGAGGGTTATCCGCGTCCCGGCTTGATCCTTCTGGACCTGAATATGCCGAAAAAGGACGGAAGGGAAGCGCTGAAAGATATCAAGTCGGACCCGGACCTGAGGCAGATCCCTATTGTAGTGCTGACAACCTCAAAGGCGGAGGAGGATATTTACCGCAGTTATGATCTTGGAGTAAATTCTTTCATTACAAAGCCGGTCTCCTTTGAGGGGATGGTCTTTGTGATAACAACTCTGGCGCAGTACTGGTTCCAGATTGTCAAACTGCCCGATGGCAAATGAGATTATTATTATGAACACGAACCTGAATATGAGCAGAATAAAAGTACTTCTTGTGGATGATGATGAAGACGATTATATCTTCACAAGAGATTTGCTTTCGGAAGTGGAAGGGAAGATTTACGAAGTAAACTGGGAAAAATCCTATGCTGCCGCGCTTGAGGCGATAAGTCATAAGCAATATGATATATACCTTTTTGACTACAGGCTCGGGGAGCATACCGGGCTGGATCTTCTGCGGGAAGCGCTCAAAGCAGGCTGCACGGCGCCGATAATCCTGATTACGGGACAGGGGGACCATGAAGTGGATATCGCGGCAATGAACGCGGGAGCGGCAGATTACCTGTACAAGGGAGAGATGACCGCAAATTTACTGGACCGCTCGATCCGCTATGCAATCCGCCACAAGATGGCGGAAGACAGTATACTAAGGATGGCATATTATGACAGCCTGACCGGCCTCCCCAATCGCGCATTGTTTAATGACAGGTTAAAACAAACCCTTGCACACTCCGAGCGTTACAGTTCAACTTCGGCAGTAATGTTCATTGATCTGGACAATTTCAAGCGCATCAACGACACCCTCGAACACCGGGTCGGCGATCTGTTGTTAATGGGTGTCGCGAAACGCCTGTCCGCATATATCCGCTCATCAGACACCGTGGCCCGTCAATCGCCGCAAACAATCACTAACACAGTGGCGCGTCTCGGCGGAGACGAGTTTATAGTTTTGCTGACAGAGATCGAGTCCATGCAAAATGCGGCAACTGTGTCAAATCGCATTCTTAATATAATATCTCAGCCCTTTACCCTGGATAATCACGAAGTACATGTAACAGCAAGCATCGGCATAGCGCTGTATCCGTCTGACGGAACGGACACGGACAGTCTTCTCAAGAATGCGGACACCGCAATGTACCATGCCAAAGAACACGGCAAGAATAATTTTCAGTTTTACAAACACTCAATGAATGCCTCGGCCCTTGAAAGGCTGACAATGGAAAATGACCTGCGCAGGGCGATAGACCGGGAGGAGTTTGTCCTGTATTATCAACCGAGGGTCGATATCCTCTCCGGGAAAATCAGCGGACTGGAGGCGCTTGTGCGCTGGCAGCACCCCCAAAAAGGGCTTGTCTCTCCGATGGAGTTTATTCCGGTTGCCGAAGAGACCGGGCTTATCGTCCCGATAGGTGAATGGGTCCTCAAGGCGGCTTGCCGGCAAAACCAGGAGTGGCAGAAAGCTGGCTTATTACATATGCCCCTCACCATTTCAGTAAATATTTCAGGGCATCAATTCAGGCAGGAAAATCTGATCAAAATAATCGAAAAAGTCCTGGGCGATTACGGGCTCGGCCAAGGATGCCTTGAGATAGAGATCACTGAAAGCGTTGTTATGAAGAATGCGGATACAACTATATCCATGATGAATGAGTTAAAAAAAATGGGCGTGCGCCTTTCGATGGATGATTTCGGCACAGGCTATTCTTCATTCAGCTATCTAAAACGTTTTCCCCTGGACAACATTAAGATCGACCGGTCCTTTATCAATGACATAACGGAAAAAAACGAAGATAAAGCCATCGTCAGGGCAATTATTGCAATGGCCCATAACCTCCAGCTAACAGTAATTGCCGAGGGCGTGGAGACCGGCCAGCAACTGGCATTATTAAAGGAGATGGGGTGCGATGAAATGCAGGGATATCTATTCAGCCGTCCGCTTACTTCTGATGGAATTTATCAGTTATGCACGGAGAAAAGAGAGATCCCGGCATTAAAAAACCTGTAGCAGATATTTTTTGAAAAGTAAAACACATCAGGAGAAGCGTTAAGTAATAGACCAATAATTTAAAATGGAAAAATTCCTGGAAAAAAGACAGCACCGCAGATTCGTTATCAGCCTGCACGCAAAAGTTTTGATAGGCGGCAAAACGTATGAAGGCGTCATAGGGAACGTCTCTGAGGAGGGCGTGTCATCGACTATAACCACTTTTATCAAAACCGACAAGGACTTCCATCCTCAAAAAGTAATTGCCCTGAACTTTCAGTTGCCATCCGGCGTTACGATAAATTTAAGCTGCGAGGTACGTTGGTTCCTTAAGCCCTCGGAAAACAGCGACAACTTGATGCTCGGACTGAAAATTATAGACCCTCCGGCTGAATACACCGAATGGCAGCAAAAATTTAAATAGTAACATCTCAACAAAGTATTCACGCTATCGCCCTTTGTTCGTCATACCCGAAGTTTCCCCGCTTACTACCTGCGAGGACAGGCTTAATCGGGCATCCATGAGACTTAAAGCTACTGGATTCCCGCTAAAAACATGCGGGAATGACACATTGGAGAGTGCGTTCTATTATGCAACTGTCGACCATCCACTCCCTTAAGATTTACCCTGATTAATCCGAATAAATTATCGAGAGGAGTGCGCTTGAGCAGTAGCGTGTAGAGTCCATGTGTGGTAAGAAAGAGACCCATTTAATTGGGAAAAATAAAAAAAACGTTATGCCGGACTTCACGAACTTCTCTGTCAGGCGGACAATTATATCTTCCGGAAGGATATGAAACAATGCCGAAAGACAGAGCTTTAAGAAATATTTTCATTATTTCAGTAATGATAGCCGTGCTTTTTCCGCTGATCAACATCTACTACATCTATCCTTTATTTACAAAATTATTAGTTGCAAATACCGAGGACGAAGCGGAGCGCACCGCCGGGCATTTACAGGCCATGCTTCTTTCAGACGTGAACGATCTAAAGAAAGAATCCCTGCCGGGTGATCTGCCGAAAAGGGTCGGCAGGGCGCAGAATGATTTTGAATTTATAAAGCTCAAACTCTTTGCCCGCGATGGAGAAATTATATATTCCACCGAACCCAAGGACATAGGGGAAGTTAATAAACATGATTATTTCAGGCAGATGGTCGCTAAAGGCAGGAACTACTCCAAGGTGGTCAAAAAAGACACGAAATCCCTTGAAGGCAAAGTAGTAAAGGCTGACGTAGTTGAAACATATATTCCCATCATGAAAGGGGATACATTTATCGGGGCCTTTGAGATTTACTACGACATAACACAGAGGGACCAGCAGCTCGACATGACGCTGCTGAAATCCTCAGTTGTCCCAGGGGTCATAATGGTCATTTTCCTGTCCATGATACTGACGACGATATTCAAACTGAACCGCAGCATTAGCGACCAGAAACAAGCGAAGGAGAAATTAAAGGAGCTTGCCGATACACTGAAAGAGGAAAGGGACAGGGCGCAAGACTACCTTGACGTTGCTGGGGTTATGCTCGCGGCGCTCGACACAAATGGAAATGTAACCCTGATAAACAAAAAAGGCTGCGACATCCTTGGTTACGCAGAACATGAGATCATAGGTAAAAACTGGAGCGACAACTTTATACCGGGGAGGTTGCGAGAGGGGACAAAGACTGTCTTTGCCTATCTTATGAGCGGAGAGCTTTCCGCTAACGAGCAGCATGAAAACCCTGTTTTAACAAAAACCGGGGAAGAGAGGCTCATTGCCTGGCGCAATACCATATTGAAAGACAAAACCGGGAAAACGATAGGCACCCTCAGTTCAGGAGAAGATATCACCAAGAGGAAAGAAGCGGAAGATGCTCTGCGTGAAAGCCAGCAGTTTCTTGTCAAAGAGCATGAAGAATTAAATGCCGCCTTTGGGAAGATAGCAATTGCAAAGAGGGAATGGGAAAAGACCATGGACTGTGTCGGAGACATGCTGATACTCACGGACTCCGAAGGGAAGATAAAAAGAATAAATAACGCCGTCAGGGAATTTACCCGCAAACCTTATCTTGAGATCCTCGACAGAAACTGGGAGGAGTTGATACAGGAGCAGGGATTGAGGTCTCATACATTTTATTCAGGAGGCATCGAACTTTTTCAGGAGTCCACGGGAAAGTGGTTTATGCTCAGTTCCTATCCCTTTAACCCTGACGACCTCGGGTATGCAGGCACCGTCCTGACGCTTCATGAATCCACTGAGATAAAACATATTACCGAAAAACTTGAAATAACCAACAGGACGATTGAAAAAGACAGGGAGAAACTCCAGAAGGCGCTCGATCAGATATCCGCCCTTATTCAGAATGTAACAAACCAGAAGGGCTTTGACGGGCTGCTTTCAAATCCTAAATTAAAGCCATGCTATGAGATTAAAAATTGCACAAAAAAAGAATGTATCTGTTACGGGAAGGGGGCCACAAGATGCTGGCAGACGGCAGGCACCTTCTGCGGCGGAAATGTGCAGGGCGCTTTTGCGCAGAAATACAAGAATTGTGCGGAGTGTGAGGTATTTAAAACAGCGACCTCAGACCCGATCTCACAGATCGGGGAGCAGTTCAACAATATGATGCATGTGCTTGAAATGAAAAACAGGGAACTGGAGAACGCCTACGCAGAACTGAAGGCGACCCAGACTCAGATACTGCAGAGGGAAAAGATGGCGTCCATCGGGCAGCTTGCGGCAGGCGTGGCACATGAAATTAACAACCCGATGGGATTTATCTCAAGCAATCTCGGCACTCTGGGCAAATATGTGAACAAACTGACGGAGTTCATTAATACGCAGGGTGAGGCAATTGAAGCAATTACCAAAGAAAGTGCAAATAATGTTTCATCAGATGTCATTCCCGCTTGTCGGGAATCTTTCTTAAATAAAGATACTGGGCAAGCCGGCATGACAGAAAAAGACGTAATAGACAAAGTGCAAGAATTGCGGAAAAAGCTCAAACTCGATTACATACTCGAAGACATAAAGCAGTTGATAAAGGAGTCCCTTGACGGCGCTGACAGGGTAAAGAGGATAGTGCAGAACCTCAAGAGCTTCTCAAGGGTCGATGAGGCGGAATACAAATTCGCAGACATCAATGAATGCATTGAAAGCACGTTGAACATTGTGTGGAACGAATTGAAATACAAGGCGACTGTGACAAAGGAATATGGGGCAATACCGCAGACCAAGTGTTGGCCGCAGCAGATGAATCAGGTCTTTATGAATCTCCTTGTCAATGCAGCTCACGCGATTGAAAAACAGGGGGAGATAAAGATAAAGACCTGGAACGGCAACGGCTCCGTAAACATATCTATATCAGACACGGGCAGCGGGATACCTGCGGACAAGATAAACAAAATATTTGAGCCTTTTTTTACGACAAAACCGGTGGGCAAGGGAACAGGCCTGGGACTCAGCATCACCTATGACATCGTAAAAAAACATAACGGAGAGATCGCGGTTGACAGCAAAGTCGGCAAAGGGACCACCTTCACTGTAAGAATTCCGGTTGTGGAGGGGGACAGTAATGGATGAACAGATAAGAATCTTATGTGTGGACGATGAAGAAAATGTCCTGAAATCCTTGAAGAGGATCTTTCTTGACACCGATTACGAGATTATTGCCGCAACATCGGGAGACGAGGGGCTGGAGATTCTCAAAAAGACAACGCCGATTCAAATTGTAATATCCGATTACAGGATGCCCAAAATGAACGGGGTTGATTTTCTCAAAGAAGTTTATAAACATTGGCCGGACACCGTGAGAATTGTCCTTTCAGGGTATGCGGACACCGCAGCCATTGTTGAGGCGATAAACGTGGGACATATTTATAAGTTTATTCCAAAACCGTGGAATGACGCCGAGTTGATGGTAGCAATATCCAATGCCATTGACCGTTATTTCATTAAGCTAAAGAACACGCAGCTTACAAAAGAGCTTGAACTGAAAAACATAGAACTCCGGGAGATAAACAACAACCTTGAAAGGCTTGTTGCTGAAAGGACTGCTGACCTGGTGTTGCAAAACAGAATACTCACAAGCTCGCAAAACATCCTTGATTCCCTGCCTGTCGCAGTGATCGGGATAGACCCTGAAGGGCAGATAGTGCAGTGCAATAAACTTGGGGGTGAGCTTTTCGACGGGGGAGACGGAAACATAATGGGGACGGACATCAGGGACTCCCTGCCGGAAGAAATAAATGTACTTATTGGAAACATCACAGAAAAAGGGCCCCTCACCGTTCACATCCTGATAAACGGCTCTGACATCAGGATCAAAGGGGTGCATATGAAATACTCCAGCGGGCAGGAAGGGACTATTTTAATTTTTGACGAGGTGGAAGTAAAAGTATAATGGAAGCCGCTCACGAAATAAAATCCGGCACGCCGGTTGAGATACTCTTTGTTGACGATGAGAAGAATGTGCTTCAAGCCCTCAAGCGTTTGTGCATGGATGAAGATTATGAAATCATCCTGGCGAATTCTGCCGAAGAGGCGCTGGAGGTTTTAAGGAACCATCCCAACCTTGGACTAATTGTCTCGGACCAGAGGATGCCGGGAATGACAGGCTCTGAATTCCTCGCGAGGGCAAAAGATATCATGCCGGACACTGTCAGAATATTGCTTACCGGCTATGCGGATATCAATGCAGTCGCCGACGCCATAAACAAGGGCGGGGCTTACAGGTATATTACCAAACCGTGGAAGGACGAGGAGCTTCTCCAGATTATCGGAGACGCTGTAAAGAGATACTCTCTCGTACAAGAAAACAAGCGGCTGCAGGAGATTATCAGGAAGCAGAATGAGGAACTCAAAAGATGGAATTCACAGCTTGAGTTCTTTGTGCAGGAGCAGACCATTGAGATACAGAACAAAAACAAAGCGCTTGAGAAGCTGAATGAAGATTTAATAAAAAACTTCAAAAACTCGATCCATGCCTTTTCAAGTCTGATTGAACTCCGCGACAGAAGGACGGGAAACCATTCCAAAAATGTTGCTGAGATATCAACAAAAACAGCGCTGGCAATGAAACTGTCCAGTGAGGAAGTTGAGACTATTACCGTAGCGGCTTTACTTCATGATATAGGAAAGATCGGCATCCCCGATGTAGTGCTCCTGATGGAATTTGATCAGATGAGCGCTGAGGAACGGAATGAATACATGCAGCATCCTGTGCGGGGGCAGGCAGCGGTTGATTCAGTGGAAGATTTCAGAGACGCCGGAATCTTAATCAGGCATCATCATGAATGTTACAACGGCATGGGTTTCCCCGACAAGCTTCCCGGGGGAAGAATCCCTGTCGGCGCAAGAATTATCGCTGTTGCGGATTTTATTGATAAGACAGTCAGGAATCTGGATAAGGATAATGCAGTTGAGATTACTCTGGGCAAAGTAAGAGATGATCTCGGCAAGATGTTCGACCCACAAATATACCCGTTTATTGAAGTGCCGGTCAGAGAAGTATTAGCCGGGATAACCCGGAAGAGTAAAGCAAACATGATTGAGACTGAACTCAATGTTAGCAATATACAGGTGGGGATGTTGCTTGCAAGAGATGTAAAAAGCGGAACGGGTCTTATCCTTTTGTCCAAAGGGACGGTGCTGAATCCGAAAAACATCCAGGCGCTCAAACGGTATTATCAGCTTGATCCCTCAAAGACAGGGATATTTGTACTCGTAAAGAGGTGAGAAACGGAAAGGATATAGAGGAGAGTAATGAAGCTGTCATTCCGGCTTGTCCGGAATCTTTTCTATTATCACATTCTGGTAAAGAAGGATTCCCGACAAGCGGGAATGACAGATAGCAGGCAGTTCTATGGTGAATTATGATTGAATACGATGAATTTGAAAACAGGATGATCCTGAAACTCGTCTACTACGGCCCTGCCCTCTCAGGCAAGACCACGAACCTTCTGCGCCTTCACGATCTGTTGGAGAAGCAGGGAAGAGGAGACCTTACCGTCCTTGACACTAAAAATGACAGGACCATCTTTTTTGACCTCCTGCCGTTTTTCCTTGTTGCCCCGAGCAGGCTGAAAATCAAGTTGAAGGTATTCACTGTTCCCGGGCAGGTGAAGCATGATGCCACGAGAAAGGCTGTTTTACAGAGGGCGGACGGTGTCGCGTTTATCGCGGATTCACAGTTGTCTGAGGAGACAACTAACTTTGAGAGTTTTAAAAACCTTGAGGAGAACCTCCAGTTCGTAGGACTTGATATAGAGGAGATCCCCCTTGTCATACAGTTCAATAAGCGCGACCTTAAAAATACTATTACTGAGGCTGACATCAAAGGCACATGGGGACCGACCGGCATTCCCGTTTTTCTTTCATCGGCGACTGAGGGATGGGGGATCGTGGAGACCTTCGGCACACTGGTCGGACAGGCATATGATCATATTGATAAAAAACATTATCTGAAAGACAAACACGGTCTTGATAAAGAGACTTTTATACAGCAATTAACGAGGAAGATAAACGAGGTTTCGATTATTCCCTCGCCCCTTGCGGGAGAGGGTTAGGGTGAGGGGAAATTATAACAATGGACAACAATAAGACCATCGAATACGACTACATCATAGGCGCTGATAAGAACATCCGGGACATACTCAAGGTCTCTGACATTACACCCCTTCTTCAAAGCGCAGTGAAAGCCGGGGCAGCTTATGCCGCTATAGAGGATGACACGGGCAAGGCCTTGTATCAGCATTCCGGGATTTCGGAATCTCCTTCAAGCCCAGAGGTTACAGTGAAAAAGCCTCTATATATTGAAGGAGAGGTTGCGGGATACATAATCGTAAAAGCTGATGATGGCATTATTAACACTATCGGTGAATTGATGTTGGCCTC
Source organism: Nitrospirota bacterium (assembly GCA_016213945.1). Lineage (GTDB taxonomy): Bacteria > Nitrospirota > Thermodesulfovibrionia > UBA6902 > UBA6902 > SURF-23. The sequence goes on along the minus strand of JACQZF010000040.1, from coordinate 64,464 downwards.
GATCAACACGATCTTGAAAAGCAGCTATAAGGCGCTGTTGGCAACCGAGACCCACAAGACGGTCGTCCACCAGTCATTTGAAGAGCTCCTGGAGACAAACCGGAAACTTATACAGTCGGAAAACAAATACCGCGAACTTGCGAACAGCCTTGAAAAGACCGTGCAGCAGCGCACTGAAGAGCTCAGGCAGGCGCACGCAAAACTTCTGACCCAGGAAAAAATAGTCTCAATCGGTCAGCTTGCGGCAGGGATAGCGCATGAGATCAATAATCCGCTCGGATTTATTTTAAGCAACATCAACACGCTGAAACAGTATGTTTCAAAAATGAAGGGCATGCTGGTCTTTTACCGCGACGCCGTTGAAAAAGGAACTGTTGAAAAGGAATTGCTTGGGCAGAAGTGGAAGAAATTAAAACTTGATTTTGTTTTCCAGGACATTGAAGACCTTATTACGGAAAGCTCCGGGGGGGCTGAAAGGGTAAAAAAGATTGTGTCCGACCTGAAGGGCTTTTCCCACATTGACGAGGCAAAAGAGGCTGATGCCGATATCAACAAGGAAATTGACAGGACTATCAATGTGCTTGTGCATGAGATACCCGGCGATGCGGAGATTATCAGAAACTATCACGAATTCCCGCTGTTTGCATGTAATCCTGCTGATTTATGTCAGGCGTTTTTCAACATAATTCTCAACGCCCTTCAGACCGGCACAAAGGGATTGAAACTCACAATCACAACCGGATATTCAAATGGCAATATCAGAGTAAGTTTTTCAGACAACGGGCCGGGAATGCCTGAAGACTTAAGGAACCGTATCTTCGAACCGTTCTTTACAACAAAAGAAGTCGGAAAGGGGACCGGCATGGGACTGAATGTAACGTATGAAATTATCACTTCATACGGGGGAACAATTGATGTGGAGAGTAAACCCGGCAAAGGGGCAACGTTTACTATTTCTTTACCGGTGACAGAAAGAGCGAAGCAGATATGAACATTTGGCATACAAAATTGTTGAAAAAATCCCCCTACATCCTCCTTTCTCAAAGGGGGGCTTATTCCCCTCTTGGGCAAAGAGGGGTTAGGGGAGATTTTATAAAAATCGGTGCGATAAATGTCTAAATACGCCAGGCTTTTTAAGACAACAGTAGAAGAAGACAATGCGGCTGTTCAAATAAAAGAGCCTGTTGAAGAAGCGCCTGCAAAAAAACAGGAGCATTACAGCCTTTTGTTTGTTGACGACGAAGACGGCGTGCTTCACGCTCTCAAGAGGGTCTTCCTCGATGAGAACTATGAAATTCATACAGCCCGGAACGCGGAAGAAGCGCTCGCGATAATGGGCAGGGAAAATATACATCTCGTTATTTCAGACTATAAAATGCCCGGTATGACAGGGGCCCAACTGCTGAAAAACATAAAACAGCAGTGGCACGGCACGATAAGGATCATGCTGACAGGCAACGCCGATATTCAGTCAATTATGGGAGCTGTTAATGAGGGGGCCGTGTATAAATTTATCACCAAGCCGTGGAATGACGAAGACCTCCGCCTGACTGTCAGCCTTGCTCTTCAGCAATACGCGCTTATTCAGGAAAATAAAAAACTCAAAGAAGTCACAAAGAAACAGGAACTCAAGATAAAAAACTACTCAGCCATAGTTAACGAGGACCGCGGGGCCCTGGGCTCCATACTCGTCAAAGCAGGCGTTATAAAAAAGGAAGACCTCGACAGGGCGTTGAAAGAAAAAAGCCAGGACGAGTTTATATTCGAAACGCTGGTCCGCCTCGCCATAACAACCGAATCTAAGATTGTAAAGGCGATGCAGCATCATTTAAACATAGAGGATGTCGATCTTGAAGAGATCAACCTTATACCTAACGTTGTAAAGTTCCTGCCGAGGGATTTTTGCGAGAGAAACCGCCTGATGTCCATAGCGCTCGACAACAAGCAGATACGGGTTGCAATGGCGGATCCTTCCGACATATTCAAGATTGACAATATCACGTTTATGACAGGGCTTAAGGTTGTGCCTGTAATTGCCGCCAGCTCCAGGATCATCAGCCACCTGAGAAAAATTTACGGGGACAGGGATGTTGATTTAGCGGAGAACTTTGATGATGTGTCTGAAATTGAACCCCTCGATGAGATTGATATTGTCATCAGCGATGATGAACCTGACATCAATCTGCAGGAACTGATCGGCACATCAGAAGTGCCGCCGATAATAAGGATCGTTAACGCCATAATATCCGAGGCCATACGTTACAGGGCAAGCGATATACACATAGAGCCAAAGACAAAGTACACCATAGTCAGGTACAGGATTGACGGGATGCTGCATACGAAAATCAGGATACCTCCTGAACTGCATCTTGCAACCGTGTCAAGGATAAAGATCCTTGCAAAAATGGACATCTCCGAAAGACGAAAGCCGCAGGACGGCAGGATCACCGTTAAATCCGGCACGAGGCTCGTTGACATCAGGGTATCCACAATGCCCACGATAAACGGTGAAAAGGTCGTCATGAGGATACTTGATAAAAGCGCAGCCATCAAGAAACTGGAAGAACTGGGGGTGCTGCCCGACGACCTGAAGAAACTTTACACCGTACTTAAAAAACCGCAGGGCATAATTATTTCCACGGGCCCGACCGGAAGCGGGAAGACTACAATGCTTTACTCGATATTGAACGCGATGATCGAGACCACAAAAAATTTTGAGACTATAGAAGACCCGGTGGAATATTTTCTTGAAGGCGCCAATCAGGTGTTTGTCCACGACAAGATAGGATTGTCTTTTGCGTCTGTCCTGCGTTCCACCCTGAGACAGGACCCTGACGTAATACTCGTTGGCGAGATAAGGGACCATGAAACAGCAGACGTGGCTTTCAAGGCCGCATTGACCGGCCATATGGTTTTATCCACCCTGCACACAAACAATTCGATTGCATCCATAACACGGTTGATCGATGTGGGCACAAAGCCCTATCTCATTGCCTCGGCGCTTGAGGGAATTCTGGCGCAGAGGCTTGTGAGGACCGTTTGTAAATATTGCAAAACTGAAAAGACCCCGGAGAAAGAACTCCTGCAATTGCTGAAAGTCCCGGATGATTTACTTGGCGATAAGGTATTTCACGGCAAAGGGTGCGAGAAATGCAATAACACCGGGTATCTCGGAAGGACAGGGATATTCGAAATTTTTACAATGAATGACGACTTCCGTCATCTTATCAGCGGCAACTACAAAGAGGCGGAGCTCATGAATATGGCCCATATCAGCGGTATGAGGACCCTCATTGAAGACGGAATTGAGAAGGTGCGTATCGGGGCAACTACGCTTGAGGAACTGGTGCGCGTAATAGGGCCGCAGACAAAGCACGAGAGGCAGTGTGAACATTGCCAGAAAATGATAGATGCCAAATTTGTATTCTGCCCTTACTGCGGGAGCTTCAAACAGAACTTCTGCAAACAGTGCAGGATACCGCTTGATAAGGATTGGAACAGTTGTCCCCAGTGCGGATCGGCGAAATTTATAAGTACTGAAAGTGAATGAAATAATTGGTAATCGTAGGGGCACGGCGCGCCGTGCCCCTACTCACACTTGGAGGATAAAATGAATGACTCGATACTCATAGTTGATGACGAGCCGGGGGTAATATCGGCGCTCAAGAGGGTGTTAACTGATGACTCTTATGAAATACATACCGCAGGCAGCGGGCTTGAAGGCCTCAACATCCTGAAAAATCATAAGATAAAAGTGGTGATCTCGGACGAGAGAATGCCCGGCATGTCGGGAACAGAGTTTCTGTCAGCGATGAAAGAGCTGTTCCCTGACACAGTCAGGATCATGCTCACCGGGCACGCAAGCATTGACGCGGCAATGAAGGCGGTAAATAACGGAGAGATCTACAGGTTCTTCGCAAAGCCCTGGAACGACATCGAGCTCAAACTCGCTTTGCTTCTGGCTGTCGCGAAATATGACCTTGAGGAAGAAAACAGGAGGCTTCTGAAGACCGTAAAACGCCAGGCCTCAGAATTAAAACAGCTCGAAAAGATGCATCCCGGTATCACCAGTTTGAAGAAGGACCAGGAGGGGAATTTAGTTTTACCGGATATATCGGAAGATGATGAAGAACTTTCTGAAATAATCGCGCAGTCAAAGATGAAAAAGAATGCCTGATCAGCTTACCACGGAGACACAGAGACACAGAGTTGAAAATTAAGAGTAAAGGCCGGAACTCATTCTTCACCCGTGCGGTGATACAAAACTTTATGGAATCCCTTTGTCTTCTCCGTGTCTCTGTGCCTCCGTGGTAAATGAACTGTCGTTTTAGGTTAATAACACCCCTTCCCTTTTTGTTGTTTGAAAATCCATAATATACCATCATGATCGCAATTATCGATTACGGAATGGGAAATCTCCGAAGCGTTGAAAAGGGATTTCAAAAAGTAGGCGTTGACGTCACGGTGACAAACAAACCGGATGTTGTTAAAAGTGCCTCGGCAGTTGTCCTTCCCGGTGTAGGCGCCTTTAAAGACTGCATGAGGGAGCTGACAAACCTCGATTTGACAGGCGCTGTTGTTGAAGCGATCAGGGCCGGAAAGCCTTACCTCGGAATATGCCTCGGACTTCAGGTGCTCTTCAGCGAATCAGTGGAATTTGGCAGGTGCAAAGGACTTGATGTCTTAAGAGGCAAAGTTGTGAAATTCGATTTCGGCCAACCCCCGACCCCCGACCCCCAACCCCTCAAGGTCCCTCACATGGGCTGGAATGAGATAAAGATACAAAAGGACAATCCCCTGTTCAGGGGAATTCCTGATAAAAGTTATTTTTACTTCGTCCACTCCTATTACGTTGTTTCCGATGACACGTCTGTGATTGCAGCTACTACTGACTATGGAATTGAATTCACATCCTCAGTCTGGAAGGACAATATCTTCGCGGTCCAATTTCACCCGGAGAAAAGCCAGACCGCCGGATTGCAGCTGCTCAGGAACTTCGGGGAGATTGCAAGGAAAAGCAAATAAAGCTTTCCCCTAACTTCAAAAATAATCGTTTATTTATTGTTGTCTAAGCAGATGACGACCTTCTGCAGGAGTCCAAATGAAAGAGCATTCTTGCCCTATAGGTAGCTTTGCGTATAATATATACCTGCCAGATTTCGGGAATAACACTCAATTGGTTAGGCTCTTAAATGACAGAACACGAAAAAGAATGGCAAACACGACGAGACCGGATCAATAAGAAACTTACTGCCCTCAATCCCGCATGGACTATCATCAGATATAATGAAACATTAGATACTTCCTCACTTGAGCGCCATGCTGTTGAAGAATACCAGACAGCACATGGCCCTGCTGATTACGCCTTTTTTGTGAATGGAAAGCTGCTTGGAATTCTTGAAGCCAAAAAAGTATCCGTCGGCCCTCAGAATGTACTGGAGCAGGCAAAGCGATACTCAAGGGGATCTTTTAAAGGGCCGGGTAATTGGAATGGTTATCGTGTTCCTTTTCTTTATTCAACAAATGGTGCACTGATTTTTCACATAGATGTCCGCAATGAGCAAAACCTTTCCCGCCAGATTGCCAATTTTCATACGGCTGATGCTCTCACAGAATTATTCAATGATCATAAAGCTGGCAGCGCCGCATGGCTTCAAGCCACTCCTAACAACATAGAGAGACTGCGTGATTATCAGAAAGACGCCATTGCTTCCATTGAGACTGCTATGATCCAGGGGAAACGCACCATGCTGATCGCAATGGCAACCGGTACTGGCAAGACATATGCGACGGTAGCTCAGATCTATCGCCTTCTCGAATCAAAAGCAGCGAAACGCATCCTCTTTCTGGTTGACCGACGTGCGCTTGCTGCACAGGCTGTCAGCGCCTTTGCAGCATTCAATACTCCGAAAGGGAATAAATTTATTCAGGAATACGAAGTCTTCAGCCAGCGATTTTACCGAGAGGATTTCGATGACGACAAACCGTTTGATCCCAAAGTTTTGCCCGGTTCTTATCTGACGGCCCCAAAACCAGCTCATACATTCGTTTACGTTTCCACGATTCAGAGGATGTGCGTCAATCTGTTCGGCTGGGAGAGCGCTTTTCCTCAGGATGGCGGCGACCCTGATGATGAAAGCGATGCTGAAAAGATTGACATCCCTATTCACGCCTTTGATGTAATCATTGCCGATGAATGTCACCGTGGTTATACCTCACGAGACACTTCAATCTGGCGTAACGTACTGGATTATTTTGATTCCATAAAGATCGGTCTCACTGCCACCCCGGCATCTCATACCCTTGCATATTTCAGGGATGTTGTCTATCGATATACTACGGAGCAGGCAATTCTTGACGGGTTCCTTGTAGATTATGATGCTGTACGAATTAACTCAAACGTTCGCATGAATGGAGCTTTCCTTAAAGAAGGCGAGCAGGTCGGCATAGTTGATACAAGTACCGGCAAGATTATTTATGACGCCCTTGAGGATGAACGAGAGTTCGGTTCAGCAGATATTGAACATAAGATCACCTCGCCTGAGAGCAATCTTAAAATAATAACTGAGATAGCTGACTATGCGCGCAGGCACGAAGAAGAAACAGGCCGATTCCCCAAGACGCTCATCTTTGCTGTAAATGACTTTCCATTCACCTCACATGCCGATCAGCTTGTGAAGATATGCCGTGAGGTATTCGGAAAGGGAGACGATTTCGTCCAGAAGATCACCGGCAGCAAGAGCGTGGACCGGCCTTTGCAGAAGATCCGGGAATTCAGAAACCGTCCAAATCCTAAGGTCGTTGTTTCGGTTGATATGCTGACCACTGGTGTTGATATTCCGAGCCTCGAATTTATCGTATTTCTACGCCCCGTCAAATCACGTATCCTCTGGGTGCAGATGCTCGGACGGGGAACACGTCTTTGCCCTGGAATCAATAAAACTCACTTCACGATTTTTGACTGTTTCAACGGGACGCTGATCGAGTATTTCAAGAACACCACGGATTTTGATGTATCCCTTCAGAAAGAGGCTCTGTCCCTTCCGCAGGTGATTGAAAATATTTATCAGAACATTGACCGTAATTACCATATCAAGGTACTCGTCAAACGCCTGCGCCGTATCGAGAAAGAAATGGGCGGCGAGGCAAGAGAAAAGTTTTCAACATATATTCCTGATGGCGATATGGGCAGGTTTGCATCCGAACTGGCAAACAAGATAAATAAGGATTTCACGAACACGATGAAGCTCCTGCGGGACAAGGATTTTCAGGACTTGTTGCAGAACTATCCCAGGCCGAAACGCTCTTTCATTATCGGTTACGATGTTAAGGATACTGTCAATTCAGAGGTTATGATCCGCAGAGGTTCTGAATATCAGAAGCCGGAGGATTACCTGGTTTCCTTCTCACGGTTCGTAAAGGAAAACCCGGAACATATCGAAGCCATACGAATCTTGATGGAGAAACCTAAAGAATGGAAGACCGCTGTGTTGAATGAATTGGTCGAAAAGCTGAAACAAAACAAGTTCCCGCCTGACGAACTCGAAAAGGCGCATAAGTACGTCTACAAAAAGCCTCTCGTGGATATTATCTCCATGGTCAAACATGCGGCCAAAGAGCAGGAACCGATGCTGACTGCAGAAGAGCGGGTGGACAGGGCTATGAAGAAGGTTACGGACGGCAAGAGCTTTAATGAAGAGCAGCAGAAATGGCTTGGTCTTATCCGCGACCATCTGGTGAAGAATCTCACTATAGAAGAGACCGATCTGGATTATGCGCCGATCTTTGAACGGAACGGCGGGTTGGGAAAGGCAAGAAGGGTCTTTGATAAAGAACTATCATTGCTGCTGACTGAGATCAATGCGGCCATAGCAGCTTAGAAAGGATTTGAATGTCTGATATTGTTAACAAACTCTGGGGATTCTGTCACACATTGCGACATGACGGAATAGACTACGGCGATTACATAGAACAGCTAACCTATCTGCTCTTTCTCAAGATGGCTGATGAGCGGGATATTGAAGTGCCCAAAGGATGCGACTGGACAAGCCTTAAAGAACTATCGGGGACACGCCTGACTGATCATTATTCCGATATACTTCGCAAGCTTCGCGAGGCAAAAGGAATCCTGGGCGACATCTTTGCCCAGTCAATGCCGCGCTTCAATAATCCGGTGAACCTGAAGCGGGTCATCAATATGATTGACGAGGAAGAATGGTCTGAGATGAATGTGGATGTGAAGGGTGCGGCCTTTGAAGGTCTGCTCGAAAGAGCGGCGAGTGAAGGAAAGAAGGGTGCGGGACAGTACTTCACCCCTCGCGTTCTGATCCAGTCCATCGTCCGGGTCATGAAACCCGACCCGCGCGATGCCCGTGATTTCACGGTCTGCGATCCTGCCTGCGGCACAGGAGGTTTTCTGGTCTGCGCTTACGAATGGTTGATAGAGCAGACTAAAGGCGCATTCGACCGCAAAGATATAAAACGGATAAAGTCCGCGACTTATTATGGTCAGGATTTAGTGCCGCGCCCAAGAAGGCTTGCGCTCATGAATCTTTTCCTGCATGGGTTGGAGGCGAGGATTTATTTGGGCGATACGATCTATGAGCCGAACAGAGGAGAGCTTTATAACTGCGTACTGACCAATCCGCCCTTCGGCACCAAAGGCGCGAACCAGGCGCCGGAGCGGGACGACTTCACTATCGAAACGAGCAATAAGCAATTGAACTTTGTACAGCATGTGATGAATATTCTCAAACCCGGCGGCAGGGCTGCGATTGTTCTGCCTGACAATTGTCTCTTTGAAAATAAGGCAGGCGAAGTTTTTGAAATCCTTATGCAGGACTGCAACCTTCACACCATCCTGCGCCTGCCGCGAGGCACGTTTACGCCTTACAGCCAGGGAGTGAAGGCAAATGTTATCTTTTTCCAGAAGGGTGCGAAGACCGAAGACGTCTGGATCTTCGATGCCCGCTCCAATGTGCCGGGCATTACGAAGAAGGACCGCCCGTTAAGTCCGAAGCATTTTGAGGAATTTGAAAAGTGTTACGGCAAAGACCCTAATGGTCAGAGCAAGCGGAAAGACTTAGGGGAGGAAGGCCGCTTCCGTAAGTTTCATGTCGATGAGATCAAAGAGCGAAACTTCAAGCTCGATATCACATGGCTCAAAGATGATTCTCTCGAAGACAGCGACGGACTGCCTGAACCGCAGGACTTGGCCAGTGAGGCGATTACAGAGCTTGAGGCGGTAGTGGATGATTTAAAAGAAATGTTACAATTGATTGAAAATAATGGGGGGACTAACAATGGCTGAAAACAAAATCAGTAATTCTTCTTATGCTGAATTTCTAACCAGCATAAAGCATACAATCCAACAGACGCGCACCCGAGCATATTATTCTGCTAATAAAGAGATGGTCGGGCTTTACTGGAATATTGGGAAAGCAATTGCTGAACGTCAGGAAAGGGAGGGATGGGGTAAGTCTGTTGTGCAGAAACTGTCCGGTGACTTGATAAAAGAGTTCCCCGGAACTTCGGGATTTTCTGCGCCAAATCTCTGGTTTATGCGCCAGATGTATGTTGAATATAAAGATCAGCCAAATCTCTTACAACTTGTTAGAGAAATTCCGTGGGGACACAATATTACTGTAATGACAAAAACAAAGTCTGTCGTGGAACGGACATATTATCTTCAAATGTCTGCAAAACTTGGCTGGAGCCGCAATATCCTTCTGAATCAGATAAAAGCTAAGGCTTATGAGCGTCAGGTAGCGAGTAATAAACAGCATAATTTTATTGAGACACTGCCTGAACATATCGCGCAACAGGCTGAAGAAGCCATGAAAGATGTCTATATGCTTGATTTCCTCGGCATCGGCAAGCCTGTAGTCGAGCGGGAAATGGAAAGGCGCATGGTCAACAGAATACGGGATGTCATTCTCGAACTGGGATACGGCTTTTCTTTCATCGGCAATCAGTACCGCATAAAGCTTAATGACAAGGAATACTTTATCGACCTGCTGTTTTATCACCGCAAACTTAAAAGCCTTGTGGCTATAGAACTGAAGGCGGGCAGTTTCCAGCCGGAATACGCAGGCAAGATGAATTTTTATCTGAATCTCCTTGACGACCTGGTTAAAGAACCCGATGAAAACCCCTCGATAGGAATTATCCTTTGCGCTGAACGCGACAGAGTGGAAGTTGAATACGCCTTGAGGAATATTAATAAGCCTGTAGGTGTGGCGGAATACAGCTTGACAAAAGAACTGCCGGAAGGGCTTGCGGGCAAATTGCCTGATGCCAAAGAAATCGAGCAAGAGATACTCAAAGAACTCGGAGCGGGGCATGAGTGAGTTGCCGACGGGGTGGGCTGTCTGCCTTCTTGATGACGTAATAAAAGTACAAAATGGGTATGCATTCCCAAGCAAGGACTTTCAGCAAACTGGTGTGCCCGTAATAAGGCAAAGCAATCTTGACGGTAATAGGGTGTCTTTGGAACATTGTGTCTATCTCGATGCAAAGTGGCTAAAGCTCAAACCGGATTTCATTCTTCGCAAAAATGACGTGCTCATCGGTATGTCTGGCTCTGTAGGTAAACTCTGCGTTTATGACATAGACAAGCCTGCTCTTCAGAATCAGCGCACAGGCAAAATGGTTCCGTTCTCAATAGATTTTCTTGATTGGCGTTTTATGTGGGAGTATCTCAAGACTATTGAGCAACAACTTATGGAAAAGGCCAAAGGACTAGGTGTCGTTAATGTCAGTGCCATAGACATTGAGTCATTGCCTTTCCGCTTGGCGCCGCTCAACGAGCAGCGCCGCCTTGTGGCGAAGTTGGAGATGCTGTTAGACAAAGTGGACGCCTGCCAAAAGCGGCTGGCGAAGATACCGGTAATCCTCAAACGTTTTCGCCAATCCGTCCTCGCCGCCGCCTGTTCGGGAAGATTGACGGCGGATTGGAGGGAGAAAAATAGCCATGACAAAGAATGGGTTGTTCATGATTTGTCTGAGGTCGGAAGTGTAACTGGGGGGATTACGAAAAACTCGAAGCGCAATAAGCTTAGCTTGCAAACTCCCTATCTTCGCGTGGCAAACGTTTATCAAAACAGGCTGGAACTCGGTGAGGTATTTAAAATTGGAGTTACGGAGCAAGAGTTCGAACGCGCACGATTGGTCAAAGAGGATATCCTTTTTGTAGAAGGAAATGGAAGCCTCGATCAGATTGGTCGCGTGGCCCTTTGGGATGGCTCAATTGCAAGATGTGTACACCAAAATCACCTGATAAAGTTCAGATCCGGAAAAGGTGTAATCCCTATCTATGTTTTGCTGCAAATGATGGCACCGGAGGGTCGCGCACAACTCATAGAAAAGGCAACATCAACAGCTGGTTTACATACGCTAAGTATCTCTAAGATTTCTGATGTGACGCTTCCAGTTCCCCCTCTCCCTGAACAAAAAGAAATCGTCCGCCGGGTGGAGGCGTTGTTTGCTCTGGCTGACCAGATCGAGGCCCGCTATATCAAGGCCAATGCCTACGTTGACAAGCTCACCCAGTCCATCCTTGCCAAGGCCTTTCGCGGTGAACTTGTCCCGCAGGACCCGAATGATGAGCCCGCGTCAGTGCTGCTGGAGAAGATTAAGGCGGAACGGGAGAAGAACGAAAAGAAGAATGTTCGGTCTAAAGGAAACAAACAATGAAAAAGCTGAGAGACATTCCCGAACCGGACCGTCCTCGCGAAAAACTCCGTCAAAAAGGCGCGGAAGCTTTATCCGACCTTGAACTGATGGCCATACTTCTGGGCAGCGGAACAAAGGGCCATGATGTTATGAAAGTTGCGGACCGGATACTTAAAGCCCTGGATGGTAATAATGCAAAGCTGGATATCGAAGAATTACAAAAGATTGAAGGCGTAGGATTGGCAAAGGCAACTCTTATTGCTGCGGCCCTTGAATTTGCCCGCCGCCGCATTCGTCCTGAAGGATTAAGAATCTCTTTCCCTGCTGACGTGCTTCCATTGATCCAGCATTATGCCGACCGCAAGCAGGAACATTTTATAAGCATTTCAATAAATGGCGCTAATGAAGTGATCGCAAGCCGTGTCGTATCTGTCGGGCTGGTTAATAAAACACAGGCGCATCCACGCGAAGTATTTGCAGAGCCAATTACAGACCGGGCGTCAGCAATCATCGTTGCTCATAATCATCCATCCGGTGGGTTAACTCCAAGTAAAGAAGACACGGATATTACCAAACAACTGAAGTCCGCAGGCGAAACCCTCGGTATCCGCCTGCTCGATCATATAATCTTTAACCATAAAGGGTATTACAGTTTTCTTGAGAATGGAGAAATGTGAATAGTAGTGTATGATGTATCATCAATCTCTCTACTTTCCGCTCAATTCCGACAGCAACTCTCTAATACTCTTCTTCAAAACCGGATGCAATTTCTCCGGCACGATCTCTGCAAGTGGTCTCAAAACAAATTCCCTTTCGCTGATATGAGGATGAGGTATTTCCAGTTCAGATGTCTTCATGATCAGATCGTCATAGAGCAGGATATCGAGGTCAATGACACGGGGGCCCCAGCGTTTTTCTGGGCGTCTGCCGGTCTCGACCTCTATCTTTTTCAGAACGGACAATAACTCTTCAGGCCCGAGCACGGTCTCAATTTCAACAGCCATGTTGATGAACATCGGCTGATCTTCGACGCCCCACGGCTCTGTCTCTATCATGGAAGAGCTTTTTATAACTTTGATGTTGTTTGCTTCGAGGAGCCTTATCGCCCTTCCGCAATTGTCTTCCCTGTCGCCGAGATTGGATCCGATGCCAATGTACGCTGTGGGCATATCCCCGGTATTTTATCACAAACTATTTTCTCCGCGTTTTTCTTTAATCTTCCTTTAATCAGCCGTCTGATAAAGTGAAATCAAAGATTGGACGAAAGTTCAATTTTAATTTTATGGAAGGAGGCGGTTGCCGGTCATGAAACACTCATTATTTTTCAAAAACGTTCAGCCCTTCCTGCTCAAGTTCATCCTGCTCATACTCATGACCCTGATAACAGACTTCATGCTGCATGGATCCGGCCTGCTCTGGATCGGGAGGTACCTTGGCATCCCCGGCACTTTTCTTATTGCAATCTCTTTCGCCTATTCAGCGAGGAAGAAAAAAATTATCACGCACGGTCCACCCGCCCTCTTCCTGAGGCTTCATGAGTACCTGGCGTGGACAGGGGCCCTCATGGTCCTCGTGCACGGTGGAATTCATTTTAACGCCCTTCTGGCATGGGCGGCCCTGACCGCAATGCTTGTCGCGGTTATAAGCGGCCTGGCCGGCAAATACCTTTTAAAGGAATCGAGAGAGACACTGGCCGCTAAGAAAGACCTGCTGTTAAAGAACGGTATGAAAGCGGAAGAAGTTGAAAAGGAATTGTTCCCGGAGTCCTTGACCGTAAAGGGCATGACTAAATGGAGGACCGTGCACAGGCCGATAACGATCGTCTTTGCGATCTTTACATGCATACACATTGTAACAATTATTTTTTTATGGAGGTGATTTATGATAAAAACAACTTTCATTGTAATAACACTGATACTGACTGTCCTTCTGCTGTCAATATTCCCCAGGCAGATGCTCAGCCCCGGTAACCTTTTAAAAGGCCACCGGCATTTGGACAATGATTGCCTGAAATGTCATGTCCTTATAACAGGCAGCATGGGAGAAAAGTGTGTATCGTGCCACAAGCTTTCCACCATAGGTAAATTTCTGGTATCAGGGGCCGCGGTCAATGTGAACTCTAAACCGGGGAAGGCGCACTTTCATCAGCTTTTTTCAAACGGGTCATGTTCGTCCTGCCACAGTGAACATACGGGGAAAAAGACAGATGCCGCCCCGAAATTTTCTCATACATTACTGCCGGTCAGGAACATTGGCAATTGTTTGAGCTGCCACCATAAACCTTCAGACACGCCGCACCAGCGGCATGGTCAAAACTGCGGGCAGTGCCATGATACAACGGGCAACTGGCGCGCTGCAAAGGTCGCTCACGATTACTTCCGCTTTGACAGAAACCATAACTCAGACTGTAAGACATGTCACCAGGGCGGGAACTACAAAGAATATACATGCTACGGCTGCCATGAACATTCGCCGTCAAAGATCCAGCGGAAGCATCAGAAAGAAGGCCTGTACAGTTATCAAAATTGCGCGGCCTGTCATCCAAGCGGCAATGAAGACGATGCCAGGCGCACGGCGAGGGAGAAGGATGAAGATGAAGAGGATAATGACTGAACTTAAATTGCCTTCCCTATCCTCTGCACCGCTTCCTTCATTCTCTTTGCCGGAACTGTCAGGGCGAAGCGGATGTAGCCTTCTCCCGGCGCGCCAAAACCGTTTCCGGGAGTGCCAAGCACGCCGGCGTTTTCAAGGAGATGCGCGACAAAGCCGGATGAATTGAAACCCTTCGGCACCTTTGCCCAGAGGTAAAAAGTCGCGCGCGGCTTCTGGACTTTCAGGCCTAAATTTTTTAGGCCGTTGTACAGGATGTCTCTTCTTTCCTGGTAAGTGTCCCTTATTTTTTCAAGGACCGGCTCGCCGGTATTCAGCGCCTCAATGCCGGCCTCCTGCACTGCCTGAAAGATACCGGAGTCGAGGTTCGTCTTTATCTTTCCAAGCCCCGCTAACGCGTTTGCGTTTCCTGCTGCAAAGCCGATCCTCCATCCCGTCATGTTGTATGTCTTTGAAAGCGAGTGAAACTCTATGCCCACGTCTTTGGCCCCTGGGATTTGAAGAAAGCTCATGGGTTTTTTACCGTCATAATAAACCTCAGAGTACGCGGCATCATGGCATACAAGAATATTGTTCTTGGCTGCAAACTCGATAACGCTTTTATAAAAATTCCTGTCCGCAACAGCAGACGTAGGATTATTGGGATAATTGATAAACATGAGCTTTGCCTTTTTCAGGACATCGTTAGGAATCGCCTTCAGGTCAGGAAGATATTTGTTCTTCTCAATCAGCGGCATGATGTGGCTCTTTCCGTCTGCAAAGAGTGTGGCAACGGGATAGACAGGATATCCTGGAGACGGCACAAGCACAACATCACCTGGATTTATAAACGCGAGAGGTATGTGCCCGATGCCCTCTTTTGAGCCGATGAGCGAAAGGACCTCGGTCTTCGGATCAAGCTTCACGTTGAATCTTCTCTTGTACCAGTCCGCCACCGCCTGCCTGAAAGAAAGCATTCCTTCATAGGACGGATAACGGTGGTGCGCTGGATTTTCAACGGCCTTCTTCATCCTTTGCACAATGTGTTTCGGGGTCGGGATGTCAGGGTCGCCGATGCTTAGATCTATCACGTCAATGCCCTTTTTCAGGGCCTCCTGCTTCATCTTGTCTATCGCCGCAAAGAGGTAAGGCGGCAGGCCCTTTACCCTCTTGGCAAGGTCAATGGAAATTTTTTTATGCAATTTATTCCTCCTGGCTTCTGTCATTCCGGCTTGTCCGGAATCTTTCTTTCTCGTCTCTGAGAATCAGTCAAAACTTAAAATAAGGATTCCCGACAAGCGGGAATGACAATAAAAAGCAATATTCTTTTATCGGACTTCCTGAGATTTACAGGAAGACTAATTAATAAGTTCTCTATTATACGGAGTTTGACGGAATTATTTCAAAACCTGCTCAATCAATGTATAATTTAATCTCATAAAAAATCCATACTGGAGGAAGAGATGAAACATCTGACCAAATACATTTTAATACTATTGTGCGGGATGGTCCTGGCATGCGCGCAGAAAAGCGAGATGCGCAGCGGGCCGGTTGAATATAAATCGGACAACGTGACATTGAAGGGATTTCTTGCCGTTGATAACAAAATCAAAGGGAAGAGGCCCGGCATACTCGTTGTTCATGAATGGTGGGGGCCCGGCGATTTCGTCCGTGACAGGGCGAAGAAGCTCGCGGAGATTGGCTATACAGCCCTTGCCGTTGACATGTACGGAGACGGCAAACAGGCAGCCACACAGGAAGAAGCAGCTAAATACGCAAAGTCCGTCACTGAAAAACCTGAGGTCAGGAAGGCGCGTTTCCTGGCGGCAATGAATCTGTTAAAACAGCAGGAGACCGTGGACCCTGATAAAATCGCGGTCATCGGCTACAGCTTCGGCGGGAACATTGCGCTTGAGATGGCACGCGCGGGTGTTGATCTCAAAGGTGTGGTGACTTTTTATGGAGGCCTGTCAACAAACAATCCGGCCCAGCCTGGAGTTGTGAAGGCAAAGATCTTAGTGTGCCAGGGCGAGAAGGACTGGTATGTGCCTGTACTTTATGTCACCGAATTCGAGCAGGAGATGAAAAAGGCAAACGTCGATTACAAACTCATTACGTATCCGGTCGCCGAACACGGTTTCTCCAATCCCGAATCCACATCAATTGAACAGAAGTTTAAGATGAAGGTCGCATACAATGCCGAGGCCGATAAAAAGTCGTGGGCTGACATGCAGGAGTTTTTCAAAACAATTTTTAAAAAATAACCACAGAGACACGGAGACACGGAGGAAGATAAAAATAGTTTTCATTATATGTTTTTATCTGTGTCTCAGTGACTCAGTGGTTCTAATAGTTTCTTTTAACTTAAATACGAAAGAAGGTTGTTTATTATGAAAATAAAAAGCAAGTCTTCTTTTAATGCGATCATCCTGTTCCTTATCTTTCCCCTTTCTATATTTATAAGTATCGCCGGTGCTCAACAGACTACTGAAAAAATAAACGCCGACTCTCCCAACAATGAATATATAAAATTGCAGAAGGCCCTCATCCAGTACAGGGAAATAGCCGCGCACGGAGGCTGGCCGTCTGTTCCAATGGGAACATCTTTGAAAAAGGGCGACAGGAGCGAGAGGGTTGTCGAGCTTAGGAAACGGCTTGCCGTCACCGGGGATTTCGTCAGTCCGGAGACCAAAGAAGAGTATCTCTTTGATGAGGGACTTTATTATGCGGTTGTCCGATTTCAAAAGCGGCACGGATTAAAAACAGACGGGGTTGTCGGCCCTGATACCGTTAAACATCTCAATGTTCCTGCCGGGGAAAGGATCTCCCAGATCGAGATCAACATGAAAAGACTGATGTCGATGTCAAAGGATATGGGGCAACGTTATATAGCCGTCAATATCGCGGCCTTTGAACTTGAGGCTGTTGAGAACAGCGATACGCTGATGAGCATGAAGGTCATTGCCGGCAAGCCATACTGGCACACTCCTGTATTCAGTGAACAGATGACGCACATTGTATTTAATCCTTCATGGTATGTTCCTCGGAGCATCGCAGTCAGGGAGATATTGCCGAAGATTAAAAAAGATCCTGATTATCTGAATAAGGAAGGCATTAAAGTTTCCAGAGACAATAAAGAGATGGATATTCCCACCATCAATTGGACGGGCATCACGGCTGAAAATTTCCAATATCAGTTCGTGCAGGTCCCTGGGGAGAAGAACCCTCTTGGAAAAATCAAGTTTGTATTTCCAAACAGGTTCAATGTTTACCTCCACGATACTCCCGCTAAGGTGTTATTTGAAAAAAGCAGCCGTGCGTTCAGCCACGGCTGTATCCGCATTGAAAAACCTTTCGAACTTGCGGAGTACCTGCTGCGGGACGACCCCTTATGGACACGAGAACGTATTCTCGCAACAATCGACAGGGGCAAGGAAGTGAAAGTTAAGATACCGGAACCGATAAATATAAATATACTGTATTTGACAGCATGGGTGAATGAAGACAATGTCCTGCAATTCCGGGATGACGTATACCAACGTGACAGGTTCAAAGACTAAACAGTGATATGTAATTAGTTACGAGTGACGGAAGGTTGAAGATTCTAACTTGTTATTCGCTACCCGTTACTTTGTTAGTATAGCGCAATATGTCTTCTTACCAAGCTTGCTCCAGTTTATGAATAATGCGGGTTAGTTTATTTTGATGCGGAAAGAACGTCTGTTAATTGCTTTGCAAAATCCGAAAGGGTTTCATCTCGCGCGCCGAAGATGATATAAGCCTTGTATTCATGAGACCTCTTTAAAATATCCTCCCTATGTTCGACAACTTCTACAGACTTTCCAACAGCGCTTATCCCCTCCGCGAGGTCGCGGCTTGATATGTCTTTGCCTGCTGTGCCTCCGGCGTAGTAAATCGGCAGGAGTATGAGATGGTCCTGGTCGCGCAGGTTTTGTATGAAGGCTTCTATGTATTCATTCTTCATGAGCCTCGTGGGGCCAAACCCGTGCGGCTGGAATATGTAGCAGATATTCTCTTTCAGTTGCCTTACGGTCTTCATCATGGACGAGATCTTATGCGGATTGTGGGCGTAATCGTCAATGACAATCCTTTCACCGTCGTTCAGATGAACGTCAAATCTTCTCTCAATCCCCTGAAACTCATGCAGTATCTCCGCTATTGCATTTAGCGATACGCCTATTCCACAAAGTAAGGCAATACAAGACAGCGCGTTGTAGAGATTATATTCTCCGGGGAGCGAAAGATGAAATCCTGTCCCATGCACAGAGAATTCCGTGCTGAACGGTTTGTAGCATATTCCTTCTGCCCTGAAATCAGATGGGCTATGGATGGAAAAGGTGATCATAGTATTATCAGCTGTCCCAGCGAGGTTCGTGTCATCAGCGCTGAGGATAATCTTGTCCTTTGTATTTTTCACGAGAACCTCAAACATCTTTGCGGTCTCATTGACTGCGTGATGGTCGAGGGCGAGGTTTAAGATAATGGAGTGCTGAGGCCTGTAATTTACGATAGTGCCGTCTGATTCACACGCCTCGATGACGAGATAGTTTGAATTCCCCGTGAGCGAATTGCCGGGATTAGAGAAAGATTTAAACTGCTTCACCCTCCCGCCGCCGATGAAGTTAGGTTGAAGACCAATTCTCTGCATCAGAAACGTAAGCATCCCCGACGTGGTTGATTTCCCGCTTGTGCCTGAAACGGCGATTGTACTGAATGCGGCGGTAATCTCCGCAAGATATTCAGGGCGGGTCTTTACCGGAACGCCGAGCGACATGGCCTTTATGACTTCAGGCTTGTCAGGTTCCACTGCTGTGCTGAAGACCGCAAAATCGAATGTAGCATCTATCCCGTTTCCGTCCTGTGGCACAATGGTGATCCCTCTTGATTGGAAAGTTTTTTTCAGAGGATGCAGAGGGTCCATATCAAAGGCCCTGTCAGAGCCTGTAATGATATGCCCCTTGTCAGCCATGAAACAGGCTATGGCAGACACTCCGCTGCCTGCGATTCCGGAGAAAAATATTTTCGATGGCTTGAGGTGCATTGTTGCGGTATTTTAACATTTATAAAAAAATGTAGAGACGCCCCGGCGGGGCGTCTCTACATGATAAGAACGAGATTTATTTTCTCAGGTTCTTTACCTGTTGACTGAAGACACGGGGGGACAAGCGGTAGCTGGTTTCAAATAATTCTTTATAATATTGCTGGCCATTTCATAAAAATTAACGCTTGCAAGACTGTCGCGCCTCTTTGTCAGAAATTCCGCCATATTGTTTATTGATGAGCCCAGTACGTTGTCGTATTGCACAACTCCGAGATCTTCCAGATTAAGAGCGAGATAATTTTTTGCGACCGACTTGACGATATTGCCGACATTTCTTTCTTTTGCATCCTTTACCATGTTTACAATTAATTTTATTTTTATGTTGTCAATACACTGGAGCATTTTCTGCTGGTACTCTTCTCCCAGCGCATTAAATGAATCGTAGAGCTTGGATATGGAGTCAATTGCCTCGCCCTGAACTGAATTGCCCGCACGTTTAATGAGCTCCGCAGCATTCTCGTCTTTGCCGAAGGTCTCGTTCAATTGACGGTAAAGGCTTGCCTTAATAAAGCCATATGCATTTTGTATTGAAGTTATCTGGGGGGTAAGCACAACTATTTTGTTCGGGGCGTAAAGGAAAAAATCCACTGTCGTAAAAGACGTACCTGCGCCGAGGTCCAGCAGGATCAGGTCCGCATCGAGCCTCTTTAAGTGATTGAAGAGCCTTGTCTTCTGCGTATATTTAGGATTGGCCATTCCCAGTATATCGTCAGCGCCACAGATTATTTTCAGGTTTTCCACAGGCGTTTCCATTACCACTTCATCAATCGTCTCCACTCTCTTATTGATGAAATCCGCTAACGTGTGTTTTGGATACCGTATGCCGACGAGGGTGTGCAGATTACTGCCGCCGAGGTCTGCATCTACAAGCATGACCTTGTTGCCCAGCCTTGCCAGTGAGGTCCCAAGCAGCAGGCTGACGATGCTCTTTCCAACTCCTCCCTTGCCTCCGCCTACGGCCCAAAATTTATTTTTTATTTCATCCATATAATATCCCCCGATTATTTTTCGTACTGCTCCCAGAGATTCCACATCATGTTGTGGTCCTTGTTTCTCATTCCGATTAACTTCTCGATAGACTCCATCTGCCAATTCTCAACGTCCTGGAACTCGATCCCCATCTTGATGGAAAAGGTACGCGGATCAATTTTCCTTATCCAGCGGATCAGGGCCAAAATACTTGCCTTGCCTCCGTGAGGAATGCTGAAAGAGATCTTGATTTTTGCTTTATTAAGCTCTTTCAGACTGAGCCTTCCGTATTTATCTTCAAACTGCAGGCATGCGCCGCTTAAGGAAATATCTTTTAAATAACCTGTGTACGACACGTGTTCGGCGCTTTGGGAAAACAGCTTGAATTCGACCGGATAAGTAAAGACAGCGCGCGGGAATTTTCTTCTGTCCGCGAGGTCATCATCACCTGTATTATCAACCTCTTCCTGTTCCTTTGATTCTTCCTCACGCGGAGATATGTCCTGCGAATGGAGCTTTTCCATTGTTAAATCAATAATATCCCCATTAAGTGAAGGTTTTTTTTCCGGCTTTTCTTCTTGCATATTAATATATACGGCAGGAAGACATGAAATCTTTAGGCGGAATTAAACCGGCAGCTTCTTCAATCTTGCAAACCTGGTGAATAACGTTTTGTGCTCCGATTCCCTCTTGAAACCGGCACTCTCGAACATCCCGACAGTCCTTTCCATCTTTACTTTATTCACCTCGACAACCGGTTCAAAGATAGCAAGGACTCCGCCGGATTTAACAGCCCTGCTGATATTTATTACAGCGGCATCCTGGTTTTTTATTTCGTGGAAACAGTAATACAGAAGGCACACATCCGCAAATGAATCTCCAGCGCGGTGTAAAGCTATATCGGCAGTAACAAGCTCAACCTTGCCGCCAAAACTCATTACCCTCTTATTCAGCTTTCTCACCATGCCGGGCTGTAATTCAACAGAGACGACTCGTTGGGCGCGTCCAGCAATTGCCTCTGTCAGAAAACCGTTACCCGGCCCGATCTCAAGCACCACCGAACCCGCTTCGATCCCCGATTCATCAAGAATCTTTTCTCTGTCGGTAAAATATTTTCTTACAGGATTATAGAGAACAAATGACAGCCATGAAGGACAAATGTGACTCATTGTTTAATGATAGCAAATTTACTCTGTCTTTCTCCCGCTCTTCTTTTTTTGTAGCAAAATTCTAAAAAAGGCGGGCCGCCCTTTCGGGCGACCCTTGCAAGTGTTTCAGTAGTAGCGGCCTAAAAGGTTTGGTGTCCACTATTGACATCCGAGGTCAGTTTTTGCGCCTGCCACCTCCTTTTTATCTGCTATAGCCCGTTTAATACGGGAGTGAAAATCGACGCATAGCAAGCCTGAAGATTTTCCCTGCCTGTCCTATTCGCAAGTGAGATGCCACTTTTTAAAAATAGGTGGATTTACGGAATTGAGAAATCTGAGGTTTTTAACAGGGCTATAACTTGCTTATTTTGGACGGTTCATTTTGAACTATATCCACTGAAAGGAATTGAAGGCGCTCACAACAACTCTGCCGCGCGTTCTGCGAGGACAGAGCGCGCGCTTTGCTTTAGGTTCAGATAGCAGAAATTTTCTTCCTGGATAAATTTATTTATCAAGTGGGCCAGGCCGTTAGACGCGGCGTCAAGAAAGGGGGAATCGATCTGCTCCAGATCGCCGGTAAAAACAACCTTTGTCCCCTCCCCGCATCTTGTTATAATGGTCTTGACGTCAAGGGGCCTCAGGTTCTGCGCCTCGTCAATAATGAGGAAACGCCTCGGCAGGCTTCTGCCCCTGATGTAGGTAAGGGGTTCGATGTGGACGATCCCGGATTCAATCAGGTAGTCCGCGCTCCGGTAATCGCTTTCTTTGTCATCGCCGTGCTCGTTTGGCGTGCCGACAATGAAGTCCAGATTGTCGTATATCGGCTGCATCCACGGGTGGAGTTTTTCTGTCACGTCTCCGGGCAGAAAACCCAGGTCATTGCCAAGCGGGACGATTGGCCTTGCGACCATGACCTGCTCGTATCTCCTTGAATACTCCGGCGCGCCTTTGTGTACAGGTTTTGTGCAGAAATATAAACCGGCGGCGATAGCAAGCAGCGTCTTACCGGTACCCGCCCTTCCGGTAAGGGCTATCACGCTTATCTGGGGCGACAGGAGGGCGTCGATTGCGCATTCCTGCTCTATATTTTTCGGGGAGATGTTCATGACAGAGCGCTGTCTCCTGACAGGTTCCATTTTGTTTTCGCCGTAGACCCTGAATATCTTGTCCCCGGATTTCAAATACCGTACTGATTTGATGCCGTTTGTAACTTCCTCTCCATCGATAATACTCCCGTATCTCTGGAACACTGTGGTTTTGTCTTTAAGATAATCCTGCGTGACAAGTCCGAGCGCGTCCGCCTTGATCCTGACAGACGTGTCTTTTGATACGAGTATTACCGGATGGGGCGCGTTATCGACGTTTGCAAGAGAGACGGCTGCGGAAATAATCCTGTTGTCGTTTGAAGACCTGGACAGGTGCATGCTCTCTTCGATCATTACACGAAGCGAGCCGCCGCTTGGCGTTTTGACCCCGGCTGATAAATTGCCCTGCTCCCTGAAAGAATCTATCAGCCTCAACGCCTGCCGCGCGGAGTACGGGATTTCGCCGTTGCCTCTCTTTAATTTATCTAATTCCTCGATGACAGTAATCGGCAATATGATATCATTGTCTGCAAATTGAAGGATGGCTTCCGGGTCGTGGATTAATACGTTCGTGTCAAGGACAAAAGTTTTTTTCATTCCTGATTATTATAACGGATATTTATCTCTCCGGCTTAATCTGTTTTGCATATTCACGCTGCTTCCTGATATTATTTATTCAAAATTTTTCAGTGGGGGAAATTATGCTTGAAATTGACATACCTAATTTCGGCGCTGTCAGGCTCCAGCATCTTGTCACGGATTTCACCGGGACTTTATCGTTCAACGGGGCACTTATTCCCGGAGTCAAAGAGCGTTTCCTAAAGATATCAGAATTCCTGGAAATACATGTACTGACATCCGATACGTTTGGCACGGCGTTGTCGGAGTTAAAGGGACTCCCCTGTAAGGTGCACATACTTGAAGGAGAGTACCACGATCTCCAGAAAGAAGAATATGTGGAAAAGCTCGGCTCATCTTCTGTTATCGCGTTCGGTAACGGCAACAACGACAGGAAAATGCTGCGGGTCGCAAGGATCGGGGTGGCAGTCACCGAAGGAGAAGGCTGTGCGGTTGACATACTGATGGCAGGTGACGTGCACGTTACAAGCATAAATTCAGGGCTCGATCTGCTTCTCAATCCAAAACGGATTAAGGCGACGCTGAGATACTGAGGTGAGATATTCAATGTCATCACAAATAAAAAGATATAAATTGACCGTCATGCCCGAAGTTTTTTATCGGGCATCCAGTTTTTTTAACTGCCTGGATTCCCGCTTACTGACTGCCAACAGTAGGTGCTTTAGGCACGGGGGAATGACAGCAATCTTGTTTTAGTTTTTCATAAAAGAACTATGGATATCTTTCAGATAGTTTTTCCTGTATCAGGGGTCAAGACCTCAATATTCATCCCGCCGCTCGTTGCGCTTGTTGTGTCTTTTTTCACATCAATGGGAGGCGTGTCGGGCGCGTTTCTGCTTTTGCCTTTTCAGATGAGTGTTCTTAAATATACAACCCCTTCGGTGAGCGCAACCAACTTTGTCTTCAACATTGTCGCCATACCAAGCGGAGTATACCGCTATTTAAAAGAAGGCCGCATGGCATGGCCCCTGACCTGGATTGTTATCGTTGGGACCTTGCCGGGTGTGTTTATAGGTTATTATCTCCGGGTCCTTTATCTGCCTGATCCACGGACGTTCAAGCTCTTTGTCGGGTGTGTTTTGCTGTATATCGGGAGCCGTCTTTTTCATGAAGTAACCGGCAAGGCCGCGGCAGGGAAAAGCAGGAGCACGGCGCTGGAAGATAAATTTAAACAGCGGGCGGAAGAAATCAAAAAGCAGCAGAACGCGCGTCTCGCATCAGGACTGCCGAAGGATGCGGTTGTAAGGACCATCTCTTTCTCGCTTTTAAAAGTGGAATATGAATTCTGGGGAGAGAGGTTTTCATTCAGCACGCCGGCAATGTTTGTCCTTGCATTTTTTGTGGGCGTTATCGGCGGCACTTACGGGATCGGCGGCGGGGCGATCATTGCGCCGTTTTGCGTGGCGGTTTTTCACCTGCCTGTTTACACAGTCGCCGGGGCCGCGCTGATGGGGACCTTTTTAACGTCCATTGCTGGAGTGACCTTTTACAGCATCATGCCTGTAAGAGAAGGGCTTGCCACGTCGCCTGACTGGCTGCTGGGCTCTCTCTTCGGCGCGGGCGGTTTTGCAGGCGTGTACCTGGGCGCGAGGTTCCAGAAGTTTGTGCCTCAGAAATTTATAAAGATGACACTGGGTCTTGCGATTTTGTTTTTGGCGGCCAAATATATTGTTCAGTATTTTTAATTTTAATCCACATTTCATCAACCTGCTTTGCACAGCAAAACCTCATTAAAATCAAAGAGTTTTAAAATATTCATTTTCCGCTTGACTTATACAATATATTGTGGTTTAATTGCAGTGCACCTCTAAATAGAGGGTAAAATTAAGCTGGATAGTTTTTGAAAAATCGTTATTAAATATATGGCCTTTTAAACAAAAACGGAGGAATTATGGCGGAACTGGCTACTACACATCTTGAGTTAACACCGAGCGCATTAAAGGTCCTGGAAAAGAGATATCTGAGGAAAGACGAGGAAGGGCAGACCGTTGAAGCCCCCGAGGACATGTTCAGGAGGGTCGCAAAGACCGTTGCCTCGGTAGAGCTGAACTACGCGAAATCCGAGGCCGAAGTCAAAAATATAGAAAATGAATTTTATAGTCTGATGACGGCATCAAAATTCCTCCCAAACAGCCCCACTCTCATGAACGCGGGAAGACGGCTTGGACAGTTGTCCGCATGTTTTGTGCTTCCGGTTGAAGACTCTATGGAATCCATTTTTGAGGCTGTAAAAAACGCGGCATTGATCCACAAGTCAGGCGGCGGCACAGGCTTTTCATTCTCCAATCTCAGACCCAAGGGCGACATTGTAGGCTCGACAAAGGGGATCTCTTCCGGCCCCCTTTCATTCATGACGGTCTTTGATTCAGCAACCGAGGCCATAAAACAGGGCGGCACAAGAAGGGGCGCGAACATGGGCATCCTCCGCGTGGACCATCCTGATATTCTTGAATTTGTTTCCGCCAAAGAAAACAATTCCAGGCTTAACAATTTTAATCTCTCAGTCGGCATAACGGACACCTTCATGAAGGCCCTTGAAAAAGATGAAGAGTACGATTTGATAAATCCCCACACCAAACAATCCGTGCGCAGGCTCAAGGCGAGAGAGGTTTTCAACCTGATAGTACAGCACGCGTGGAAAAACGGGGAGCCGGGCGTTGTTTTTATAGACAGGATGAACCAGTATAATCCTACCCCCTCGGTCGGACAGATCGAAAGCACCAACCCCTGCGGCGAGCAGCCCCTTCTTCCGTACGAGTCCTGCAATCTCGGCTCGATCAATCTTGCAAAACACATAAGACATGACGCGTCCCGCGCCGCTGGAGTGGACTGGGACACCCTGAGGGAGACCGTGCACCGCTCCGTGCATTTCCTTGATAACGTCATTGTCATCAACAGATATCCGCTGAAGAAGATCGAAGAATCAACAAAGGCAAACCGCAAAATAGGTCTCGGCGTAATGGGCTGGGCTGACATGCTGATACAGCTTGGCATTCCCTACAATTCGGAAGAAGCCTCAAAGCTCGCGACCGAGGTGATGAAATTCATCCAGACCGAAAGCAAAAAACAGTCGTCATTTTTGGCCGATGAAAGGGGGACCTTCCCTAATTTTGAGGTCAGCATTTACAGGGACAAAACTCCTTTGAGGAACGCCACAACAACGACCATCGCGCCAACCGGGACGCTCTCGATAATCGCGGGATGTTCAAGTGGCATCGAGCCGCTGTTTGCTGTAGCGTTTGTGCGTAACGTCCTTGAAGGCACAAAGCTCTATGAGGTCAATCCCATATTTGAAAAGATCGCAAAAGAGCGCGGCTTCTGGAGCAGGGAGCTTATTGACATGATCGCCGAGAATGGAAGCCTTCAAGGGATAACAGAGGTCCCCGATGATGTGAAAAAGTTTTTTATCACGGCGCACGATATATCCCCGCTGGACCACATCAGGATGCAGGCGGCCTTTCAAAAACACGTTGATAACGCGGTCTCAAAGACCGTCAACTTCTCGCACAACGCAACCCCGAAAGAAGTGGAAGACGCATATTTCCTCGCCTACGGCCTCGGCTGTAAAGGCGTCACAGTCTACAGGGATGGTTCACGGGAAGAGCAGGTGCTCTCAACCGGGAAGACCACATCAGAAAACAGAAAACAGAACACAGAACACAGAGAGTCAAATACAGAGCTTAAAATAACCCCAAAGAAAAGGCCCGAAGTCATCAAGGGCACAACAAGGCTCATGAAGACCGGCTGCGGAAACCTGTATGTCACCATCAATGAAGATGAGGAGGGAAACCTCTTTGAACTCTTCACGCAGATGGGTAAGGCAGGCGGCTGTGCATCGAGCCAGGCAGAGGCGATCGGAAGGCTTGTAAGTCTCGCTCTCAGGAGCAACATCGAACCCGAAGAGCTTGTCAAAAATCTTAAGGGTATCAGTTGCCATAGCCCGGCATGGGCCAACGGCGGGAAAATATCATCCTGCTCCGACGCCATATCAAAGGCCATCGAAAGATACGCTGAACGCGGCTCCAAGAAAAACGGCAACGGCTCGCATCACAAAGAGCAAAAAGAGAGCAAAGAAAATATCATGCTCTGCGGCGCGTGTCCCGACTGCGGCGGGGCCGTAGAACACGAAGGCGGCTGCGCCGTGTGCAGAGACTGCGGATTTACGAAATGCAGTTAGGAAGAAGATGTAGGGACGCGAGGCGCTGCCTCGCCAGGCTATAGCAATGAGAAGATAGAGTAGATGGCAGAGAATATTTATAAAACGTCATACGAACATAAGAAAAAAAGTTTATGAATAACTAAGGTTAGACAATGTGGGTCTTAGAAACTTCCTTTATCCTTTGATTTTCTGGCGTGCGATCTTGTCCAATATCCCGTTTATAAAAGGCGAGGATTCTTCCGTCGAGTATTTTTTGGCTATTTCAAGTGCTTCGTTCATCACTACTGAAGGGGGGATATCCTTCCTGTAAAGGAGTTCATATGTGGCGGCCCGGAGGATATTCCTGTCGATGACAGCCATTCTTTCGAGGGACCAGTGTTCCGCGGCTCTTTTTATGGTTGCATCTATTTCAGCAAGATTTTTCCGGGTGCTTACAACTATGTCACGTGTGAAGTTCTTTACATCATCGTCTTCTTTAATGCTTTCCCAGAACTCCTTCCACACGTCTTCATTGAATTCTCCGCCTGTGAGGTCAAGCTGAAAAAGGATTTGCAAAGCGTACTCTCTGGATCGTCGGCGTTTCATAAGGCAGTGGACAGAGGACAGAAGCCAGAAGTCAGAAGACGAAATAAGCGATCTTTTTGTTTGTGTTCTGTCATCTGTATTCTTACTTCTGATTTCATAACTTTTTCAGCAGCTGCGCCATTTCAATTGCAACCATTGCAGCGTCCCAGCCTTTGTTGCCGCTCTTGGTCCCTGCGCGCTCAACAGCCTGTTCAATAGTATCGGTCGTCAATACGCCGAATGCGATCGGGACCCCTGTTTCCATTGAGGCAGTTGCAATTCCCTTGGAGGCTTCAGCAGCAACATAATCAAAATGCGGGGTCGCCCCACGGATAATTGTTCCAAGACATATAACTGCATCGTATGACTTCTTTTGGGCAACCTTCTTCGCCACGAGCGGCAGTTCAAAAGAGCCGGGGACTTTTACAATATCAATGTTCTTTTCCAATGCGCCGTGCCTTATCAGCCCGTCCACAGCGCCGTCAAGGAGCTTGCCGGTGATGAATTCATTAAAGCGGCTTACGATTATTGCAAATTTAAGACCCTCTGCCTGCAGCTCACCTTCAAATCTTTTCATAGTCCCTCCTTTTGCTACCGTGATCCGTAATGCGTTATGTGTTGTTCTTTTTTTATTTTACTCATTACCCATCACGCATTACGCGTTACGGGCTTTAAACATTCTCCAGCATATGTCCGAGTTTTTTCTTTTTTACGGAAAGGTATTTTATATTTTTTTCATGCGGCGCCGCCTCAATGGGAACCCTTTCAATAATGCGCAGACCGTATCCCTCAAGGCCGATAAGTTTTTTGGGATTGTTTGTCATCAATTTCATCTTGCGCACGCCGAGGTTGACGAGTATCTGCGCGCCAATGCCGTAATCCCTTAAATCCGGTTTGAAGCCAAGCTTCACGTTTGCCTCAACCGTGTCAAATCCTTTGTCCTGCAAAGCATACGCTTTCAGCTTGTTGGCAAGCCCTATGCCCCTGCCTTCCTGTCTCATATAGAGGATTACTCCTTTGCCCTCTTTTTTTATCTTCGCCATTGCCTTGTGCAACTGGTCTCCGCAGTCGCATCTCTTGGACCCGAAGACGTCGCCCGTAAGACATTCCGAATGCACCCTGACAAGGATATCTTCATCAGGTTTTATGTCGCCTTTTATCATCGCTATATTTACAGTTTCATCAACCATGTTCCCGTATGCGATGGCTGTAAAATCTCCGCCGTGCGCAGTGGGTATTGTCGTCGTAGCGAGCCTTGTCACAAGGCATTCATTGCGCATCCTGTATTGGATAAGGTCTTTGATAGTGACCATTTTCAAGCCGTGTTTGCGGGCGAACTTTGCGAGCTGCGGCACCCGTGACATTGTGCCGTCGTCGTTCATTATCTCGCAAATGACGCCTGAGGGATTAAGCCCGGCTAAACGCGCAAGGTCCACGGAGCCTTCAGTCTGTCCTGCACGCTGGAGCACTCCGCCCGGCTGCGCCCGCAAGGGAAATATATGCCCTGGTATCGCAAGGTCTTCAGGCTTGCATTTCGGATTTATCGCTGTCTTGATGGTCTTGGCCCTGTCATGAGCCGAGATGCCTGTTGTAACGCCCTTCCTCGCCTCAATGGAGACAGTGAATGCAGTGCCGAACCTGGAGGTATTCATGTCAGCCATCATCGGCAGTTTAAGGGCTTCAACTTTCTCGGTAGTCATGGAAAGGCAGATAAGCCCTCTGCCATACTTGGCCATGAAGTTTATCGCCTCCGGCGTGACTTTCTCAGCGGCAATGGTGAGGTCGCCCTCGTTTTCCCGGTCCTCATCGTCAACAAGAATGATCATCCTTCCATTTTTTATATCGTCAATTGCTTCTTCAATTGTGTTGAATTTATATTTACCTTTCATATGTTCTCCTCAAAAAGCTATTAGCTGTAAGCTGACAGCCTTTGTTATGCAAACCCTTCCTCTTTCAGAAGGTCCATTAGTGCGTTGTCATTATCTTTTCTGCCGAGAAATTTTTCAACATATTTCCCTATAATGTCCGCCTCAAGGTTCACTATGCCCCCGATACCTTTTTCTCCGAGGTTTGTGACCTTAAGGGTGTGAGGTATGATGGCGACGCTGAAAGACCTGTCGTTCAGTTCAACCACTGTCAGGCTTATACCGTCAACTGTTATGGAGCCTTTCTTGACAATATATCTCAAAACTTCCGCTGGCGCCTCAAAGGTATAAAATGTATATTCTCCGGAGGTCTTTCTTCCTTTTATTGTCCCGACACCGTCCACGTGTCCGGTTACAATATGGCCGCCGAGACGGTCGGATAATCTCAACGCGCGTTCAAGATTGACCTTGTCGCTAATTTTCAGTTCGCCAAGGTTCGTGCTCTTCAGGGTCTCAGGCGATACGTCAAAGGAACTATCCTTTCCGGATTTCGTAACAGTAAGGCAAACTCCGTTTACGGATACGCTGTCGCCAAGCTGTACTTCAAAATCAGCAGAAGGCTTCAGGGACAGCCTGATGCCGTTTCCTGTTTTTTCAACAGAAGAAATTGTTCCCATTGTCTCAACAAGTCCAGTAAACATAATCAAAAAAGGAGCAAAGGCACAGAGATACAGAGGCACAGAGTTAATAATTTCTCTTCCTCTTGGCTCCTTTGTGCCTCTGTGCCTTTGCCCCTTATCATCATCTTTAATGAAGCAGCTTGCCGATCCTGCCCCAGCGGACTTTATTTAACATGCCGCCGTCGTTGTCCCACGACCAGTACATTATAAACGCCTTGCCCTTTATATCATCCATGGGAACAACCCCCCAGAAACGGCTGTCATAGCTTTGGTCCCTGTTATCTCCCATAGCAAAGATGGCATTGCGGGGGACAACAAAAGGCCCGAAATTATCCCGTTGTGCAGTTTCAGAGTTGCTGTCATAATGGACTATAAAAGGCTCATTTTGCAAGACACCGTTTACGTACAGCTTTTTGTTCTTTATCTCGATCTTGTCACCGCCGACGCCGACAACCCTTTTTATGAAATCCCTGCACTCGTCCTGAAACAGGTAAGCAATATTTCCCCTCTGCCATGCGGCCTCAAGCCTTGAAGAGATGTTTTTGACAACACTCGTGCATTCCGGCTTTTCCTTATTCAGCGGAAACGAGAAGACAACGACATCGCCTCTTTTCGGCGAGTTTAACATCAGAAATCTTGTATTGGTTAACGGAAGCTTTATACCGTAAGTAAATTTATTTACCAGTATGTGATCGCCTACAAGGAGTGTGGGAATCATGGAACCCGACGGGATTTTAAACGCCTGCACCACAAAAGCCCTTATAAAAAGCGCCAGGATTATGGCGATAGAGATTGCCTCTACGTATTCACGGAATTTTGATTTTCTTTTAGCCAAAATATATTCTCTCGCTTTCCGTCATTCCGACTTGTTCGGAATCGTCCTTGAAAAAAGATTCCCGACAAGCGGGAATGACGACAAAAATAAAGACATAACTTTCACTTCACTTTCAGCACTGCTAAAAACGCCTCCTGCGGCACCTCGACCCTGCCCACCTGCTTCATCCTCTTTTTGCCCTCTTTCTGTTTTTCCAGCAGTTTTCTTTTTCTGGTTATGTCGCCGCCGTAGCATTTGGCAAGGACGTTTTTCCTCATAGCCTTGATAGTTTCACGCGCAATGATCTTGCTCCCTATTGTGGCCTGAATAACGACTTCAAACATCTGCCTTGGGATCTCTTCACGCAGTTTTTCAGCAACCTGTCTTCCCTTGCTGTATGCCTTGTCTTTGTGGACTATCATTGAAAGGGCGTCAACAGGTTCCCCGTTTAAAAGCAGGTCGAGCTTAATAAGCTGAGATTCCCTGTAGCCGACGAATTCATAGTCCATTGAGGCGTAACCGCTTGAAAGCGATTTTAGTTTATCATAAAAGTCCCATAAAATTTCATTTAGCGGCATCTCGTAAGTGACCACTATCCGGTCCTTGCCAATATAATGAAAATCCTTCTGCACCCCGCGCCTTTCCTGGCAGAGTTCGAGAATGGAGCCGATATATTTTTGAGGCACGAAGATCACGGTTTTGACAAAGGGCTCTTCAATCCATTCATAGCTTTCAGGTAGCTTTGCCGGGCTGTCGATAAATACGATGTCCTCTGGTTTTTTTACAACTTTATAAATAACTGTAGGCGCCGTGTTGACGAGTTCAAGCTTGAACTCTCTTTCAAGACGCTCCTTTATTATCTCCATGTGCAGCAGGCCCAAAAAGCCGCAGCGGAAACCGAAGCCGAGCGCGGAAGATGTCTCCGGCTCAAAGCTGAAGGACGCATCGTTAAGCCTCAGCTTTTCGAGCGCGTCTTTCAGGTCTGCGTACTGGTTGGCTTCAGTCGGATAGAGACCGCTGAACACCATGGGTTTTATATCTTTATACCCCGGGCATGGTTCGGGAGTCGGGTTGTCTGCATCGGTAATAGTGTCGCCGACTTTTGTCTCAGCCACATTCCTGATGCTCGCAATGATATAACCGACTTCGCCTGCCTGCAGGGAATCGACTGTTTTTTTGTGAGGGGTGAATATGCCGACCTCCAGCACCTCGTAAGTATTCTGTACGGCCATGAGCAATATCTTTGAACCCTTCTTCACCTCGCCGTCAAAAAGCCTGACGAGCACGATCACTCCCTGGTAGTTGTCAAACCATGAGTCAAAGATAAGCGCCTTGAGAGGGCTGTCTTTACTGCCGGTGGGCGGCGGCACTTTTTTAACGATCGATTCAAGCACATCCCTCACGCCGGTGCCTTCCTTTGCTGAAGTCAGTATGACGTCCGAACAGTCTATGCCTACGGCTTCCTCGATCTGTGCCTTCACCCTTTCAGGCTCGGCGCTTGGCAGATCGATCTTGTTTATTATCGGGATTATCTCAAGGTTGTGGTCCATCGCCAGATAGGTGTTTGCGAGCGTCTGCGCCTCAACTCCCTGCGAAGCGTCAACTACGAGAATGGCGCCCTCGCACGAAGCCAGACTGCGCGAGACCTCATAAGAAAAGTCCACGTGCCCCGGCGTATCAATAAGGTTGAGTATATAGTCTCTACCATCAGACGCTGTATAATTCAACCTCACGGCATGGGCCTTGATGGTTATCCCCCGCTCCTGCTCGAGGTCCATTGAATCCAGCACCTGCTTGGACATTTCCCTTTGCGTGAGCGCTCCGGTGATCTCAAGTATGCGGTCGGCGAGCGTGGATTTACCGTGGTCTATGTGGGCGATAATGGAAAAATTTCTAATGTTGCTTCCGGACATGGTGTTACCTTTGATAAACCACAGAAGGCACAAAAGGAAAAATAAAAAGCAAATGAAAACTGAAAATATTTTTATTTTCAGTTTCTAACTTCCTGTTTCTAATTTCAAATACCTCGGTGTTCTCTGTGGTTAATTGCATAATTTTTGGATCAAACAGATTGGCTTAACGCTTTCTGAGACGCAGACAGTTTCTTAAAGAGAAGCCCTGCAGCCCCGAGAGAACCGGCATCTTTTCCCAAAGTGCTTTTCAGAATTTTTATAGGCGACGCAAAAGGTTTAAAGCTGCGTTTGAAAGCCTCTTTTGTCAGCTCCCCGATAAATAAATCCCAGGCACCTATAAGCCCGCCGCCGATGATTACAGCCTCAAGGTTGAATATATTTATCATGTTCGATATTCCGGTGCCGAGATAATATCCCACTTCCCTGAAGATCTCCCTGCTCAGGCTGTCGCCGTCAAGGGCCTTTTGAAAAACAAGTTCAGGAGTAATCTTATAATAGTTGCCTTCGCAGCAATCAGACAACGAACTTTTGGTGCCGCTCTCAATGGAAGTAATCGCCCTGTCTATAATGGCCCTGCCGGACGCGTAAGACTCAAGACACCCGTAGCTGCCGCAGGGGCAGGCACGTCCGTTTGGCTCAATGATCATATGCCCGATTTCAAACGGGCCTTCGTACAGCTCTCCTTTATAGATATGACCTCCCCCCAATCCCGTGCCAAGGGTAAGGACAATGAAGTTATTTATGTCCTTGCCCGTGCCGGCCCATTTCTCACCATAGGCATTAGCATTGGCATCGTTTTCAACAATAACTGGAAGTGAAAAGGCCCTTTCAAAAAGCTCTCCGATAGGAAGCCCGTTAATTGCGGAGATGTTGGGGGATTTCAGCACCAGGCCGTTATTTCTGTCTATAAGACCGGCAACTCCTATGCCTATACCGGCAATATCGTCATTGGATATCGAGGTTTCTTTACTTAAAAAATCCTTCAAGTCCTTGACTAACAATTCCTCAATGTTATTAGAGGTTGCTGCTGATGCAGGAATGGTAGGGGTCTGTTGGCTGGCAAGCACCCTGCCGTCTTCAGTTACAAGAATGGTTTTAGTGTTTGTTCCGCCAATGTCCAGGCCGATTGCAAGCTTCATAGTTTAACTTCTCCAATAGAAATAATATGTGCTGTGTATTTTCAATATGGTTATATAATATTCCAGATAGTTTGTAAATAAATAATTATCAGGCAATCCTAATGTTATCATAAGTAAAAAGACCGTGTAAAGGAGACAGTGCGGGTTAAATTTTTTATACATGAAAACCATTGAGATTGACGGCAGTTATGGCGAAGGCGGCGGGCAGATTTTAAGGACTGCCCTGGGGCTGAGCTGCGTCACCGGCCATAAACTCAAACTCTTCAATATCAGAAAACTGAGAAAGAAGACGGGGTTGATGCCACAGCATCTTACCTGTGTCAACGCTGTTTCTGAAGTTTGCAGTGCTGAGGTCAGGGGGAATGAGGTTGGTTCAACGGAGCTTGTCTTTATTCCGGGAAAGATTAAACCGGGCAATTACCTCTTTGATATCAAAACTGCCGGCTCAACTTCCCTTGTCTTTCAAACCATTCTTCCTCCTCTCCTCTTTGCGGAAAGCCCTTCAACCGTAACAATCAAAGGTGGAACGCATGTGCCTATGAGCCCTCCTTACCACTACATAGCTGAAGTATTTCTTGCCATGCTGAAAAGGATCGGCATAAATGTGGGACCATCAATAAATAAATACGGCTTTTATCCAAAAGGCGGCGGCGAGGTCAGTTTCAAAATTTTCCCGCTTGAAAAGCTAAAAGACCTGAGCGCAGTTTCAAGAGGTGAATTACTCTCAGTTGACGGGTATTCCGCTGTTTCAAACCTCCCCCTTCATATTGCGGAGAGGCAGAGAAATTCCGCGATACAAAACCTCTCTCCTCTCACTGCAAATATTAAAGTTCTTGAAGCCCCTTCTTACGGGCAGGGGACATTTGTTTTTTTAAAGGGCGTATATGAAAACGGCCTTGCAGGAGTTTCTGCCCTCGGCGCAAGAGGTAAACGCGCAGAAGATGTCGGCAGGGAAGCTGCTGAGGCTTTTAAAGATTCCAACAATACCCCGGCGTGTCTTGACTCCAATCTTGCCGATCAGATAGTTATCTACCTCAGCCTCGCGCGCGAGGCTTCAACTTTTACAACCTCTCGCATAACACAGCATCTGATCACAAATCTCTGGGTGATTGAAAAATTCCTGGGGACCAGATATCAGATAGAGGATGAAATAAACTCACCAGGGAAAGTTAACTTGAACGCATAGATGTTTGATTGAACTAAAATGTCATTCCGGCTTGTCCGGAATCTGCTTTTAAGAAAAATTCCCGACGCGCTTCGCTTGCGGGAATGACGGCTTGCATATATTTATCAATTTTCTGCACCATTGGAACAGAGTTCATCATGTGAATTATGGCTTCCGGGAAGCCGCCGCTTTCATTATTAATAATGCCGAACAAATTATGCACAGGTATGCGAAAAAGTCGCCGTTTTGCGTATAGAAACTTTTCCGGTTTCCAGGCGAGATTGTTTCTGTCAGCGCTGCTTCAATAAAGATATCGCTTTTGCTGATTATCCTTCCCCTGCTGTCAATAAAGCCTGAGATGCCGGTATTCGCCGCCCTTACAACGGGCACCCTGTTTTCAACCGCCCGTAATACTGCCATTGAAAAATGCTGGTAAGGGGCGGAAGTTTTGCCAAACCACCCGTCGTTTGTTATGGTCACAAGAACATTCGCTCCATTGTAGACAAACTGCCTGACCAGCCCCGGGAAGATGATTTCATAACATATCAGATTGCCGATCTTCGCAAAAGACAGTTGCATGACGGAGGCCTCTTTCCCGGAAAGAAAATCCCCGATGGCGACAGTTATCTTTTCAATGAAAGGGAAGAGCTTTCTCAGCGGCACATATTCACCATAGGGCACAAGATGGATTTTGTCATAGACGGAAAAAACTTTACCTTCAGGCGACAGCAGGACAGCGCTGTTTGACAGCTCGGTTTTGCCGGGCTGAATATTTTTGGGAAGGACGCTTCCAAACAGCAAGTAGGTTTTCAGCTCTTTCTGAAACGTGGTGACATCTTCCGTCAGGTTTTTATCATAGCCAAATACAAACGGCACGGCTGTTTCCGGCCATACAATCAGGTCCGGGGAATCCGCCGAAGTTTTTTTTGTGAGTCTCTTGTAGATCTCAATGACGTCTCTTTGAAATCTCAAATCCCATTTTTTGTCCTGCTCAATATTCCCCTGCACTACGCTCACCTTTATTTTTTGTCCTTGATCATTCTCCTTCAACTTTCCGAAGCCGTACGATATTGATGCCGCAATGATTACAGTAATTATTATCAAACTTAAAGTGAGGGGCCACCGCGCAAATAGCGGCTGCTCCTTTCTTCTCTCCGGCAGATAGAAGGCCATGTCATAAATCGCGCCGTTTGTTGCGGCTACTAAAAAAGAAATTCCATAGACTCCCGTAATGTCCGCAACCTGAATGAGAGGCAGGAATTTATATTGGGAATATCCGAGCATGGACCATGGAAAACCTGTCAGGGCATATGTGCGCACAAACTCAAGCGTTACCCATAAAACAGGGGCTATAAACAAAGAGGGGAGCCTGGAATTCTTATAAACGAAGTTGAACAGCGTGGAGAATACCCCGACATAGGTTGCAAGATAAAGACAGAGAACAATGAGTATCAGGACGCTTAAAGGCGCCGCAATATAACCATAAAAATACATGGAATGAAACACCCAGTAGATGGTCCCCATAAAATAAACAAACCCTGTCAGCATCCCGGTCAGAAATGAACTTTTGGCATTTTTCCCCTGCAGGGCGATAAAGAGCGGGACAAGGGCGAACCACGCAAGAGGATAAAAATCAAACGGGGGAAATGAAAAGACCAGCAGGAGCCCGGAGAGTGCGGACATTATAATATCTGTCTTTTTAGTCATGTGGCGTTTTCATAGATTCAAAAACTCCGGTTCATATAAAGCGTAAACCGTGATATGTAACACGTGACGCACCAAGGTCTTTAAGTTCATTAAGTTGACAATTAAAAAAAATATGGGTTATGATTTTCAGCACGGGCAGTTAGCTCAGTCGGTAGAGCAAGGGACTGAAAATCCCTGTGTCCGCAGTTCGATTCTGCGACTGCCCACCACTTTCTCCCCTTATCAATCCTCTTCCTGCGCCTCGGAAAAAATCGGGATATGAAAGACCTTGCTCATAAATTCCTTTGTGCGTTGATGCTGCGGGTTCACAAAAATATCGGGAGGACTGCCCACTTCAAGTATCTCGCCGTTGTCCATGAAAACGACCCGGTCAGCAACCTTTTGGGCAAAACCTATTTCATGGGTCACAACGACCATGGTCATTCCCTCTTTTGCAAGCGAGATCATGACATCAAGCACTTCATTTATAAGTTCAGGGTCAAGCGCGGAGGTCGGTTCATCAAAAAGCATGACCTGCGGTTCCATCGCAAGGCTCCTTGCAATGGCCACGCGCTGCTGTTCGCCGCCTGATAATTGCGAAGGAAACGCATCACGCCTGTGTGAGAGGCCCACCCTCTCAAGGAGTTTAAACGCCCTTTCCGAAGCCTGTTTTTTGCTAAGACCCCTCACCTTGCGCGGGGCAAGGGTTATATTTTTTAACGCAGTCTTATGCGGATAGAGATTGAAATGCTGAAAAACCATACCGACTTCAGCCCTTAGTCCCGTCAGGTTTGTCCTTGGATCGGAGAGATACTTGCCGTCAACAATGATCTCACCGTCGTCGATAGGCTCAAGTTTATTGATGGTCCTTAAAAGGGTGCTCTTGCCGGCGCCGCTCGGGCCGCAGATCACAATAACTTCTCCTTTGGCGATTTCGAGGGTGATATTTTTTAAGACGTGATGATTATTAAACCATTTATTGGCGTTAATAAACTTAATCAATGTGTTTAAACCGCTCCTCAGGGTCGTGGGGTTTAAAAGTAGTTGCGCGCTGATGCAAATGTATTATTTCAAATCATAAAAATTTTGTCAATTAAAGCGTAACGGTAACGTCTGTAACGGATTCTTTGACATATTTCCGTTAATTATTGTTAAATAAACCTTACTAAAATTCTTAATTCACAGGAGTCGGCCATGTTAAAACTAAACCAGAAAAAATCAAAGGCATTATTTGAAAAGGCAAAACGCATCATCCCGGGCGGGGTGAACAGCCCTGTCAGGGCCTTCAAGGCTGTCGGCGGGGTCCCATTATTTATACAGTCTGCGAAAGGCTCAAAGATCTACGACGTGGACGGGAACGAATTTATAGATTATGTCCTTTCATGGGGGCCGATGATTTTAGGTCATTCACACCCGACGGTCATCAAGGCCTTGCAGAAAGCCTGTGAAAGAGGCACGAGCTACGGCGCGCCTACACCGCTTGAGACAGAGCTTGCCGGGATGATCCGCAAGGCGTATCCCTCCATGGGAATCGTGCGGATGGTCAACTCAGGCACAGAGGCGACAATGAGCGCGATCAGGGTCGCCCGCGGCTTCACGGGAAGGGACAAGGTGATAAAATTTGAGGGCTGTTATCACGGCCACGCTGACGGGCTGCTTGTAAAGGCAGGCTCAGGCGCAGCGACATTCGGAGTGCCTGACAGTCCCGGTGTCCCCCAAGATTATGCTAAAAACACGCTTACTGTTCCATACAATGACCTGAAGGCGGTCAAGAAGGTTTTAGAGCAAAGCGCAAAGAGCATCGCCTGCGTTATTATTGAACCTGTCGTCGGAAATATCGGCTGCGTGCTTCCGAAACCGGGTTTCCTTGAAGGGCTGAGAAGGCTGACCAAAAAATACGGAGTTATCTTGATATTCGATGAGGTCATGACCGGCTTCAGGGTCTCTTACGGAGGAGCGCAAAAGGCATTCAAGATCAAACCCGACATGACGTGCCTGGGCAAAGTTATCGGCGGCGGACTGCCTGTCGGCGCTTACGGCGGAAGAGAAGACATTATGAGGATGGTTTCTCCGGACGGCCCTGTTTATCAGGCCGGCACACTTTCGGGAAACCCGCTCGCAATGACAGCGGGCATTGAAACACTTAAGATCATCTCGAAGCCTGATATATACAAACAACTTATGACAAAGTCGGCTGCGCTCGAAGAGGCATTGAGAGACGCCGCGAAACGCGCCGGGATAAAGACGAAGTTCTACAGGGCGGGATCAATGTTCTGCACCTACTTCACTGATACGGAAGTTGTTGATTACGCAACCGCAAAAAAAGCGGACGCGCAGAAGTTTGCGCAATTCTTCAGGAAGATGCTTGAACGCGGGATCAATTTGGCCCCTTCACAGTTTGAGGCCGGCTTCATGTCGCTCGCGCATTCAAAAGCGGACATAAACAAGACCGCCCGCGCGGCATACGAATCATTCAAGGAGATAAGGTAATTTCATCCACATCTAAACCGTCATTCCGGCTTGCCCGGAATCTTTCTTCGAGGAGGATTCCCGAGGCGCTTCGCTTGCGGGAATGACAAGCAAAACACGGAGCTTAAAACCCCGATGCAGAGCATCGAGGAATTCTTTTAATTAATCTTTAACACCATGAAATTAACGATCACAGGTTTTTCAAATTCAGGCAAGACGACCGTTTTCAACGCCCTCACGGGTTTGAACCTGCCGGTAACTACATACCCTACGGTAATCACCCCTGAACTTGAGCCGCAAATAGGGATGGTCAAAGTCCCTGACGTCAGGATTGAGAGGTTGACGGCTGTTTTTGATCCGAAGAAGACCACTTACGCAACAGTTGAGTATGTGGATTACGCAGGTATCACAAAGGGCGATGTATCACACAACGCGAAGGTCTTTAATTTACTGAAAGACGCTGACGCGGTCGTGCATGTTGTCAGGGCCTTTGAGGATGAATCGATCATTCATCCGATGGGAAGCGTTGACACTGTGCGGGATGTGAAGTCGTTTGAGGCCGAGTTGATTTTAGGAGACCTTGAGCTTGTTGAAAAGCGGCTTCAGAAGATTGAAGAGCAGGCGAAAAAGGGCAAGAAGCAGGACGAGGCAGACAAACATCTTTTGCTGAAATGCAAAAAAGCCCTTGAGGAAGAGGTATCGCTGAGAAACCTTGAATTCAACGAAGAGGAAAAGAGGCTCATGCTCCCCTACCAGTTCCTTTCAACCATGCCTGAGATCATTGCGCTTAACATCGGCGAGAGAGACATCAATTCAGACAAGATTAAAAATTTCCAGAATGAAATAGAGGCATATTTCAAAAGCGCGGGGCAAAGCTCAGTGCCCCCGGTCTTATCACTCTGCGGAAAGATAGAGATGGAGATCGCCCAGCTCCCTCCCGAGGAGGCAAAGGTATTCCTTGAAGACCTGGGAATTGCCGAACCCGCCATGAACATGCTTTGCAGGATCTCATATGCCGCGCTCGGCCTGATCTCATTTTTCACTGTCGGTAAGGACGAGGTCAGGGCCTGGACGATAAAAAAGGGAACCAGTGCGCAACAGGCGGCGGGCAAGATCCATTCGGACATAGAACGCGGTTTCATCCGCGCCGAGGTCGTCAGCTACGAGGACTACGTCTCTTCCGGAGAAGACATGGTCAAGGCAAAGGAGAAGGGGCTCTTCAGGCTTGAGGGCAAGACCTATCCGGTCCGCGACGGGGATATTATTAACTTCAAGTTTAATGTGTGAGGATGCTCATTTGTGAGCAAACCCTCAGAAACTTTTTAACAGCGTCACAACTTCCTTGCCGACTTTGACGGCAACCTCGCCGAGTTTTTCTATCCGGTTTTTCAGCTCCGCAATGCCTTCATTTTTTGCAGAGGCTTCATTTACGGCTTTGATCAACTTCTCATATGTTTCAGAATCGGAGACCTTTGGACGTAACCGCTGAAGGTCGGAGGATGCTGCCTGCTGTAACGCCTGAATTTCTTCAGACAGCAAGGCATCGGTTTTCTGTTTTGATTCCTGCGATCTTTTTTTCAACTCAGCTTTTTTAGCTTCCCTGTCGCTCATTTGCCGTCTCCTTTTAATGCCCCTTTTATTTCCGATTTAAGTTTATCGGTCCTTTCAATTATGCCTTCCGCTTTGGATAATGCCCCGATAGCATTTTCAGCCTCATTGGACGCAGCGGC
The DNA here is from genome assembly GCA_016213945.1 of Nitrospirota bacterium. GTDB lineage: Bacteria > Nitrospirota > Thermodesulfovibrionia > UBA6902 > UBA6902 > SURF-23. The sequence continues at coordinate 23,055 of JACQZF010000040.1, read as the reverse complement.
GAGTCTCCGGTTAATTTCATCCTTCAGATCTTTTACTTTTAAAGTTTGAAGGACTTCATCCTGAACAGCCTCAACCTTACGAATACTGTTTAAGTGGGCTGTTATTGCGGAGTTGGCCCGCATTATTTTGGAGAAGGCTTCATCAACATAGGCGAGAAGTTCTTTTTCCTGCCGGTCTATCGGGTCCAGCATCTCTTTCCTTTTGCCCTCGATTTCCTCAACAGCCACCTCGGCCCATAACTGAACATCTTCAAGGACCTGATTTGGATCTGTCCCGTGGACACGTTCCATCAGTCCTCCGTTTTTAACAAAGTCCCTGATGTAAGCAGGGTTCCATTTGGTATAGAGAAAGTCTTCGGTTTTGTTTCTCAGGCCCTCAAAATATGTATGGACCAATTCTCTGTAGGATGAGTGCACGGCTTCGATGTCCTGTCCGATGGTATATGAAAGCTCAACAACTTCCTTTGGAACAGTTGCACAGCCTGAGAAAATGAACACGGCAATGATAAGCGGCAAGGCAAGATTTTTTACAAGCTTGGTCATAGGTTTTTCTCCTGTTAAATGAGGCATTCCCTCTTAATAGCTAAGGTGCACAATTATAACCAATAAACGCTATTTCATCCATAGGGAAATCACTTAATGAGCAAAGGTCCGGGCAATTTTGCGTGACAAGTTTTAAAATATAATCATCTCAAATAATGCTGAACAGGGTTAAAATGAAAAAGACTGATGTCTACCTCGCCCGGACTAATGACCCATACAAAGGGGCCTGTGAAGCGCTCGACGCATTGGGGTTTCATGTAAGAGGGAAAAGTGTTTATATTAAACCCAACCTGACAGGGGGCTGTCCCTCCAAAGACGGCATGACAACAGATATCGGATTGGTCAGGGCCGTTATTGAAAGACTCCACGATTGCCCGCGTATAACTATTGGCGAGTCATGCAGTGATACGGTCAAGGCATTCGATGAGCTCGGTTACCGCGAGCTGGCAAAAGAATTCCCCAACGTCCGGCTTGAAGACATACGCACAGCAAAAATTGTCTGGAAGCCCGTGCCGAAACCATACCACACGAGTGAAATGCCGTTTAATGCCGGCGTATTTGAACACGAATACATAATCAACTTAGCCAAAATGAAAACGCACTCCCTTGCCGGTGTCACCCTTTGCATGAAAAACATATTCGGGCTTGTCCCCACGAGGAAACAGAAGCTCATGTATCATCCGTTTATTCGCAGGGCAATTCTTGATATGAACCAGATAGTGCCGAGTCATTTCTGCCTGATCGACGGTGTATGGGGCAATGAGTTTGACGAAGTGCAGAGCACCCCTCTTTACTCCGGAGTTGTTATAGCCGGTGAAAATATATTAGCGGTGGATACCATCGGGGCCTCAGTAATGGGAATAGATTTGCATCAGAATGAGACATACCAGATGGCGTTTGAATTGCGGGGGACCCCGGAGATAAATCTGCTGGGCGCGGAGATAGAAGATGCGAAAATTTCTTATCGTCAGGGGTGTTTGTTTACCACGCGCCTGCGCTATTTCAAAGAGGCCTCAGCAAGTATAGCCTACCGGATGTTCAACCGGCATTAAAAACAAATTAGACGGTTTCATGAAAAAAACTTGAGCCAATATTGCATATTAAAACTCACAGACAGCAAAATTTCATTGCGTCTGAAAAAAACACTGTGCTATTCTATAAAGCGCTGATGATAAATACCGTCGAAGACATTAAAAAGCTGTTTGAAAGCCTTGAGGCTGTGCTCGGGGCCATTGGGAACGGGATCAGTATTCAGGACGCTTCTTTAAGGATACTGTACCAGAACAGCATTCACAAAAATCTGACCGGAGATCACGCCGGCGAGTATTGTTACAGTGCTTATAAAAAAAAGGACTGTGCCTGCGAAGACTGTCCGGTTCTTAAGGCGTTTAGTGACGGCAGCATCCACTCCGTGAAAAGAAGCGCACCCGTAAATGGGGAAATGAGACACTTTGAAATCATTGCTTCGCCGTTAAGGGATTCCACAGGAAATATAATCGCCGGGATAGAAATATTGCACGACATAACAGAATTCAGGAAAGCAGTTGAGGCCCTTGAAGAATCGGAAAAAAAATACCGCGCCCTTGTCGATACAGCCCTCGTTGGGATATTCAAAACAAATTCCGGAGGCGATATCCTTTATGTAAATGAGGCGCTGACAAAGATGTTTGAATTTAATTCCACTGAAGAGTTGCTGCGGGAGAAAGTGTTTTTACGGTATAAAAACCCGGACGACAGGACTGTCTTTATTGAACATCTGAGGCAAAATGGACGGGTGCAGGGATTTGAAACCAGGCTGATCACAAAAACCGGCAGCACCAAAATTGTATTAGTGGATGCGGCGCTGGACAGAGACATAATCTCAGGGGTGCTGATGGATATCACCGACCGGATTGAACTTGAACATTCGCTCCAGGAGAGATTGAAAGAGCTTCAAGACTTTTATGACATGGCGGTCGGCAGGGAAATGAAGATGGTGGAGTTGAAAAAAGAGATCGCAAGGCTGAAGGAAGAATTAGGAAAATACCGTTGACCAGGTGAAAAAAATTTCGGGGAGGGATTTCTCCCTCCCCTGAGTAACAGCATATACTGACTTATGGCAGAGTGCTGCCGGAAGTCGTGTTGGAATATGCACTGTTGCCGTCGGCATTAAATGCCCGGATGCGGTACCAGTATCTTGTATTGCTTGTCAAACCGTTGTCCGTATAGGTCGTTGTGTTGATCCCGACTGTTGCTATCGTGGCCCAAGCTCCCGGCCTGTTGCGAACATTAGGCGCCCTTTGTATGGTGAACCCCTGCTCGTTTGAGGCATTGTCCGTCCAGGAAATGGTGATGGAGCTATTAGTTGAGCTGACAAACATCAGGTTCGTCGGAGTAGCCGGAATCCAGCGAGACGAAGTGACTTGTACAGTGTTGGAATATGCGGAGTTGCCAGCCGCATTGTAGGCTCTTACCCTGTAGTAATATCTCGTCCGTGGTGCAACCGTTGTGTCGGTAAATGCTATCACGTTTCCTCCAACCGTGAAGGTCGTCAGTCCATTAGTGAAGGAAGTATTCGTTGCCCTCTGGATAAAGAAACCGGACTCTATGCCGGAATTGTCAGTCCATCTCAAAGTCACTGTCGGGGGGTTCGAACTGAGTGGAGACGCCGTGGCAACCAGTCCCGAAGGCGCGTTGGGAAGCGCCAGCGCAGGCACTACGACCGTTACAATGTTCGAGGGTAGCGAATCACCGGCCACGTTGTAAGCAGTGATGTAATACCTGTACGTCGTGACAGGCGCTACAGTAGTATCAAGATAGCCTGTCGCATTGGCAAGGGCTGATATTAGGGGGGCAAAATCAATGCAGCCTGCCCCTGTGCAACGCTCAATCCTGAAACCGATTTCATTGGCCGGGTTGCCTAATGTCAAGGGATTGTTTGGAGGCGTGGCATCCGTCCATGTTAGATTGACCTGATTGGCTTCTGTCAAGGCAGCGGCCAGTACCGGCACAGCCGGCAGCTCACGCGCAACATTGAAGACAATCGAGCGCATCATGTCGTTCTCTTCGTGGCTCAGGAGGTGGCAGTGCCACACGTATTCCCAGCCGAAGTCATAAAACTGATTAGTGGTTGGTGGCGCTGTGCGGGCTCCCGTAAGCGGGTCTATCTGAGAGAACCCCATCATGGAACCAAGGGGCGCCTCAGGGTTCAGAGGGCGAATACTGTCCGGCTGACCAAAGGGGACCTTTGGAGTGGCCGGCCTCAACGCAACGATCGTGTCCTCCAGCGGGGCTATCCTGATAGTGTCTTTCCAGCCTAACTCATTGGGATCGGGCAGTCTGATAAACCCGTCCCAGCCAACCCGGTTGATCAACTGCACGTCGAACATGTGGAAGTGGATAGGATGCGTGTCCACGCCATTGTGCGTGATCTTCCATATCTGGACTTCGTTTTCGTTTAATATCTCTGTGGCCGGATCAACATAATTTTGGACATTAAAGTTCTGGTTCTGGCCGTTAGTAAACGGCACTTCGAGTCCAAGCTTGGCGCTCATCCGTCCATAGGCATCGAAGGTCTCGCCCATCTCGTCCTGAATGGCTTTGGGCTTCATAAGGATCGTAGCCGGGTTGCCGTCAACCGTATTGAAGCTCAGGTAGTTATCTGATATCCTCGATACGCCCCAGTAGGGCCATGTATTTGGGAACGTTGTGCTGTAAGCAGAACTGCCGCCAGCACCCAGGCCATAGGCTCTCTGCCCCACAATGATAGGTTCCTGTGATGCCGCGAAGACACCCGGAACATAGTCGCCTGTTGCCACGCTTCCGGTTGACTTGAAAGCATTCTGCAAATTCGTAAGGGTAGCAGCATTATAATCGTTGACAGGTGCGGCGCCGCCGCTTCCCGTTACCTTGATTTGCATGATCGTCCGGACATTGGGACCAAGACCCGGCAGTACCGCCGGAGCTCCGCCCATGTCAGTGCGGTCCGGTGCGCCCGTGTAGTAGTCGTAGTGCGGATCGAGCGCCGGGAACGCCGTAGGGGCATCGTTATAAAGGATCAGGGTCTTGCCTGCATATTGGGAAAAGTCTACGATGACGTCCACCCGTTCAGCCGGACCTATGAGCAACGTACCGCCGCCATCAGCCTGCTGGAGCACATTTCCAACATTGAACATAGTCGGATCGAGGTTCCATGCAACCGGCTGGTTTTCCAGCAGCACTGGCGCAGGCAGGAAGCCGCTTTCTGTCCCGATCTGAATAAACGCCGGGCCGGAAGTGGCCGGATCAGGCACGCCACCTTCCCTGCCGTCTGTCGGCCAGCTTGTCGGGAAACCCGGGGTCAGTGCCGCAGGAACCATCCCGACTTCTGTTGGGGCCGTATACAGGACAGCCGTTGCTGTAGCGCCTGTGCCGGAGCCTGTGATAATAACTGTCGGAAGTGATGTATATCCACTCCCTACACTTGTCAATGTGATGTCTGTAATGGCGCCAGTATCCGGGTCTGTGGTCGCTTCTGCAGTGGCTCCCCTGCCGCCACCGCCAGTGATGGCAACTCCAATAACACCCGTATAACCACTGCCCGGATTGTCAACGGTGATGCTGCCTATGATAGTGCTGGCCTGATACATCTGCAGGTTGAGGAACCGGTCATTGCCGGCGTTCAGTATCCGTAAGCGGTAGGCCTTTGGGTCTACTGTAACAGTTGGATAAGCAGTTCCATTGACCACCGGGGTGTCCAGAAACGCTTCCGCGCCCCATGATGGATTAGGTGTGCCGGGCATCTGCGGCGGCTGGCACCAGCCTGTTACATCCGGATCGCAGGCAGGATCGTAATAGGGATTTGCGACCGGTGCATAATCAATGCAATACGGTTTCACCGCTAAAGGATCGGTCCCGCCTGCAGAATAACATAATGGAGTCGGCGGCCAAAACCATGGGCCATAGTGCCACCGGCCCATTGCGTTTATACCGCTCATATCAAAGGGGTTCTGTGCCGGCATGTAGACATGGGGATACCAGAGGTCGCCTTTAACCGGTGTCATTGGGGCGCCGGTGGTACCATCCCAGGGTTGTGATCCCCAGGCCCATGTCGGGTCTGTATTTATTATGGTAGCAGGATCCACAAAGGTCTTTTCCTGAATAACCAGTGGGATCTGGTCCGCAGGGATGAGCCCGGAGTTGACCAGTGCTTGCTCTGCAGGATCCGTGATAAGATATCCCGCGGCCTCGCCTACATAAACGTTGAGGCGCGTGATCCCCCAGGCGTGGTCGTGGTAAAACATCAGCCTCGAACTTTGCTGGTTGGTCCAGTAAAATGTCTGTGATCCATCGCCGGGATCCGGCATGTCGGGGACGTTCTGCACACTGACGCCCTTGGGATATTCAGTGACCTCTCCCGCCGGGGTGATCCACTGGTGGGGGGTACCGTCGCTTATCCACGGAGTGCGTCCGCCGTGGAGATGGAGCGTGGCGCGGTTCTGTTTGAAAGTGCCGGAAGTCATGGGAATGGGTTCAAGAGTTTCAGGATCATAATCGATCTCAAATTCCCCCGAGCCCATGATAGTTGTGTCAACAGGAACGAAGAGGTCGCCCGCACTGCCAACAGGAAGTTTATTGGTGAACTTAATGCGGATCGGCCGGTCCTTCTGGGCAATGATCAGCGGCCCTAAATAATGGATCGTCGCAGGCGCAATGGTGTTCTGTCCGCCGGCGTCCGTGCCGTTGTTGACCTGCACATAACCACGCAGTCTGGTCGGTGGCATGTCGGAATGCATCTGCTCGGAGTACTCTCTCAGCTCGATCGCGTAGTAGTCAGAGCCGGGGTAAGTGATGGTGTCCGGTGCAGCAACCGGGATGTACTGTCCGAGGTTGTTTGCATTCGTGGGGCCAAGACCCGGCAGGGTGTCGACAAATTTCCTCAAGGGCGGACTATTGGCCCAGTTAGGTGTAGCAAAGTAATCCGGTGTGTCGCCGGGCCCGATAGCAAAGGCGCGGTCATACTCAATTCCGCAAACAAGTAAAGCTACAGCCAATGTAACTCTTATCCAGGTCATGATATTTTGCTTATTCATTTTGTCTCCCCTCCTGTACTGTTAACGGTTGCCGCGTCAGGGGCGGGAGCGGAAGGCTGATTATGGTTGTTCTGCCCTTCTGCAGCGGTCCGGGTCTTTGCAGCTTTTGCTGCTGCCATGCGAGCAGCCACTGCTTTAATCTCCGAGGGCTTCACTTTTCCCTTGGCCCCGGCCAGGAAATCACTTAACGGTTCTTCCGCGGCTGGTTGCGGCTGCGCATGTCCCTGGTCAGCTCCCAGGTAAAAGGCAGTAGCTGCCAGTAGCAGGCCCATTAAAATTAAGAATTTGATCTTATTCATGTCGTCTCTCCTTTCTTTTTTGTTTTTGTTTAACGCAAGGTTCTTGTTGGGTTTTTTTCACATTATTCCCCTCCTTTTTCACCGCAGTTCATCCGGCAATATGCCGTTTAGTTTTTTGTATCCGGCTGAAATGCCGGATATCTTTTTGTTTCGCGCCCCGTTGTGTAGCAGGCTGTCTATCATTTCAGTAAGGGCTTCCAATCTGAAGGGCTTTGAGATGTAATTTTTGACGTTCAGCTTTTTTAGTATTCCGTCAGTCTCATCATTAAGCGAAGCAGTCATTACTATCACCGGTATGTCAAGGTGTTCTTCCAGCATGAAAATTAAAAGCTCAAAGCCGTTTTTTACCGGCATATGTAAATCTGTTATCAAAAGGTCTATGTGGCCGGATTCGAGAATTTTTTCCGCCTGCTCGCCGTTTTCCGCCGTGATGATGTTAAAATTATTATCGTAAAGCGTCAGCGCCTCGGATAAACTGGACAAAGTTAATTTCTCATCATCAACAAGCAGCAACGTTTTCATTAAATTTCTTATCGCAAGGACAATGCCACTTCTAATTGGCGAGTAAAATCAACAGAGTGGACTATCAGGAGTATTGGGGGACGCTAAAATTGGACGGTCCATTTTGAACGGTCAGGTCCATTTTGAACTATCAATTTTATCTTAGACCGTATTCTTTGATCTTCCTCTTTAGTGTGGAAAGAGATATTTGCAGGGTTGCTGAGGTTTTAGAAATATTGAATGAAAGTTTTTTGAGTGTGGAATGGATATGCTGTTTCTCCACCTCCTCCAGCGGCAGGATGGGGTCTTCCGGGAGTTCTTCATGACAGTCAGGTTTAAGACCGGCTTCACCCAGAAGCTCGGAAGGAGTGATGATGGGGCCACTCTGAAGGAGACAGGCCCTTTCAAGAATGTTTCTCAACTCGCGCACGTTTCCGGGCCATTTATAATTCATGAGCTTCTCCATTTCGGCATCTTCTATCCTGATCTCCCTGCAGTGCTCGATCTTCTTCAGGAGATAGCTGCAAATTTCGGGGATATCCTGCCGCCTTTCTCTCAAAGGGGGAATGTGTATCCTGATGACGCTTAAACGGTAGTAGAGGTCGCTCCTGAATTTCGAGCCCATAACGTTTTCAAGGTCTGCGGATGTGGCGGCTATAACGCGGAAATTTACTGGCCGGATAAGGTCTCCGCCAAGCCTTCTTATTTTTTTATCTTCCAGAACGCTGAGGAACTTTGACTGGAGGTGTAAGGGCATTTCTCCTATTTCATCGAGTAAAAGTGTTCCGCCTTCAGCCATTTCAAATATCCCCCGCTTGGAAGCGGTAGCGCCGGTGAATGCGCCTTTTTCGTAGCCAAAGAGCTCCGCTTCGATGAGATTCTCCGGAAGTGCGGCGCAATTGATACTTATAAACGCATCTTCCTTTGCAAGGCTTTTATAGTGAATGGCCTTGGCCGCAACATTTTTGCCTGTGCCGGTTTCCCCGGTAATTAAGACCGGGGCGTCCGTTGAAGCGGCAAGACTGACTGCTTTTATAGTTTCCATAAACTCCCTGCTCGTGCCCACAAGGACTGCCTCTTCGCTGTCTTTAACTTTTCTGTAGCTTTCAATGTGAGCGGTCTTCTCAAGGCTGAGGGTCTTTAAGGCCTGTTTTACGGCAAGGTACAGCTCCTCCATCTCAAAGGGTTTGGAAAGATAGTCATATGCGCCCGCCTTAATGGCCCTGACCGCGTTCTCGAAGCTCGGATAGGCTGTGATAAATATTATCTTCGTCTGATCGTTGTATTTCAGGATTGAAGGGCAAAGCGTGTGTCCCTCGCCATCGGGCAGGTTCTGATCGAGCATGACAATATCAACCTTGTTCTGCGAGCAGGCGGCGGTCCCGTCCGCGATTGAATGCGCGGCAAGGACCTTCAGGTTGTCCTTATTCAGGTGGTCTTTGATGGCATCGCATAACAGCCTGTCGTCATCAATTATCAGCAGGACTCTTCTGTCTCTATTGCTGTTCACTCAGGACCTCAGGGACAAATATGTCAACTTCAGTGCCTTCATTTATACGGCTCTTCACCTCTATGGAGGAATTCATTTTCGCAAGCATTTTTTTAGCGATAACCAGGCCGAGCCCTGTACCGTTTGATTTGGTAGTGTAAAAGGGTTTGAATAAATTTCCAAGATGCTCCCCGGTTATGCCGCAGCCGCTGTCGGAGAACCTGAGCCGTATCATACCTGAAATTTTTGAAACAGTGATGGAAATTTTCGGGTTTGGTCTCCCTTCACAGGCGTCAATTGCATTTGTAGAAATATTTAAAAGCACCTGCTGGAGAGCTCGCGGGTCCGCATGGCAAAGCTCCGCATCCGGATCAACAGAGCATGTTATGGCGATACCCTTTCTCTCATAGTCGTTTTTAAACAGAGAGAGAAATTTCCCTAAAAAATCCGTCATCCTCATGTCCTGTAATGCAGGGATTTCATACATATTGAAAGTCTTCAGGTTTTTCAGCAGATATTCAACCCGTGACAACTCCTCCTGTATGCGTTGAATATAACTAAGGACAGCTTCTTTTGAATAATTGTTCAGGTTTGACTGAAGTACTGTCAGCGCCATTTTTATTGAATTGATGGGATTACCTATTTCGTGCCTGATTCCCGAAAAAATGTAGCCGATATTATTCATGGCATTCACAGCCTCCGCAATGGACTCAAGCCTGAGTTTATCGGTTATATCACGCCTCACAGAGACGTAGTTTATGATCTTTCCAGAGGCATCTTTAGTCGGCGAGATGGTGCAATCTTCATGATAAAGCGTGCCGTCTTTCTTTTTACTTATGAGCAGGCCGTTCCAGATCTTCCCCTGTTTCATCGATTCCCTGATGACCTGATAAAAAGCTTCGTCATGCCTGCCGCTGTCAAGGATATGCAAATCATGCCCGGCAGCTTCTTCCAGCGAATAACCGGTTATGCGTTCAAGGGCAGGATTCGCATACTGGATCTTCCCTTTGACATCGGTAATTATGATTGCGTCAGGCGCGGATTGGGCTGCGGCCATAAGGCGCGTGCGGTCTTCTTCTATGCTGAATCTGTGAATAACTTCTCCGATAATGGGAGCTATCGCCTCAATGAACTCTATATTCTTACGGGACACCTTTCCTTCTTTTTTATCGGCAAGATGAAATGCCCCAAGCACCTTGTTTTGATAACGGAGGGGGACAACGGCTATTGACGCAAAACCATTTTGAGCGCATACGCCCCTGAAACACTTCTTTCCGCTTCCCTCCGGTGAGCGCATAAGCTCACGCGAGTTGTTGCAGAAGAAAGACCCGGCTGTAGTAACAAAGGGGGCATCGCAACGCTCAAATTTTCCGGTCATCACCCTTGTGCAGGCGCACCGGTCTGAATTAACCGAAAGAAAGTTTTCCTGCTCCCAAAATTTTTTACTGAAACCAACATATGACTCATAAGGGATATTTCCGTTTTCATCTAATATTCTCACGCCCACACACCTGCATCTGCTCCATACTCTTACAAGGTCTACCACAGAGTCCAGATAATCATTTCTTGAAAAGGACCGCGTGAACAGTTGCAGCAGGTCGTTGCTTGCGCTTATCGTTTCGTTGGCCCGGAGAAGTTCAGCGGTCCTCTCCCGGACCCTGAGTTCCAGCTCTTCTTTTGACTTTTGTAACGTCTCTTCCATCTTCTTGCGCTCTGTGATGTCCATAAGCATCCCGGACAGGATATCCCCGTCAAGAGTTGCGCTTATCAGCACGTTTTTAATCTTGCCTGTCCTGGTGAGAAGCTCAAGTTCGTAAGAATCAACCCTGCCGTTTTCCTTGATGGCCTCAATGAAAACCTCCCGGTCCCCAGAATTTTTATACCTGGACGGAACGCTGCTCTTAAGCAATTCTTCGAGGTTGTCATATTCAAACATCCTCAACATGGCATCATTTACATAAATAATCTCACCTTTCAGTGTCGTAGTAAATACCCCGACGAGAGAATTAGCGATCAGGCTCCTGTATTTCTTCTCTGACTCTATAAGCTTCTTTTCAATCTCTCTCCGCTCGCTGATGCCGATCACTGCTGAGTTTTTCCCGTCGCCATTCTTCTTCAGCATCTCTTGCGGCGGTCTTTGATGGAGACCGGCTGCTTTCTTTGCTTTATTTTTGATTGCTTTCATAATTGGTGAACAATCTTATTTTCAGTGCCGCTGTCAGCTCCGGCCATTTTTTCTACATAACTTTTCGGCATTTTTACCGTCTTTTATTATTCCTGCAAAAGCCCCCGAAATTTGTTCCAAAGCTATTTTACGCCGAACGATACTATTAATAAGATAATACACCGGCAATATCGAGAGAATAGGTGGAAATACCCATATTGATAAATTCACTGTTGCAAGAGAAAGGTGGAATGTCAAATCAAATGTAGCCTTTTTGAATGGCGTATCTCACGAGGTCTGCGGTTCTCTTCAGGTTCAATTTGCTCATGATATTGGCGCGGTGGTGTTCAACAGTGCGGACGCTGATAAAGAGGAGCTGTGAAGTGTCTTTGCTCGATTTCCCCTCGGCGATCAGCTTCAATACCTCTTTTTCACGGGTCGTCAGTTGACCGGATTCAAGAGAGGATTTTGGTTTTCGCCCGTACAGCTTTGAATAATCCTCTGTCATTGCATGAGACAGGCGGGGCGAGACATAGGTTTTTCCATATCTGATACTATCGATAGCTGAAAAAAGTTCACTGTCAGCGTCCTCTTTCAGCAGGTAGCCTTCTGCGCCCGCGGACATGGCCTGATAGAGATACTCCGCATCCTTGTGCATCGTCAATACTAATATTTTAACTCCGGGGTGTACCCCTTTGATTTCATGGATTGCTTCAAGCCCCCTGAGATTCGGCATGGATATATCGAGGATAACAAAATGGGGAGTCATTTTTTTCAGAAGGGTGAGGAGTTCGAGGCCGTCTCCTGCCTCCCCGATTATCTCCAGATCATCCCTTTCCGCAAGAATCCTCTTTAACCCCTCACGGAGCAGGCTGTGATCGTCAGCAATAATAATTTTATAAAGACCCACCAAAGATATCCTCTTTCCCTACAGGCACAGAAAAGCTGATACGCGTGCCTCCGCCTTCCCGGCTATGCAAATCGAGTTTTCCGCCCAGCATACGCACGCGCTCTTTCATAATTGCCATGCCGAGGCCCTTTGACGTATCGGCCTCTGCCGGCGCCGGATCGAAGCCTTTGCCGTTGTCCTCAAGCGAGAAATAAAATCTGCCGTTTTTTTCCCGGAGAGAAGCAGAGACAGAAGTGGCTTGCGAGTGTTTGCCAATATTTGTAAGCGCCTCCTGAAAAACCCTGTAAATCGCTATCCGCATATCCTGTGAAAAAAAATGGTCGATATCGTCAATTTCAAGAGAGACATTGATATTATAATGCCTGCTAAACTCGTTGGCCATATGGCGCATGGCTGCAGAAAGCCCGCAATCCTCAAGCATCATCGGACTTAAATCTTTTGAGATGCGGCGGACATTTTCAATGACCTGCTCGATAGACTGACGGATGTTTTCGCACTCCTCCCTGAGCGAAGTCTGATCTTTCAGCAATTCCTTTTCCATTAAACTTAAACGGATCTTCAGGAGCGTCAGATCCTGCCCTAATGCGTCATGAAGCTCTCTGGAGATGCGTATCCTTTCCTCTTCCTGAATCGTCATAAGCCGTGAAGAGATATGATGGAGATTCCCCTCCGATTCCTTCAGCGCTTCTTCGGTGCGCATTCGTTCCCTGATCTGAATGAATAAGGGACGGAAGAAGAAAAAGAAAAGTATCGGTGAAATCAAAAAGACCAGCAGGAGGGAATCACAAAGCACCTCGCTCCATTTTGAAATAGGAAGCTGCTCGATTACGCTCATCGCAATCGCCTCGACAATAAATATTGCAAGGGCTGCAAAGACAGTGAGCCTTAAAACGGCTTTGTGCTCGCCTGTCCATCCGATCTTCTGCTTTCCGGTTTCTCTCATGCTGATTCTGCCTGAAGAAGGGCGTCCCTTTTAATCCCTTTAAGCTCGTCGTCCTTCCACGGCTTTGCGACAAGCTGCTCGCCTGGACTCTTGCGCTGCGGTCTGCCTGTCTCTCCGTTGAACTTGCGGCGCATTAACTATGATATCACTTTAAAATTGCTATCTCAAATTAACAGCAAGCAGCTTTTATTATTGATAAAAGCTTTTATTATTTGTTATAGTTTTTCCGCAATGGATAACTCGAAGGAGCGTCTCATTCAAATAATTCGGGAACGGTCTTTCCAATATAGCAATATACCGAAATTCAAACTTTCATCCGGGGCTGTTAGTAATTTTTACTTCAATATGAAGAAAACAACTCAATCCCCTGAAGGTATGTATATTGTAGGAAAAATCATTTTTGAGAAAATCAAAGAACTTGGTCTGCATCCAAATGCAATTGGCGGCCTTACATTGGGAGCTGACCCGATAGCTTACGCGGTTGCTATGCATTCCCAAATTGCAAAAGAACCAATCAATGCATTTGTGATAAGAAAAGAACCAAAAGAGCATGGTCTTAAATTACCAATAGAAGGAGATGTAACAGCGGGAGATCACGTCATTATAGTAGATGACGTTGTGACTACCGGCGCATCCACAATCAAAGCAATAAATACTGCAAAAGAAAATAATTTAATTATTGATGCAGTAATTATACTTGTAGACCGTTGCGAACTAAATGGAAGACAGAATATAGAACAGTTAGATTATCCGGTCTATTGTATTTTAAATGTCCACGATTTTGTCCCTACAATTTCAATTTAAAAAGCGACGCCGGATTGACCCTCACCCCCAGCAAATTAAAACCAAAATGCAGATGCGGCCCCGTGGCCCGGCCGGTCATGCCGACAAGGCCTATCACCTGCCCTTTTGCTATCTTCTCATCTGTTGCAACCTTGAATTCTGAAAGATGCATATACACGGAAAATAATCCCATGCCGTGATCTATGACTAATGTATTTCCTCCGAAAAAGAATTCATCCCTTAAGACAACCGTCCCGGCATTGACTGCCTTTACTGGCGCACCTGTCTGCCCTTTGTAGTCAAGCCCTCCGTGGACGCTGGTCTTCTTTCCGTTCATGATGCGCTTGACCCCGAACGTTTCTGAAACCTTTGTATCCACCGGCGCTTTAAAACGCCCGTCCCATCCGGGAGACGTGGTCTGAGACAAAATGTTTTTCAGAAGCTCCGCTTCTTTTCCCGCGCGCTTCAGGTCCTCCGGGCCCAATATGACCTTTTCTTCGGGCAGGGTGATTTTTTTAGTCAAAAATTTGTACGGCTTAACTTTGATATGAACATTTTTTTCTTCGCCGCCGGATTTGATGGTGATAGTATATCTTTCAGGTTTTGTCTCAATATCAACGGGGATTAGCGCGATGAAGTAATTATTCCCATCCGGGAAGAAGTCTATCTTCCTCCCGGAAAACTCAGCGTCAGGGAGATTACCGGCAGCGGCGGGATTTTTACTAACTTGCGCTTTAAGAAGGAAAACATCGCCTGGAATTACTTCGTCAGGCTGCACCTCTGCTGTAAGGGCATAGGCATTAAGACGCATCAGGAGTGTGATAAAAACAGTTACCGCTACTCTGCTAATCAAACGTGTAATTAGGCGCCTCTTTGGTGACGATAACATCATGGACGTGGCTTTCTCTGAGGCCCGAAGGAGTTATCCTGATAAAACGCGCCTTGGTGCGGAGCTCTTCAATGGTCTTGCATCCGCAATAACCCATGCCGGACCTGAGTCCGCCTACAAGCTGGTATATGCTGGCAGCGAGTACGCCCTTATACGGGACGCGTCCCTCAACGCCTTCGGGAACGAGTTTTCTGGTCTCAACGCCTTCCTGCGCGTATCTGTCTTTACTGCCTGCCTCCATGGCGCCGAGAGATCCCATGCCTCTGTAAACCTTATACGTCCTGCCCTGAAAAAGCACCAGTTCCCCGGGGCTTTCATCAGTGCCTGCGAAAAGCCCTCCTATCATCACTGAACTTGCTCCCGCTGCAATTGCCTTTGTTATATCGCCGGAGAATTTTATTCCGCCGTCCGCAATTATGGGGATGCCCGCTGCATCAGCGACTTTTGAACATTCCTTTATCGCGGTCAATTGGGGGACACCTGCTCCGGCGACAATCCTCGTCGTGCAGATAGATCCGGGGCCCACGCCGACCTTTACAGCGCTTGCGCCTGCTTCGATCAAATCCCTAGTCGCGTCTGCTGAGGCCACGTTACCTGCTATGATTTCAACTTCCGGGAAATTGTCCCTCAACTCTTTAACCGTGGCGATGACCCTTCTGGAATGCCCGTGAGCAGTGTCGATCGCGATCACGTCCGCTCCTGCTTTTATTAAAGCGGCTGCACGGGTGATGGCGTCCCTGCCTACTCCGACAGCGGCGCCGACCCGCAATCTGCCTAACGAGTCCTTGCAGGCGTTTGGGTACTTCTCCTTCTTCTCAATGTCTTTTATGGTTATAAGGCCGATAAGCGTGGAATCATTTTTGACGATCGGGAGTTTCTCGATTTTGTGCTTATGAAGTATCTCTTTTGCCTCGTCCAGGGTTATGCCTTCCTTGGCGGTAACAAGTCCTTTTCTGGTCATGACCTCTGAGGCTTTCTTCTGCAGATTTGTCTCAAATTTCAGGTCCCTGTTTGTAAGTATCCCGACAAGTTTATTGTTTTTTGTAATGGGAACGCCTGAAATCCTGTACTTCTCCATGATGGCAAGCGCCTTGGAAATCTTTTCTTCAGGACCCATTGTAATCGGGTCTACGATCATGCCGCTTTCAGATTTTTTTACCTTGTCCACTTCCCCTGCCTGCGAGTTAACGGGCATGGCGCGATGAATTATCCCTATCCCGCCCTCTCTTGCAATTGCGATTGCGAGCTTTGCCGTTGTAACAGTATCCATAGCGGCGCTGACTATCGGCACGTTGATCTTTATGTTCTTTGTAAGCTGCGCTCTGACATTGACCTCGCCGGGAAGGATATCGGATTTGGCGGGCACAAGAAGCACGTCATCGAAAGTAAGACCTATTTTAATGTTGTCCTCTAACATATATCACTCCTTAAATTTTTCTTGCTTCTCACTTATTATTTCGTAGTTCTCACTTATAATTTTATCTCAATATACGCTTTTTCTTTCAGCCCGGCTTTCCATTCACGGTATTTTGTATCAAAGGCTTTTTCAAAGAGAATCTCTTTTATCCTGTCTTTGACCTTGTCAGGTCCTTCGCCTTTAATACTGTCCTCAAGCTTGATAATATGAAGGCCTGCTGAACTCCAGAAAGGTTTGCTGACCTCGCCTGTTTTTAAAGCAGCCGCCATATCTTCCACCTCTTTCAAAACACTGCCCTTAGTTATATATCCTAAATCCCCTCCGAACTGTTTGCTCGGGTCTTCGGAATATTCACCTGCTAATTTTGAAAAATCCTCTCCATTGTTGATCCTCTGCATAACCTCATAAGCCCTGGCCCCAACGGCTGTTTTCCGGGAATCGTCCCTGGCGGAGGCGAAAAATATCTGCCTGATTCTGAATTTTTCCCTCCCCTCAAAGGCACCTTTATTTGCATTATAATATTCCTCGATTTCCCTGTCGCTGATAACAATATTGGCCTTCACTTCAAAATGGACAACCTTCGACAGAAGTATCTGCTCCCCGAGTCTCGCCTTGTAATCCCCAGGAGTCATACCCTCTGCCTCTAATGATCTCATGAGGGTTTCCTCTGTCAGACTATATTTCTTTTTAATTTCGTCGATAGCATTAGTTATTTCGGGTCCGCCTACATCAAGTCCGTTCCTTCTTGCTTCCTGCACCTGTAATTTCATATCAATTAAATTGCTCAGGAACTCCTTCTCAAGCCCCCTCATTGCCTCTTCCCTTTGACCTTCAGGCACTTTCTCCAGCAACGTTTTTCCATCGAGCGCTATAGCGTTTCTGAGCTCGCTCCACGTTATGACTTCGTCATTAACGACCGCGACAATTCTATCAAGTAAAACAGACCCGTAAGAACTCTGAGAAATGAATAAAGTTACGATCAGGATTGAGGATATTGATGTCAAAAAGAAAGTTTTCTTCATGGTCGTTGCCGTCTGGATAATTTTAAATGAATGCAATTATGACACGGTTTAAAGTTTTAAAGCAAGCTGGAACTGGAGCGCGCCTTCCCTTGACAAAATGAAAGCAAAACAAGTATCTTGTTCATGTCATGAACAAACCCGGCAGCAATAAGCATGATAACATAACCCTGAGAATTCTTAATGAAATAAACACCGAGTCACTCGTCACTCAGCGTACCCTTTCAAGCAGTCTCAACATCGCGCTCGGGCTTGTCAATGCATACATAAAAAGACTGGCAAGAAAGGGTCATATAAAAATTTCCAAAGGCCCTATGAACCGGGTGAAATACGCGCTGACTCCAAAAGGCTTTGCACACAGAGTTGATTTGACGTACCATTACATGCAATCTTCCATCAACTATTTCAAAGATGCGCGGCATCGGATCGACAGTATCTATGAGCAGATGATTGAGGCCGGGATAAAGAACGTCCTGATATGGGGCGACGGGGAGATTGCGGAATTATCATATTTGTCCCTGCGCGGCCTGCCCCTGAACCTTGTTGGCGTGGTTGACGGCAAAAAAGAAGAAAAAGGATTTTTCGGTTATCATATTTATTCTTATACAGACGTTCCCGGATTAAATTATGATGCAATACTGCTTGCGTCCTTCAATGAAAGAGGAAGGGAAGAGATAAATAATCTCGGGATTGATACCCGGAAGATTTATTCGCTGTAAATTGTAGTGAGACACGGCGCTGCCGTGTCTTTCATTTGGGCGGACCGCGGTCCGTCGCTACATACCACCCATAGGTTGCAGAATTGTAACTGAAAGGGCGGAGCCGTGCTTTCTAAAGGTCCTGCATAGAAATTTTAATAAAATTTTTCAATAAGGAGAAGTGATGAAGACTCAAAAGAAATTCATAGCCAACATCGGACTCGGCTACTGGGGAAAAAATATTCTTCGCAATCTTTATGAGCTCGGTGTTCTTCATACAGCATGTGATTCAAGCGAATCCACAATAGCGCAAAGAAGAGAGCAGTATCCGGACATTAACTTCACAACCTCTATTGATGACGTTTTGAATAATCCTGAAATAACCGCTGTTGCCATCTCATCGCCTGCGGTCACGCATTACAACATTGTAAAAAGGTCCCTGCTTGCCGGTAAAGACGTCTTTGTGGAAAAACCTCTGGCCCTGACTGTTAAAGAAGGTCAGGAGCTCGTGGAGATGGCTGAAAAAGAAAAAAGGGTTTTAATGGTGGGACATATCCTCCAGTACCATCCTGCGGTTAAAAAGCTTAAAGAGCTTATTGCAACCGGCGAGCTTGGCAGGATCCAGTATATTTATTCCAACCGTCTTAACATCGGAAAGCTCCGGACAGAAGAAAACATACTCTGGAGCTTTGCCCCCCATGACATATCGGTAATACTTATGCTCATTGGAGAAGAACCAGTCGGGGTGTCGTCTGTCGGAGGCGATTATCTCAACAAAGGAATTTTCGACACGACATTAACAACCCTCGAATTCAAAAACGGCGTAAAAGGGCATATCTTTGTCAGTTGGCTTCATCCCTTCAAGGAACAGAAATTAATTGTGGTCGGTTCAAAGGCAATGGTTGTCTTTGACGATGTAAGCAAGGAAAAACTGTTTCTTTATCCTCACACCATAGAATGGAAAGACGGGAAAATACCTATTGCGCAAAAGGCTGATTATCAGGTAGTCCCCATAGAAGCCGGTGAGCCGCTGAAACTGGAGCTGGGCCATTTTGCCGAATGCTCCGTACAAAAGAAAAGACCGCTTACAGACGGCGCGGAAGGATTGCGCGTGTTAAAGATACTTGAATCATCGGAAAGTGTAATAGGCAGCACGCACGCCTCGCCTGCTCCTTCCCATTCTCCTTCATACTATGCGCACGAAACCGCACTTATTGATAACGGCGTTCAAATAGGAGCAGGCTCAAAGATATGGCATTTTTCCCATATACTTAAAGGCTCTAAGATCGGAGACAACTGCATAATCGGGCAAAATGTCGTAATAGGCCCTGACAGTGAGATCGGCAGCAGGTGCAAGATACAGAATAACGTGTCGGTTTATAAAGGCGTCATTCTTGAAGACGGCGTCTTTTGCGGCCCTTCATGTGTATTTACCAATGTATATAACCCAAGGGCTTTTATAGAGAGAAAGCGTGAGTTCCTTCAAACACGGGTAAGAACGGGGGCGACAATAGGCGCCAACGCGACAATCGTATGCGGCTCAACCATCGGCAAGTATGCGATGATTGGCGCAGGCGCGGTTGTTAAATCAGACATCCCGGACTACGCCGTTGTTGCAGGAGTGCCTGCCAAACAAATCGGCTGGGCGTGCAGATGCGGCACGACGTTGAAATTCAACAGCAGTCATGCTGTTTGCGGATATTGCAAGAATGAATATGAACTGGCAAATGACAAACTGACAATCATAAAAGAGGAGACTAAATAAATGAAGCAGATCCCGATGCTTGACCTGAAGCTTGAATACGAATACATGAAAAGTGACATTGACGCCGCACTAAGAACGTGCCTCGATCATCAGAAATGGATACTCGGCCCGGAGGTAAAGGAGCTTGAGGACAAAATAGCGGCTTACCTGGGTGTGAAACACTGCATCGGCGCTTCGTCCGGAACAGAGGCGCTGGTAATGTCACTGCGCGCCCTCGCAATAAAGCTGAAAGACCGGGAGTTCTTTGACGAAGCTGATGAGATTATAACGACGCCGTTTACATTTACGGCAACAGGAGACGCGATATTAAGGGCAGGCGCAACTCCTGTCTTCATAGACATTGACCCTGAAACTTACAATATTGACGCCCGCAAGATCAGAGAATATCTGGCCTCCTCTCAAAAAGGAAAAGTCGTCGGCATCCTTCCGGTCCATCTTTACGGACTGTCATGCGATATGAATGAGATCATGCAGCTTGCCCAGGAGTTCAATTTATTTATCGTTGAAGACGTAGCCCAGGCCTTTGGCGGCTCATGGAAGGGCAGGAAGCTTGGCTCCATCGGCAATGCAGGCGCATTCAGTTTTTTCCCCTCAAAGAATCTCGGCGGCTTCGGCGACGGAGGCATCATGTCTACAAATGACGACCTCGTAGCAGAGATCATAAGAATGCTGCTTAAACACGGGGGCAAGGATAAATATAATGTGGACCACGTAGGCTACAATGGCAGGCTTGATACCCTTCAGGCTGCGGTAGTATTGGCTAAGTTTAAATACATTGATGAATTCAACGAAAGAAGAGGCAAAGTTGCCGGGCATTATAACAGCAGCCTGAAAGGCATTAACGGCTTAACCCTTCCAAAATCCCTGCCGGATGCAAATCACGCATGGCATCAGTACACTGTAAGGATCTCAAACGGCAGCAGGGATGAAGTTCAGAAGCAATTGAAAGACAAAGGCATATCCACCATGATCTACTACCCTTACCCTTTACATAAGATGAAAGTATTCGGAAACGGCAGGAGCAAGACTTTCGGGAATCTTGTAAATGCGGAGTTGGCAAGCGCCAGCGTATTCAGCCTGCCCGTGGAGCCGCTCCAGAGTGCGGAGGACACGGCGTATGTTGTTGAATATGTGAAAGAGTTGTCGTAAGGAGTATTTCTCTTAATGAGTAATTATATAAATCCAAAAAACCATTTTTTGGATTTCCGCGAGTTGCTGTTGCTTTTGACCCGCAATCGTCAGTTGACCTTAGAAATGGCTAAGAGGGAAATATCCGAGAGATACATGGGGCAGATATTGGGCACATTCTGGGCCATCGGCCACCCGCTGTTTATCATGGCTGTTTTTGTATTTATTTTTGCGTATGTATTCAAAATGAAAATCGGAGGCAATTTGCCTTCGCAACTGGATTATACTACTTATCTGCTGTCAGGGCTCATTCCCTGGATGTGCTTTCAGGAGTCAATGTCAAAAGGAGTGACCGTTATTCTGGTAAATGCAAATCTCGTGAAACAAGTAGTTTTCCCTATTGAGATACTTCCTGTTAAAGGTGTTCTGGCTTCGCTTGTGACCATGCTGCTCATGATGGCGATATTGGTAATATATGTTTTGGTAACGCACCACTACCTGCCATTTAGCTACGCGCTACTTCCCGTTCTGATATTCTTTCAATTTCTCGCTATGGCGGGGGTCTGTTTTATTTTTTCATCAGTAGGCACATATTTCAGGGACTTGAAGGACGTTATTCAGGTATTCAACTTTGCAGGCATATACATGATCCCTATCTTTTATCTGCCCGCGCAGGTGCCGGGGAAGTTGAAGCTGCTGCTGTACGCCAACCCGTTCAGTTACATGATATGGTGCTATCAGGACGTCCTCTATTTCGGCAGGGTCGAACACCGTTGGGCCTGGGTGGTTTTCATATCGTCAAGCGTGGTAATATTTTATGCCGGCTACAGGATTTTCAGAAAGCTAAAGATCATGTTCGGGAATGTGTTATGAACTCAGGGAAAGACGTCGCAATCAGGGTCTCAAACCTTTCCAAGATGTTTAAGATATATTCGAAGCCTTCGGATATGTTTTGGGAGATTCTTACCCACAAGCCTCGATACAGGGAATTCTGGGCGCTGAGAGATATATCCTTCGAGTTGAAGCGGGGTGAAATGGTCGGGATTATGGGGCGCAACGGAGCGGGGAAGAGTACTCTATTGAAGATTCTGACGGGGACATTAGATAAAACTGCCGGAGAAATAAATACAAGCGGCATCATTTCTTCCATCCTTGAACTGGGTACAGGCTTTCATCCTGAATATACCGGCAGAGAGAACATCTATATGGGTGGACTGTGCCTTGGCATGACTCGGTATGAAATCGACAATAAAATGGATTGGATAATCGATTTCAGCGAGTTGAAAGATGTGCTTGACCAACCATTTAAAACATACTCAACCGGGATGCAGGCGCGCCTTACCTTCAGTACCGCAATATGCATTGAACCGGAGATCCTGATCGTTGACGAGGCCCTGGCAGTAGGAGATATGAAGTTTCAGGTAAAATGTTTCGATAAGCTCAGGGAATTTCGGAGAAACAGGGGGACAATACTCTTTGTTTCTCATGATACAAATTCTATTAATACATTTTGTGACAGGGCATTCCTTTTGGATCAGGGAAAGATAGTTGAGCAAGGTGATCCCAAATACGTATCAGGCTGCTATTACAAAATGCTTTTCGGCGGCGACAATGGCGAAATGAAAAAAGTTGTTAAGGAAGCAGCAAGCGGGGAAGAGAGTACTTACGATAAAGTGGCGAAAAGGCCTCAACTGGAAGAATCCGAAAAACAGGCATTGGTTGAACTGGCTAAGGAAAAATTAAGAGATCCTCATAATTCTGATGCGATGCAGTTTGGAAACGGCAAAGCAGAGATCCTTGATTACGGGATTCTCGATAAGAACGGGCAGAAAGTTACGCAGTTGGGTTCAGGGAAAGAATATGTTCTTTTTTTGAGAGGATTGTTCCACGAAGACATGGACTGGTATTCAATTGGTTTTCTCATTCGGGACAAAAGGGGGGGCGATGTTTTCGGGGTTTCCACTGAATCCATGAAAATGCAAATGCCCCCTCGAAAAAGAGGGGACATTGTAGAGTGTTTGATTAACTTGACCATGTGGATTACAAACGGGGCATATCTGCTTACTGCAGGCATTGCTGAAAAAAACGATATGCAGTGTGACAGCCGGCATAATTCTTATATTTTCGAAGTCAGTTATGACAGCGCGATATTTCCTTCATCTGTTGTTAATCTAAATCCAACCTTAACTCTTACAGAAATGACTCGTGTCAGCGTATAAATATACAGCTAAAACGAATAAGAGTATCTTTAGATAGAGACCGTATCAATAGCCAAGATATGAAAAAAATGTCCCGTCAATTGTTGTTTAAGACTAGTGTAGTGCGTCTTAAATAACTTTACATATAACGGGAGATTATGTATAGTAAATGCATGAGTAGAATAGCAGCGCAGATTGTGTTATCTCCGGAGGAAAGAGCGACGATAACTATGTGGGCACATGGAAAGCGTTTTTCTGT
>JACQZF010000048.1 GCA_016213945.1 Nitrospirota bacterium | reverse complement strand
TCAAGCGCTACCTTCGCCTTGAACTCCCCTGAATATCGATTCCTTTTCGTCTTGCTCATCTCGGTCTGACCTCCTTCGTCTTTCGTGTCGTTTTACACTTTACACGATTGTCCGATTTTTGGGGTCCACCTCAATATCCCGCCGCAAGCGTACGGGTATCAAATACTTACAAAGTCAGTTTCTGATGCGGCAAGCCGCGGGGAGTTTGACCCAACGAAGATTTAAACAAATTAATTCAGCCTGTTAATAGTGATATAATAACCTACCGAGGGTGATGTAGGATAATACCAAACTTTTTACTCACATATAATAAAATATGCCGAAGGTAATTGAACCAATGCCACTTGATAATTCACATATGTTTCACTATAGGTCACTCAAACCATTCTATAGATAATTAATAAGGGGAATATGATATGTCAGATGATCTAAATATACCTGAGGGCGTTGCCTTCTATTTGCAAAAACGAAAAATAGGCAATATACCCTCATTTGAGGAAGAAGAAAGAAAGCTCCTTTTGGATTTTACCGAGCGTGAAGCCAGCTATCAAGATGGCTTATATAAATTGGCATGGTTTTACAGCACGTCGGGACAACCTGTAAAGGCATTGACGTATATGCAGAAGCTTTCGGATATAACTGATGATCCAGAAATTAAGACTCGATGTTATCTTTCCAAGGGACAGCTTATGGAGAGTATGTGTGACTATGAAAATGCCGTGACTTTCTATTCGCAGGCATTCTCTTTAAAAGCCACCAATAGCGACGATTGGTATTTGATCAACAATAACTTAGGTTACTGTCTAAACCAATTAGGCAGGCATAAAGAGGCTGATAAATACTGCCGAGCCGCTATAGAGATCAATTCAGCTCGCCACAATGCTTACAAGAATCTTGGGATATCGTGCGCGGGAACAGGTAATTATCAAGCTGCGGTGGAGAACTTTGTTAGAGCGACCAGAGCAAACGCATCGGACCCTCGGGCGCTTGCACATCTCGAAGAGCTTATTGAGCAACATCCAGAACTTTTAACACAAGTGCCTGATCTACTGTTGGAGTTAGATAATTGCCGTCAGGCCGTTAATACAATCAGGGAGATGACGAAACGAGCCATAGACCAAGAAAACACGGAACCATGAAAAATGAACCCGCCTTTTTTCCAAGGAGGTGGGTTTAACCTTACGGCATCACCACCGGATGGGTAAACACATAATCATTTTCCTTCACCGGCGTATGACAGCCGAAACACTCCTGCACAAAGCCGGCGTCCTTGCCATAAGGCTTTTGCTCCATGCCAAGCCAGCGGGCAAAACCCCAGCCGCCGGTTGCCGGATATTTTTTGGAATCCTTTATCATAAATTCCGCATGGACAAATTCTCCGGGGATTGTCGCGGTAGGCCAATTCTCGTGGGCCTTATTTTTCCATACAAGTTTTGCAAAGACCGTTCCATCGGGCCAGGGATTGGTCTTTCCTTTCCTTGCCGCCTGGACCGCTGTAGTATTTCCAAGGACAACCCTGATAGTGTTGTTATCACTGCGGTGAGACGGGGCAATGATTCGCCAGTCTTTGTAAGACTCAGGCATTGTAATCCCGTTTGGGGCGGGCTGCACAGGCTTTTGAACTGCATATGTTAATGTTATGCCTGCCGCTATTAACAAAAGACTTATAATGAACAAAAACCTTTTTCCCATGTTCCTGCCTCCTATCTCCTTTCCCCCCCTCACCGGATGGGAGGGGGAATAAGGAGCAGACAACCTTAATTCAAAATGGCTGGGTCAGCTCCTGCTCCACCAGCACTGTCGCCGCGCCATTGGTGTAGGTGACATATATGCCAACTTCGCCTAACGGGTCAAAAACCGTTACACCTTGCGTCCAGCCGGGGTCGCTCAATAACACTGCGTCGCCCGGATCACCCTTAATCAGTACGGTGTCGGTGGTGTTCGAGAACGCCAATATGTCTTGCGCGTTCATCGTTATCGTATTGGTGTTGGCTCCGCTCATGTCGAGCTTCTCAATGCCAGCAAAGCGGTTGTCGGCAATCTCAGTGAAGTTGAATCCCAGGACGGACGCGTCTATATTCACCGTGTCAGTGCCGGGGCCGCCATCCACCAGCAGATAGATGGTGGGAGAACTCACGATTAGAATATCGTCACCAGGGCCGCCGAGAAGCGCCGGACCATTGAGCACGACGTTGCCGGTCCCGAAGGCGATGTAATTGGCATCCGGGGATATTGCGGCACCAAAGCCCTGTCCGACCCGCTTGATCGCGCCAGTCTGTAGATCCTTGATAAAAATGTCGCTGGCAGCGTTGGTATCGTCTGCTACCAGATTAGAGGCCACGCTTTCAAATACGACATAGCGTCCGTCAGAGGAAACCGATGGATTGGCGCTGCTACCGTTTGCCTGCATTCCGACGCTGTCGGTACTAATGCGCATGAGCGCCCCGGTTGACAGATCCTTGACGAAGATGTCGCTGGCGGCATTAGTGTCGCCCGGGACCAGATTGTTCTGCGAACTGACGAAGGCGACAAGGCCGCCGCCTTCGGAGACTGCGGGCGTAGCAGGAACATCGGCCGGCAGAGCACCGGTGGCAGGACTGCTCAAGATAATCTCCGTAATAGCGCCGGTCTGCAGATCCTTGAGCCATACCTGATAGGCAAATGCCAGTGTGGGGAAGAACGGGTCTCTGAATGTGCAGACAAAGGTGACAAATCTGCCATCCGGCGAGAGCGCGGGACTGAAGCAGTCCCCCTCAGGCCCATATCCTTTGTTGGCGTCAACGCCGGTGCTGGATAGATTGATCGCGCCGGTTACAATATTTTTGACGTAAATGTCCAAAGAGGCATCTGTGTCACCTGTGCCCAGCACAACAGGGGCCTGGAAGGCGACATGGCTGCCGTCAGCGGAGATCGAGGGATTGCTGCCTCCGCCGGCAGCCTGCGCTTCGGTGGCAGTGGTGCTGACTCGCCATATCAGGTTAGTGACGAGGTCCCTGACGAATACATCCCTGTTATTGTTTGTGTCGATGACAACCAGGTCCCTGGCCAGGCTGTCAAAAGCAACATATCGGCCGTTACCGGATATCGAAGGGTTCTCGCTATGGGCCGACGTATCGCCTCCTGCGATGTTGGAGCTGGCGCGCACAGTTGTCCCGGTCAGCATGTCTTTTACGAAGATATCAAAGTCGATGACAGCGGTAGACTCGTTGGGAACGACAAGATTGCCGGCCGTGCTCTGGAAAGCTACATAGCGTCCATCAGCAGAAACCGATGGATTACCTCCACTAACGCCTAACTGCCCGCCGCTTGGGGTGCTGACGAGCAACGTGGCGAATAGATTGGTTAAGCGGCTGCCCGGCGCTGGTACATCGATAATGAAGCTTTGTGTAGCAGAAAGCCCGCCCGGGTCGGTGGCTGTGACAGTCACCGGATGCCGGCCGACTTGTGTGTCAGTCGGTGTCCAATTGATTTTCCCGCTTATGGAATTGATGGAATCGATTGTCATGCCAGCAGGCGCTTGTGTGAGTTCATATGTTAAAAGGTCAAGATCCTGATCGATAGCCATGGAATCGTAGATGTAAGGCTGCCCCACAGTAGCCACTGTTATTGGCGTGGTAACAAATCTCGGAGCAGAATTTGGGGTGGGATTTAGGCTGCATACAGATGGTGACCCGGTACAAGTGTATCCAGTCTCCACCGTGCAAATGGTTGAACATCCGTCATTGCTGCTTATATTACCATCATCGCAGTCTTCAGCAGTTTCCACAAAGCCGTTGCCGCAAATGGAAGACGGTGATGATACGTTGATTATGAAACTCTGCGTGGCAGAAAGTCCGCCCGGGTCTGTGGCTATGACCGTCACCTGATGTTGACCGACATCTGCGTCGGTCGGAGTCCATTCGATGGTTCCAATTTGGGAGGCGATTAGCATGCCGGCGGGCGCCTCCGTAAGCGCGTATTCAAGAGCGTCGCCATTCGGGTCGGTTGCCTCGGCAAAGTAGATGTAAGGCTGGCCCACAGTAGCCGCAGTTATTGGTGTTGAAGTAAAACCCGGCGGGACGTTCACCAGCCCGCTGGAGATTACCAGGTTAACTGTAGCGCCGGCATCAACCGCGGATCCTGGCGGCGGATCCTGGTGGATCACGTTGCCTTCAGGTACGGTCGCCGACGGCTCATAGGTGATGGTTCCGGCAACTAACCCTTCTAAAGCTATTGCGAATATCGCTTGGGTTTCGGAGAGGCCGGTAAAATCCGGCAGCGTACACTGAACAACCGCTACGAGATTAGCCGGGAACAGCGGGTCATCGTATGCGCCGATGAATTCAAAGTTTACCCACGTTCTTCCTGCACGTTCGCAGGCAAATAAGAAGGACTGGGAGTTTTGCCCACGCGTTGGCTGTACGACTAGAAAATTGTTTTTTATTGTTTGTGTCAGCACTCCCTGAGAGCCGGTCGCCCCGGTAACAAGGGGAAGTGACAGGAGATGAGGCAACTCCATAATTTTTATGTAGAACTGTTGCGGAATGATTCTTGTGATCGTGGCTGCAAAATCTTCTATTGCGTCAATATTGAAAGATTCCCCTACCATTTTACTGATATTCACCGGCGCGATTGAGTAGACAGCCATAGAGGCAGTTTCCGGATCAAGGATTTCAATCCGTCCGTCCTCCGTGCCGGGAGCCTGGCAGATGATTGGAAATGATGGATTGTATAGATAAGGAAGTTCTAAACCTAACCCCACCATAATATTAAATTCTTCTATCACAATTGCCGGTTCATAATAACCAACACCGGGCTTTTTACAGCGATAGGTCATTGGGCCGGTGGTGAGCAAATCAGGCTGACTTGGGCGCAGTGCGCCCATCGATACGATACCATCCGGAGGATTTACAACAACGATTGAGACGCGGCTTCGATCTCGGTAAACTACACTCGTAGCATTAAATGCCGACGTGGTGTCGCTGACTGTTGCAACAGGGTTAAACTCCTGTCCGACCAGCAGCGGCTGGTCAGGCAAGCCGGTTATCTGTATTTGAACATCGAACTCTGTGAACTTTGTCAGCGTGGAGAAATGGCTGAGTTTAGCGGTCAGCGTATTATTCCCTGCATTGTCCTGTGTCAGTGTTTGCTGTTGCAGCAATTCCCACGTGCCTGCTGACAGACTAAGCAGAACTGAGAGGTTAGCTGACATGCTGCCGGGAGAAGGTGGTGAGGTGGGATCAAGAGCAAGTCTGACCTCCACCGGCTTCCTGAATTGAAGCCCGTCCGGTTCGAGCATCCAGCCGCTATCGGGAAGGCTTCCGTCGGGAAGCTGCGGAAGGTCCTGCAACGCAAGCTGGTTGACGGTAATCGTCTGCGGTCTTGTGAGAGCGCCTTTGGGGATCGTTATGGTCAGCTTATCGTCAGCAGTGGAAACGATGCCTCCTCCTCTGCCGACCCTAACGCCGTCACTAAGGCTGCGGTCGATAAACAGCCGGATCCGTCTGGATTTTTCGATATCGGTTTCATCACCTTCGCTCTCGAGGGCGAAGGCCTGCAAGTGGAGCACCCCTTCCGGATAGGAAGATAGATCGACTGAAAAGGTGTGGCTGCCGTTTTGGGGCGGGTTTTCCAGGCGGCCGACTTCAACATCATTGGCCTTGAGAATGACGGCCAGTAAGTTGTTGGCGGAACCGCTTGCTGCGGCAAGATCGTCGTCTTCGGCGCTAAATTGAACGGTTATATCAACAGTTTTTTGGGTTGTTACAAATCCGTTTTGTGGAGATGTGATAGACACTTCAAGGTCTTTTGAATCAGAAGCCCAGGCGGCGTATGGCTGAATGAGTATAACACACGCCAGCAGTAATAAATTTGTGTATCGGCTTAGCATAAGCTGTTTCGTTTTCATAAGTACCCCCCTTTTCTTGATAAGGGTCATTGGAATCATTCTCTCTTAAGATTATTATCCCATGCTCTCTCAGCTACTATGATATAAATCATATTTTCTATAAAAAGGGTGGGGCGGGCTTACAAATATTCTTTCAGGAACAATCCGGTGTGAGATGTTGTGTTCATCATGATATTCTCAGGCGTCCCCTCAGCTACAACGCAGCCGCCTTCGTCACCGCCTTCGGGGCCTACGTCGATGACCCAGTCAGCGCATTTTATTACATCTAAATTGTGCTCGACCAGAAGCACGGTGTTGCCTGCGTCAACAAGGTGATTGAGGACCTTCAGCAGTTTTTTTATGTCATCAGAATGAAGACCGACTGTGGGTTCGTCAAGGATGTAGAGATAGTCTCTCCTGTTGAGGACGCCTAATTCCGCACAGATCTTCAGCCGCTGCGCCTCGCCGCCGGAAAGCGTTGTGGCAGGTTGTCCCAGCCTCAGATAGCCGAGTCCGACTGAGGACATAAGTTTTAATTTGTCCGCAAGGGAAGGGATGGATTTGAAAAACTCAAATGCCTCGTCAACCGTGAGATCGAGGACTTCATGAATATTTTTCCCGTTATAATGTACGGTGAGAACTTCCGGTTTGTATCGTTTGCCGCCGCACACTTCGCATTTTACAAACAGGTCTTCAAAAAAATACATCTCAAGCTTTTGATAACCCGCGCCGCTGCAGGCCTCGCAGCGCCCGCCTTCCGTATTAAATGAAAAGTGTCCGGGGGCAAGTCCGATGATCTTTGCCTCATGCTGTTCTGAAAAAACCTTTCTTATGTGGTCAAACGCCTTGATATATGTGATAGGATTTGAGCGCGGGCTTTTGCCGATCGGGTGCTGGTCAATGATCTTGACCCCTTTCAGATACTCAAGTCCTTTGACGGATTCAAACGGGTCAGGGGTTTCAAACTCGATTTTGAAATGCCTTGCAAGCGCCTTGTAAATCGTGTCCTCAACAATGGTGCTCTTGCCTGAGCCTGAGACGCCTGTTATGCAGGTCAGGGTTTGAAGAGGAATATTGATGTCTATGTGCTTCAGATTATTTCCGCTTGCTCCCTTGATCGAGAGTTTTTTGCCGCTGCCCTTTTTTCTGATCTTTGGAACAGGTATCCATTCAACATCTTTCAGATAATTTGCGGTGAGCGTATCCGTCTTCAGAAAATCTTCTCTCTGTCCTGAAAAAAGCACCCTGCCTCCCCTGTTCCCGCCGCCGGGGCCGATCTCAACGATCCAGTCCGAAGAATTGATAATGGCCTTGTCATGCTCAACTGTGATGACAGTATTTCCAGCGGCGGCAAGTTCTTTAAGAATTTCAGCAATCCTGCCGACGTCCCTTGGATGGAGACCAACAGTTGGCTCGTCAAGGACGTAAAGGGTCCCGGTCAATTTTGACGCGAGCTGATTTGCGAGATTTATCCTCTGAGACTCGCCGCCTGAGAGGGTCTTCGCTTCCCTGTTTAACGTGAGATAACCTATCCCGACGCGCATTAAAAAACTCAGCTTGAGATTGATCTGCCTGAGTATCTCTGATGAGATATCCCGCTCGTGTTCAGTGAGGCCGAGGGTTGAAAAATAACTGCTCATCTGTGCGACGGGCATGTTTGTCATCTGGGCTATATTCAATCCGCCGACAGTGAACGCGAGCGCCTCCGGACGGAGCCTGCTGCCAAGGCAATGATCGCAAGGGGCCGCCTTCCGGTACCTGCTTAAGAACACGCGCACATGGAGTTTGTACCGCCTGCCCTCAAGATATTCAAAGAAATCGTTCATCCCGTGAAAATCACTTGCGCCGCTGAATATCAGCGCCTTCACCTCATCGGAAAGCTCCCTGTAAGGGACCTTGAGATTTATGCCGCGCGCCTTGGCTGCCTTTGCAAACTGCCTGTACCACCATCTGTTTGAAGGCTTGCTCCAGGGCTCGATGGCCCCCTTTTCAAGTGTGATGTCCTTGTCGGGAATGAGGCAGTCCTCGGAGTATTCAAGTATGTTGCCGAAGCCTTTGCACTTCGGACACGCGCCGAGCGGATGGTTGAAAGAAAAAAGCAAAGGCTGCGGCTTCATGATCTCAATATTGCAGTCAAGGCATTTCAGCTCGGAAATAAAATGAAGGATTTCGTTCTTTTCTTCCCTATCGCTGACAAGCTCAACCTTCACGCTTTTGCTGCCGTGCTCCCACGCGGTCTCAATTGAATCTGACAAACGCGGCTCGTCTTTTATGATTAGCCTGTCGAGAATTACTTCATGACCGGACGGGGCCTTTTCACGAAGACGGTGAAAACCCTTCTTCTGTAATTCTTCCGCGGTATCATCCGAGTCAAAGATGATCATCGCCTTTCTATCAGGATATTTTTCGATAAGTTCCTTTACCACAAGGGAGGGACTCCACGACTTTAATTTCCTGCCGCATTTCGGGCAGTGAGGCTCAGCTATTTTTGCATAGAGCAGGCGGAGGTAATCATATATCTCCGTAGTTGTGCCAACAGTGGAGCGTGAGGTCTTGACGGTATTACGCTGCTCAAGCGCGATCGCGGGCCTGATATTACGTATTGAATCAACGTCCGGACGGTCGAGCTTCTCAAGAAATAGCCGTGCGTAAGTTGAAAGGGATTCTATGAACCTCCACTGGCCTTCGGCAAAGATCGTATCAAACGCAAGAGAAGACTTGCCTGAGCCGGAAACGCCTGTTATTGTGATGAAGGTATTGTGCGGCAGGCGGAGGCTGATATTCTGCAGGTTATTCTGCCTGGCCCCTTCAATTATGAGTTCGTGTCTGGACATCCGAATATTGTAACAGGTATTGAGAGGGGTTTGGAATGGTTACAAAGCAGGGCTGGTGAAGTACTGCTCGATGGGTCTGATTATATGTAATTTAATCAGGATGATTATCAAGACAGTATACGCCAATGAAAGCGCGAGATCTTTTAACAGGGCTTTTTTTGAATATGCTTTCTTGACTTCTCTACCGGCAATTTTTTCTACTCCCTTATGCATCAGTACAAAGCCGGTTATGTTTGTTATCCAGTAGGCGACAACAAATGCGGGAAGAAATGCAGGCTTATATAATAAGCTTGCCAGCCAGGCGCCGACATATGCCAACGGGATATTCAGGTACAAATCATTCCACCACGAGAGAGGTGACAGCAAATATCCGATTGCCGCCAGGATGCCGCCGGAAAATATTTGTTTGTATTTAGAACGCATAGAGACACCTTAAAAATATTATTCACAGATTAACACAGGGTAGAGACGACCCCCCGGGTCGTCTCTACAACCGTTTGGGTGAATATAAATATATTCCTTTCTCATTTATATCATTCGTTATCTGTGAAATCTGTGGATATAACCGCCGTTCAAGGAATATATCCTTCGGCAAGATCTATCGCGCGGTCGAGATGATCATATGGGGTGTAGAAGTGAGGTGACAGGCGAATACCGCCTCCGCGCAAGGCGCATACCACATTGTGCTGGCTCAAATGACGGTAAAGCGCTGCTGGATCAACATTGCGTCTCCTGAAGGTGACGATGCCTGAATAACGGCCTGACGCTGTTGAGGTGATCAATTCAAGCTCAGGGTTTGATTTTATTTTCTCAAAAAGATATTCGCTTCTTTTCAGCACATCTCTTTCCACCTGCTCCTTTCCGGTTTCCAGCAAAAGAGAAAGGCTCGCGCTGAGTGCGTAAATGCCAAGGGTGTTGGAGCTTCCGCATTCAAAGCGGCGGGCTGTCTTTGCGATGCTCCAATCCCTGCGGTCAAAATCCCCAACAGCCTCAACCATGTGCCAGCCGTATTGAGTGAGATTTAAACGTTCCATTGCTTCAGGACGGCAGTAAAAAATGCCGAGCCCTTCAGGGCCGAGCATCCACTTGTGCCCGTCTGCCATGACAAAGTCTGCGCCGATACTTTCAACATCAAACCGCAATGCTCCGAGGCTCTGGATCGCATCCACGCAAAACAGGATGCCTTTGCTTTTGCAGAACTCGCCGATGCGTGCAAGCTCCATCCTGAGACCTGTTGGAAATTGTACTGAGCTGATTGTTATAAGACGTGTGCGATTGTCAGTGAGAGAAAAAATTGCGTCCTCCGGACTGCTGGAAGTGCTAATGTCCGCCTCCCGGAACTCAACACCTTTTTGACGGAGCGACTCCCAGACAATGCGGTTGGATGGAAATTCCTGATTGGTGCTGACAATGTTATCACTCTCTTTCCAGTCCAGCCCGTATGCTACAAAAGATAGGGCTTCAGAGGTATTTTTGACAAGGGCCATGCTGTCTTTTGTGCGGGCATTTAAAAGTTCCTGCGCCTGTGAGCGAAGTCCGTTGTCAACCTCGATCCATTTAAGATAATTTAAAGAACCCTGGACCATGTTCTCTTCTGCAAAACTCTGCACGGCCTTTGCCGTGCGAACAGGCCAGGGGGAGACCGCGGCATGATTGAGATAAATCAGACCTTCGCGCAGATTGAACTCTTTGTCAAAATAATTTTGGCTCTCTTCTTTCATAGTTATAATCCGATGCTAATTAGTGTCTGTTGATAACCTCAAACATTGAACTGTCATTCCCGTGCCTAAAGCACCTACTGTTGGCAGTTTGTTGAGCGGGAATCCAGTCTTTTCAGCAGCTCTGGATGCCCGATTACTGACTTCGGGCATGACGAAAATAGAAAATAGTAATTTAGACAGATTCTCATTCAATCAGGTTGCAAGCCGCCGGTAGATCTCCGTGATCCTGTGCGGGAGTTTCCTGACGTCATCTATGACCGTATAATTCACCTCACCGTACATGCGTTTAAGGTACGAACTTGCCTCTCTGTCAATTGTGATGCAGAAGGAATGAATTCCAAATTCCTTTGCCTCTATAAGCGCCTTCCGGGTATCTTCAATGCCGTAGTTGCCTTTATACGCATCGTAGTCCTCAGGCTTTCCGTCGCTGAGGGTGATTAGCAGCTTTGTTCTTGCATCAACGGATTTAAGAAGAGATATTGAATGCCTGATAGGCGGCCCCATGCGGGTGTAGTCTTTTGAAACTATTCCACTGATACGCCGCTTTACAGTATCTGAATACGATTCGTCAAAACTCTTTACGCAATAGTAATCACACTTATTTCTTGTCATGCCGGAAAAACCATAAACAGCATAACGGTCACCAAGCGCTTCAAGCGCCTCCGCCATGAGTATAAGGGATTCTCTTTCAGCCTCATTTACCCAGCCTTTCGTGGAACCGCTCATATCGATAAGAAATAGTACCGCGAGGTTCCTTTGCTGCCTGTCGTATTTTGTGAAGTAATTTTCACTCGGGGAAAGGCCTGCGTGGATGTCTGAAAACGCATCGACAACTGCATCAATGTCTATATCTTCTCCGTCCTTCTGTCTCCTGATTATCTTGGGCTCTCTGTTTAAAAGTTCAAACTTCTTCCTCAGAATGTTGACTTGTCCGCTGTAACGCCTGAGGGTCTGCTCTACAAATGAGTCATGCCCCGGGTGGATATTATGCTCATAAAGCGTACACCACTTTTTCTTGTAGCCTCCCCTGTTATAATCCCATTCGTCATACTTTATTCCGCCTGTCGTCTCTTGAAATATTTCCTCTTCTTCCATTAGTTCGGTCAGAGTGATAGGACTTCCCGCCCCGCCAATGTCTGCCCCCTTGACCATTACGCCGCCAGGTATCCCGCCCTTCTCTGATATAAAGTCTTTTGTCTCGGTGTCAAGATCGATTATCCTGCCTTTGATAAGCAGATATTCTTTCGCAGGGTCAGCCATCCTGTCCCGAAAGAGTGTCTTGTGCGCGGACATCTTCTGGGGGGCAAATGAGGGCATGTTTATGATTTTCGTGACGAAACCTTCAAGCCTCTTTTTGTGCGCCCGTCTCTCCTCCTTCAGGTGAAGGGAGATATCTTCCGGCCTTATTGCGCCAAGAAGAAGTAGATAACTTCGCGGCTGGTAAACGCCTGCAAGTTTAGTTGCCATATTATAAAGTTTAAAAAGGGCTGTCATGCTTTCATGATTACCGGCATCTTCCTTCAGATATAAAATTTCACCGATCTCTTTATTTAAAAAAGAGGTTTCAGTTTCTGCCCTCAGATAAGACTGATAAAGCAGTTCGACAAACGCTGCTTTTTCTGAAAGGCTTGAAAGAGGTGCCCTGAATTTAATGAAATCTTTCTTGATGTTACACACTCCTCTCATAAGTCCGGGGAGCTCATTTTTAAGAAATGATTCAAGCCTGAAGGCTTCAATGATATTGTAAAGATCGATCGCGAGTTCCCTTTCAGGAAAAAGACTGAAGAAGGTCTCAATATCAGGATGGGCCGTGGCATCATCTTTCAGAAAGGTTTTTAATGTGGCTGCGTCAGGAGTCAGTGTGCCCTGTACAATTTGTGCCCATTTGTGGGCTGCCATGAATTTATAAACAAGAAGGTTCTTATCATGTTCTTCATATTTGTCTATAAAGGGCGGAAGATATATTGTTGATGTGTTGGTAAAAGATTCTTTGTTTGGCATGACCTTTAGTTCAAGCCCTGATATGCCCCTCAGATAAGTTTCAAGAAATGGCGTAACTTCCTGAAGTGAAAGCCCTTTCGGCATCAGAAAGTTCCAAAGGGTCTCAGCGTCCATCCTTGAAATAAAACCTAAAAAAGGGTCAACCCCTTGATGGTCTAACAAATCATAGGCGTGGTTTATCCATTTTTCCATCTCTCTTGGCACGAGGAAGCGGGAGGCGTTCTTAACGCGTTTAATTGTAGTCGGGACCAGTGATGAACTTTTGTGGGAAAGGGTTTGGCAGAGGGCAACAGCTTTTTGTCTTATCTTTTTATCAAAGGACGTTAGGTCCCTCAAGATCGCTTTTATCTCTTCATCATCAAAAAAATCCAGGCGAAGATTTTTGATGATCTCTTCTTTTAATTGCTCAATATATTTATCTTCAATCTCATGCATTAAAATATGGAGCTTATAAGTTCGGAAAGTGCCGACAACATTTCATGGTCATCGGTAAGAGGCTCGGCAATTGCGGTCTTGCAGGCTTCTGTCGTTTCAATGCCGGAAGAGATTAATTTTGCCGTGTGAATTAACAGCCTTGTGCTTGCCCCCTCGATCAGCCCCCTGTCTTTCAGATTTCGGGTTTTTTCGGCGAAACTCACAAGCCTTTCAGCGGTGGTTTCATCAATCCCGGTTTCGTGAATAATGATTTCCTTTTCAAGCTTCTTGTCAGGATAGCTGAACTCAATTGCAAGAAACCGCTGGCGTGTAGATTGTTTGAGGTCTTTTAGAATGCTCTGGTATCCCGGATTGTAAGATATGCTGAAGAGAAATTCCGGAGGCGCCTGCAGTGCCTCGCCCAGCTTCTCTATGGGCAGGATCCTCCTGTCATCCGCTAACGGATGGATCACGACTATGGTGTCCTTCCTCGCCTCGACAATTTCATCGAGATAGCAGAAGCCACCGACCTTCACGGCCTTTGTAAGAGGCCCGTCAACCCAGACCGTCTCCCCTCCGCGCACCAGATACCTGCCAACAAGGTCGGAGGCAGTTAGATCATCATGACAGGAAACCGTGAGAAGAGGCCTCTTCAATCTCCAGGCCATGTGCTGCATGAATCTGGTCTTGCCGCATCCGGTTGGTCCCTTCAAGATGACCGGTATCTGATTTTTGTATGCTGCCTCAAAGATATCTATTTCCCTGCCTGAAGGCAGATAGTACGGCTCTTCTTCGATAATATATTCTTCTGTCTTTATTGTTTTCATAATAAGTTAATTGTAATAAATTCATGACAGATAGTAAACTGAACAATTAGTTGTAAAGTTATTATTTTTATTGCGCGATACAGTTTGATAAAAATACTTGCGTTAAGATAAAATTATTTTACTTTAAGAGAAAGGGAAGCTATGAAATACAAAAAAACTACATCTGTCCGGGAGATCTTTTTTCTACTTATCCTCCTGATTATGTTTGGATGCTCGACTGCCCAGGTCCAGGAACCGCCTTTTGACCCTGAAGGCACTTTGAAAAAGGCAAATGACCTTATATCTGCCGGCTCCTATGCGGAAGCGAGGGAGCTTCTTGAAAAAATTAAATTAAAGGATGCTTCTCAGCAATATTCAACGTTGGCCAGGCTTCGCATCGCTGACACATATTTTGAGGACGCCTCCTATGAAGAAGCAGCGGTTGAGTATGAAACCTTCCTTAATACATATCCGTATAGCAAGTATGCGCCCTACGCGCAATATAATCTGGCCCTGAGCTTTTTTAAAAGGATAACATCCGTTGACATCAGCTATTCTTATGCTCAACGGGCCTTAAAGGAATTTGAAAAGCTTAGAAGGGATTATCCCAGAAACCCGTACATGGATATTGTCGAGGACAGGATAACCGTGTGCCGGCGGGTGCTTGCTGAATATGAATTCTCCATTGGAAATTTCTATTATAAAAAAGGCTCTTATAATGCGGCGGTGCAGCGCTTTACCGGCCTGCTTGAAAACTACCCTGACTCCATGAAAGAATCTGAAACCCTTTATTATCTCGGTCTTTCTTATGAAAATCTGGGACAGCGGGACAAGGCGATAACCGCCCTGAATTCTCTTATTGAAAAATTCCCCACAATAAAACGTGCCAATGACGCGAGAGAGCTTATCACTTCGTTTAAAGAAAAAAAGTGAAATATTACCCCGTCTTTTTAAATCTGAAAAACAAAAAATCAGTTGTAGTTGGAGGAGGCCGTGTTGCGGAAAGAAAGGTGCGCACACTTCTCAAGGCTGGAGCTTTAGTTAAAATAATAAGTCCTGAAATTACACGTAACTTATGGATACTTAAAGATAAAGGGAAGATTAAACATATAAAAAGAGCCTATAAAACTGGAGACACTGCTGACGCCTTTGTCGTAATCGCGTGCACATCTTCCACTGAGGTAAATACCCAGATAGCGCGTGAGGCGGGACATCTCGTAAATGTAATTGATCTGCCCTCAGAGGGTAATTTTATTGCACCTTCAATTGTAAGGCGTGGGCCTTTGACTATTGCCATCTCAACTGAAGGCGCGAGTCCAGCAATCTCTAAGGCTGTCAGAAAAGAAATGGAAAAACTTTATGATAAAGAATTCGCATGTTATTTAAAGGTTGTCGAAGTAACCCGTAAGAAGGCGATGAAGAAACTACCGGATACTAAAAAGAGAGAGAAATTTCTTAAATCTCTTGCCTCAGAAAACATCTTTCGTATTCTTAGAAAAAACGGCTTCCGGGCTGCCTCTGAATATATTAACCAACGGCTTTGTCCATAAACCTAAAAAAAGCAATTGAACCTCAGAGATCACATAGAAAGACCTGAAAGTCACTATAATTAAGACATAAAGTCATTTCCCTTTTTGGGTAAAAGCAAAACAATGCAACTAACTGAGTAAGCTTCTGAATATGAATTCTTTTATCTCTGCGCACGCTGTGGTTAACTGCCGTTTTTAGGTTAAAGAAAATTATGTTCCACGTGGAACAATGATATGTAACGATGCTTATTTTGGGAATAGATACATCCTGTGACGACACCGCCGCCTCTATTGTTGAGGACGGAAGCAGGATCATTTCAAATATCGTCTCAAGCCAGAATGAAATCCACAAGAGGTATGGCGGCATAGTCCCGGAGCTTGCATCAAGAAGGCACCTGGAAATGATCTGCCCTGTAGTTGATGAGGCAATAAAGCAAGCTGGGGCTGGGATACGTGAGATCTCCGCGATTGCAGTAAGTCATGGGCCGGGGTTGATCGGTTCGCTCCTTGTCGGGGTCTGTTTTGCGAAATCACTTTCATTTGTCCACACTATACCCCTTGTAGCTGTGAATCATCTGGAGGGGCATATATTTTCAGTATTTCTTGAGACCAAGCCCGAGTTTCCCTTTCTCGCCCTTGTAGTATCAGGCGGGCACACAAGCATATACAAGGTGGACGGCTTTGGACAATATATTGAATTGGGCAGGACAAGGGATGATGCAGCGGGAGAAGCATACGATAAGGTTGCAAAGCTCCTCGGGTTTGGATACCCCGGCGGTACGATCATTGATTCGCTTGCCTCAAAAGGGAATCCCGAAGCTGTGGCCTTTCCCAAGGCGCTTCTTAAGGACAGTTTTGATTTTAGTTTTAGCGGATTAAAAACCGCCGTATTAAACTATGTCAGAAAAAACCCTGAGGTAAGCAAAGAGGATATTGCCGCAAGCTTTCAATCCGCTGTCGTGGGAAGTTTGACAAACAGAATAATAGACGTGACGAGGGCAACCGGCATAAAAAAGATTATTCTCTCAGGTGGCGTGGCCGCAAACAGCGCCTTGCGAGAAAATATCAAACGGGAAGCTCTTGAAAAAGATTTTGAGGTTTATTTTCCATCGCTGCACTTATGCACTGATAATGCAGCGATGGTAGCTGCCGCAGGATATCATCATTTTATAAACGGGAAAACAGTAGATCTTTCCTTAAATCCAAAGGCTTATCTGCCGCTTGGGTCAGCCGACGACTGACCTTCAACAGGCTATCACGTGCAGTGTTTCTTGAGATGGGCGCTCATTTTGGAGAGTCCGTGGAAGACCTCTTTGCAAATCGGACAGGTGAATTTGCGTAGTTTCAGCTTGTTCGCCTGCTGTTCAAAGAAGTTTTTAATTTTGGATTTCTTTTCCGTATCCTGTGAGGTTGAATGATGCCCGCATGTTTTATTCATTGGTTTTGCCTCTCATTTTGTGTCTTTATATTTTACAGTGATTAACGGCATATCTCTCAGATTTCTTTAGGTTTCCCCGATCTCAGACTCGACCAGATAAATAATATTATTCCAACTGTTAAGGCAGAGTCTGCCACGTTGAATGCCGGCCAGTGCCATTTATTGATATAAACGTCAATAAAATCAACCACTTTGCCAGTAGCAATCCTGTCCAACAAGTTCCCGATTGCGCCGCCGAGAATCAGGGAAAACGAAAACACCTCGCTTCCTTTAGCAAATCTGGAGACATATACCAGGATTGCAATAATTGCGATAACTGAAATTGCCATAAAGATATTATTGCCGAGATTAGCGAAAAGCCCAAAGGCGGCCCCTTTGTTTTCCACATGAACTATACGTAAAAATGGCAATACATCAATCTTATCGAATAAGGTAAGTTTGGCGACGACAGCCTTTTTAGTTATGTAATCGGTAATCGCTACAAGAGAAGCAATTATAGCTATGAGCATGACTTTCCTCACGATGCGATCACTTCATAACATTTTTTGCACAGTTCGGGATGGGTCTCATATTTTCCAACATTGACGTCCCAGTTCCAGCACCTCTGGCACTTATTTCCCTCTGCCTTTTCTACAAAGACAGAAAGCCCTTCAACTTCTGAGCTTTGATAGGCAGTTTCAGCCGCCTTTGAATCTTTTAAGGCTTCCACGGCAGAGACTATAAAGAGTGTCGGCAGAAATTCATTATATTTTACAAGGAGTTGAGACAACTCTGCATTTACGAATAATGTGACCTTTGCTTCAAGGGCATTGCCGATAACTTTCTCCTGGCGTTTAATTTCTAATGCCTTATTTACTTCATCACGAACCTTTGCAAGCCTCTCCCAGGTTTGTTCCAGTTCCGTATCAATAAATTCTTCTTTTACCTCCGGGAAGGCAGAAAGAAAAACGCTTTCTTCCTTCTTACCGGGGATATGCTGCCAGATCTCTTCCGCAGTAAAAGACAGGACTGGAGCCACCATTTTAGTCAATGATATCAATATGTTATATAAAACTATTTGTGCCGACCTTCTCTCCTTTGAGTCAGCCTTAAATGTGTACAGCCTGTCTTTCAGGATGTCAAGATAGAATGAACTCATATCGATTACACAGAACTTATATATGGCATGGTAGACCTCATGAAACGCAAAGGTCTCATAAGCGTTACTTACTTTCCTGATAAGTCCCTGAAGAATGCTCAGGGCATATCTGTCTATCTCAAATAAATCTTCCTTTTGAACCTTGCTTAATTCCGCCATTGCCGGATCAAAGTCATTTATATTGCCAAGCAAGAACCTGCAGGTGTTTCTGATCTTTCTATATGCCTCGACAAGACGGGACATGATCTCATTTGAGATCCTCATGTCCTCCCTGTAATCGGCAGATGAGGTCCAGAGACGCAGTATCTCAGCGCCGTGTTTCTTTGTAATTTCCTGTGGTGAAATAACATTGCCGAGGGACTTTGACATCTTTTTCCCTTGCCCGTCCACAACAAAGCCGTGGGTAAGGACTGCCTTATACGGCGCCCTGCCGCGAGTGCCGACGGAAGTGAGGAGCGAGCTCTGAAACCAACCCCTGTGCTGATCACTGCCTTCAAGATAAAGGTCAGCAGGACTCGTGAGCCTTTCATCAGCCTCCATGACCGCCGCATGGCTTACGCCTGAATCAAACCACACATCAAGGATGTCCATCTCTTTTATAAATTCCTGTAAGCCGCACTTAGCGCATTTGTAGTTAGCGGGAAGCAGCTCCGCCTCGGTCTTTTCAAACCAGATGTCCGCCCCATGCTGTGCAAATTCCTGCTCGATCTTTTCCATCACCGCTTTGTCGTTTATGAATTGCTTGCATTTCTTGCACCGGAACAATGCTATCGGCACACCCCACGACCTTTGTCTTGAAATGCACCAGTCAGGCCTGTTCTCTACCATTCCGTTTATCCTGTCCATGCCCCATTTCGGGACCCATTCGGTTTTTTTAATTTCATCGAGGGCGCGATGTCTCAGATCATTTTTCTCCATAGAGATGAACCACTGCTCAGTTGCCCTGAAGATCACAGGCCTTTTGCATCTCCAGCAATGAGGATAGGAATGAGTTATATTTTCAGGCGAGCCGAGTAGTGCGTGTACTTCTTTTAACTTATTAATAACTTCCTGATTGGCTTTAAAAACAAATTGCCCGGTAAATCCTTCGACCTCTTCAGTGAAGCAGCCCTTCTTATCAACCGGCGCATACACATCCAGTCCGTATTTCAATCCTATTTCATAATCTTCTTCACCATGACCCGGCGCTGTATGAACTATTCCGGTGCCCTGGTCCAGGGTCACATGTTCGCCTAAAATTGCCGGTGCATCTCTTTCAATCCACGGATGTCTGCAAACAATGCCTTCAAGCTCTGAGCCTGCCCATTCCCCGTCTGTAATTTTATAGTTGGATCTTTCACTCTGAATTTCACATAGACTGACGGCGACTCCTTGTCAGCATATTCCACCTCTGCCTCGGCAAGCGCAGTCACGCAAGTCGGGCACCAGTGAACGGGCTTCTTCCCTTTATACACAGAGCCATTTTGAACAAACCTGTTAAGCTCCCTGACAATGGTCGCTTCATAGGGAAAAGCCATTGTAATGTACGGGTCCTGCCAGTCGCCGAATACTCCGAGGCGTTTAAACTCCTCCCGTTGAATGTCTAAAAACTTCGCAGCGTATTCCCTGCAAAGTTTTCTCTTTTCCGTTATGGTCGTGTTCTCTTTTTTGGCCCCGAGGTTTTTATCCACCTGATGCTCAATGGGAAGGCCGTGACAGTCCCAGCCCGGTACGTAAGGCGCATAGTGGCCTTTCATTGCCTTATATTTCACGATCATGTCCTTGAGGATCTTATTGAGGGCGTGCCCAAGGTGAATATTGCCGTTTGCGTACGGAGGGCCGTCATGCAGGATG
The DNA here is from genome assembly GCA_016213945.1 of Nitrospirota bacterium. Classification (GTDB taxonomy): domain Bacteria; phylum Nitrospirota; class Thermodesulfovibrionia; order UBA6902; family UBA6902; genus SURF-23. The sequence continues at coordinate 132,804 of JACQZF010000048.1, read as the reverse complement.
TAGCTTTTGGCCCGGTCTTTTTGCTGCATCTTTTGGTAAGTCCCGTTTTTCTCCCAGACGGCAAGCAGCTCCACCTCTTTCTGGGCCAAATTCGCCTTCATGGGAAATGATGTATTGGGAAGATTTAATGTATCCTTATAATCAGTAGTCATATATTTTGAGCGACAAGATTAATTATACCTCTTTTTGTATTAAAACGGAGAGGGCTGATTTAATCAAAAAATTTAACATCATTGAGAAGCTTGTGTCAACAACGCGCTACAACAAATTGACAGTTCAAATAAATCGTTACTATAATCATCGATATGAAAAAGTTTTTATTTAATACTCTCATCTTTGTCATCGTCTTAATAGCCGGCGCCGCTGTGGGAGGCTATCTGGCGCTGATAAAGGACATCCCGCAAGTAAATGAGATCAAAGGCTATGTCCCTGCGCACGGGACAAAGGTCTACGCAGATGACGATAGCCTCGTCGGCGAGTTCAAGATTGAAAAAGGCATATTCGTACCCATAAGTAAAATACCTGAAAACTTAATACGCGCTGTTGTGGCTGTTGAGGATTCAAGGTTCTGGCAGCATAAAGGCATTGATTACATCGCGATCATAAGGGCGATATTAAAAGATATTATCGCGGGCAGGATAAAGGAAGGCGCAAGCACTATCACCCAGCAGCTTGCGAAGGTGATCTTCCTTTCCCCTGAAAAGACCGTGGTCAGAAAATTAAAAGAGGCAACCCTGGCATTCAGGATCGAAAAGAACCTGAAAAAAGAAGAGATCCTCGAACTCTATCTGAATAAGGTTTACTTCGGACACGGCGCTTACGGAGTCGAGATGGCGGCGCGGACTTATTTCGGCAAGTCTGTTTCTGATTTAAACCTTGCGGAGGCCGCGCTTATCTGCGGACTCGTCAAGGCGCCGAGCAAATTTTCACCATACAGCGACCTTGACAAGGCAAAGGAAAGGCAGCATATCGTTCTGAGAAGAATGGAGGAGGAAAAGTACATAACCAAAGATGAAGCGGAAAAGGCATACAGGCAGCCCCTGCATCTTTCAAGTATGAGGTATGAACTGTATACGCAAAATTATTTCCTCGAATATATCAGAAAATATCTTGAAGACGAATACGGCGTTGAAAAGGTGTATAAAGGCGGGCTCAAGGTGTATACGACCTTAAATAAAAGAATGCAGGCTGCCGCTGTCAGGGCAATGCAAAACGGCCTGCGGGAGCTGGACAAAAGGCAGGGCTACAGAGGGGCGATCGGACACAAAGACATTAACCTGGAGAATGAGTTAAAGGAAGAAAAACCGTTCGGGAAAGTTGTAATGCGGCAGGGCGACATCATGACTGCAATTGTGATCACAGTTTCCGACTCACAGGCAATTGTCAAAGCAAGGGGCTTTACCGGAAGGATATTCCTGCCTGACACCACATGGGCAAAAAGATTACTTGATTCAAGCGGCAAGGTGATCAAGGATTTCAGATATTTCAAACTCCCGGACATTCTGAAATCAGGCGATGTCATCCGGGTGAAGGTGAAAGAGATGATAGGCAATGAGCCTGTTTTTCAGCTTGAGCAGGAGCCCCTCGCACAGGGGGCAATTGTTGCCATGGAGCCTTCCACCGGTTATATCAAGGCCATCGTCGGCGGATATGATTTCGGAAAGAGTGAATTCAACCGGGCTGTATTTGCGAAGAGGCAGGCAGGCTCCGCGTTCAAGCCTGTAATTTACGCGGCGGCCATGGACAGCGGCTACACTCCGGCAAGCACGATAGTGGATGAGCCGATAAGTTATTCGACTGAACAGTTCGGCGAGTGGAGGCCGGAAAATTACGACAGGAAATTCCACGGGCCCACAAGATTGAGAGAGGCGCTCGCGTATTCAAGAAACATAGTCACGATAAAGCTGCTTGAAAAGGTCGGCGTTAAAGACGTTATTAAATTCGCCGGTGCGCTCGGCATTCCCGGGCCGCTTCCTTACAACCTGTCTCTTGCCCTTGGCAGCCTGAGCGTCACACCTCTTGAACTCACCTCCGCCTTTTGCGTACTTGCCAATGAAGGAATGAAGATGGATCCGATCGCGATTAAGTATATAATGGATGCTGATGGAAATGTCCTTGAAAATAATCAGCCCAAAGGCGCAATGGTCATCAGCGCTCAGACCGCGTTTCTTGCCACATCAATGCTTGAGGACGTGGTGAAATACGGGACCGCCAAGCGTGCGAGGGAATTGCGGATACCGATAGCAGGAAAGACCGGTACGACTAACGACTTCAAGGACGCGTGGTTTGTAGGATATACACCCGAATTGGCTGCGGGAGTGTGGGTCGGCTTTGATAACATGCGACCGCTTGGGGCAAGGGAGACAGGGGCAAAAGCCGCGCTGCCCATATGGATGAATTTTATGAAGGATACGCCTGCTTCCCATGGCAGTGATAACGATGCAAAAACCTTCCATTTACCTAAAGGCATTGTTACCGCGGTAATTGATCCGCTGACCGGATTTCTTGCAACTAATGAAACGGAGAAGATGGTGGAATTTTTTAAAGAGGGGACCGTTCCAAGGGCATACTCATCAAAGGCCCAACGGGAAGCCGTCAGAAAAAAGAAAGCGGAATTCGGCGCGCCTGAAGAGCCTGAGCATGAAGCGGATTGAGCTGCAATTGAATAGTGATTGTACGTAAATTGCAAGTTTAAAATTTCGTCATGCCCGAAGTCAGTAATCGGGCATCCAGAGCTACTGAAAAGACTGGATTCCCGCTCAACAGACTGCGGGAATGACAGTTCAATGTTTAAGCTTATGGACAGGGACTAAATATTAAGTGACGAGTGACGTAGCGATTACAATCACAGAAATGGTTTTAAATACTTTTTAAAATACTCGGGGAATATGCTAACATTTACGGGGAGGTGCTTATGAAAAAAATCGTCGTAACATTCTTAATTATTGTTTTCACCTTGTCCTTATCTCTCGCATGGGCGCAGAAGACGCCGATAGAACAGGCCTACTCTCTTTATTTCCAGGGTAAAATGGACGAGGCCATCAGCATTATGAAAGATGAGGCCGGGAAAAAACCTGACCCGAAGACCTACTACTTTATCGGCTACGCTTATTACAAGATGAAAAAGATGGACGAGGCCAAAGAGTACTTTGACAAGGCTTATCAGTTGGAATCTTTTTACGCGCCGATCGTTCCGAAGTAATAAAAATAATTATTACTGACAGTTCATAAAAATACTGTACGGCTCGCAGATCGCATAATAATTCTACTTTGCATTCAAGATGACACCTTTGTCATTCCGGCTTGTCCGGAATCTTTCTTTGTTTTCAGAAGGCTTGCCGGCTCCGAGATTGAGATTCGTGCCGCAATGACATGCCAGGATGACAATCCATCATACATTATGCCTGTTCAATGCTTTGATTTTACTATATCTTTTGTTTGGTATCTTTTTTGCTCTAATTTTTATGGTAGTTTTTTTCCATTAAATAAAAAAAGGGGAGGCTACTGCGCCCTTCTCTGCAGCCTTGAGGTTTAGGAATGATTGATTTTGCCGTGTTTTCCGACATCCCTCCTATGGGTCACCTGTATTTCTTTTATGGTCTTGCCTTTTTGTTGTTAGGCCTTTTCATTGCATTTAAGATAAAAACAAACGACCTGAAACTTGCGAACCATCTTAGGCTGCTGGCGTGGTTCGGGTTCACACATGGAACACACGAATGGCTTGAACTCTACATGCTTTTAAAGGGACGATATGTATTGTTGCACGAGGTCTTCTGGGTAAAATTAATAGCGGTCTTAGTTGCTATACTCTCATTCTTGTTCCTGTTGCTATTCGGCATAGCACTTATGTCATTAACCCATAACAGCATTAAGAAATGGTTAAGGGGAATTCCTGTGATACTGTTCCTCTTCTGGGGCATATATCTATTGAATGCGGGATTCAGTACAGGTCATCAATTTTTTGAACAATTAGAAATTGTGACGAGAAAGACCTTGGGTTTTGCCGGAGGGATTCTGACAGCTTACGGATTAATAATGTATTCACTGAAGGAAGATGGCTTAAGCCTTCCTGTTTCACGAAAGCTTTTCTATGCCGGCGTCATCTTTTTCCTTTATGGTGTCTTTGCAGGACTATTCCCCTCCCGCATAGTAGTGTCTTATCTTCTAATCCCGGTAGAAGGCTTGCGCGGCCTGTGTGCTGTCCTTATTACTTATTTCGTCGTTAGGGCATTGAATATATTCGATACAGAAACCAAGAGCAGGCTGGAACAACAGGTAAGGCGGCTTGCGCGTTACGAAAAATTAGCGCCCCTCGGACGGCTTGCCGCCGGCACTGCGCATGAGATAAACAATCCGCTTACGAGCATATCATTAAATATACAAATGCTGAGAGATGAATTAGAAGGCATGGACAATCATGAGATTATAAGAAGAGTTGACTCTATAGAAAAAAATACAGACAGGGTAGCCGTCATTACAAAAGACCTGCTGCAGTTTTCCCGTATAACTGAGCCTGTACAACAGCCCGTTAACATAAATATCGCCATAGAGGAAGCGCTTGCATTCCTTAAGAATAAATTAAGGGATGTGATTGTATACAAGACGCTATCGAACGTATCAAATGTGATGGGAGATGCGGTACAATTAACGCAGGTTTTTATAAACATTCTGACTAATTCCATTCAAGCTATGCCTGAGGGCGGCCATATCAACATAGAAAGCTCGCATTCCGGCGGCTGGGTCAAAATAAAGATAACCGACACCGGAACAGGGATCTCTCAGGAAAACTTGCTAAAAGTATTTGATCCTTTTTTTTCTACAAAGGAAGTCGGAGGCGGCACAGGGCTTGGTTTATCACTATGCTTCGGCATCATTAACCAGCACAATGGCGAGATAGACATAGAGAGCAGGAAAGGACCGGGGACGACAGTTACTGTCAGTCTCCCTATGGCAAACGGGAAGACTTCAGGAAAATTGGGAATATGAAAAACATCCTTATAGTTGATGACGATAGCGAACTCAGGGTCAATCTCTCCGAGATACTGAGCAAGAAGGGATACCATACAGACGAAGCGTCCACAGGGATAGAAGCTATTGATAAAGCTACAGCAAAGAAATTTGATGTTATGCTTCTGGACCTTATGATGCCGAAGATGAGCGGCATGGATGCGCTTGCAGAAATCAGGAAGCGCAGTCCGGGGACAAAGGTAATTATGCTTACCGCCTTTGCCACAGTCGATAACGCAGTCAAGGCGATAAAAAAAGGCGCCAGCGACTACATATCCAAGCCCTTCAAGATAGAGGACCTGGATGCAATAATAAGACGCGCGCTGGAAGAGTCCAGATTTGAAGAAGGCATAAAAAAACTGGACATGGATTTTACCCTAAGCTCTTTGACCAATTCCATAAGGAGAAAAGTTATCAAATTGCTCCACCAGAATAGAGGCCTGCATCTTATGGAAATAACAAAGGCGCTGGACATAGAAGACCACACAAAAGTAGTTTTTCATCTTAAGAATCTTAAAGAGTCAGGGATCATTGAGCAGGACAAAGAGAAATCATATTTTCTTACCAAAGAAGGTGAAAAGACACTGGAGTGCATGAAGATTTTAGAGAATTACCTCTCAAGATGATCCGGCAATTCAACCTTGTTTTTTAAGTCGATTCCCCCTCGATCTGTGAATTTTTCTTCACAAAACACCCGAATCAGTAAGTAAGATTTCTATTGAATCCTTCCCTGCGGTACTTTAAATTAAATATAAGTACCAGCGTACAAATCAAACACGTTGGAATAAAACCAATTAAAGGTTTAATAGAAGGAGGAGGGACCATGTTAAAGTATCGATCAATCTTTATCATCCTGTTTTCTGTACTCGTGCTTGCCCTGTCATTTGTTCCGGTTCACGCGGCATGTACAGACCTGGATGGGGACGGCTACGGCAGCCCCGGAGACATTTCATGTCCGAAGGGAAAGACAACAGACTGTAATGACAACGACAACAAAGTCTACCCCGGCGCACCCAAAATATGCGACGGCAAAGACAACAACTGTGACGGAAGAAAGGATTTCAGCACTGACGAGGACAAAGATCATGACGGTGTCATGTGGTGCGCGGGTGACTGTGACGACAACAACCCGAACAGATTCCCCGGCAATCCCGAAATATGCGACGGCATAGATAACGACTGCGTAGGAGGAGTGCCGGCCGCGGAAAAGGACCTGGACCAGGACGGCTACCGTATCTGCAGTTCGCCTGCTGACTGTAATGACAATGATTTCAGCGTCAATCCCGGAGTCCAGGAATACTGCAGCGACACGAAAGACAACAACTGTAACGGGCAGATTGATGAGGCCGCCTGTATATGCCCGGATGCAGATGGAGATGGCCAGACATTACAGGCCTGTGGCGGCACAGACTGTAACGACAATGACAACACAGTTTATCTTGGAGCGGCTGAACTCTGTGCAGACGGCAAAGACAATGACTGTGACGGCATCACCGATATACAGGACCCAAATGCAACAGGATGTCCTGCGTATTGCGTAGACGCTGACGGAGATAATTACTTTGTAGGCGGCATAGGATGCGGCGCTGTTGACTGTGACGACAATGATGCAAATGTTCATCCCGGCGCGCAGCGCATATGCGACGGCAAAGACAGCGACTGCGACGGCAGAAAAGATTTCTCTACAGACGAAGATAAAGACCACGACGGAGTTGCATGGTGCGCAGGCGACTGCGATGACAATAACGCCAATCGCTTCCCGGGAAACAAAGAAGGAAGCTACGGCGACCCGACCTGCAGCGACGGCATTGACAATGACTGCGACAGCAGGGTAGATGCCACAGACGCTGATTGCGCTCAGCCTTCGTGCACTACAAAGACAAACCCCAATGACGGCGTGCATGTGTTTAACCTCTTGAATGGCGACGGGTCAACTAATAAAACATCCTGCAACTGGTGTCACTTTGATGATTCAGGCGTCATTGACCAGAGAAGGTCCTGTCAGAGATGCCATTCTGACCCTGCGGACACATCCGATCCTTTAAACGGAGTTTTGAAGGCGCAGTATCCGGCAAATCCTCCATATGGATTCGGCACGGCAAAGAATGTAAAAATGCACTCATCGTCCGTAGCCGGGACAAAATACGGCGGCTGGACAATGGACTGTTTAACCTGCCATAACCCGCATCAGCAGGAGCAGGACCTTGCATACGGCGCAACTTACGGTAAGTATATCAAGGAATACCTCTGCTATGACAATCCTGTCACCGGAACAAGCACAAGAGACTACATTCTTTTCACCGCTGCTTCCGGAGCAGGTTCATTTGCAGATGGAGTACCTAATAATCAAAATATCTGTGAGACATGCCATACACAGACAAACCATCACAGGAATGACGGCTCAGCCCCCGGAGATTTGGATGCAGGCAGTAACTATGTCGGACATTACGACGGGCAAAAATGTACAGACTGCCACGTGCATTCCGAGGGATTTAAATTTGCGCCACCGGCAATCGACAACGGCTATGTAGGCTCGTCAGTCTGCGGTTCATGCCACACAACACAGAAAGCAGACTTCGACAGGTCAGGACATCCATACAAGTACAGGACGACAGGCGGCGCAATACCCTCGCCGGAAGCAGATCCGCTTTCAGCGATACTTTCAACATATATGCCTTTGCTTGCGGCTTTGAACACTGACGCCAATGTTACACCGGCGGATGACGGGACAGGACATCTTGATTGGTCGTCAGCGAATTACGTCATCGGCGGTTTTGGCTGGAAGGCGCGCTGGGGCATAAAGGATAACACATTGGATACGGGCACGTTACAGAAGACCGGATACGTCTGGTCGAGCACTTCGGCTGCCCAGTTCAACATGATGGCTGCGGATTCAACGCTTGACCCTTATGGCAGAAGGGCGGATTGGTCCAGTTACGGCTCAACAACCGGACAATCAAAGAAATACAATTGCGCGGTTTGCCATAACACTAACGGCAAAAACATAGACCCGGCCCAATCCTGTTACGAGGCGCCTGGCGGGCGTACAGAGCCGTGGGCTTCAAATCCATTCCTGGATCAAACCAATCACGGCGGGTATTACAGTGAGTGGACTTTTGACGGAGTACAGTGCGAGGCCTGCCACGGCCCCGGCGAGAGCCATGTGAATGCTCCGTCAGTATTAAACATTACTAAAAATACATCGCTTGAGACCTGCGGCAAATGCCATACCAGAATCCTTACCGATCAGGAATGCTACGGAACCGGAACAGGCGGCGCATTGGTCGGCGGAGGCTACATTAAACATCATGAGCAGTATAACGAGATGGTCGGAACCGTATCTGCACCGGGCGTGCATTCAAGCCTGACATGCGTAACATGCCATGACCCTCATAAACGCTCACATAAGGTAACAGACGCAGTCGCAGCAGCCCTCGGCATAACGGACAATCACCTTTCTGCAGAGGAAAGAGGTGCGGTGACTTCCTGCGCAGCCTGCCATCCGGCACAGAGAAATGCTGATGATGCAGCAACATCAGGTAAGATATTTGCTCACAAAACAGCAGGCGTCACCTGTGCCGACTGTCACATGGCAGAGGCGACAAAATCTGCAACCCATGCGTCAACAGGAAGCTGGGGAAAGATGGGTGATGCGAAGACCCATATCTTTAAGATAAACCCCTCTGCCACAGCTCCGGACACTGCATCAGGCACTGGAAGCCCTGCAGTTGCATACAATTATCTCTCTCTTGAGTATGCGTGCGGCAAATGTCATGCTGAGGCAGGAGGCAAGGACGGTCTTGCCGGAACAACCACTGTATTTGCAACAAAGGCAGACGCATCAGCCGAAGCGACAGGTTATCACAACGTAACGGGAATTGACGGCGGCTTTGTCGGCTCTGAGTCCTGCTCAGGCTGCCATACAGCAAAGTACAACGACTTTGTCCAGTCAGGACACCCGTATAAATTAAGAATCACCAACGGCGCTACCCCGTCCTTGGATACAGACCCGCTTTCGGCTCTTCTAAGCATGACCATGCCGACCCTGGCGGCTTTAAACGATGATGTGAGTGTGCCGGATTTCCAGATTGATCTGAACGCCGACGGAAGGCTCGACTGGTCGTCAGTAAGTTATGTTATCGGCGGTTATGGATGGAAGGCAAGGTGGGGGATTAAAGACACCTCCGGTGACGACAAGACCGGTTATGTCTGGTCCAGCGCGGCATTATCAGGCGGAGTCGGAGCACAGTTCAATATGCTTGCAGCAGATCCGGCTCTCGACCCGATGGGCAAAAGGGCTGACTGGTCTACCTACGGGAGCGCTTCGGGACAAAGCAAGAAGTATGAGTGCGCGACATGCCACAATACAAATGGCGCGATTTTTACACCGGGATATGACTGCTATGTAGATTCCGGGGCCCGCACCGAGCCATGGGCGTCAACAGGACTGAACCCTGTAAACCATGGCGGCTTCTACAGCGAGTGGTCGCTCAGCGGCGTTCAGTGCGAGGCCTGTCACGGGACAGGAGCGAATCATGTGAAGAGTCCTTCTGTTAATGCAATGACGGTGAATGCATCAAAGGACGTCTGCGGCGTGTGTCACATGAGGGCTGAAAACACTGCAAAGACAGGCGCTGTCGGCAACGCCGAGTGCGGCGGACCGAATGCAGGTTTAAATGTCGCAAGTTATCTGGCTAACGGCGCAAAGATAACCGGCGACTACATCAACCACCATGAGCAGTACAACGAGCTTGTCGGTTTAAATGACGGTGTGCACAGAAATCTGAACTGCGTGCAATGCCATGATCCTCACAAGCGCTCACACAAGCTGACGGACACTATAGCGTCTGTTCTTGGAATAACTGACAACAACCTCACGGCAGAGGAAAGGGGCGCTGTAGTCTCCTGCGAAAGCTGCCATCAACCGGGCACACCTGATGCGGCAGGAGGAGGGGCTGATTTGAAAGTATCAGCTCTCAGTTATCATGTAAGCGGCATCAAGTGCTCTGACTGCCATATGGCAGAGGCCACGAAATCTGCGACTAACGAATCGCCTGACGGAACATGGGGCAGAAATGGAGACGTGAAGACCCACATCTTCAAGATCGATCCTGCTGCAACCACAATCACCAGATCAAATGGATTCACGAACGTGGCGGCTAACGCCATCTCCGTTAAGTACGCCTGCGGCAAGTGCCATGACTCTTCAATGAGCAGCTACATCGGCATACCTCTTACAGAGGACCAGGCCAAAGCGGCGGCGGCTGGCATACACCCGTAGATGAAGTAATGAAAATCAGCGGCTGAATGCCGCGACCGAAAAACACAGCAGTGGATCTCCGGGTAAAGGAGATTCACTGCTGTGCTATTTTGCCGAAAGCAGTCCGGCCGGAGGACAATCGGGTTACAGTGATTTTGTAATAAAGCTTATGAAGGCGCTGACATCCTCAAGCGAATCAAAGACAATGTCCGCGCCGGTCTTCAGCAGCTCTTCTTTTGAATAAGGTCCTGTTGCTACAGCAATACAGTGTGCCCCGTGGATTTTCGCACATCTTACGTCCCTCGGCGTGTCTCCAACAACAACGCATTCACGCGGCGTGAATTCAAATCCCCTTCTTGAAAATTTCTCAATTGCAATGGGCAAAAGCTTGTCCCTGTCTTCATCATCACTGCCGAACGCGCCGTCAGGGAAATATTCATTCAGCCCGAAAGGGTGAAGCTTTATCCTCGCGCCGCCTTCGAGGTTGCCGGTGAGCAGGCCGAGAGGCATTTCCATATCTCTCAACAAATCGAGCGTTTCTTTTATCCCGGGTTTCATTTTCTTCTTCGGGTTGTTGATCTCAATTTGAAGAAAGCGCAGGTACGTTTCCTGCATCCTCTTCACATTGCCGTCCATGGAATAGCCATGAGTGCCGAGGCCTTCTTTTATTATCTGAATATCGGTTTTCCCGGCCATTGTTATATCTTTAAAAGCGGCCTCAATATTGAATAGCGCGTGAAACGCCATGTTCAGCGACCTCGTGCCGGCCCCTCCTGCGGTTATCAAGGTCCCGTCGATGTCAAAGAGGACCAGCTTTCTCATTCCGTCATTCATGGTTTTTATTATAAACAATTAACTTGACGAATTTTCAGAGACACCTTTCCTCCAGAAAAGAGTCATAGTTGTAAAGAACCCTGCGGCAAAGACCACAGTGCATTTATTATTTGAAATTTTATTTTTTGGTGTCATTCCCGCAAGCGAAGCGCGTCGGGAATCCTTCCGGAAAGATTCCTGACAAGCCGGAATGACAGAAATTTGGAACTGTGGCAGAGACAACAGGGTGTAATACTTAATTAAAGCACTTGAAAAAATCTGCTCGTATGCGTTACAGTACCTGCGCACAAAATATTTCCTCGTTCGGGGGTGAGAATGATAGATTACTTGATACCCAAAAAGATCTTCTTCACAAAAGGCGTCGGAATCCATAAGGACAAACTTGCATCCTTTGAGCTTGCCCTCAGACAGGCTGGTATAGAAAAATGCAACCTCGTTTATGTTTCCAGTATATTCCCCCCAAACTGCAAGATAATCAGCAAAGATAAGGGGCTCTCATTAATTAAGCCCGGTCAGATAACCTTCTGCGTAATGGCGCGTAATGAGACTAATGAGGCCAACAGGCTTATTTCCTCTGCAATCGGTCTGGCAGTTCCATCGGACAGGAAAAACTACGGCTATATATCCGAACACCACACATTCGGCGAGACCGCAAAGAAATCCGGTGAATACGCGGAAGACCTCGCTGCTACAATGCTTGCAACTACACTCGGCATCCCCTTTGACCCGGACCTCGCATGGGACGCGAGAAAACAGGTTTACAAGGCAAGCAGATACATCTTCAAATCAACCCAGATCTGTCAGTCTGCGGAAGGCCATAAGGACGGACTCTGGACCACCGTAGTCGCTGCTGCAATGATGTTACTGGAATAATTGGGAAACTCTCTACCAAATAATTTCGGCGGCTTGCCTGTTAAATATTCCTCGTATAAAAATTCAGGCATAATCATCCTGCCTGTTCCCTTTGATAAAACCAGTTCGTGGATCAAAGGCTCTGACAAAGGCCCGCGCGCGATCATCAACGCCTCCCGGAATATGGAACTCTACGACATCGAGACTGATACCGAGGTTTATAAAAAAGGTATCCACACGGCAAAGGCGATCAACGCTGTAACTGCACGCGCATTAGCGGACAAGGTCAGGGAAAGGACCGGCACATTATTAGCGGACAAAAAATTCGTCGTTGTAGTTGGCGGAGAACACTCCGTGTCTCTTGGAACTATTCAGGCCCACGCGGAGGTTTATAAAAACATCAGCGTCCTCCATCTTGACGCCCACTCCGACATGAGGGATTCATACGAAGGCGATAAATACAGCCACGCCTGCATCATGGCAAGGGCAAAGGAAGTCACAAAGAACATAGTTTCCGTTGGAATAAGGAGCAGCGATTCATCGGAATTGAAGAATATTAATAAACGGAATACATTCTATGCGTCGGATATCCGCAGGTCAAAAGACTGGATCAAACAGGTTGTGAAAAAGTTATCAGAAAATGTTTACGTCTCAATTGACCTTGACGTGTTCGACCCTTCAATAATGCCTTCTACAGGCACGCCGGAACCCGGCGGGCTGGGCTGGTATGAAGTATTGGATCTAATGGAGGGCGTTATGAAAAATAAAAACGTCGTGGGCCTCGATGTTGTTGAATTCTGCCCGTCAAAAAATAACCTGGCCCCCGACTTCCTCGCAGCAAAGTTGATTTACAAGCTTTTGAGTTTGAAGTTCGCTTAATCAATTATGCCAGCCCGGAAGGGATGCTCTGACTTATCATTCCGGCTCGTCCGGAATCTTTCCTCTTTCAAACCTACTCTTCTTCAACCGGCAGGTTGCTTGCGACCCACTCATCTATCCCGCCTTCATAGACCTTTACGTTTTTGACGTTAAGTAATTTCAAACCGAGGGCGACTTTTTTTGAGGCGACACAGTCTTTATGCTTGCAGTAAATTATAATCTCATTGTAAGGGACCAACTCTTTCCTTCGGTCTATCACTTCAGGATACGGGATAGTCTTTGCTCCTTTGATCCTGAATCTGTTCCCGTCGTACTTGCCCACAGTATCAACAAGCACGAAGCCGGCTTTATCATCTATACGCTTCAGGAGCTCTTCCTTGCTGATGCACTCCAAAGATAAAGTAATTTCTTTCTGGTATGACATACATTCTCTCCCTTGCTTTATTTAAAACTCGATACCTTTTCGCGCCTTGACACCTTTGTTAAAAGGATGCTTGATCATCCTCATCTCCGTTACATAGTCCGCCGCCTCTATCAATTCTTCTGGCGCGCCTCTTCCTGTGAATATAAGTTCAAGCCGTTCAGGCTTTGCGGCGATAATCTTCTCAGCGTCTTTTATGGTAGCAAAGCCGCAGCTTAGCACAGTGATAAATTCATCCATAATGACGACATCGTGTGCACCACTTTTTATTTCTTTTACAGAGAATGTTATCGCTTTCCTGATAGCGGCTTTCAACTTTTTCAAATCTACACTTGGGTCAAAGAGAGGCGTGGTCTGATCTTTGAATCTTACAACGTTTATTCCTGCTTTTCTTGCAATGACAATCTCGCCGGAGTCTTTTGTCCGGCTCTTTAGAAATTGCAGGATCAAAACATTCCTGCCATGCCCGGCAGCCCTCTTGGCAAGACCGAAAGCCGCAGTGGTCTTGCCTTTGCCTTCGCCCGTGTATACATGTATAAGTCCTTTGGACATAATTAGTTTAAATGGTATAGTGAACGCCGCTTAACGCGGGGCTTTTCTTTTTTGGCATGATATAATTTACCATAACAGCGTTTCTCCATCAAACCTTAATGATTTATGAAAAAAATCCGAATAGTAACGCAACAATTCGATTTACAACATGGTAATATTGAATAATATAGGTGAACGGTTAATCTATGGGAAATACTATTTTAAGAACTGATCTGATAGAAGCGCTTCTGCACAGCACACCTGATTTTATCTATTTCAAGGACCTGAACGGCAAATACGTTGCCGTCAGTGACAATGTCGCAATTCATTCGGGCAGCGTTGTCACCGATATGATAGGCAAATCTGATCTCGACTTCTTCCCCGGAGAACAGGCTGAAGCGATGTTTCTTGAGGACAAGAAGATCATCGAAACAGGGGAGGCGGTCAAGGACAAAATAGAGAAAAGGGTCTGTCCAAACGGCTCAGAGATATGGATTTCGGTTACCAAGTTTCCGTGGAAAGACAGCGCCGGAGAAATTGTGGGTCTAATTTGCATGTGCAGAGAGGTCACTGAAAGGATCGACAGAGAAAGACATATTCTCGACATGCTGAGTATTGCGACACATGACATAAGGGGGCCCTTAAGCTCGATCGGCAGCATGATAAAACTGCTCATGCGCGGGGCGTTCGGTTTTATCGATGAAAGCGTCAAGGTCACTCTTTCTGATATTTCCGGCAGAATAATCCGCCTCGAAAAGTTATTGGGTGAGTACCTCTGTAAATCTTCGATGATGAACGTTAAAATGCCTGAGAAGGAATATCTCGACCTGCGGCAGGACATCATCGACCCCATCCTCGAGGAATTCGCAGCGGAAATAGAAGAAAGCATGATCAGGATAGACAGCCGTTTGGGGGCCATCCCCGGCAACAAGGTCATCATAAAGGCAAATGCGCGATGGATCAAGATCGTGTACAGAAATCTTATCCGTAATGCGATAAAGTATGCGGCTTCCGGGCAAATCGCTTTTGGCTTTGAAGACAAAGGAGACCATTACAGGCTGAACGTCTATAACAGCGGACCGCCTGTCCCGGAAGAAAGACGGACTAATATCTTTGAAAAATTTGAGAGCAGCGACAGCTCAGGCCTTGGCCTTGCGATTTGCCGGAACCTCATTAAAAAGCACGGCGGCGACATGTGGTACGAGAACACCTGGGACAACCATCCTAATTTTATCTTCACTGTTCCAAAATAATGCCGGAGTAGTTTTCTTTCAACCATCCGGCTTTTCACTTTCAACTGTTTTTAAATTGGAGCGGGCGACGGGATTCGAACCCGCGACCTCCAGCTTGGGAAGCTGACACTCTACCACTGAGTTACACCCGCATTTATTGGAAATATTGTATATTGCATGGATTGCTTAATGCAAGAAGGCCCTCTATGCTCTCTGCCCCTTGCCCTCTGCTTTTAAGCGCTGTAACTTGTGTATAATTAAGCATGTTCCCTGTAAGCCTGGAAAAAGAAAAGTCTCTCAAGGCCAGGCTCGACAGCCTCGGCATTCATGAAAAGGACATTGAGGAATCGTTTGTCCGCTCAGGAGGGCACGGCGGGCAGAATGTCAACAAGGTCGCAACCTGTGTTTACCTTAAACATATTCCAACCGGTGTTGAGGTCAAATGCCAGAAGGCGCGCACTCAGGGAATGAACCGCTATTATGCCCGTGTGCTGCTTTTTGAAAAAGTGGAACGCCTGATAAAAGGCAAGGAGAGCGAGGAAGAACAGCGGATCGAAAAGATCAGGCGGCAGAAACGCAAACGCTCAAAACGCGCAAAGGAAAAGATGCTTGCAGGGAAACACCTGCAATCCATGAAAAAAGAAAAACGTTCTTATCACCCGTCTCGTGAAGATTAAAATTAGCCTGAATTCACTTTGATATTTCTTCGTAGAACTCCATTTTCGGCGGTCCATTCATCAGTCCGAATCTTTTGTAAAGCGATTGCGCGAAGAGGAAGTCCAGGTGTTCGATCGTATCAGGGCGATTGCCGAAGACCTTTTCCCAGACATCCCACCGTTCCATGCAAAGATATACAAGATTGTCTTCCGAAATATGTTTGTGTAATGCGCTGTAAAGGCGTTTGTACATCTTTACCCGCAGCGGTTTTACATACCGCATCTTTGCGTCATCACCAAGCACCATCTCCGCGCATGTCAGGCGGTTGTCCGGGTAGTTGTTTTCCATCTTCTTTTTCATCTCAGGGTTGAAGCGGAGGCTGCCGATCGATATCCACGCGACCCGCTCAGGTGATACCGAATCAAAGACCCGGTCCACAAGCCCTGCATATCCTTCTTCCCATCCCTCGTGAAAGATCATCGGATCGAAATGCAGGCCGATCAAATAGCCTGCCTTAGAAACTTTTCGCATGGCAAGAAGCCGCTCTTCAAGAGGCGCGGTCCTGTGCTCTTCTGTGTTTATGATGTACTCCGTATTCAGAGACCACGAGACAACCGTCCTTCCATTGTGAGAGATATTTAGAATCGGATCAACATTATTTGATTTCGTCTTGAGTTCAAGAACGGCATTTCCCATAGTGGAAAATTCCCGGATAAGCCTTGCGGCCTGTCCTGTCTCTCCTTCCAGCGCAAGGCTGTCGCCAAGCTCCCACGTGCCGATGCGGAACAGCCTCTGCGGCCCACTGGCGGTTTTGCTTTTCACCTCTTCCATCAACGCGTCAATATCGTCCACGATCTTTGTCGCGCCGTCGTTCATATAATTTTGAAGGAAGCAGTATGAACATTCAAACGGGCAGTTGTGGACGGACTTCAATACATACACATGACAGCAGAGGTACTTTCTGTTGAACGTAGCACACGTGCCCATTGCCTCGCCTTTTTTTGTAATCGACTGTACTTCTCTTTTCCCGTCTCTGTAGTTCATCATTCTCAATCACTGTTGTCCGAATAAAACTTGCAATAAGAAAACCGGATGGCTCATAAACACAAGGACGACACCTTTAAAAATCAGACTACATCTTGCAAGATGAATTTATGGAAATGGGCCATAAAAGATTTTTCTTGCAAAACAGGGCTTGCCCTTTCAATATCCCGTCGATTCATTGTGTTTATGAGACTTCCGGTTTTCTTGTACCGCTCAAAGCTCATCCAGTATTCCCTCCACCGCCTTCTTCATCTCATCCGAGTTCAAAGTGCTTAACAGCCCTGTCAGCTTTTTAGAATCCTGCACATGGACAACAATGTCCACATTTTTATTCTCCAGCGTCCTGTCCCAGTTAATGGATAGAGCCTGCGGAAGCTTCAGGCCTTCAACTGTCTTCTGCATCCTTGCGTTTGTCTCGGAAAGGGTAGGGAACCGCTTTGTGTAAATAAACTGACGCAGTCTTTCAGTCCTGTCACGGGGGCCTAATGAAGACCGGATCATTTCCTGAACATCAGGCCCATCGAGAAAATCATTGATGGTCTTGTTTTGCGCGCTGAGATGATCTTTTAAATTTGAGGCGATCTCATCAAGCGTGGAGGCGGTCAATTGCAGTATCGGCTTCCACGCCATCAACTGCAAAAGGATATCCTTCGGATAGGAAGTTAAATTGAGTATCTGTTTCAGGGAGTATTTTTTTTCATGGCAGAAGGACTTTAATTCCACAGGCAGCTCGTTCATGCGCTCGCAGTCCCGCAGAAATTCACTGTAAGGTTTAAAGCTGAATTGAATGCAGAGGAAATTCAGTATCCATGCTTCAGGCGCTTTGAGATAAAGTGCGAAACAGATGAACCGGATTTTGTTCATAATGCTTTGCTCGATCTCAAGTCTCTTGTCACAGAGGACCAAGGTAATGATGTCTGTAACCGGTGTTGCTTCCGTCAGGACGTTTGCGCTGACTGTCTGAACCTGGTTCTGCCTTGCAAAATTAATGCGCTTCCTTCCATCAATCAGATGAAACATTCCGTCTTTATCTTTGTAAAGAATAACCGGATGCAGTATGCCAAGCTGCTTGAAAGAATCTTCAAGAGAGGTTTCAAGACTTTTTGATTCAAAGAGAAAACCTTTTAGCGAAAAAAGGCTTTGCTCAACGAGGACGTCATTGACACTTATATTTTGGACTAACATGAAATATTTTACACCATCTCCTTCCCTTATTTACTCATGAAAGCGAGCATCTCCCTGCACTTCTCCGCCTCTTCTGTCTTCTTCCTCTTCTCATACCCTTTGATAAGTATATTCAGCTTCCTTGCAAGGACGTCGATGATCTTTTCTCTGAATTCGGGATGCGGTTCGTTCTCTAATAATCTGATCAATGACCTCACCCTGAACATATCCATTGCGGGATATTTCCGCGAAAGCTGGTCGCTGTGACCGCCGTATTTTATCACTGACAAACCGGGTTCAAGCCCGACAGGATGATGTCTTGATATCTTTAGCCACAGGTCATAATCCTCGCAAACCGGAAACTCTTCATCGAATGATCCGTAACGCTCAAGCAGGGACCTCTTCACAAGAACTCCTGATGGCGAGACAAGGCATCTCTCAAGCGATTGCTCCCATATCCAGACTTTCGGCTTCTTATGATGTTTGCATGGATTAACACGCACGCCGTTTCTTATCCACATTTCTTCCGATTGCAGTATCTGATAAAAAGGACATCTCGTGAGGTACGCGATCTGGTTTTTCAGTTTGTCTTTTTCCCAGCAGTCATCGGAATCCAGGAAAGCAATCCACTCCGTCTTTGCGCATTTAACGCCTTCATTTCTTGCCCTTGACGGCCCTGAGTTTTCGGACAGGAAAACGCAGGTCAGCTTATCGCCGTAGCTTTTCAGTGTCTCCTTTGTGCCGTCAGTGGAACAGTCGTCAACAACGATGATCTCTTCCGGCTGCAGGGACTGAGCAAGAATGGAATCAATTGCGCGCCTTATTGTATGCTGGCGGTTGTAGACAGGAACAATTACGGTCACCTTGTGATCGTCATCGATAAAGTTGAAAAGCTTTTTTACCTCTCCGGCAAAAAGTTCAAAGTTGCGGTTGAAATTAGAGAAGGTGTTGTTGTCTGAATGGTCAGTGCTGAATTTCAGGCAGTGGAAATTGATCTTTGCATCGTGAAATACCTTTGCCTGCGCATGACATTCCATATCGATGGCCTCGTGCCCTTTCCATGATTCGGGCAACTCATTTATTGAAGACTTCCTGACGCTGATAAGCGAGCGAACATTTATCATCTTTTCAGGGCGCGGAACAGGCAGCCTCGTGTCTAATTTCAGCATGTCGCCTTCTTCATTTGTGACGTGCTCAGGAAGTATCCATTTGCCAAGCGGGTATTTTTTATTTGTTACCCCGCAAGTGCCTATGTTAAGGACGAACAGGGGGGCCAGGTTATCACGCACATAGCGCGCGGCCTCTTCGCTTGCTTTATGACCCACGCCGGTTATCACAACCATAATTCCCGATGGGCTGCGCTGGTCAAGCGCCCCTGCTTTAAGAGCCGCAAGGGTGTGAACAGGGATGCCGTGAGATGCAAGCAGGTCTTTAGGGACCTCTTTTTTCAGGGCGGCTAAGATAATGAGTTTGAAAGGCTGGGGTCCCGGTTTTTTCATTGTCCCTTTAGGTAATCCTGCCATTGATCATCCCTGTAGATCTGGTTGGGACGGAAAAGCTTTTTATAGCGCATCTTCGGATTTTCTTCTATATAAAATCCAAGATAGAGATATCTCTTTCCCATTTTCCTGGCGAGATAAATTTCCTGGATAATGCTGAACACGCCGGGCCTCCTGTCAAGATGATCAGTGTCATAGTAAAAGTAATTGGACGAAAGCGAATCCGCTGCCTCATCAACGATCCCTACGGCTATAAGCTTGCCCCCGCAGTAATAATCCATTTCGATTATATGGTCGTAACCCGAATGCATTGCAAGAAGAAAAGGCAGGGGATTACGAGTTTCTTCTTTCTTGTCATCCTTATGCTTCACGGCTATGTATTTATCGTAAAGCACGACCTTCTCCGGGGTGATGGACGGTCTTCTTTGGACTTCCACACGGATGTCTTTATTTTTGCCGATGGTCCTTTTCTGGCTTCTGCTCAATTGAAATTTTTCTACTTCAATACGCAGGGGGATGCAGGCTGAACATGTCTTACAGACATTGCGGTAAAACACGCTCCCGATACGCCTGTACCCTTTTGACAGAAGTTCGTGAAAATTCGGAATCCGTTTCTTGGCGGGGATTAAATATTCTATTGAAGATGTCCTTCCGTCATCAAAGTACGGACAGGTAGAATCTTCCTGGAATGAAATCTCGGTGTCTGTCTTTTGCTTTAACTGGTTCTCCGTCACATATTTATTTTACAGCAATCCGGCGTCTTGAAGTCTTGTCCTGCAATCAATATAATATAACCGGCTCTTGGGAAGAAATTTCAAATCTTGTCTTTAAAAACTTTTCACCCCCATTGGGGGGAACACATATCTTTTGAGGGGAGAATATTGTTATGAGGGGACATCGTATCACTTTAGTTGCGGCAGTATGTTTTTTTCTTCATCTTTCAACTTCACCAATCCATGCAGGCGACGGGGAAATAATCTGGAAGGACGTAAGCAGCGGTATCAGCGACGCCGACCTGCAGCGGGTGGCAATCGCTCCTGATAACGCTGACATTGTTTATGTAAGCTCCGAGCAGGTCCTCTATAAAACCGTTGACGGCGGGAAAAACTGGCGGGAGATCTTCAGGCACACGGGAGGAATTATCAATGCTGTTTCAGCGGCTCCGGCCGATTCAGGGTCTTACGTATTTATCGGGACCGATGAAGGCGTGTACAGAAGCTACAGAAACAGTGACGGCGGGATGCAGTGGGAAAGGATCTTCAGAGGCATAGGGGAGCTTAAGAATTCCGTCCTTTCCATCGCTGTCCATCCTATGAATACGGAGATTATTTTTATCGGGACCAGGGCGGGACTTTTTCAGACAGACAATAACGGGAAGGAATGGAAGCAGGCGCGGAACCTGCCGGAAGAGTCCGCAGTGACGTCAATTATCATAGATGCTTCAGGGCCTTCTACTATCTACGCTGCCGCGGACAACGGGCTTTATAAAAGCGCCGGCAGCGGGGAAGACTGGCAGAGGATACTTGTGAAAGCTTCTTTTGAAAATGAGGACGTGCTGTCTATTGCTGAAGATACAATGGATATCGATGAAATTAAAGGCGAGGCAAAGATAAGGAGCATTGCTGTTGATGCCTCCGATAATAAAATTATATACGCCGGCACATCAGCGGGCCTTTTAATTACAAAAGACGGCGGCGCAACATGGAATACGGCAAGCAGTTCAGGTTTATTCAGCCGTGATATACGCTGTCTCGCGGTCAGCTCAAAAGACCCTGAAAATCTTTATGCGGCAACAGCCAGGGGAGTATTCGCATATTCAAAAAAGTCAGAAAGCTGGCAGGAGCTTTATAACGGCATGGCTTCTCAAGACGCCCGTTATCTTGCGGCAATCTCCAATCCTCTTGATCAGAATATTACACTATGGGCTGCAACAAAAAAGGGGGTGTTTAAAACAGGTGCGGAAGAACAGAATGCCGGTTTCCCCGGCAATGCCGTGAAGACTGAACATGTCCTTGCTAAATTTGCTCATGAACCCTCCATAGAGGAGATCAGGGAGGCTGCGATAGCATACGCCGAAGTGCAGCCGGACAAGATCAGTGAATGGAGAAGGGCAGCCGCAGCAAAGGCGCTGCTGCCTCAGCTCAAGTTCGCATACCAGAAGAACATTGACTGGCAGAAGGGCGACTATTTCTACAGCACTGCCGCAGAAAAATACAAAGACAATGACATCACACGCGGTGACGATAAGGCATGGTCTGTCTCTGTCACATGGGAGCTCGGAGACCTTGTATGGAATGCGGCACAGACCGCGATTGACACAAGGTCAAGGCTTATGGTCCAGTTGCGGGATGACGTATTGAATGAGGTCACGAGACTTTATTTTGAGAGAAGGAAATTGCAGATCGCCATGCTTCTCTCTCCTGCCGAAGAGATCAATGAAAAGATCGAAAAAGAACTCCGCCTGCAGGAACTGACAGCGGACATTGACGCCATGACAGACTCATATCTTTCAAAAAGACTGAATAAACAGTAACGAGTATCGGTAACGCGTGACGGGTAAAAGAGTTTTTGTCTCGTTACTCATCACTTGTCACTCGTTACTGTCTTACTCCCACTCGATAGTGCTCGGTGGTTTTGAGCTGATGTCAAACACAACGCGGTTGATGCCTTTTACTTCATTAATGATCCTGTTGGAGATTATGCCTAATACTTCATAGGGAAGCCTTGCCCAGTCGGCGGTCATTCCGTCCACGCTTTTTACAGCCCTGACAGCGACAACATTTTCATAAGTCCTCTCGTCGCCCATGACCCCGACGGTCTTGATGGGAAGCAGGACGGCAAAGGCCTGCCATATCTCGTTATAAAGTCCGGCCTTCTTTATTTCCTCAAGGACAATGGTGTCGGCCTTGCGTAATATCTCGGTCCTCTGGGGCGTAACTTCATCTATGATCCTTATCGCAAGCCCGGGCCCGGGAAACGGATGGCGGCTGATAATCTCATCAGGCATCCCAAGCTCCCGGCCTAACACTCTTACCTCGTCCTTGAAAAGCTCCCTCAGCGGCTCAATGAGCTTGAGCTTCATGTCCTTCAACAGCCCGCCGACATTATGATGGCTTTTTATTGTGGCCGACGGCCCCTTGAAAGAGGTGCTCTCTATGACGTCGGGATAAAGAGTGCCCTGCGCAAGATATTTCGCGCCTTTGATCTTCTTGGCCTCCTCCTCAAAAACATATATAAATTCATTGCCGATGATCTTTCTTTTCCTCTCAGGATCGGTGACACCCTTTAATTTTTTCATGAATCTCTGAGCGGAGTCGACGCAGATGATATTCATGTGGAAATGTCTCTTCAACATGCCTTCGACCTTCTCCGCCTCTTTATATCTTAAGACGCCGTTGTCTACAAAAATACAGGTAAGCTGCTTGCCAATGGCCTTGTTAATCAGGACTGCTGTAACAGCGGAATCAACGCCGCCGCTTATCGCGCAGACTACTTTGTCCCTGCCGACCTTTTCCCTGATCGCCAGTGTTGTCGTTTCGATAAAAGAGTGCATTGTCCATTTCGGCCTGCACTTGCAGACGTTGAATATAAAATTGCGCAGGACCTTCGTGCCGTTGTCCGTGTGCACAACTTCAGGATGAAATTGCAGGGCGTAAAAGTTTCTGGCCTTGTCCGCCATGGCCGCGATAGGGGAGTTGCCCGTGTGGGCGATGGGAAGAAAACCCTTCGGCGGTTTCACGATCTTATCTCCATGGCTCATCCAGACGACAGTGACGGGTGACGGGTGACGGGTGACGGTCTTTTTTACTTCTGTCTTCTGTCTTCTGTCTTCTGTCTTCTGCTTTACTATTCCTTTAAACAGATCGGCATCGTCGTCGATCATCAGCTCAGCGCGCCCGTATTCTCTCTTTGCCGCCTTTGAGACCTTCCCGCCCAGGCAGTGGGCCATAAGCTGCATACCGTAGCAAATCCCAAGGACCGGGACCCCGAGTTCAAAGATCTTTTTGTCCGCGATAGGCGCGTCTTTCTCGTAGACGCTTGAAGGGCCGCCAGAAAGGATTATCCCTTTCGGGGCAAACTCCCTGATCCTCTCGATGGTGACGTTATACGGCAGTATCTCGGAATATACCTTCTGCTCCCTCACCCTTCGCGCGATGAGCTGGGTATATTGCGAGCCAAAATCAAGTATAAGTATTTTTTCTTTGAAGTCCATGAATCCGTGTTTTTGAAGATTATATTAGTAACCTAATTTCGATTAAAAAAAATCATGAGTAGTATACCATACGGCTTTTCAAAATAATTTAGTCCTGTCGGAAAATTTATAGGCGCGCTGTCCTGATTATGGTATACTTCAAAACCGGATTTTAGGGCGGGTTTAAACCTCGCCCTGCTGAAAGAAAGGATTTGATAAACGATGAGCAATGAGCCTAACAAAGTCATTTACTCCATGATCGGGGTGAGCAAGTTTTATGACAAGAAGCCTGTACTGAAAGATATCTATCTTTCTTATTTCTATGGAGCGAAGATCGGGGTGCTCGGCCTTAACGGGTCGGGGAAAAGCTCCCTCCTCCGTATCCTTGCTGGCAGGGACAAAGAGTTCAACGGCGAGACCGTGCTCTCACCCGGGCACTCCGTGGGATTCCTTGAGCAGGAGCCTCAATTAGACGGCAGTAAAACCGTGCGGGAGATTGTGGAAGAAGGGGTACAGGAAGTAGTCGATGCCTTGAAAGAATACAATCTGATTAATGAAAAATTCGCTGAGCCGATGTCTGATGATGAGATGAACAAGCTCATCGAGCGTCAGGGGAAGGTGCAGGAGAAGCTTGACGCAATGGATGCGTGGGACCTGGATTCACGCCTTGAGATGGCAATTGACGCCCTTCGCTGTCCGTCAGGAGACACGCCGGTGAAAGTGCTCTCCGGCGGAGAAAAGCGGCGTGCGGCTCTTTGCAGGCTGCTCCTGCAAAAACCGGACATTCTACTATTGGATGAGCCAACCAACCACCTCGACGCTGAGACAGTAGCGTGGCTGGAACATCATCTGCAAAATTATCCCGGCACTATCATTGCAGTGACGCACGACCGTTATTTCCTTGACAATGTTGCGGGGTGGATCCTCGAATTAGACAGGGGACAGGGAATTCCCTGGAAAGGCAATTACTCCTCATGGCTGGAGCAGAAGAAAGACCGCCTGCAAAAGGAAGAGAAGTCCGAAAGCGAAAGGCAGAAGACCCTTCAGCGCGAGCTTGAGTGGATACGGATGTCACCCAGGGGACGCCATGCAAAATCAAAGGCGCGTATCACCTCTTATGAGGCGCTCCTCAGCCAGGACGTCGAAAAAAGTTCAAAGGACCTTGAGATCTATATTCCGCCCGGGCCGCGTCTGGGCAATGTGGTCATTGAAGCCGATAACGTGAGAAAGGCATACGGCGACAATATCCTCGTGGAGGGCATGACCTTTTCTCTTCCGCCCGGCGGGATCGTCGGCGTGATCGGGCCGAACGGGGCCGGAAAGACCACTCTTTTCCGGATGATCACCGGACAGGAGAAGCCCGATGCGGGGACATTTAAAATAGGAGAGACTGTAAAGCTCGCGTATATAGATCAGAGCCGCGACGACCTTGACTCCAGCAAAACTATATGGGAGATCATCTCCGACGGGCTGGATGTGGTCCAGCTTGGCAAGAAGCAGCTCAACTCACGCGCGTATGTGGCGCGCTTTAATTTCTCCGGGAGCGATCAGCAGAAGAAGGTTTCCATGCTTTCGGGCGGCGAGAGGAACCGCGTTCACCTGGCGCGGATGCTGAAGGAAGAGGCCAACGTCCTTTTGCTTGATGAACCAACAAATGACCTTGATGTAAACACCATGCGCGCGCTTGAAGAGGCATTGGAGAATTTCGCGGGCTGCGCAGTTGTCATCAGTCACGACAGATGGTTCCTCGACCGCATCGCAACACATATGCTCGCATTTGAAGGCGACAGCAAGGTGGTCTGGTTCGACGGGAATTATTCGGAATATGAGGCTGACAGAAAAGCCCGTCTCGGCGCAGCAGCGGACCAGCCCCACAGAATCAAGTACCGGCATTTGACGAGAGGATAAAGACTGGTTGTAGAAGACACGGAGAGCGGACCGGTGTGATTTGCTTAAGGCCTTTTTCTGCCGGTGTTGATACGGCCGGCCGGCCGGGGGCCGCGAGAGGTGCTGCCTGTGCGAGACTGTTTTTCTTTCGGGCGCATTCCATGATGTTCTTTTCTTTGTGAATAGACACCCTGTTTCTTAAAACTCCCCGAGGGCCTGCGATATCCTCTAACAATAATTTCATCCGACACCGGGATGACCGGGATCTTTAGCCTGATGTAGTCTTCGATGTCGGGAAGGGAATGGACGTATTCCTCGCAGGCCAGGCTTATCGCCTTTCCTGCTGCGCCTGCGCGCGCGGTCCTGCCGATCCTGTGCACATAATCTTCCGGGTCCTGGGGCAGGTCGTAGTTGATCACGTGCGTCACCCCGTCGATATGCAGCCCCCGGCTCGCCACGTCTGTGGCTACAAGTATCGGCAGAGTGCCTTCTTTGAATTGTGCCAGCACCCTCATCCGCTTCCGCTGATCAAGGTCTCCG
Organism: Nitrospirota bacterium; assembly: GCA_016213945.1. Classification (GTDB taxonomy): domain Bacteria; phylum Nitrospirota; class Thermodesulfovibrionia; order UBA6902; family UBA6902; genus SURF-23. The sequence continues at coordinate 106,805 of JACQZF010000048.1, read as the reverse complement.
GTGATGGATGCGGTTGCAAAGCCGTTGGCATTGAGAACGCCGTCAAGCCTTTCCACTGCCGCCCTGGTGTTGCAGAAAACGAGATATCGCCCGTCAGGCTCGCGTTTGAGTATTCCGAGGAGCAGGCCGATCTTCTCGGACCTGCCGGCATGATAGATCTCCTGTTCGATCTGTTCCACTGTTATATTCTCAGGCGTCAGAGAAAACCGCACCGGGTTGTTCATATGTTCATAGCAGAGTTCAAGCACGCGGTTGGACAAGGTGGCGGAAAAGAGCATGGACTGCCTCATATCGTAAGGGGACATCCTTCTGAGCAGAAACCTGAGGTCTGCGATAAAGCCCATATCGAAAAGCCGGTCCGCCTCGTCGATCACGAGGAACTGTGTCTTCTTCAGGCTGTAGACCCTCTGCTTGAGATAATCGATGAGCCTGCCCGGTGTGCCGATGAGTATGTCAACGCCTTCACTGATCTCCTCGCGCTGTTTCCGGTAGTCAATGCCGCCGTAGACTGGAAGGATCCTGAAACCGGCCGAACCGCTAAGCAGTTTCGCCTCAGCGGCTATCTGCACTACGAGTTCGCGGGTCGGAGCTATGATGAGGGCGCGCGGCGAGGGGCCTCGTCCCGGCGAGGGCTTCATGAGCATACGCGAGAATACGGCGATAAGAAACGCCGCTGTCTTGCCTGTGCCTGTCTGTGCCTGGGCCGCGATATCTTTGCCCCGCAGCGCCTCAGGCAGGGTCTGCTCCTGCACCGGTGTACATTCTGTAAACCCTGCGGCCCTGATCCCCTCAAGGACCTTTTCAGGGATATTAAGTTCATCAAATCTCATTTCGTGCAACTCTACTATACATTAAGAGCGGTGCTTACATAAAGTAGCATCTTATCACCGCTGTCCGATCCACCCAATTTATTCACTTTATGCATGTGACGTTTGAAGTATCCATTCTTCCAGCTCGTTGTGGGCCTTGGGCGCTCCGTCAATACGCCCCAGAAAACGTCCGTTTCTATAGAGCAAAAATGTTGGTATGCCTTTGACTGAGAACCTGCTTGAGAGGGCCGGCTCCCTGTCCACGTCTACCTTCAGCACTTTCAAAAAACCTGCTCTCCTTGCAGCAATATCATTAACAACAGGTTCGATCGCGCGGCAATGACCGCACCACTGCGCAAAAAATTCAACAAGCAGCAACATGGGCCAATCATTCACTTCACGGTCAAATATTGAGGCAGCCGCGTAAACCGGCGTCCTTGGGAAAGCAAGCGGGGCCTTGCATTTCCCGCACACCGGGTGGTGTCCGAGCTTGCCCGCGGGAAGCCGGTTAAGAGTATGACATGACTTGCATCTCAGTAAAATAGGGTCTGTTTGCATAATGATCAGCACGGCAAACAAGGGCCGTGCAATTAAATATTATTATATTCAAAGGAGTCAGGCAAGAGGTGCATCTGAAAGCTGACAGCTTTTTTCGCTTGAAAATCACCTCGCGCGTGATTATGATATGCCAGCACGGATTAATTCTCAGACGGGCATGGAATTAGATAATATAATTAATGGCTGCATTGAAATGGAGGGAGCTGTCGCGTCCATATACAGCACTTTCATGCGATTATTTCCTGAAGAGAAATCTTTTTGGGAAGACCTTGCAAGGGATGAACTGGAGCATCAGCTCTGGTTGACAGACCCCGCTCTCATTGAATCGATCGACCTATTGCCGTCAATAGATTTGCTGCCGTCACGGGAGCTTATCGAAAACAGTCTTAAGTTCGCAAACACCATGGTCAGGCAGATTAATCTCAGCGCCGTTACTCTTGAAGCCGCCCTGAAAATAGCGTTGCACCTTGAGGAATCGATGGTTGAAATATTTGCAAATGAATTATCCGCAAATCTTTTCGCCTTCGATTACGCCACATTGAGCCAGAAGATACTCTCGGCTGAAAGAATCCATGTAGATAAAATAGAAGACCTGATGATCAAAAAAGGGTTCATGCAATCATCCTGATTCTTCACTGCTTCCGTTCTTCTGCATAAACCTTAATGCATTCATTATGAGATTATATTGAAAAAAGCTTTGCTCCTGTCTCCGCAATTATAGTAAAATACCTTCGGAGCAAATATGAGTTTCCAATATATCAGAGAGATGCCGCATGTAGATGCGGTCCTTGAGTCGATTCCGCTTTCTGAAGACCTCAGAAGAGTTAAGAGGCAAACGGACGCGGAAATCATCGCGGTCTTCAGGGGAGAAAGCGAGAAGTTCATAGTGATAATCGGCCCCTGCTCCGCTGACAACGAAGACTCGGTCTGCGAATATGTTTCCCGGCTTGCCAGTCTGCAGGAAGAGGTGAGGGAAAAGATAATTCTCATCCCGAGGATTTACACAAACAAGCCGCGTACAACCGGAGAAGGGTATAAAGGCATGGCCCACCAGCCGAAGCCCACTGAAGCGCCAAACATGGTTAAAGGACTTAAGGCGATCCGCAGGATGCACATCCGGGCAATGAAGGAATCCCATCTTACAGCAGCGGACGAAATGCTTTATCCCGGCAATTATCCGTACCTTGAAGACATACTGAGCTACGTCGCGGTAGGCGCGCGTTCAGTAGAAAACCAGCTGCACCGCCTGACCATCAGCGGGCTTGACGTGCCTGCGGGCATGAAGAACCCGACAAGCGGTGATATCGAGGTGATGCTGAATTCGGTGCAGGCTGCCCAGATGCCGCACATCTTTGTTTATAACGGTTGGGAGGTCAAGACCTCAGGCAATCCCCTGACCCATTGCATACTTCGGGGAGGGGTGGACGGCTCATGCGGGGCAAGCATCCCGAACTATCATTACGAAGACATGATGAAGCTTTCGGATGCTTACAAGAAACGTGAGCTCAAGTTCCCGGCGATAATCGTAGACACCAACCACGCCAACTCGAACAAAAAGTTTCTCGAACAGCCAAGGATAGCTAAAGAGGTGATGAGGAGCCGCAAATATTCCAAGACGCTTAAAAGCAGGGTGAAGGGCCTGATGATCGAAAGCTATCTCGTCGAAGGCTCACAAAAAATATCCGAGAATGTCTATGGAAAATCTATCACCGATCCCTGTCTTGGATGGGAAGACTCGGAGCGTCTCGTTAGAGAGCTTGCTGAATTAGTCTGAACAAAAACCGCTGAATAAATTCCTGCGCCATCAACTGGAACAATCCGTAATGATTGTTCCCTTGTCTCACATACTCGATCCTGAGAAGACCATTTTGTTAATTGGAAAATGCCGTAGAAATCAAACGGGTATCTTGTGATATAGTATTTGCACAAACAACTATAAACATCAACTTCCTTAATTTTTTATTTTTGATTTATTTTACAGGAGGGCAAATTGATACCACGTTACACAAGGCCTGAGATGGCAAAAATATGGGAGCCGGAGAATAAATACCAGAAGTGGCTCGATGTTGAGATCGCGGCCTGCGGGGCATGGGCAAAGCTTGGAGAGGTCCCGAAGAAGAGCCTTGCCGTGATCAGGAAAAAAGCGGCGTTCAACATCAGGCGTATCGATAAAATTGAAAAGACCGTCAAGCATGACGTCATTGCATTCCTGACATCCGTTGCCGAACACGTCGGCCCGGATTCACGATTTATCCATAAGGGACTTACATCTTCAGACGTTCTCGACACAGCCCTCGCGCTTCAGATGAGAGAGGCCTCGGACATTATCATCAGCGATGTCAAAGAGCTTTTGAAGGTGCTGAGAACAAACGCCATCAAATATAAAAACACACTTCGCATGGGACGCAGCCACGGCATCCACGCGGAGCCTACAACTTTCGGGCTTTTGTTTGCCCTGTGGTATGAAGAGATGAAGCGCAACCTCTTCCGCCTGCACTCCGCAAGAGAAACTATAAGCTACGGAAAGCTTTCAGGCCCGGTAGGGACTTTTTCAAACATTCCCCCGTTCATCGAACAGCATGTCTGTAAGGAACTCGGGCTGCAGCCGGCGCCTGTATCAACCCAGATAGTCCAGAGAGACCGTCATGCTGAATTCATGAACGCCCTTGCGCTTGTGGCAGGGACAATTGAAAAGATCGCAGTTGAGATCAGGCATCTCCAGCGGACAGAGGTGCTTGAGGCCGAGGAGCCGTTTGAGAAGGGGCAGAAAGGCTCTTCCGCGATGCCGCATAAGCGGAATCCAATTGGATGCGAAAACCTGAGCGGCCTTGCGCGCATTGTGCGCTCAAACGCAATGGCGGCCATGGAGAATATCGCACTTTGGCACGAGCGGGACATCAGCCATTCTTCCGTTGAAAGGATAATCATACCGGACAGTACCATACTCATTGACTACATGCTTGCAAGGCTGACAAAGATCCTCAAAGGGCTTAACGTTTACCCGGAGAGGATGCTTGAGAACATCAATAAAAGCTTCGGGCTTTACAATTCGCAGCGTGTCCTGCTTGCGCTGATTGAAAAAGGAATGAGCCGGGAGGACGCCTACCAGTTTGTGCAGAGAAACGCCATGGAAAGCTGGAGCGCCAAGAGGGAGTTTAAAGAGTTTTTGAAAGAGGATAAAGAAATAAAAAATTATCTCTCTACAAAAGAAATAGAAAAGCTCTTTGAGCTGTCCTATTACCTGAAGAACGTGAATTACATATTCAAGAGGGTTTTTTAAGTGATCAGCTTGCCGTTTCTCAGGAGATGTTTTTTTCTTCCGTTTTTATAAACCAATGTCACTGTGGGTTTGAAAAACACAAAGTCCTGGTGAAATGACGCCCTGACTTTTCCGCCGAAGGTGCTGTTGTCTCCAAGCGCAATATGGATTGTGCCAAAGATCTTTTCAGACTCAAGGATGTTATCAGGCCTTGAAGCTTTGTCGTTCATGCCTATTCCGAGCTCCGCTATATTTGCGTTCTCCTTTTTTTCGGAAAGTTTAGCCTGTAAATATTCTACGTACTTCTCTTTGCCCCCGACCTTTATCGCCATGCCTTTTTCAACATGAAGGGTCATCGGGCTTTTCAATTTCCTTGTCGGCGCCCAGTCAAGCACGAGCCTGCCGTTTGCGGTGCCTTCAAGCGGGGCAAGGTAAACCTCTCCCGCCGGGAGGTTGCTGAACGTCCCAGGCTTTGTGATAATGCCTGTGTCTGCCTTCGCCTCGCGGCCCTTTTTTGAAAGTGTGATTAAAGTCCCGTTCGGGGTCTTGATCTCTATCTGTTCGCTCTTATTCACCGCCCTGGCGATTTTTGTCGTCCGCTCAAGCATCTTCTTGTAATTTACCTTCATCGCCCCTGAAAGCATTTCCTCGTCAAAAAGCGGCATACTCGCGTATCTCGTCCCGCAGATACGGTTTAACAGGTCCCTGAATTTCGTGTGGCTTGTTGAATAATATGAAAGCGCGATCACCGCGTCAACGGCTTCTTCCCTGTGCGCCTTTATGATCTTTTCGATCTCCCTGTTCTGGGCCTCTGATGTTTTCTTGGCAAGCAGAGGTTTGAAAAGCCTTCTGCGTTTTATTTCCTTGTGAACATTCTCCCCAAATGCCTCTCTCCACATTCCTTCCGGCGGCTCAATTCCGTGACTGCCTGTTGGCTGGTATTCGATGTAGCTGATGTGCGGAGTAAATTTTACCCCTGACTCCGCAATTCGCTTTGTGATCTTTCTCAGCTTGCTGTTATATCCGTCTGTAAAGACAATGGCCCTTTCCGTCTTCTTCACACCGAGGTTGATTCTATAAATGCTGTCAATGGCTTTGCTGGCTTGATTACTCATTCTGTTTTTAAAAATAAAACGGGTTTAAGAAGTTATAGTAGTTTCGGAGTCTTTTGCCTGCTCGCAGTTTGGTCTGAAAGAGTATATACAATTCTGTCTTCGTTGAGCAAGGAGTTTTTTATTTTTCTGAATATAGTTTTCTCTCTGTCTTATTCTTTTTATCTTTTTATATTTAAAATAAAAAAGAGTAGAAAGGTTGTTGGCATTGTTGATTAGAAGGCAACTGGACATAAAAGAAAAGGGAAAACAGCTGTTGATAATTTGTTGAGGTTTTAAGAGGTAACCAACTTGACAAAACACGGTTGAAATGATACCCTTCAAAGTCGATAAGATTAGTTAAATCACATGCCGGAATCGTCAATGTTCCCTTATTGTATACAGCTCATAAACTCTAAACTAAAGAAGATAAGATGAAAATATATTTATCACAGATGGTTTCAAAAAGAAGGGTGTCAGTAAACAATGACGTCGGAGTTACTAACAACTATCCGGCATTGTTCCACAGGATTTATACAGTTGCTGAAAAAGGAGCAAAAGATGTCACGGGTATTTAATTTCAGCGCAGGGCCGGCAATGCTGCCGCAGGAAGTTTTGGAGCAGGCTGCCGCCGAGATGCTTGACTGGCGCGGGAGCGGCATGTCCGTGATGGAGATGAGCCACAGGGGCAAGGAATATATCTCCATTGCTAAAAAGGCTGAAACAGACCTGAGGGAAATAATGGGGGTCCCCAATAATTACAAAGTCCTTTTCCTTCAGGGCGGGGCGTCAGCCCAGTTTGCGATGATACCCATGAATTTGCTGCGAGATAAAAAGACCGCCGATTACATCAACACCGGGCAATGGTCAAAGAAGGCGATCTCAGAGGGCAAGCGTTACGGCAATGTGAACGTTGCTGCAACGAGCGAGGCCAATAATTTCACAACCGTGCCGCCGGGGTCTGAATGGAAACTCAATCCTGATGCCGCATATTTCCATTACACGCCAAATGAAACCATCGGCGGAGTGGAGTTCGATTCCATCCCGGACGCGGGCAATGTCCCGATCGTTGCCGACATGTCTTCAACAATCCTTTCACGTCCGGTCGAGGTGTCTAAGTTCGGCCTCATTTACGCGGGGGCACAGAAGAATATCGGCCCGGCCGGCTTGACTATCGTAATAATCAGAGAAGACCTGATCGGCGAACCGCTTCCAGGAACGCCTGTAATGTTCAGTTACAAGACCCATGCTGAAAATGATTCCATGTACAACACGCCGCCTACTTACGCGTGGTATATCGCGGGGCTGGTGTTTGAATGGATAAAGAGAAAGGGCGGCCTGACGGAGATGGCGGAGATAAATAAACGCAAGGCTGATAAGCTGTATACCGCTATTGACAGATCAGGGTTTTATAAAAATCCGGTCGATCCGAAATACCGCTCATGGATGAACATACCGTTTACCCTGAAGAATGCCGAACTCGACAGTAAATTTCTTGAAGGGGCAAAGGCTGCCGGATTAGTTGCGCTTAAAGGCCATCGCAGCGTCGGGGGCATGAGGGCCAGCATTTATAACGCCATGCCGGAAGAGGGCGTTGACACCCTGATAACATTTATGCAGGAATTTCAAAAGAAGAACGGGTAATTGCAGGGGCACGTTCAACGCGCCCTTCTTGACAAAGAGAGAAAAAATATGAAGAAAAGCAGTGAACAGAAAGAATTAAAAGTACTTGTCAGCGACAACATCTCCCCGAAAGGTGTGGACATACTGAAAAAGGCGGGACTGACTGTCGACGTAAAAACAGGTATGCCGCCCGAGGAGCTGAAAAAAGAGATCGGCAAGTATGATGCCCTTGTGGTCCGCAGCGCTACAAAGGTGACCGCCGATATTGTGGAGCACGCGAAAAAATTAAAAGTTATCGGGCGAGCTGGATCAGGGCTTGATAACGTTGACAAGACTGCTGCCACAAAGCAGGGCATTGTCGTGATGAACACGCCCGGCGGTAACACAGTCACAACCGCTGAGCACACGATGGCATTGCTCTTTTCCATGGCGAGGCAGATACCTCAGGCCACGGCTTCTATGAAACAGGGCAAATGGGAAAAGAAGAAATTCATGGGCGTTGAGCTTTGCAATAAGACCCTCGGGATCATCGGACTCGGTAACATAGGCGCTCATGTCGCAAAGATAGCGCTTGGAATGGGCATGAAGGTCATAACTTATGACCCGTTTCTAAGCGAGGAAAAGGCAAAGACCCTCGGAGTTACAGTAGTGGAGCTGGACGAGTTGATAAGGACATCCGATTTCATCACCATTCACGTCCCGATGACAAATGAAACAAGAAACATGATAAACACCAAATCCATCGGCATAATGAAAAAAGGGGTAAGGATCATTAACGCATCTCGCGGAGGCATTGTTGACGAAAAGGCGCTGCATGACGCGTTGAAATCAGGACACGTTGCCGCTGCCGCCCTTGATGTATTTGAAAAAGAGCCGCCGGGCGAATCCCCGCTTCTTGAGATGGATAATTTCATCTGCACCCCTCATCTCGGGGCATCAACAGAAGACGCGCAGGAGAATGTTGCCATAGCGGTTTCCCATCAGATCGTTGATTACCTGTTGTACGGGACCATACGCAACGCGGTCAATTTCCCGTCCGTCTCGGCAGACATGCGGCCCCTTATGCAGCCTTATATAGATCTCGCGGAAAAGATGGGGAGCTTCCTCTCTCAGATTTTTGACGGCGGCATCGAAAGCATTACCATAGAATACCGCGGCGAGGTCGCGGGACTTTCACTGGAGCCGGTAACCGTTGCCGCGTTAAAAGGCGTCCTGACTCCGATCCTTGAAGAGACGGTAAATTTCATCAACGCCACTTTGATCGCAAAGGAAAGAGGGATAACGGTAAAAGAGATCACCACCGGTGAGGCCGGGGATTATCACAACATGATAATCATCAAGATAAAATCAGGAGCGAAAGAAAGCATGGTCGCGGGTGTCCTTTACGGTAAAAAGGAGCCGCGCATCATAGCGATCAATAATTTCCCCGTGGAGGTCGTGCCTGAAGGGGAAATGCTGGTGCTGTCAAACAACGACAAGCCAGGCGTTATCGGCGGCATAGGGACTGTGCTCGCCAGGCATAATATAAATATTGCGCGGATGCAGTTTGGAAGGGAAAAACAGGGAGGCAAGTCCATATCGGTTGTCAGTGTTGACGCGCCTGTTTCTAAAGATGTCCTTTCCGAGATCAAGAAACTTCCGAATATCCTTTCAGTAAAGCAGATTCATCTGCCTGTCTAATTAATTTGGGGGAAAAATAATGTCAAATATTGTGGTTGTTGGCGCCCAGTGGGGCGATGAAGGGAAAGGCAAGATAGTAGATCTTCTCACGGAAAGCGCTCATGTAGTTGCGCGCTACCAGGGCGGACATAACGCGGGTCACACCGTGATGATAAAGAATGAGAAGTATGTCCTGCACGTAATTCCATCCGGCGTGCTGCATAAAGGCAAGACCTGCATCATCGGCAACGGGGTTGTCATTGATCCAAAATCGCTCATTGAGGAGATCGAAGGGCTGAAGGACCGGAAGATCTACGTTGGCAAAAATCTTTTTATCAGCGGCGGCGCGCACGTCATCATGCCCTATCACATGCTGCTTGACGGAAAGAATGAAGAATCAAAAGGCCCAAAAAAGATAGGCACGACAGGCAGGGGCATCGGCCCGGCGTATGTAGACAAGATGTCGCGGGTCGGCTTCAGGATGCTTGACCTGCTGGACACTAACGGCTTCAGGGAAAAATTGAAGGCAAACCTGGCAGACGTGAATTTCCTGCTTGAAAAGAAATATCACAGCGGCAAGCTGCGCCTTGAGAAGATCTATTCAGAATATATGAAATACGCGGAATACCTTTCCCCGTTTATTACAGATACGGTTGTTCTCGTAAACAAATTTATGGAAAGCGGCAAGGATGTGTTGTTTGAAGGGGCGCAGGGGACCCTGCTTGATATTGACCACGGGACCTATCCTTACGTCACCTCATCAAACGCGTCTGTGGGAGGTGTTTGTACAGGACTCGGCGTAAGCCCCAAAAGGATCGACGGTATCGTTGGCGTTATGAAGGCATACACTACCCGCGTTGGTGGAGGCCCCTTTCCAACGGAGTTGAAAGACAAGCTCGGAGAGGACATCCGGCTGAAAGGCGGCGAATACGGCGCAACCACCGGAAGGCCGAGAAGGTGCGGCTGGCTGGATTTCGTCAGCCTGCGGCACGCAATAAGGATAAACGGATTCACGAGCATCGCCCTGACCAAGCTCGATGTGCTTGATGATCTCGACACAATAAAAATTTGCATGTCCTACACATACGAAGACCCGTACAAGCGGTGCGAGTGCAGCAAAAAAGGCATTGCATGCAAAATCACCGACATGCCGCAGGACGCGCGGGTACTGGAGTTATGTGGGCCCGTGTATAAGGAATTCAAGGGATGGAAGGCCAACACTGAGGGTGTGAAAAAACTGAAAGACCTCCCGAAACAGGCAAGGGCGTACATTGATTTCATCAGCGAAGCGCTAAATGTAGAAATTAACATTGTCTCCACCGGACAGAGACGTGATGAAGTCGTGATCGTGAAGGACCCGTTTAAAAGTAACGCATGACGGGTAATGTGTAACGAGTAAATCAAATTATAAAATACATTTGCTGACTGCTTAGCGCTAAAACTAAGCCTGTTTTTTTTTAATTAAACTTTTTGCTATACTAATTGTCCGTTATTACCGGGTAACGGATTAAGCCCTTTTAAAAAGGGCCGCTAGCTCAGTTGGTAGAGCAACGCCCTTTTAAGGCGTGGGTCGTTGGTTCGAATCCAACGCGGCTCACCAGTGTCCCCATCGTCTAGCCCGGCCTAGGACATCGCCCTTTCACGGCGGTAACAAGGGTTCGAATCCCTTTGGGGACGCCAGCTCTCATTTTGAATCCCTTTGGCTATCATGCCAAAGGGATTTTTATAAATGGGATAAGGAGTTCCGTCTTTCAGGGAGCAGTTCGAAAGTACGGTTTTCAGTAATTTAGCCCTTTCCTGATGATTGTTCACTTTATATAATTCATACGCATGGTTAGCGAGTTCTAAAATCCGTATTCCCTCATCATAATAACTTTGGTTTGCATGTAAATGAGCATAAAATTCTCACCTTCTTTTTCACTCTCTTTTTGCTCGTTTAATATATAATATTTCATTCTCTGAGAGGCAGGTTTTTTATTAGTTAAATGAACAATCTCCCATTTCGAGAAGGTCTGATTATTGAAAGCCCGTTATTTGACGAGTCGATACAGGTGAGGGAAGAGCGGACTCCTTACGGGGGAAAACAAGCATGATGACATTAAAGCAATTTTATACTCGGCAAATCACATTTACGCGACCGTGATGAGGAGGAAGTGAGAGGGTATCGCAACGCTCTTAAACTGATTCATGAGCAAGGCATCAAACTCCCGGCTTCAGAGGATACCATACTCAAACTGCATAAACTTTCTCGGGGGCAGATATGGGATGCCGGAAAATACAAGGAACAGGACAGCGATATAATTGAAAAATATCCTGATGGGACATCCCGGATACGTTTTAAGACAGTGCCTGCTGACAGGACCTCTGAATATATGGCAAAGCTGCTTGAGATGTGGAACCGATGCCTCCGCGAAAAATGGGTGCATCCCATGATAGCACTTGCGGCATTCAACCTTGATTTCCTGTGTATTCATCCCTTCCGTGACGGAAACGGCAGGGCTTCAAGGCTTCTTCTATTGCTTCAAAGTTACCATTTGGGCTATGAAGTCGGACGCTATATCAGCATCGAGCGGATTATAGAACAGAGCAAGGATCGTTATTATGAAACTCTGGAGCAAAGCTCTCAAGACTGGCATAAAGGCAAAAATGATCCCTGGCCTTTTATCAATTACGTACTCTTTACGCTCAAAACGGCCTATCGTGATTTTGAGGAGCGGGTAGGACAATTGAGGTCGCCGAAAGGCGCAAAGACGGAGATGATCAAATCTGCAATTGAAAAGACTTTTGCCCCTTTTCGCATTAGCGATATGCAGAGGGAGTGTCCCGGGGTCAGTTTGGATATGATCCGGCGGGTGTTAAAGACAATGAAAGCATCCGGACAGGTCAAATGTCTCGGTCGGGGACAGAATGCCCAGTGGGAAAAGAGGTAATAGGTAATATCCATTTAATTAGGTAATGAATTAGGTAAAATAGAGCGGCACTCTGAAAGACAAAAGGTAATACATCTAACAGAGGGTAATAAAAAGGGTAATGTGGATGATGGTAAGATCGGGCTAAGGGGCCAACCGGATCAGGAATTGTCTTGAATATGCCCCAAATGCCTTACAGAGAAAGCCGGACAAAGAAGACATGAAAAGGTTGATGGGAACCAGGTATGAGCAGAAAATGAAAGGGGACATAATGGGGACAATCGGGACATTTTTCAAATACGCCATAAACGCGCAAAATGCACCAGGAAGGGAACAATTCAAAGGGGATACTTATGAGCAAGCTTGAAGACTTAAAACCTAATGCATCAGTTAGAGGAATTCTACCGAATAGCCTTGTTACCGTGGTTAATATTCAATGGTTTGGCTCTGAAGCACTTGAACTTACATACAAGACCCCGACTGGCAGTGTTGCCAACGAATTGCTTTACCGCCATGATGAAGCGGCGCCGGCAAGACGATCATGGCTGGGCTCCTAATCAAAGAACTTATTGTACGCGGCGATCTCCAAAGGTGTCTTGAGGTTTGTCCCGGCAGCCTGGCTGAGCAGTGGCAGGATGAACTTTATCGGCGCTTCCATCTGCCTTTTGAGATTCTCACTAATGATAAGCTGGAGGCAGCGCGAACTGGTAACTGGTTCCTGGAGACAAATCTCGTTATAGCGCGGCTGGATAAATTGTCCCGCAATGAAGCTGTTCAGGAAAAGCTCAAGACCCCGGATTGCCGCTGGGATCTTATAGTCTGTGACGAAGCTCATAAGATGTCAGCTACCTTCTTTGGCGGGGAAATAAAGTACACCAAGCGCTATAAGCTCGGACAGCTTCCTCGGTCAGAAACACCTTCTTTTCTTCGGGATAACACTTTAACATCAAGTCGCAAGCCGTGTCAGAATTCTTCTCTGATCCTCATGAAAGAAGGGAATTTGGGAATTCCGGATTCGTAGAAGCCGTAATACTTGAAGGTGATGAGCGACCCTACGGTGGGAGGATTTTTCCTGATTTCGTCGGAAAAGCCTGTGCCTATTTTGAATATCGTTTGGCTGCCCGGCAATTCCACGAGTAAAGATCCCATCCTGCCTTCGTTTCTGCCTTGTCCGGGAATATGACCTATTACTACAGCTTCCATGTCCGAATAGCTTTTGACTTTCAGGATGTCTCCGCTTCGGCCCTTTGTATATGGAGAACCGGGTCTTCTGAGGATTATCCCTTCACCTTCCAGAGCTTCCACCTTTTTTAATTCCTGCTGTAAATGCCTGCTGTTTTTAATGGGGGTGTGCTCTATGACAAAGGCATATCTGGAAGGGTTCTTTATAAACCATTCCTCTGCGACCTTCAGCCGCTCTTCAAAGCCTCCTTCTGCTGCCGGGACATCGAATACGGCGAATTTCAAATCCAGCCAACCGTCATGGGGTCCCTGTTTTTTGACTATTCCGACGGTTTTCTCAAAGGTGTTTCTACCACCCCATATTTCGCCTTCGATCGCAAAATCCGGAAAATTCCTGACAAAGCTCGAAGGTGGATGAAACGGTGCCCCGTTTTTCGAGAGCAGTTGCCGGCCGTCCCAATAGCCCCTCACCCCATCAAGTTTTTCGCTCATCAGCCAGTTAGAGACATCAATGCCTTGCTCATAAACCTGAGGCAGCATGATTTCCAGGGCATTTACGCCTGGCCAGGCGGGTACGACAAGAAATAGCGCTGCTAAGATGATCCTTATAAACATGTCAGGACCTGATCCGGAGAGAGGATGCCGACTTGATTTTTTTCCACTCAAAAAAGTTTGGTGTCTTTTTTTAAATGCAGCCATGTCCCCTTCATATCGGCATCCTCTCATTAGAAAATGTTTTATTAATACAGGCAGATAAAATGCCTTTTAAAAAAACTTGTTATTAAGTCACAAGAATCTTTTGTTGTTGAAATATTTCTCAGCCAATGTGCCCCCCCAAAAGGTAGGATATTAAAACATATAGCAATGAGGTGTTGTCAACAGACAGAAGATTTGGTTTGGTCAATTATGTGTAGTTCAAGTTTAATAAATTGTAACCTTGCCACCCACTCTCGACTTGTTGGATTAAAAATGTATCAGATTAGCCCGGAAAGGAATTTCCCTGCTGAAATGATTCTAATCCCTTTCTCAAGCTTATCGATATGGTTCGGCTTTACCACTTGAAGTGAATCGCTGCCCCTACGATAAAGATCAAGCCGTGCGCTGCCCGTAACGAGGAATTTATATATCTCTTTCAACTTATCGTACTCGCCTTTGATGAGACCTTTCCACCGCCGGTATTTATGTATCTCATCAAAAATGAGGAGTTCAGCATCCCCAGGCCAGGAAGAGGCGGTAATGGTTTTTCTGTCCGCCCTGTTGTCCCAGTTGAAATACGCGTGATTTCTAAAATGAGATGCAACAATTTTACGGCAGAGAGTAGTCTTTCCGACCTGACGAGGCCCGCCGACAAAGACCATTTTCTCCTTAAGATCCTCAAGGATATAAGATGCCAGATACCTGTCCTTCAGCATGTTCACATTATACAACAAATTTGCCTGAAAGCAAAAAAATTAGCGTATAAATTTGCTTTCGTAGAAATAGTTCACTATTCTGTCTTTCATGCCGCATTCTGAATCAGCCAGGTTCTGAATTCATCAATAAAGGGACGCCAGCAATATTAAGGGGGTTACGGCAATCGTAGCCCCTTTTTCTTCATCACTGTGACCTTTTTTGTGACCCCCTCCGAGCGATTCCTCCTGAGATTCGGTAGAATGATCGGTAGCATGATAAGTTATGCGGCCTTCTATGGCCTTATCTCAACAATCGTACCATTTGGCGCTAACTTGTCAATTTCCTCTATTTCTTCGTCTGTAACGGCAATACACCCTTTCGTCCAGTCAACCTCTGTGTGCAAATTACCAACCCACGAGAAACCATTCTTAATGCCGTGGATCATGATGTCTCCGCCCGGAGAAACACCAAGTTCTTTTGCCCGCTTTTTGTCCTTCTCGTTTGGATAGGAAATATGAAGAGACAGGTGATAAGGGCTGTCCCTGTTTCTTGAATCGATAACGTAGATTCCCTCCGGGGTTTTGTTATCGCCTTGCCTTTCTTTTGGACCATTCGGGTTCCCCCCCAAGGCTATGTTGTAGGTCTTGATCGCCTTGCCCTTTGAGAGCAATGTCAATCGTCGCTCTTTCTTTTCTATCAGAATCTTATCTGCCGGTCCCTTCTGGAGTGCAAAAACCTCTTTTTGCAGTGTAATAATCTCATTCTCTTTGCTCTTGACCTCTTGTTCAAGCGCTTCGATCTTTTCTTGCAGTGTAATAATCTCATGCCCTCTGCTTTTGACTTCTTGCTGGAGAGTCTCAATCTGTGTTTGCTGCGTACCAATCGTCTTATCTTTGAAGATGACATTATTGATCTGGAATATCATCATCTCACTGTCCTTCCTGTACCCACTCTCCGGGTAATCCTTTATTAGTTTCTGAAAACATTCCAGAGATTTCTGATAATCTTTTTGCTCATTTATAGGATACGCATAAATAATACCCATCTCGAAAAGAACCCTGTCTCCCGCCGCAGGATATTTTTCAATAAGCTGCTCATATTTGCTCAGAGAGGCCTTATAGCTTCCCTGGCTGAAAAGATCATTCGCTTCCTTGAAGGTTGACTTGGCCCGAAATCCCTCATTAAGGTGACTGCATCCGCATATTAAAATTGGTGTTATTATGATGCAGACAAAGAAAAAGTAAAAATGCTCACCTGTCCTACTTTGCTTTTTACCCATATATCCCTTCGTGTTCGTTAATACATAAGAGTGTAGGGGCAATTCATGAATTGCCCCTACACTCCCATAAAATTGACTTACTTCTTCATTGATTTCTGGAACATGTCGTCAGCCATCTTCGCTTTTTCATCTGCCATCTTCGCCTTTTCCTCTGCTATCTTCTCCCTTTCCTCTGCTATCTTCAGGGCATTTTCGGCGCGGGTTGCGGCAGCCTCTGCCTTTAACGTGGCCGCATCAGCTGCCGCCTTGGCATCCTGCGCATCCTGCGCTGCCTGATCAGCTTTCGCACCAGTCAGCATTTGCTGCGACTGAACTCTCTCAAGGTCACCTTTTGTTGCACAACCCAGCATAGTAATAGCAAGAACAAGCATCATTGAGATCACCAAAAGAATCTTCTTCATTGTCTAATCACCTCCTTTCTTTTTCTATCTCTTATTGACAGGTTCAATCAATATACCATCTATTTCCAAATCAATTTTCAAGCGTTTGATTGCATCTTTGGCCTCTCTGATATCATTGAAAGGGCCAGCGATAACACGGTAGCTAACGTTCTTTGATAACACCCTTGCCGGAATTTGTGGGCCCTGGTGGTTGATAATGGCGGCAAGCCTCAAAGCATCAATCTCGTCATGCACGTCAGCAGCCAAAACAGACCACGCCTCTGTTTTCAGTTCTGGTATTTCTGGTCTGCCAGATAATCCACCCGGGTGCCTGAGTTCTATGGTTTCCGCAACCCCTTTTCCACTTCCTTGCCTGATCTCGAATATGGGTACAGGAATCCCCCGGGCCTCGGCCAATACTTTCTTAACTTTACTCCAGTCAAGCGTGCGCCCCGATTCCTTTTCAATATTTCTCAATTTTGCATATATCTTATCAAACTCAACAGCGTCCAAATCTTCCGGGGGCGCATGAACTTCCATGTAAACTACTCCATCACGCTGACCTACGAGATATGGCTGGTTAACGATGCTTACAGGTGTTTTAACCGGAGTGTTCTCATAGAGATTCTTCACGTCTTCTGGATAGAGTCTTATGCAGCCATTGGTTGCCCTAAGACCAATGCTGGCCGGTTTATTAGTGCCATGGATCAAATAACTCGACTTACTTAAATATAGCGCGTATTCTCCCAAGGGATTTTGGGGTCCCGGCAGAACTTTAGCGGGCAGAGGATCTCCTTTTTTTAGATGATCCTTGGCAATTGAGGCAGGCACATGCCAGGTCGGCCGGATTACCTTGCGCTCCACATACATTTGACCTGTGGGCGAGGGTCGCTCTTCGGTACCGACCCCGACCGGGTAGGTCAACACCGCCAGGGACTCACTATCTTCTTTAAATTGAAAAAGCCTCATGGCGGCCAAGTTGATCACAATGCCGCTTCTATGAGCGTCCGGCAGGATAAAACTCAGAGGCAACATGATACGTTCTCCGGCCTCAGGCACCCATATATCTACCCCTGGATTAGCTGCACTGACTCCATTGATTCCCAGGCTGAAGTGCCTTGCAATATCCGGCAGCGTATCCCCCTTTTCAAGACTGATGAATGCCAACCGGCCAACGACACCATCTCCTTTTGCAACTGAAAACTCATTTTGTTCGATATTATCTTCCAGATGTCCTGAAGTGGGTTGGTATCCCTCATGAATGCTTTTCGTTGTAGCACATCCATGGAGAGATAAGATGACGATAAAAAGAACTATAAGACGTAGCCTATTGGATAAGAGTGACAGGCCAATGATTCGGCACATGGATCCTTTCTTTAATGAAGAAAATTTAATAAACCATTATTCAGTAAAGCACTGGATCGTATTGAGATGCAAAAGTAATGCCTCAAAGTATAAAGCCGTGATAACCTCTTTAATATTAAGAATATCTTATTCAAACAACATGATTTAATTATTTGGGAGGAGATCAGGAGTTGTATGGTTTTCATAACAACTGTATAGTTTTCCCAACAGTACCTTTTTTGTTTCTCTTCCCATTTGCATGGCCTTCAGGTTCCCTGCATTTTTTCAAATGTATGTTTCAGGTAAAATAATCCCATGTTAACTTCTTTGATGGAAAGGGATGTCGTTATTATAGGCGCAGGAGCTGCCGGGCTGATGTGCGCCATCGAGGCAGGTAGGCGCGGGCGCAGGGCTTCCGTCATTGACCACAGCGGAAAAGCAGGACAAAAGATCCGTGTCTCCGGCGGCGGGAACTGCAATTTCACTAATCTCAACACGGGCCCGGAACATTATATATCTCAAAATCCGCACTTCTGCAAATCCGCACTGAGCCGTTTTACTCCCGGTGATGTTATCTCCCTGCTCGTAAAACACGGCATCGGATATCATGAAAAAGAAAACGGGCAACTGTTTTGCGATGAGGGTTCCGGCTCGATCATCAATATTATCAGAAAGGAAGGTGAGGCGGCTGGCGTCCAGATACATCTGAACTGCCGGATTTCAGGGACCAGGAAGCAGGAATTTTTTAATGTGGCAACCAGCCGAGGGACTTTCCTCTCCAAGTCGCTGGTGATAGCAACGGGGGGGCTTTCATATCCGAAAATCGGGGCGACGGGTTTCGGGCACAAGGTTGCTGAAAACTTCGGCCTCAAGGTCACGCCCTTAAGGCCGGCGCTTGTGCCTCTGACATTCAACAGAAAAGACCTGAGTATCTTCAGCGAGTTGAGCGGTGTCTCTGTCAAGGCAAAGGTAGGCTGCAATAATAAAGAATTTTACGGTAATATACTCTTCACTCACAAAGGACTGAGCGGCCCCGCGATACTTCAGATCTCATCATACTGGAACAACGGGGACACAATTCACATCGACCTGTTGCCTGACTTTAATATCCGCGAAACCTTTATTGAGAAGCGACAAAGCAGGATGGAAATGAAAAACCTGCTGGCCTTGTATTTCCCAAAGAGATTTATTCAAAAGTGGTGTGAGCTGTACATACGCTCAAAACCCGTATACCAGTATGCGGATAAGGATATCGAAGATATCGTTAGACGTCTGAAAAACTGGGAGATAAAGCCAGCGGGCAGCGAAGGATACAGCAGCGCCGAGGTCACTCTCGGCGGAGTTGATACAAATGAACTCTCGTCAAAGACAATGGAGGCGAAAAAAGTCCCGGGTTTATATTTTATCGGAGAAGTTGTTGATGTAACGGGACAACTCGGAGGATATAATCTGCAATGGGCCTGGGCGTCGGGCCATGCAGCGGGGCAGTTTGTATGAATAGTCACAGAGACACAGAGGCACGGAGAAAAATAGTACTTGCATCAGCGTCGCCGAGGAGAAAGGAAATCCTGAAATTAACAGGTCTGAAATTTTCTGTCCGGGCGAGTGATTATGAGGAGGACCTTGATCTGCTGTTTAAACCCCGTGAGCTTGCAAGACACTTGTCACGCAAAAAGGCGGAAGCTGTCGCAAATAAATACTCAAATGCAATAATCATCGCGGCGGACACATTTATAGTTTTCAAGAATAAATTGTTAGGCAAGCCGCATACTGAAAAAGAAGCCGGGAAGATGCTGCGTAGGCTGAACGGTAAGGCGCATTCAGTAATAACCGGCTTCACAATCATGGATACCGGCAGCGATAAAATATTATCCCGCTCAGTGGAAACAAAGGTGTATTTCAAGAAGCTCAGCGCCGAAGATATACGGATATATGTCAAATCAAAGGAACCG
Source organism: Nitrospirota bacterium (assembly GCA_016213945.1). Classification (GTDB taxonomy): domain Bacteria; phylum Nitrospirota; class Thermodesulfovibrionia; order UBA6902; family UBA6902; genus SURF-23. Next base: position 87,368 of record JACQZF010000048.1, on the reverse strand, counting down.
CTGGATAAGGCAGGGGCATATGCGATTCAGGGACGCGGGTCGGTTTTCATTGAGAAAATAGAGGGAGATTTTTTCAACGTGATGGGGCTTCCTCTATCCGCGCTGACCGGGGGCCTCAAAAAATTCGGGGTGAGAATTAAATAAATCATTATGCTTGCAATTGGAAATTTACAGCTTGCTTCACCTCTGGTCCTTGCCCCTATGGCAGGCATTAGCGATCTGCCCTTCCGTTTAATCAACAGGTCTTTCGGATGCGGACTGGCATTTACCGAGATGATCAGCGCCACGGCCCTTGCTTTTAAAAGCAGGAACACCATGAAAATGCTTTCTGCGTCTGCGGAAGACAAACCTTTGGGGGTGCAGATGCTCGGAGCTGATCCTGAAATAATCAAAAGGGCGCTGGATATTATCCTGGAATACAAATTCGATATCATAGATTTTAACGCCGCATGTCCTGCAAGCAAAGTTATCTCAGGAGGGAAAGGGGCCGGGCTTCTCAGAGAGCCCGGGAAGTTACAAAAACTCCTGAGAGGAATTGTTGAAAATACCAGTTTACCCGTCACAGTCAAGATACGTTCCGGCTGGGATGATTCTTCAATCAATGCAGTTGATACGGCGCTCCGCGCGCAGGATGCCGGCGTGAGCTGTCTTTCTATCCACGGCAGGACGAAGGCGCAGGGATACAGTGGAACGGTCGATTACGACATAATACGTGAAGTAAAAAAGTCCTTGCAAATACCGGTGATAGCAAGCGGGGACGCATTCACTCCGGCGCTCATTAAAAAAATGTTGGATGAGACAGGCTGTGACGGCGTGGCAATAGCAAGGGGCGCGCTCGGCAATCCCTGGATATTCCGTGAGACAGATGAGTATTTGAAGAGCGGGGCGGAGCCGCGCAGGCCCGATGTCTTTGAAATTACGCGAACTATGAAAGAGCATCTTTCGCTGATCGTGGCATTTCGCGGAGAAGAGGTCGGCGTTATGCACTTCCGCAAATTCTTTGCATGGTATGCAAGGGGAATGCGGGTAAAAAAATTGAGGGCGAGGGCGTTTCGCGCAGTGACGCAGGAAGAGATGTCTCGATTGATAGGGGAATTGGAAACCTTACCGGTTGAACATCAACCTCAAAACAGCGGAAACGGTGATCAGGAGTTTATTTCCGAAGCAGACCGCGACGAGTTTTAATTCTTTTTAGCAAAAAAATACATTCCCCAAAAGCAGCATTACGCTGTTTGTGCGGTTGGTTGAGTGCTTCCCAAATGAAAAGGCCCCCGCTATAGAAAGGGGAGCCTTTTCCGGTTAATTATAATTTTACAACGTTGATAGCCTTGAGGCCTTTTGGGCTCTTCTCAGTATCAAAGCTAACCTTGTCACCTTCGGCAAGTGTCTTAAAACCATTGCCCTGGATGGACGTGTGGTGGACAAAAGCTTCGCTTCCGTCTTCACACGAAATAAAGCCGTATCCTTTGCTTTCGTTGAACCATTTCACAGTTCCTTGCATAATTGCTTTACCTCCTTTTCTGTAAACTGAAATTTCAGAAGGCATTAAAAAAAGCCACAAAGTCAAAAAGTCTTTGGGGCCTTTGTGTACGCAAAAACTTCTAAAATTCTGTTTTCAGAATAACAGTTTCTCAAACAGTTAGTCAAGGGAGAAAATGTAAGTGCGTCGAAAATAAAAGAGGGCGCATCTATGATGCCGAACCAGTCAGTCTTCTTCCGTCTTAAACCGTGTCAGGTATTCCTCCCATTCCATGGGAAGGGAGTGTTTCTTTTTGTTATTGCATTCCTTGCAGGCGGGGACAATGTTGTTCTTTTCTGATTTTCCTCCCCGTATGACAGGCACAATATGGTCCATGGTCAGCTCATGAAGCGGCACTTCCCGCCCACAGTAATAACACCTTCCTTCGGCGCATTTCCGTTTCCACCACTGAGTCTTCCGCAGCTCCCGAGCCTTATGTTTTTCTCTCCTGACCTCCTCATCGGAAACCGGAGAAATAAAATAATCCACCTCTCAAACCTCACTTACCAAACGTTCATTTAATCCTATCTGTTTCAGGGCCAAAGCGCAAGCCCGGTTGCGATACCCGCGGTCTGACTGCCAAATAATCATCTGGGCCTGTGATGCAATTTGTTATAATCCAGCAATGATTAACCACTTTTCCCTGAAGCCATTTTCATCAACCGGCCTTCTGCCAAAATTAAAGATCACCGGCAAAACCGCCCGGCGTTCCAATACACTTGCCATCAGCTATGCATGTCATGGCCCCGTTGCGGACCTTCTGGTCCCTGCGGCGGCAGATGTGCCATGCCGTAAAAACGCTCTTTGGGGGGATACCTGTTTTGAGTTCTTTCTCGGCGCTGAAAGATCCGATCAATATTGGGAATTCAATCTTTCTCCTGCCGGGCACTGGAATGTCTATAGGTTCATATCCTATCGACAAGGGATGCATGAGGAACATGCCTTTACATCACTCCCTTTCAGCGTCCGGAGGAAGTCCGGCGCCTTGCTGCTTTCTGTTGAAGTCGACTTGAATAAGATCATCCGGGCAGATCAAGCATTGAAGGCCGGAATCTGCGCGGTCATAAAAACAAGGGACGGTAAATTGGCTTACTGGGCGTTGATCCATCCCGGGCCGCAGGCAGACTTTCACCGGAGAGAAAGTTTTATCATCGTATTGTAAGGCAGATTTATAAAATCAGTAACATGTCTGAGTCTTAATGTCCTGATTGTTCCGGCTGGGGAGCTTCTTTAAAAAAAGCAATTTCGCGTTTTCCTACTATCCCGGCTTTTGCCATGCACTGCTGAACCTCTTTTGAGTTTATAAACCTTCTGGCGTTGCTGATACTGCTCCATTCAAGGAGAACAGCCAGTTCATTCGGGTTGTCAGCGCTCCTGAAAACTTTATAACTTTTTTCGCCGCCCTTCTTCCGCATCTCAAAAGCGTCATTAAAAGCGGTTTTCCATTTTTTGTAATTTTCAATCTTATACCGTAAGAAAACGAAAGCCATGTTAAGTCCTCCTTATTGCGTCTGTTTTATAAAATAAAGCTCATTTTGTACAAAGTTCGTGGCTGTTGTCTAATAAAAAATTATTCTGCATTCATAAATCAAGCTAATGAAAATTTGCAAGGTGAAGGAAGATTCTATAAAGTATGCGGCAAAATGAGCATCTTAACGGAAGGTTTTTTCACAGTTATCATCTCTGATTGGATTGTTGAGAATCGGCGGAGTGTTTTCCTGTTTCTTGAAGGATTCTTTTGAAGGCAGGGGGCAATGCCTCGATTGCGCAAAACTGAATACACATTTCTCTTTGCCCAGCTCTTTAGTGCACGCAGAGATACATGCGCCGCAATTTACGCAATTGATATCTTTTCTGAACAGCCTCGGTTTTACATTCATAAAGCATACCTTTTCGCATTGCTTGCAATCCGTGCACGCGCCCAGTTTTGCGGGGTCTGCTTTTATTCTTAATGAAACCGGGCTGGCCCATCCGAATAACATTTGCATTAGTCCCGCGCCGCATACATATTTACACAGTGCATGACGGACGATCATTGCAGAGATGAACAGATATATGGAAACCCCGATAATCCCTGCCTTCACGCCAAATGTAAAATCCCAGTTCATTATCTGCCCCCACACTGTCCGGGGGGCCACAAAATAACCGGTAAGCATAATACCGGTAAAAAGCGGAATGGCCATCATGCAGAATAGAGAAAGGATTATGTAGGGCATCCGGTTACTTGCAGGTTCTCCGGGGTCATTGGGCTTTTTTGTGAACAGGCTTCTTCTGCCGAAGATCTTTACCGTGAAGAAATCGAAAAGCTCGAATACTGCCCCCTCCGGGCAGAACCATCCGCAGAAGAATCTCCCGGTAAGCGTGCCGAGAAGCGGGAATACGGATAAAATTAAGATCCACGGCAGTATTGCCTTGAGGAAAAACTGCAAAGCTACATGAAGCGACCCTGTGATACTGCGGTCAGTGTAAAACTCTTCAGGCAGGCCGAGGCCCCATACATTGCCGAAGACTATCAACTCCTTCGTATCCACGTCATAGTGGAAGATGTTTAAGACCGGCATGAGGAGTATGAAAAGTATGAACGCTGCCTGGGTGGTTCTCCTGTAAACGGTAAGCTTCATGTTTTTTTATACCATTTGCAGAAGAAGCGATGCCATGAGCTAAATCATAAATATGATTTTCGTCATAAGAAAATTGCTTTGCTTCAATGATAATAGTGTTATGGACGACTCGCAAAAATACTGCAATATTTCTGAAGAAGACTTAAGGGCCGCACTCAGTGAGATGAAAACTTATATCGATGTCACAGAGGAAGACCTGAGGAAGATTTACGAAATAGCGTTGAAACATGCGCGGCAGAGGCTTGCTGCCAGGACCACCGTCGGCGAAATAATGACCAGAATCGTAATCGCCGTCAAGAAGGAGGATGATTTCCATGAGGCGGCGAGGCTTCTCTCCGAACATAACATAAGCGGGCTGCCAGTTGTAGATGAAGAAAACATTGTCGTCGGCGTTGTCTCTGAAGCGGATATTCTGTCCACTGCCGGAATGAAGAAAGGTCACACGTTTAAAGATATCTTAAGACACATATTCGGAGAGCCTCTGCCTGAACGCAGGGAAGGCAATAAAATTAAAGACATCATGGCCTCTCCTGCAATTACCGCAAAAGCTGATGACGACATAAAAGAAGCGGCAAGGATCCTGGATGAACAAAGGATCAAGAGGCTTCCGGTAGTTGATGATGAAAACAGGCTCATAGGGATTATCTCACGCGCGGATATCGTGAGGGCTATCGGGGGATCCCAATAATGGTCAGGAAATACATCGCAAAGATGAAGGGCGGGGCGCAGAGCCCGCCCGGCGTTTCATTCACGGAAATACTCTGGTCAGGGCTCGGCTCTGCCGCGGGGATCGGTATATGCGGGTACCTGTCTATTAATTATTTCGAGCCGAGGGATTCAACTCTTTTAATCGGTTCCTTCGGCGCATCAGCAGTGCTTGCATATGGCGCGATAAAGAGCCCTCTCGCCCAGCCGAGAAATCTGATCGGCGGTCACGTAATATCCGGCCTTGCAGGAGTTGCCTGCTATAATCTCTTTGGTGACACAATCTGGATGGCATCATCATTAGCTGTATCGCTTGCCATTGCGGCCATGCTTCTGACAAAGACACTTCACCCGCCGGGCGGCGCAACCGCTTTGATCGCCGTTATCGGCGGCAAAAAGATACACGACCTCGGCTTTCTTTACGCCTTTATCCCTGCGGGACTCGGCGCGTTTATACTTTTAATAATTGCTCTCCTTATAAATAACCTCTCTAAAAACAGGAAGTATCCAGAGTACTGGTTTTAGGCCGCATTCTACAAAATAGCTTTTAGCTTATAGCTTTACTAAACAGGAAGGGGGAGGCCAGGCATTGCTGCCTGACCTTTTTCTTTGAGGGGGGGATGGGTTTAGAATTTCATTTATTTAGCGGGTAAAGGTTTTTTGCCGAGAGTGAAAAAATCAGCAACAAGTATCAACACGCCGACAAGAAAGCCCACCCCGAAGATCGCCCTGAATATCCAGAACCAAAGATTGTAGCTGGCTTTTACCGTTACATAATCAAGACCGAGAAGCCTTTCAAGATATGTCTGGACCATTCCGGCGCCTGTTATTGTTATCACTATGAAAACCATTGAGATCGTCATCCACCAGAAGGCGAGATAACCCTTTGACTGGTTGAATTCCTTTACGCCCCTTATTGACGGCAGGGTAACGTAGATCATTGCAACGATTAAAAGTACATATGCCCCGTAAAAGGCAAGGTGCCCGTGTGCTGTTGTCAACTGCGTGCCGTGGGTCCATTTATTCACTTGCGGAAGTGTATGTATCACTCCCCAGAGGCCCGCGCCGACAAAATTAAATATTGCGTGAGCAACGGTCAGGTACAATCCAATTTTATTTGGCACAGCTACGCGTGTTTCGCGTGTGGTCCTGAAGGCGTCCCACACCATCAGCAGTAATGGTATCGGCTCAAGCGAGCTGAAGAAACCGCCGACCCAGAGCCAGTATTTCGGTGTGCCTATCCAGTAGTAATGGTGACCGAGGCCGAGTATGCCTGTGAAGAGCACAAGCCCTGTCTCGATATACATCCATTTGGCTAACACCTTTACGTCAGCCCCAAGGAGTTTATGCAGCATAAATGCCAGAAGCGCCGCTGCAATTAATTCCCACGAACCTTCAACCCAGAGATGCACAACCCACCACCACCAGAACTGGTCTTTCACCATGCTCTTTGTATAAAACATTCCCGGAAGATACATAAGCGCCAGAAAGGTCAGGCCGCCAAGCAGCACTCCCTGGACCGCGGTAAACTTTTTTGTTTTGAAAACCGTCATGAGGCAGTTAAACAAAAACAGTAGCACTGATACGACGATTAGTATGTCCGCCCATCTCGGCGCTTCAATGTATTCCCGGCCTTCGTTTAGCAACTGTGTGCCGAACACTTCTATATTAGCCTGTGGGAACACACCCATCACAATATAGCCGACTACAACAGCGGTTACAGCAATGACGGTTGCCCAGAATTGGAGCTGCGCCAGCGGAATGCTCCACAACTCTGTTTCCGATTCCTCAGTGACTACATAATATGTCGCGCCCATCATTCCCATCAGCAACCAAACAACCAGCGCATTAATATGCAATGTGCGAATGGTGTTGAAGTTAAGGATAAAGAAATCCGGCCACATAAATTGCAGCGCCGCAATTATGCCTACTACAACTTGCACGGCAAAAAGCAGCAATGCAGCCGTGTAAAAATTGACTGCTATTTTCTGACTTTGATATTTCATTATTTCCTCCGATGTAGTTATTTCAATGTAACCATGTACTCTGCCAGAGCCTTCAATTCCTCATCGTTTAAATGAGCAAAGTCCGGCATCGCGGATTTCGGTACAACAGATTCAGGGTTTTTGAGATGCTTGATATGCCACTCGATATCAGCCTGTTTTAGACCTATGCGTGTAAGATCAGGCCCTGCTGTGCCGCCTAATCCCTGGATCTGATGACATGCCGAGCAGTCATTTTGCTGGAAAAGCACCTGTCCCGGAGTTGCCGCCTTGCCTGCTGCAGCCGCTACGAGGATAGGTTTCGGCGGCCAGCCATTAGTGTCTACTTTAGCAATCCAGTCAAGGAATGCTATCAGGTCGTCAGCTTCTTGTTCAGATATCCCAAGTACCGGCATAGCTGAATCAGCTTTTATCGTCCTTGGGTCCATTATAAATTTTTTCAAATACCCTTTCGGCTTGCGTTCAACCGCCTTTGTCATGTCAGGGGCGAAGTATGAACCATTCCCCAAAATGGTATGACAGCCAATACAGTCATATTTGTGCCAGACCTTTTTGCCGGCGTCTACTTTGTCTGTAATTACAGGTGCCCTCTTGTCCAGTGTTCCCATCGTGTCAATGGTGAGCACAATAAGGACGATAAAGCAGAGCAGGCTGCCGTATATGAACAGATTTTTTGCGGCATTTGTACTCATAGAGTAACCTCCTTTTTAATTTGTTTATACTGATTACCTGAATTCAGGAGAATAGTTAAATTTAAATTCCATATTTTTTATACACCTGATGTTATACATTATGAAATGATTTTCGTCATATGATTTATGTCATATGTAACTTATATCACACAAAAAACATGATGGCAACATAGAACACATAGAACACAAGCGGTTGGAAGCAGGTGATTTTTCAGGACAGGATTGCGCAGGCAGAACAAGCGTCTTTGAATTTTTCACCTCTGCATGATTTCGATATTCCGTAATGACAGAGGGCAAAATCGTATTTGAGCGGGTCCTCGGGGTCAAACTTTCTCAATGCCCCGGTTATCTCTTTTGCCGTCTTCCAGTCGGATGCTTTTCTCTTTGTCAGGCCGAGGCATCTTGAAATCCTTGCGATGTGGACATCAAGAGGAATGATTAATTTAGAAGGCAGGATCTTATTCCAGATGCCGAAGTCGATATCTTTTCTCCTTACCATCCATCTCAGAAAAAGGTTTACGCGCTTGCACGCGCTGCCGTTTCGAGGAGAAGGGAAAAACTGCTTCAACCCATCGGGCTTAATATTTCTTCCGTAAACAGGCGACGTGTCAATGCTTAAAAAATAATTTACAAATTCAGTAAGCGCAGGCCCGATGTCTTCGGGGGACACAGAGGGGTTGTGGTAATGATAGAAAAGACTTTTCAGCGAACCGAATTCACCCAGCGTCTGATTCAAAATATATATGAGGCAGAGGACGTCCTTCTCCTTATTGAACCTGTAGCTGATTCCCAAAAGATACTTCTTATCTCTTTGCAGATCGAAATCCCTGATAAAGCTTGCGGGGTGTTTCCCGCCGGGCTTGAGAATTTTTTCTATCACAGGCTTGAAAAGGCCGACCCTTCCATAAGCAAAACATGACGCGATAAAGCCCGCGACTTCTATATCTTCAGGTCTGGAATACCTGTGAGGAAGCTCAATCGGGTCGTGTTTGATCCGTTCCTTGAAATCATATTCATTGTAGAATTTGTCGAGGGTTTCCTTGAGTGAGAATTCAGATTTTAATCGAATCGGCATAGTTCATATTAACATAAGGTTGATTAAAACTTGCCTTGACAAAATAATCCCCATATAGTATACATATGTATATATAATGGAATTAACCGGCAGACAGAAAAAGGTCCTGGACTTCCTTAAAGAGTACGCGCAAAAGCACGGCTACCCTCCTACGGTCAGGGAAATAGGCGAGCATTTCGGGTTCCTGTGGGCTGCCGCGAGGATGCACCTGAAGGCAATCGAGCGGAAAGGATTTATAAAGATAAACCCCGCCAAATCAAGGGGCATCGAGATATTGGGGCTCAGGCAATCAGAGGGAATTATGGCACCTGTGGCTGGAAGGATAAGGGCAGGAAGGCCGATATTAGCGGTGGAGGAGATCGACTCGCACATCTTTATTGATAAAACACTTTTCCCGGCAGAGGACGCTTTCTCCCTAAAAGTAACAGGCGACAGCATGATAGATGCGGGGATACTCGACGGCGACTTTATAGTGGTAAGGCCTCAAAGCACTATAAGGAATGGCGAGATCGGGGTCGCTCTCATAGAAGACGAAGCTACCGTAAAGAGGGTCTTCAGAGAAAAGGGAAAGATAATTTTAAGACCGGAAAACAAAACTATGAAGCCCGCGACATACAACGCAGATGAAGTAACCATCATGGGAAAAGTCATGGGCGTCATAAGGAAGATGTGATGCAGATCAGTGAACACATAAGCGTCATCGTCTCATTCGGGCCGCGTTACAGGATACGGCCGGTCAAGTTTAAATGGTTGGGGAAGACTTTTGAGGTTAAGGAAATCACATACATGTGGAAAACAACCGATGGACAAAACCTGGTTCACCATTTTTCCGTGACAGACGGCAAGACCCTGTATGAGCTTGCTTTCGACGCAACGTCACTGATATGGAGACTGGAGGGCGTGGAGACATAAGAAGTGCAGAAGCGCAATAGTGCAAAAGAGCAAGGACTTTAATTTCTTTGTTTTATACTTTTGTACTTTTCATAAGGAGGCAGGGACCATGACAATTAATGAAGCAGTACCAGAAGTGTTCTGGAGGGCGTTAAAGGAATTGCCAAAAAAAGAAAGAGACGGTGTAGTAACAAGAATGACCAGTGACAAGGAATTCATGACTGAATTGCTCGGCATTATCATTGAACAGCGCGGTAAGGAATCGTCAGACAGTTCCGAATACCACGCAGACACACGGGGAGAGCAGGACGGGGAATTTAATTAATAAAACTTCAAGAACGATCCCATGAAAAAACCTCCCCTGCCCCTCCTTGTTAAGGAGGGGATTTCAACCTGTAATGAAAACCATCATTCTCTGCATAGACATGGACGCCTTCTTTGCCTCTGTTGAGCAGCAGGCGAATCCGAAGCTCAGGGGCAAACCGGTTGCGGTCATCGGCTCCGGCGGCAGGACGGTCGTCACCACGCGTTCGTATGAGGCGAGGAAATTCGGCGTTAAGACGGGGATGAACATTTATGAGGCGAAGAAGTTGTGTCCGCATATCATCTTCGTTGTTGGAGATAGTGAAAAATATACTCACACCTGCAGGGAGCTTTCCAAGGTCTACAGCAGGTTCACGCCTGATATTGAGGTCTACTCCATCGATGAAGCCTTCCTTGATGTGACGACAACGCATCATTTGTTCGGGGGGGCTGAGGCTATCGGACTTTCAATTAAGGAGGAAGTCAAAAAACAGTTCGGCATCAATTGCACGGTCGGCATCGCCCCGAATATTCTTATGGCAAAACTTGCCAGCGACATTGCAAAGCCGGACGGTTTACGTTGGTTTAAAGAAGAAGATATTCCATCCGTGCTCAAAGATCTGCCCGTGAAGGAATTATGGGGCATCGGTCCGTCAATTGAGCGAAGACTTGCCGGGCTTGGGATAAAAACCTGCGGCGAGCTTGGCAGCGCGCCCGCAGGTTTATTGAGAAACAGATTCGGCATCGTCGGGGAGACATTGAAACTCATGGGGCAGGGGATCTGCCACAGGCCTCTCATCGTCAAAGAAGAAGATCCGAAATCCATCGGTCACAGCATGACATTACCTCAGGATATTTCAAACAGGAAGCAGATAGAGGCGCAGATTTTAAAGTTAAGCGCAATGGTTGGACGGCGGGCAAGGAAGTACGGCTTTGCAGGGAAGAAGGTCACCCTCACCATACGGTATCCTGATTTTGAGACCTTCACAAAGCAGACTACTCTGTCCGAGCACACAAACATTACCCGTGAAATTTACAACTGCGCATTGGGCATTCTCAATTCAATACGCCTTCGTGACAAGGTCAGATTGGTCGGCGTCAGCATCTCACAATTAAAGAGGGACGATAATGACCAGATGGCGTTATTTGATCACAGGGCAAAGGAGAAATCCATCCTCAACGCGGTTGATTCCATCAATGACAAGCACGGAGAGTTCACTGTCACATGGGCGTCTTATCTCGAACAGGCAAAACCGCCAGGCGTTATATCCCCGGCATGGAGGCCATCCGGAGTGAGGAACGTAAATATAAAGAATTGAGACATCACTTCTTTTTGCTGATGCCCCACCGCTTCCTTTTTTCCCAGAGCGACTTTCTTGTTATGCCGAGCATGTCCGCCAGGGCCTGCTCGCCGTAGCTGGGCTCGTATCTTAAGATGAACTCCTTTGTGTATTCCTCTATCGAGAAAGCCTTTTCGAGGGCCTCGCACGGGAACGGCGATGTGTCCTGAAGCGTCTCCGGCAGATGCTCCTGCAATATGGTGTCGCCGTCCGTGATCAGCACCGCCCTTTCTATTATGTTTTGCAGTTCCCTGACATTGCCGGGCCATAAATAGTTCGTCAAGAGCGTCTGCGCGGTAGCGTTAATGGACTTTATATGTTTGCCGATCTCATTGGAATATTTTTCGAGGAAGTGTCCTGCAAGGACTATTATGTCTTCCTTGCGCTCGCGTAAAGGCGGCAGCTTCAATGTGACCACATTAATCCTGTAGTAAAGGTCTTCCCTGAAGGTCCCTTCCTTCACGGCCTTCACAATGTCCCTGTTTGTTGCGGTGATGATCCTGATATCGACCTTTCTGCTCTGCACCCTGCCAAGCGGCCTTATCTCAAGGTCGTCAATAACGCGGAGCAGTTTCGCCTGTAACGAGAGATTCAGGTCGCCTATCTCATCAAGAAATACAGCGCCTCCGTCAGCCTCTTCAAAGAGGCCCCTCTTTGCGCTTACGGCCCCGGTAAAGGCCCCCTTCGTGTATCCGAACAATTCGGACTCCAGCAGGTTGTCAGGAATGGCGCTGCAGTTTATCGGCACAAACGGCTTATCGCGCCTTGAGCTGTTGTAGTGCACGGCCCTCGCAAACAGCTCTTTCCCCGTGCCTGTCTCGCCAAGAAGAAGGGTGTTGCTCTTGGAGCCGGCGATCTTTTTTACCTCATCTATAAGAGATGTAATGACCTTGCTTTGTCCTATTATCTTTTCAAAATCATATCTCCCCTCAATCTGCTTTTTAAGAATGAGGTTTTCCGCCCTCAGCGCTTTTTCCTTCAAAGCGTTTCTGATGGTACTTTTTATTTCTTCATGAATTATCGGTTTTGCAACATAATCATATGCGCCGGCCCTCAACGCGCCTACAGCAGTCTCAAGCGACGCATACGCAGTGATGACGATTACCGCCTGGTCCGTTATTTTCTCCCTTACCCTCCGCACAAGCTCTATGCCGTCAATACCGGGAAGGATGATGTCGGTTATTATGAGATCGTAATTGCCTTCTTCGATGCTCTTAAGTCCTGATTCCGCGCTGTTGACAGTATCGACCGTATAGCCTTCATGCGAGAGCACCCTCTTTAAGGATTCCCGCAAGGTCTCCTCATCCTCCACTATAAGTATTTTTTCAGCCATGGTCCGGGGCCTTTGTTTTATCTTCAAAGCTCATAATATTAAATAATATACTACAGACTGAAAATCCTTGCCGGGAGTTTTCCTGAAATGTAAAGTATCTGATATGCTGCGTCGTTTGCTCAATAAAATTATATCCGCGCACAAGGAGATCATTTACCGCGAGGCAGCGCTCATTAAAGGTTTTATGCAGCTTTTGATGAAGCCGGTAAACACCGGCGTAAAGTGGTCGGTGGAAGAAAGGAAATTGCTCATCTCGCACATAAAGCATTTATCACTCTACGTCCCGAAGCTGATAATCTTTCTCTTGCCCGGAGGCGCGCTTATACCTTTTCTTGCGGAGATACTCGACAGGAGGAAAGAAAAAAGGAACACCAGGGGAAAGCAATAACTTTCAAAATAACTTCGTGCTACTTTCTAATTGGCGTTTGCCCATAAATTGCAAGTTTTCAATTTCGTCATGCCCGAAGTCTGTAATCGGGTATCCAGAACTTGTTGAAAAACTGGATTCCCGCTCAAAGGACTGCGGGAATGACGTTACTTATGGGCAGACACTAATTACTCTAAAGGTACCAGTTTAATCTCATAAAGAGCAGGCCACAATTTACCCGTAACAAACAACCTGTCGCTCTTTGCGTCATAGGCAATGCCGTTAAGTACCTTTTTCTTCTGTCCGTCATTGACAGGAGAAAGCCCTTCCAGGTTTATCCATCCTGTTACACGGCCTGTCCGCGGATCGATCTTTACAATCAGGTCCGTCGGCCATATATTTGCGAATATCTCGCCGTTAATATATTCCAGTTCATTGAGCTTGATCACAGGGCCTTTACTGTCATGCGCTTTGATCCGGCGGAGTTCTTTAAAGGTTTCCGGGTCAAGAAAATACAGGCCCTCTGTCCCGTCACTCATGATCAACTGCCTGCCGTCATATGTAAGGCCCCATCCTTCTGTGGGATAGCTGAATTGCTTGAACAGCTTAAAGCTGTCCTTATCGTAAACAAATCCGGCGTGGGACTTCCATGTAAGTTGGATGATCTTGTCCCCGCAGACGGTAATCCCCTCACCGAAAAACTCCGGCGGCAGTTTATGAATTTTAAGGACCTCCCCGTTTTCAAGTTTTACCTTCCGCAACGAAGACTGTCCGTTCAGCCCTGTCCCTTCATACAAAACACCTTCTTTAAAAACCAGCCCCTGCGTGAAGGCCTGCTGGTCATGAGGATAAGTGTTGACGATTTTATAGGTGAAAACAGGAGCGGCTTCTGATCCAGCAGGCTGTATGGAATACAGGAGAATGGACAGCCCGAAGAATAATATCATTCTGAATTTTCTTAAAATCATTTATTATAAATATACCCTATGAGATTAAAAGTCAACATAACGGGACTTGTCCAGGGAGTGGGTTTCAGGCCGTTTGTTTACAGGCTGGCCGGGGAATTGGGATTGAGAGGATATGTGTTAAACGACACAGCCGGTGTACTGATTGAAGCCGAGGGGGAAAAGGAAAAGCTCGATGAATTCCTCGTCCGCGTGGAAAAAGATAAACCCGCGCTCTCAAGAATCTACAGCCTCCGCCATACCTTCCTTGAAGAATCCGGCTGCGGAGAGTTCGAGATACGGGAAAGCAGAGAAGAAGGCGACAAAAGTGCGCTCATTCTTCCCGACCTAACTGTCTGTGATGAATGCCTGAATGATGTGACAAATCCCAAAGACCGCAGGTTCCTCTATCCCTTTACGAACTGCACAAACTGCGGGCCCAGATTTACCATTATCAATAAACTGCCCTATGACAGAAAAAATACTGCCATGAAAGATTTCAGGATGTGTCCAAAATGTGAGAAGGAATATAGCCTCCCCGATGACAGGAGATTTCACGCCCAGCCTGACGCGTGTCATGAATGCGGGCCGTGGATAAGCCTCTATGACTGCGAAGGCGCGTTATTATGTGAAAAAGAAGATGCGCTTGAAAAGGCCGTAAACCTGGTCCGCAAAGGGTATATCGTTGCTGTAAAAGGCCTTGGCGGATATCATCTTATCTGCGACGCGACAAATGAAGACGCTGTCAGCAGGTTGAGACAAAAGAAACACCGGGAGGAAAAGCCCCTTGCTGTAATGTTCCCGGACCTGGATTCAATAAAGAAAGAAACGCATCTTAACATGCTGGAGGAGCGCGCAGTTCAATCGATAGAGAGGCCGGTTGTAATAGTCAAAAAAAGAGAGGGCACTGCTCTCGCCCATTCTGTCTCGCCCGGCAACAGAACCGCCGGAGTATTTCTTCCATATACGCCGCTGCATCATTTGATCTTAAAAAAACTGAAAAAGCCTGTTGTGGCCACAAGCGCCAACACCACGGACGAACCGATTGCAAAAGATAATGCTGACGCCTTTTCCCGGCTCTCAGCGATAGCCGACTATTTTCTCTCGCATAACAGGGAGATCGTCAGAAGATGTGATGATTCAGTCGTAAGAATTGTAGCTGAAAGACAGGCGCCGGTGAGGCGTTCAAGGGGTTTTGCGCCTCTGCCTGTAAACGTGCCTTTTAAATTCAGTAAGCCCGTCCTCGCCCTTGGGCCCTATATGAACAACACCATTGCTCTCGGCATTGATGACAGGGTGTTTTTGTCCCAGCACATAGGAGACCTCGACACCCCGCTCGCAGTGGAATTTTATGATGAGACGATAAAAGATTTTCTCAGGTTATTTGACGTTCAGCCTGAAATAGTTGTCTCGGATCTGCATCCCGGATATTACAGCACAAAATACGGGGAAGCGCATTACGCCGACAGGCTGGTAAAGGCGCAGCACCATTATTCCCACATTTTGTCGTGCATGGCTGAAAACGAAATAGCTGAAGATGCGGAAGTAATAGGTTTCGCATTTGACGGGACGGGTTACGGGACTGACAAAACAATCTGGGGCGGGGAGGTTCTGATATCCTCATACAGGGGATTTAAAAGGGCGTATCATTTACAGCCCTATAAACTTCCGGGCGGGGACAAGGCTGTTAAAGAGCCTTGCAGGACAGCCCTTTCACTCTTATACGAGACGTTTGGTGAAAGGGCAAAAGATTTTGATTTCATCCCCCTGAGTGAAGAGGAGAGATCGTTCCTGATCAGCATGATGGAAAAGGACATTAACTCCCCGCTCACAACAAGCATGGGAAGGCTCTTTGACGGAGTTGCCTCTATTGCCGGATTAAAGCACAGGGTATCCTATCACGCCCAGGCCGCTATTGAACTGGAACAGGCGGCTGAGAGATCTGACATAACAGACTCGTATCCGGTTGTTGTCAAAAACAACATGATTTATCAATTCCCTGTCATCGATAACATAGTCGACGATCTAAAGGCCGGAACCCCGATAGAGGTGATCGCAAAAAAATTCCACAATACGGTCGTTGAGATAATCGTTAACGTTTCAGAATCCGTCAGGGATGAAACCGGCATAACCGCAGTTGCATTATCAGGAGGGGTATTTCAAAACGCGGTGCTTCTTGAAAACACCTTCCGGCGTCTTAAAGAAACCGGGTTCACGCCGCTGGTCCACCAGCTTGTCCCTCCAAATGATGGCGGCTTGGCCCTCGGCCAGGCTGCTTACGGCAGGTCCATATGATTAATGAGCGTGTTGAATCATGGAACAGGATGGCGTGGCTGTGGGTTTTTTTATGCGCCGCCGGGATCATGGCCACGGTCCCCGTCGCGCGGGGCGTTCAGCGGCTTGTTTATAAAACAGCCGGCCGGGAGTTTTTTACTTATTCGATACTTTTTGTGGTAGCGAGCGGACTGGCCGCGGTTGTCTGTTTTTTTATTTTTAAGCTTAAGATAAAAAATGCTTTCCAGTACATTTGGATTATCGCGTGCGCAGGGCTGTATTCATACTTTACTATACATATAAAAAGTCCTGAAGAGGCGGTCCATTTTATTGAATACGGACTGCTGTCGTATTGCCTGTTCAATGCGTTAAGCTACCGGATTCACGACCGGACAATATATTTGACCACTGTTTTATGCGTGCTGCTATTTGGCACGGCGGACGAGTTTTTTCAATGGTTGATACCGCAAAGATTCTGGGATTTCAGGGATGTGGGCTTTAACACCCTTGGCGGAGGGATATTTCAACTTGCGATGTGGAAAGGGATTAAACCGGGAGTTATCAGCAAACCTGTAAATAAATTCTCTGTCAGCCTGTTAGCCGGAATTATAACTATTGACTTAATCATAATCGGCCTCTGTCTTTCCAACACACCGGATGCTGTAAAATGGTACACGGAGGTCTTTAAAGATTTATCATGGCTCAGGGCTGAAGAGCCAATGATTAAATATAATCACAAACATGCAGGCCCATGGGGAATTCTTTCTTTTTTTACACCGGAAACAGTATGGTTATTAATTATTGCTCTGTTGTTTGTAGTTTGGATATTTGCTGCATACTGGAAAAAAACAATTGGCCTAAACCGTAGGGAATCTTCAAATGAGCATAAAGATCAAAAAGGCGTCGGGAATAATTGAGGACTTCAATTCGCAGAAGCTCCTGGAATCCCTGATCAGGTCGGGAGCGGAAAGGGAAAACGCGGAAGAGGTCATCGAAAAAGTAGTGTCGGAAATAACTCCATATGCAAGCACGAAAAGGATCTTCAGACTTGCGCACAAATATCTCAGGCAATTCAATCGCGCATCTGTGCTGAGGTACTCGTTAAAAAGGGCCCTCTTCAGGCTTGGCCCTTCAGGCTATCCATTCGAGAAATTTTTTGCCGAACTGTTAAGGCACTACGGATACCATGCGGACGTTAATGTAATAATGGAAGGGCAGTGCGTGAAACACGAGATCGATGTGTTTGCGGAAAGTGAAAAGGAAATCATCCTTGTGGAATGCAAATACCGCAACACCGCTGAGGGCGCTCCTGATGTAAAGACCACGCTGTATGTTAACTCGCGCTTTCAGGACCTCAAGCCCGTAATCAAAAGCCGTTATCCAAACAAGACCTTTGCCGGATGGCTGGTAACAAATACCCGCTTCACTTCTGATGCCCTTCAGTATTCCCGATGCATCGGCCTCAAGGTAAAAAGCTGGCGTTATCCGGATAACAACAGTCTTGAAAAAATGATCGAAGATAAAAAACTGTACCCGGTAACGGTCATGTCAACCCTGAATTCCGCCCAGATCAGGAGACTGATCGAACATCGGGTCATCCTTATGAAAGACCTCGCACAGATGAGGGCACAGGATATACAAAAACTATTATCTGTTAAAGAGAGTAAAGCCTCCATCCTCAAACAACAAGCAGATGAACTGTGTTTCTGTAGTGATCAGACCTGATTTCCTGCCTTCTATTTCCAGGGCCATTGTGATGTGAATTTTACCTTTACTTAGCATCGGGATAATGAAATAATGCATTAAAGCCTGAACGTATTTAACAATTATTTATTGCGGAAACGTATGGACAAAATTAACTGCTGGGAATTTATGAAGTGCGGACAAGGGCCGTCATTTGATGAAAACGGCGCTTCTTTTGCCCGCTGTCCCGTAGCAGCCGAGATATTGGCTGATGGGCTTAACAGCGGGATTAACGGCGGCAGGATTTGCTGGGTCATTGCTGAAAAATTAAAGAAAAATCCCCTGCTTTGCTCTCCTTTTTACAATACATGCTCCTGCGCTACATGTAAATTTCATGCCAGGGTGAAAGATGAGGAAGGATTAGGAAATATCTGCCGCACGGTCGGCACCTTATTGCTTCGTATAACTCCGGACAGTCATTAACATAACAACCCCCCCTCTCCCTTTTTTAATTTTATCCTTTTCTGAAAGTTTGCAGTAAAAGGCGGGGTATTATTATTTTTTAATTCAATATATTTTAAGTGACAAAACATAATGATAAATGTAAAATTACACTTTAAAAAATACTGATAACAAGGTCCTAACAGGAAAGGCCATGGATCCACGAGTCCCGGATGATAAAGTGCCGGCATATGACATAATTGAAGCAAAGATCCGGCAGATTGACAATACGGTAATATTGTTCAGGGTATTTTATTTGCTGGATACCCTTATTTACAGGGTGCAATTGATAAAGAAGGATACGATGTGCATTGTGGAACTTTCTAAAAAGCTGCTTCTGGATTTGAAAAACGGCAGTCCGGCCGCCGAGCGGGAGTTAACGGACATACTGCAGGAATCTTTGGACAGCGCTGATTGCTGGAGAAAGTTGGAAGGATAAAATATTCTACCCTGAAGCAGGGCTTCAATAACTTCTTTTGATTGCAATTATAGGAATTGGTAACTAATGAAATCACTGCGAATCTTTCTGCTTCTGTTCTTGTCACTTGCAATGCCTCCTGTTACAGTAAGCGGAAGCGATGTCACCCGCTCTGCAAAAGCTCCACGGCTTTATATAGTGAATTCAGGGGCTGAAAATGTAGCGGTCATAGATACCGCCACTAATCAGATACTGGAAACAATTCAGGTTGGAAAATGGCCTGCGGGCCTTGCGGTCAGTCCTGACAAAAAGAAGATTTACGTCCTTAACTCAAGCGCCGAAAGCAGTTCAGTATCTGTGATTGACACGACAACCAATGAGGTTGTCAATACCATAAAAACAGACATTGGTCCGATGCATATGGCAATTGATCCTGAATCAAATCTCGCTTATGTCACAAATACCGATGACAAGGAAAATAAAAGCGTAACCATCATTGATATTACAAATGATTCAATAAAAGGCAGAATAAAATTTGATGGTATCGAGCCGTTTGAAACGGCGCTTGTCCCTGATAAGAAACTTGCATATATTGTTATTTCAGGCGGCCAGTATGTTTCGGTCATCAGTCTCAGGGACAACACGGAAATCACAAAGATACCCGTCGGCAAAATACCTTTGGGCCTGGCATACAGTTCCGCAAGCAAAAAAGTGTATGTAACAAGCCACGATGACAATGCCGTTGCTATTATAGATACGGCAGCCAATAAGGTTGAAGGGACGGTACCGGTTGGCTTAAATCCCTGGTATATAGGCGTTGATGCGTCTGCCAACAGGATTTACGTTACTTGCGCCGGGGACAACAGCGTTGCAGTAATTGATACCACCACTGATACTGTGACAGGCTCAATAAAGGTCGGGGCATCGCCCAAAGGCATTGCGATAGATCATGCGGCCAGGAAAGCCTATGTCGCCAACAAGGCCGACAACAGTATTTCGGTGATCGATCTGAAAAACAACAAAGTAATAGACACCATCCAGCTTGGGAAAAATGCGCATCCCTGGGGAACAGGGCTTTTGTAGATTGGTATTTCTATCCTCGTAATGACAATTTGTTGACCTTCCCGATTATAAACTAATATAATGTTTTAAGGATTTGAAACTTCCAAACTATCTTTTTCTTCGTGAGGGAGAAATACTTCATGCCAAAAAAAGAAATTAAAACATTCCCTGTCCTGCTGGCCGGCGGCAGCGGCTCAAGATTATGGCCCGTTTCCAGAGAGCTTTTCCCAAAACAATTAGTTAGCCTTGTCGGGTCCGACTCGCTGATTCAAGGCACGATCAAGAGATTGTTCCCCCTTTTCGAGGCCGATGATATCCGGGTTGTCTGCGGAGATGAACATTTTTTTGAAATAGCGCGGCACCTTGAGGAAATCGGCGTACCGGCTAAAGGGAAAATCATTGCCGAGCCCTGCGGACGCAACACAGCTCCAGCCATACTGCTTGCGATCATGAATATTCTGAAGACGGAAAAAGATGCGGTGATATTGATATTCCCCTCTGATCATGTGATTAAAGATGTTGAAGGATTTCAGGAGAGATTGATGACAGCTGTATCACTCGCAAAGAGGGACTACATCGTAACGTTTGGAATAAAACCCGACTATCCGGAAACAGGTTACGGATATATAGAGGGAGCCAAACCTGTGCAAAACGGCGCTTTTGCCATCAAACGGTTTGTGGAGAAACCCGATGAAAAAACTGCACAGCATTATCTCAAAGCAGGCAACTTTTTCTGGAACAGCGGGATGTTTGCCTTCAAGGCATCTGTGCTTTTAAACGAATTCAGGACATATGCCCCTGACCTTTTGAAAAATATTCAAAGGATGGTTTCAAAGACGGCCTCTGTCCCTCTGAGCAAATATCAGTCCCTGCCGGATATCTCCATTGATTACGCCATAATGGAGAAAACCAAAAAAGGCGTTGTGCTTCCGTCTGATTTCGGGTGGAGCGACATCGGCTCCTGGAAATCTCTTTATGATTTTTTACCAAAGGGGGCAAACAACAATGTTGTTGAAGGTGACGTAATTCTCAAGAACACAAAGAACTGTTTGATACGCGGCAATAACCGGCTGGTTGTAACAAACGATATTGAAAACATTGTGGTGGTGGAAACGCCTGACACGGTTTTTGTGTCCGACCTCGAAAAAAGCAAGAATGTTAAAGCAATAGTGCAGGAACTGAAAAAGCAGGGACGCCCGGAATACAAGGCGCATACAACGGTATACAGGCCGTGGGGGACTTACACTATTCTGGAAGAAAACAAGACTACCAAGATAAAACGCATCGTTGTTTATCCCGGGGCAAAACTGTCCCTGCAAATGCACCATCACAGAAGCGAACACTGGATAGTGGTCCAGGGCACGGCAAAAATTGTAAACGGAGATCAGACTATCTTCCTGGAAGAAAACCAGTCAACATATGTTGCCAAAACTATGCCGCACCGCCTTGAAAACCCCGGCAAGATTCCCCTTCATCTCATTGAAGTGCAACTTGGCAATTATCTTGAAGAGGACGACATCGTCCGTTTTGACGACGACTTCGGCAGGAAGTAGATTCCGCTATAAACAAATTAACCACAGAGGCACGGAGAAAACTCCATCCACAGATTACACAGAGCTACACAGATTTAAAAATATTAATTCGTGTGTTTAATCTGCGGAATCTGCGGATGATTTTATCATTTTCTATCTGGTTTAATTTTGATCAATGAAAAAGAATTTACGCTCAGGATATACAACAGGCGCATGCGCGGCGGCCGCTGCGAAAGCGGCAGCCTTGCTCGCCACCCGTCACCCGTCACCCGTCACTGATGTTGACATTCCCTTCCCTGACGGCAGCAGGCATAAATTCAGAATTCAGAATTCAGAATTCAGAGTTCAGGACGGAATATTTACGGCAATTGCATCGGTAATAAAGGACGCGGGAGATGACCCGGATATAACCAACGGCGCTGAAATAGCGGCGGAAGTCAGAATTCAGAGCACAGAGCAATCCCCAATCCCCAATCCCCAATCCCTGATTTTAATCAAAGGCGGCAAGGGCGTTGGTATTGTCACGAAGCCCGGACTGCCGGTTCCTGTTGGTGAAGCGGCGATCAATCCTGTACCGAGAAAGATGATAGAAGAGGCAGTGAGGGAAGCGTTGCTGGATAATAGTGCAAAAGAGCAAAAGTGCAAAAGTGCAAAAGCGGAAGATGAGAAAAGCTACTCGGAAACCAATGCATCTTCTGCGCTTCTGCATTTTTGCACTTCTGCTCTTCTTGAGGTCACTATCTCCGTGCCTCACGGAGAGGAGCTGGCGAAGAAGACTTTAAATGCGAGACTCGGCATAACGGGCGGCATCTCGATACTCGGCACAACGGGTATTGTCAAACCTGTATCTGCCGAAGCGTGGACGGCTACAATTACTTCATCAATGAAGGTGGCAAAGGCGGCAGGGCTTCAGGAGATAGTCCTTTCTGCGGGACGGACATCTGAAAAGGCGCACATGGCGGAATATCATCTTCCCGAAGAATCATATGTCCTCATCGGCGACTATCTCGAATACTCACTGCGAGAGGCAAAGAAACATGGATTTAAAAAAATCCATCTCTGCGCGCAATGGGCCAAGATGGTCAAGATAGCAATGGCGACTCCGCAGACTCATGTGAGATTCGGAGCGATTGATATGAAGAAGGCCGTAGAGTTTTTAAACTCGCTCGGAATTACTGTGCCTGAGGAAAAGGACTTCAATACTGCAAGAGAGATTTTTGACTTTATTAACTCGTCACCCGTCACCCGTCACTTGTCACTGTTTCCAAAGGTTTGCGTTCATGCAAAGAAATATGCTGAAACAATAATTGATGGCATCCCAGTTACCGCACATCTTGTGTCATACGAGGGGAAGATCATCGCGGGCAGTTGAGCGAAAAAGCTACATCCCCGTCACAGGCGCGGGAGTGAAGGTCAAAATAAAAATTAGAAAAGTGATCCATCCGATGATCTTTCTTTTCCTGTCAAGCTGAATATAGGGATAGACCACAGGCGGATGGCGGTATCCTAAAAAGATCATTATCACCGCCCACACGATCCATCCGCTCCAGAACAAAATGCCGAGTATAATCAATACAGGGATCATGCCCTTTGAGATCCACGCATGCTTGTCTCCAAGCAGGGCGTAAGTAATATGGCCGCCGTCAAGCTGGCCGATCGGAAGCAGGTTCAACGATGTGACCAGAAGGCCGATCCAGCCGGCAAAGGCAACGGGATGGAGCAGTACGTCGTATTTGTCAGGATCGATATTGAGAACTATCCTGGATAAAAAATCAAACAGAATTGAACTGCCGAATGAAAGTCCTTCCTGCAATTGTCCCATCGGTTTGACTTCAGAAAAATTTAATCCTATGACCGTAGCGATCACTGCTATGATGAATCCGCCGATCGGGCCTGAGGCGCCTATGTCAATAAGCGACCGCCTGTCGGGTATCGGGGGTTTCATTTTGATAACAGCGCCAAACGTACCGATTATGGAGGGGGCCGGGATGAAATACGGAAGAGTTGCTGAGACGTTGTGCTTCAGAGACATGAAGTAATGCGATAATTCATGTGTCATTAAAATAAGGAGCAGCGTGAGTGAAAACGGCAGTCCGAGGTAGAGTTTTTCAGGGTGCTCCCACGGTATGACGTTTTTCATCAGCGCGCCCGCAAGGGTGGTTGTTATAAAAGTCGCGATGAAAAGCAGGACATGAGTGCGGGTCAATTTATGCGGCGTCATGTGCTTTCTGCTGGTATCTGGTTACCAGGTTGTGAACAATAAAATAGCCCGCTACCGCTGACACTGCACCGACGATGGAGGCGCCGACAAAAAAAGATGCTATTAGAGGCATTAATTCTTTGACGAGAGCCATTAAATTATTCAGGTCCGTCAGCCTGCCTGCAATTTTACCGAAAGTTATGCTGCCCCAGTCCACGTCAGGCAAAACCTGTTTTATCCCGATTAATTTCGCCCCGAACCAGACACAAAAGGAGGACAGCGGAACAATGGTCCAGGGGTTATTTACGCTCACTCCTACAAGAGTAACGAGTTTATTCAGGCGGAAAAGCCACGCCAGAAAAAATCCCCCGACATAGTGAAGTCCCAATAGAGGGGAAATACCCATGAACACGCCGAGCGCAAAAGCTATAGCGATGCGGTGCGGCGTGTCTTTCACCTGGAATATGGCCCTGAATTTATCTCTTATGTATGACATGTTAATTGGGAACAAGTAGAGAGTAGTTGGTAGTAAGTAGTTAAGGGAATAAATGCAGTACGTCTTATCTTAACTACCATTATACTAACTTCTAACTTCTGTCTACTTTCTTTTAAAGTGTTCATATCCTTCCGCCTGAAATCTTCTCTTTCTCCCTTTTTCGTCAACTATAAAACGGCCCCTCTTAACAATCTCGCCGATTTTAAATGCATCTGTCTTTATGTCCTGCGGTGCGGTGAAAAGCAGCGCATAATCTTCCCCGCCTTTTAACGCAAGACTTACAGGATTCAGTCGCAATGTCCCGGCAGCTTCTGCAAGCTCCTTTGATACCGGGATCTTATCTGTATAAATTAAAGCGCCGACTTTGCTTTCGTCACAAATATGACTTAAATCTATCAGAAGCCCGTCGCTAATATCAATCATTGATGTAACCTTAGACATGTTTTTCATAGGGAACGGCTCCGGCATCAGGTGTTTCTTGATGAGTTTTGAGTTTTGAGTTCCAAATTTCAGCTTCTTGTTTTTTAACTTCTGACTTCTGACTTCTGACTTCTGACTTTTTAAAAGTATAAGCCCCATTGCAGAATCCCCCACTGTGTCCGTGATGAAAATGCCGTCTCCTGCTTTTGCTCCTGAGCGTGTAATTATTCTGTCAGCGGTCCCGATGAGAGTTCCGCTTAGCACAAGTCCGTCTTTTGATGAACATGTATCGCCGCCCGCAATTGTAACCCCGGATTTTTTTGCGAGCTTTAATATTCCTGAATACAGTTCATCAATATCTTCAGTTTTGCATTTTTGGGGAATACCGAGGCTGATAAAAAAATATTCCGGGCTTCCGCCCATTGCAAAGATATCGCTGATGTTTACCGCTAAAAATTTGTGGCCCAGTTGTGAGAACGTTGTAAATGAAAGGTCGAAATGGGTCCCTTCAATCATCATGTCAGTGGTGACGAGAATTTTTTTTGCCCCTGTTTTTATAATTGCCGCGTCGTCGCCAATGCCTTCAATGATTTCAGGGGAAACATTTTTGCATTTAGCCCTGATCCTTTTTATAAGGCCGAATTCGCCGAGTTCAGAAAGCCGCATAGTTTATAAATCAACCACAGAGGTCACAGAGGCACTGAGGAAAATACAAAAATCTTGAAATGAAAAATGAGAAAGAAAAAGGCAAGAATATATTTAATCTTCTCAGCGTCTCAGTGGTCCATTATATTTTTCATTTTCTCTTTTTCTTGCTCGTAATAAGGGCATTCTTTAAAACTTCATCCATTGTCTCCACCGGTATAAACTGCATGTCCTTCTTCACATACTTTGGAATATCCTCGAGGTCCTTTTCATTGCGCTTGGGAATTATCACCTTCTTGATGCCCATCCTCTTTGCCGCCAGGGACTTCTCTTTCAGGCCCCCTATCGGGAGCACCTTCCCCCGCAGTGTTACCTCGCCTGTCATGGCAACGCTCTTATGAACAGGCTTGCCGGTAAAAACCGAGGCGATAGCGGTAGCCATTGTTATGCCGGCGGAAGGCCCGTCTTTGGGGATCCCGCCCGCGGGGACATGAATGTGGATATCGTTTTGTGAAAACATCGAGTTTTTTATGCCGAGTGTTTTGGCCCTTGAGCGCACATAAGTCAACGCCGCATGGGCCGACTCCTTCATAACATCGCCGAGCTGCCCCGTAAGCGTCAGGCTGCCCTTGCCCTTCATTATCGTGGCTTCGATGTAGATTATGTCTCCGCCGCTCTCCGTCCACGCAAGCCCGGTAGATACCCCGATCTCGTCTTTTTTGATTTCTTCTTCAGGCATGTATTTCTGTACGCCGAGATACTTTGAGATGTTCTTTGATGAAATAATGTATTTTTTAATCTTCCCCTCAGCAATCTTTCTCGCTACCTTCCTGCAGAGGTTTGCGATCTCGCGTTCAAGATTTCTCACGCCTGCCTCGGCGGTATAATTTGTGGTAATACTGAGTAGCGCGCTGTCGTAAATTTTTATGTTTTTATCCGAGATGCCGTGTTCTTTTAACTGCTTGGGAATAAGGTAGTTTCTCGCTATGCCGATTTTTTCCTCGGCGGTATATCCCGACAATGCGATTATCTCCATCCTGTCCCTTAAAGGAGAAGGAATGGGGTCTATGAGATTAGCGGTTGTTATGAACATCACGTTGCTTAGATCAAAAGGGACCCCGAGATAATGGTCTGCAAAGGCATAATTCTGTTCCGGGTCCAAAACCTCCAGCAGCGCGGAGGCGGGATCGCCCCTGAAATCCATGCCTATTTTATCGACCTCATCTAACATGAACACGGGATTGTTTTTGCCTGATGTTTTAATGCCCTGAATGATCCTGCCGGGCATTGCCCCGACATATGTCCTTCTGTGTCCCCTTATTTCGGCTTCGTCTCTCATGCCGCCGAGGGACATCCTGAAGAATTCACGGCCTAATGAGCGAGCAATGGATTTGCCAAGCGAGGTCTTGCCGACTCCGGGCGGCCCGACAAAACACAGGATGGGGCCTTTCATCTTCTCTTTGAGCTTTCTCACCCCGAGATATTCGAGTATGCGCTCTTTGACCTTTTCAAGGTCGTAATGGTCGTCGTCGAGGATCTTTTTCGCCTTTTTCAGGTCGAGGATGTCTTTTGAGCTCTTCGACCACGGCAGTTCAACAAGCCAGTCCACATATGTTCTTATTGTGCCTGCTTCAGCGCTGTCCGGATGCATCTTTTCGAGACGGTTGATCTGTTTTATGGCCTCCTTCTCGACCTTCTCCGGCATCTTCGCCTTTTCAATCTTTTTACGAAGCTCCATGACCTCCTCAGCCTTTTCATCAATCTCACCGAGTTCTCTCTGTATGGCCTTCATCTGTTCTCTCAGGAAATATTCGCGCTGGGTCTTGTCAATTTCACCCTTGACGTCAGACTGTATTTTCTGCTGCACAAGCAGGAGTTCAACCTCCCTGCTGAGCAGTTCGCTGATTTTTTTAAGCCTCAGTATAGGTTCTGTCTGTTCCAGCAATGATTGGGCCTGATCGGCCTTTAAGCCGAGGTTCGACGCTACTAAATCTGCAAGCCTGCCGGGGTCCTCTATATTTTCTATAAGGACAATGATATCGGGAAGAAAAGACTTTCCGAGCGCTAATGATTTGTCCACAAGCTCTTTTACATTGCGCATCAGGGCCTCAACTTCGAGTGTCATCTCCGGCTGTTGCTGGTCAATGACCTTTCCAATTTCGCCGATATAGAACGGGTCCGTCTGGATATATTTAAGTATCTTTGCCTTTGCAACGCCCTGCACAAGTATCTTGAGACGCCCGTCAGGGAGTTTCAGCATCCTCAGAATTGTTCCGACTGTCCCAACGGTGTAAAGGTCATCTTTGGAGGGGACTTCGATATTAACGTCTTTTTGTGACACAAGCAGTATCATCTTGTTTTCTCCGACGGCATGCTCAATCGCCTTGATCGATATGTCCCGTCCCACAAAAAGCGGAAGGATCATGTAGGGGAAAATAACAACGTCTCTTACAGGCAGGATGGGCAAGGATGTCGGAATCTCAATTTCGCGCTCTTCTCTTACATCTATTTCGGCCATTATTGCTCCTTGTTTATGATTGATGCAACTGTGGATAAAAGATATTTTTTAAACTCGTCTCTGACAGTCGGTGTCTTTAATGCAAATTCAACAGTTGCCTTTAGATAACCAAGCTTGTCTCCCGCGTCATAGCGTGTGCCCTCAAAAAGGTAACCATAAACCGGCTTCTTTTGCAAAAGAGCATTTAATGCATCGGTTAATTGAATTTCTCCGCCCTTGCCCGGTAATGTTTTTTCGAGGAAATTAAAAATATCCGGAGTAAGTATATACCTTCCGATAACGGCAATGTCAGAAGGAGCGGAAGACTGTTTCGGTTTTTCAACCATATCGGTAATCCTGAAAATATTTTTTTTGACTTCTTTTCCGGCTATTATTCCGTAACGGTGTACTTCTTCTTGTGGCACTCTTTGCAGGGCGAGCACCGTTGCCCCATGTTCATTATATATTTTCAGCATCTCTCCAAGAAGATTGTCCTCTGGATCAATTATATCATCACTCAGGATCACTGCAAAAGGTTCGTTATTTACAAACGCCTTGGAACAGAGAATCGCATGACCGAGGCCGAGAGGGGCCCCCTGCCTTATGTAAGCGAACTGATGCCGTGACAGCTTGCGTATTTCTTCGAGCATTGCTTGCTTGCCTTTGCTTTTAAGGTTTTCCTCAAGCTCCCAGGCAGAATCAAAGTGGTCTTCAATTGCCCTCTTGGATTTACCTGTAATCATGATAAATTCCTTTATGCCGCAATTCTCCGCTTCTTCAACTGCGTACTGTATCAACGGCTTATCGACAATGGGCAGCATCTCCTTGGGAGATGCCTTTGTTGCAGGTAAAAACCTTGTGCCTAACCCTGCAGCAGGAAATACAGCTTTCTTAACGATATTAGGCATACACTTTTCTCCTTTGTAATTTTAGCAAATAGAAAAACAGAGAAAAAAATATTTTTTATTCTACCATGTTGCATGAGTTATTGAAAGAGGGCAAATCAAACTTTCCCTTATATGATAATGTGTTTCGTGATGCGTCAGCTTAGTATAAATTCAGTATCGCAAGACACCTTAGAGTACCTAAGAGACTGCGGAATGACAGGACCAGGTCATTTTAGTTTTGATGGTATTAATTAACTATCAAGACAAAAACAGTTTGGGCATGTTACTTATCTCTACGTCAAGTACAAATTTGCATTACAAAAAGTAACCATCGTAACTATTATGAAAAATAAAGATTATTTAGAATTTCCTCTTGCTGTGCTATATAAAGTATCATTCCATCTTTTTGTTTAAGCATTTCCCGTATCTTGGAAAGCACCTTATTCCCATTTATTCTTTTTTATTCCAATGAGTTAAGCAGTCAATACGGTTCTGCCTTTTTCAGGCATATGATTTGCTCTTCCTTTGTCATCATAAAGATGACCATCGAAGAAGTAAAAGAATTTCTCAGTAAGCTTCAACCATTTCAGGAACTTGACGATATCGCTTTAAGACAAATTGCCGGAGGCGTCATAGTGGAATTCTATCCGAAAGATACCGTGATCATTAATGAAGAAAATCCGCCTTGCGAATATCTTCAGATTATTAAAAAAGGGTATGTAAGGGTAAAGTTTAAAGAGAGTGAAAAAGACGCCACAGAATACAGGCGGGAAGGCAACTCATTCGGCTGTCTCCGGGACAAGGCTGGATCAAAAATCAGGGTCTCAGCAGTTGAAGATACTACATGCTATCTCATTAGTAAAGAAATATTATTCGGAATTCTGGAAACGCATCCGTCAATGTCAGGATATTCCGGACTGGTGCTGACAACAGGAAGAAAAGCCGGCGCACTCAGGGCGCGCCGCAATAAGAAATAAAGGAGGTATTTTATATGTAAAAACCCAAACAAAACGCTTATCAAGGCGTTGATTCTACAACCCTGTTGCCAAACAACAAAATAAAAAGGAGGTATTGCTCAATGAGCACAACTATAGCAACAGATCAAGTAGCAGAAAAAGCTCCGATATCCAAAGATGAAAAGCTGGTTATCGTCGCTTCATCGGTTGGAACGGTATTCGAGTGGTACGACTTTTACCTGTACGCAACGCTGGCGCCGTTCTTTGCCGCGCTGTTTTTTCCGAAAGGTAACGAAACGGCAGCACTCCTTTCGGCATTCGCAACATACGCCGCGGGCTTTCTTGTGCGTCCTTTCGGCGCGCTCGTGTTTGGCCGCATCGGTGATCTGGTAGGCCGCAAATACACATTTTTAGTAACAATCGTCGTTATGGGTCTTGCGACTTTCGGGGTCGGCCTTCTGCCTACTTTCGATTCGGTCGGCTGGTTCGCCCCGGTTATTCTTGTGACGCTGCGTCTGCTTCAGGGACTTGCGCTTGGCGGAGAATACGGCGGATCACGCTGAAGCTCGATTTCCTTACAACTTACACACTGATAGGTGCGTCTCTGCTCCTCGGGACACCCTTTTTCATCGTCTTCGGCAAACTGTCGGACAAGATAGGCCGGCTCAAGATCATCCTGGTCGGCTGTTTGATAGCGGCAGTGACCTACTTCCCGATGTTCAAGGCTCTGACGCACTATGTCAACCCGGCGCTGGAGGATTTTCAGAACAGGACGCAGATCTCTGTTGCCGCAAACGAATCCGATTGCAACTTCCACATTTTTGTCGGCCCGTGGAGCAAGTTCAGCAACTGTGACCGTGCTAAGGACTACATGACCAAGCAGGGATTAAGCTTCACTACGCTCCCTGGAGTGGAGGGCAAGGATGTTGTAACAACAATTGGAACGACCGAGATCGTCGGCTGGAACGAGCAGGCAGTAAAAGAGGCGCTGAAAGCCCAGGGCTATCCTGCTGAAGCTGACAAGAGCAAGATCAACTATCCTATGGTCCTGCTCATCCTGTTTATCTTCGTTATCTACGTCACCATGGTGTATGGCCCGATCGCGGCGTTCCTGGTCGAGTTGTTCCCGACCCGGATTCGCTACACATCCATGTCTTTGCCGTATCACATAGGCAATGGCTGGTTCGGCGGTTTGCTGCCGCTTACAGCTACGGCGATGGTAGCGGCAACAGGGGATATCTATTACGGACTATGGTATCCGATCGTTGTTTCGATTGCGACAGTAGTCATTGGAGAGCTTTTTTTGAAAGAAACAAAAGAAAGGGACATTACCTCTTACGAGCATTAATTCGGACGGTTGGGAAGCCCCTTTCTTTACTTGAGGTGTCCGGTGGATGGCGCCTGCCATCCTGCCGGATGCTTTTTATTAATTTGATATGCGGATAGCTTTTTTTGCAGATATTCACGCTAATCGTGAAGCTTTAGAAGCATGCATCTATCACTCAATCTTACAAGGTGTTGACAAGCATGTTTTCTTAGGGGACTTGATCGGCTATGGCGCTGATCCGGAATGGGTACTCGACACCGTCATGCGTTACTATGAAAACGGAGCGATAGTCGTACTTGGCAACCACGACGAAGCGGTATTGCAGAGATCACGTAACGGGATGCATTCCGACGCGCGCTATGCTGTTGAATGGACGCGTACCCGTCTTAATAGGCATCAGATGAAATTTCTGTCGGGACTTCCGCTCCAGATTGACGAGCATGACCGCCTTTACGTGCACGCAAACGCCTGGGCCCCGAATCAATGGGGCTATATAACTGATACATTTGATACAGCACGCAGCCTTGCCTTTACCCGCTGCCGGTTAACATTCTGCGGCCATGTTCATGAACGGTACCTGTATCACCAGAACGGCAGCAGGAGCGTTAATGCTTTTGTCCCTCAACCGGGTGTGGACATTCCGCTCAGCACGCATCGCCGCTGGCTTATCAATGCGGGGTCCGTGGGGCAGCCGCGTGACGGAAACCCTGCGGCATGTTATGCTGTATACGATTCAGCTCTTAACATGCTGACATATTTTCGTGTGCCGTTTGACGTGGAAGCGGCAGCAAGGAAGATAAAAGAGGCTGGACTGCCTGAATGGTTTGGGACACGTTTGGAACAGGGAGTATAAATTAGGGTGGTTGCGGAATCACTTTCAGCAGGGGCATTCCTGGGCGGCTTCAAGCTTGTGAAAAGAATTCACGCGGGCGGAATGGCAACCATATGGAAGGTGACGAGAGAAGACCTTTCTTTACCAATGGTAATGAAAGTCCCGCGTCTTAAGGATGGAGATGATCCATCATTTATCGTAAGCTTCGAAGTCGAGCAGATGGTCCTGCCTAAGCTTTCAGGGCCGCATGTCCCGCGCTTCATCGCTTCCGGCGATTTCTCGCAGCAACCGTTTCTTGTCATGGAGCATATTCCGGGCGGTTCGCTTGAATCCCGCCTGCCTGAGGCGCCGCTGCCGCCGGATAAAATAGCTGGCATCGGGGCAAAAACGGCTGCTGCGCTGCATGATCTTCACTGTCAGCGTGTCATTCACCTCGATCTTACGCCGGACAACATACTCTTCCGTAAAAGTGGGGAAGCCGTGCTTATAGACTTCGGCCTTTCACGGCATGATCAGCTCCCCGACCTGATGGCCGAGGAGTTTCACCTGCCGATGGGCACTGCCCCGTATATCTCACCTGAGCAGGTGCTGAATGTGCGCAGTGATTCGCGCAGCGACATCTTCGCCCTCGGAGTGATCTTGTATGAATTGAGCACCGGGGAACAGCCTTTCGGCGACCCGAAAAGCAAGGCCGGCCTCAGGAGACGCCTGTATGTTGATTTCGTTCCTCCACGGGCATTAAACAAAGAATGCCCCCGCTGGCTGCAGGAGATAGTTTTACGATGTCTTGAGGTAGATCCCGCAAAGCGGTACGGCAGCGCGGCACAGCTTGCCTTTGCCCTTCAGCACCCTGAACAGGTCGTGCTTACGCCGCGCGCGGAACGAGGCAGGCGGGACAGTCACTGGACAATTTTTAAGCGCTGGATGAATTATAATAAATTCGGTCCATCCGCAAACAGATCGATAGCCAGACATCTTGATACTGTGCCGATTGTCATGGCTGCCGTGGATACCTCTCCTGAAATGGAGGCCCTCTCCGATTCACTGCGCAAAGCCGTAAAGCGTATTTTTCGTACGGAAAGAAACGCCCGCCTCACCTGCGTCACTGTCCGTAAAACGCCTCTCGTGGGCCTCGACCTCGGCGTTGACGAAGCGGGACAAAATCTGCATGTGCAATTTCTGATAGAACTTAAGCACTGGGCGCGCGCGCTGGAAATCCCGGCTGACAGGATATCGTTTCATGTCCTTGAATTTCCCGACCCTGCAGCGGCCCTCGTCAATTATGCAAGGGCGAATCATGTTGATCATATCGTCATAGGCGCGCGCGGCAGCTCGACCCTGCGGCGTTTCCTTGGAAGCGTGTCTTCTCAGGTTGTCGCGGAAGCGCCCTGCACAGTGACCGTTGTGCGCGGGCGCATCAGGCCGGAGATCATGGAGCAGGTGGCGAAGCCGCGGGTTAGGAGAGGCATTGTTTATTATTACATGGTATATTTACTAACAAGTTTATAAATAAGAGGTCATTCCCGCTTGTCGGGAATCCTTTTTAAGAAAGACTCTGGACAAGCCGGAGTGACAAATCAAGTTATCATACTTATGTTTTTGGTAACTGGTTATAAACGATATGGCCACGATTGAATTACAGATAAGTTTAATCCTCCTGTTTGCTTTAGCAGGATATCTGCTTTCCTCGAGAATCAATCAGTCCGCAGTTGTCGGCATAATCATTGTCGGAATAATAATAGGCCCAAGCTTCCTTGCGATCATAAAATACAGCGACGCTATCAAGATGCTGGCGCATCTCGGCGCGATAATGCTTTTGTTTGCGATAGGGCTTGAATTTAAGAACAGGGAAATCTACCAGACAAAATATTTGCTCATTGCGTTTATCGGCATAATCCTTCCATGGACAGCAGGTTATTTCCTCGCGAATATCTTTGATTATAATTTTCAGGAATCAATGTTTATCGGGGTATCGTTGACCGCCACCAGCATAGCTATCACAGCAAGCGTATTAAAAGAGATGAAGAAACTGAATACCCCGGCGGCAAAGGCGATAATCGGGGCGGCGGTTATAGACGATGTCCTCGGTTTATTGGCGCTGTCAATAGCCGCGCAATCCGTAAGAGAAGGCAATATTGAGCTCATGAAAATAGTTTTGACAGCAATGAAAGCGGCAGCCTTTTTGATCGCAGGGATCTTTGCGGCCCCGTACATAAAAAAACTGTTCATGAAGCTTGATGAGCAGGGAGTCGCTAAAGAATTTCCGGATTTTTTATTCATCATGTCGATCATGTTCTGTTTCTTATATGCGTCTGTTGCGGAGATAATCGGGCTATCAGCGATTGTCGGGGCCTTTTTGTCCGGAGTGGTGCTGGAAGGCCTGAAGTTTAAGAACAGCAAGGACCTTAAGGAAGGGGCTGAATACCTGCACGTAATCTTCGGCGCGATATTTTTCATAAGCCTGGGGATACTGGTGAATTTGAAGGAACTGACATTTAACATCCTGCCTTTTTTCGGGGCATTAATTTTAGTGGCGGTTTTAACAAAGGTCATCGGTTGCGGGATCGCGGCGAAAATGGTCCGTTTCAGTAATTCGGAATCCTTGATCATCGGGTTTGGTATGTCTCCAAGGGGCGAGGTTGCGATGATAGTTGCCCTGATCGGTTTGACCTCAAACATAATAAGCCAGAATTTGTATGTGTCGATAGTGATGATGTCTCTTGTAACTACTGTAATTACTCCGGTTGCCGTAAGGAATTTAAAGTGGTAAACAACAGGGACAGTGATAAAGTTTATATCATGATTGTCCGTTTAATAGTTAAGAGATGGTTAAAAGAAGCCCGATTGAATAAACCGAAATAAGAATATCTCAAAACAAAAGGAGGCCCAGGAAATGGCAGATGACAAAAAGATTGAAGTCCTGATGACTGAGGAAAGGACCTTTCCGCCGTCAAAGGATTTCAGCAGCAAGGCTCACATCAAGAGCATGGAAGAGTATGAGAAGATTTACAAACGTTCAGTTGAAGATCCGGAAGGTTTCTGGGCTGAAATGGCTGAGAAAAATCTGACATGGTATAGAAAATGGGACAAGGTTCTTGAATATGATTTCCACAAGCCTGAGATAAAATGGTTTCAGGGCGGCAAGCTCAACGCATCAGTCAATTGTCTTGACAGGCATATAACATCTGCAACAAGAAACAAGGCTGCGATCATATGGGAGGCCGACAGCGGGACCTACCGAACTTTCACATATCAGCAGCTTTATTACGAGGTAAACAGGTTTGCCAACGTGTTGAAAAAACACGGCGTGGGAAAAGGAGACCGGGTAACCATCTACCTGCCGATGATCCCGGAACTGGCGATCTCGATGCTGGCCTGTGCAAGGATAGGGGCCATTCACACTATAGTATTTGGCGGCTTCAGCGCCTCAGCCCTCAGGGACAGGATCCAGGACTGCAAATCAAAACTTGTTATCACTGCGGACAGGAGTGTAAGAGGCGGAAGGTTTGTCCCTCTAAAGGTTAACTGCGATACCGCGCTGCAGGAATGCCCGACAGTTGAAAAGGCAATTATTGTAAAAAGGACCGACCAGAATATCGACATGGAGCCGAAGAGAGACCTTTGGTGGCATGATGAGATGAGTGCCCCTGATATCGCAAACTTCTGCGAGCCTGAACAGATGGACGCGGAAGATCCTCTTTTCATTCTTTACACCTCAGGTTCAACAGGGAAGCCCAAAGGCGTTCTGCACACGACAGGAGGTTATCTCCTTTTTGCCAATCTTACATTTAAATGGATATTCGATTATCATGATGAAGACATTCACTTCTGCACAGCAGACATCGGTTGGGTGACAGGACACAGTTATGTTGTGTACGGACCGCTTGCAAGCGGGGCCACAAGCCTGATGTTTGAAGGCATTCCCACGTATCCTGACGCAGGAAGGTTCTGGCAAATTTGCGATAAACATAAAGTAAGTATTTTCTACACCGCGCCAACCGCAATCAGGGCCTTGATGAAAGAAGGAGAAAGCTATGTGAACAAGCATGACCTTTCATCTCTCAGGGTGCTCGGTTCAGTTGGAGAGCCTATCAATCCTGAGGCGTGGATGTGGTATCACGTCAATGTAGGAAAAGAAAAACTTCCGATCGTTGACACATGGTGGCAGACAGAGACAGGCGGTATATTACTCACGGCGCTTCCCGGCGCAATGACATTGAAGCCAGGCTCCGCAAACAGGCCGTTCCCCGGCGTAGTGCCAAAGATTTTAAAAGAGGACGGCTCAGAAGCGGCTGTTGACGAAGGCGGCTATCTTGTAATTGATAAACCGTGGCCCGGAATGATACGCGGTACCTACGGCGATCCTGAACAGAAGCGGGTGAAAGAGGTTTATTTTGCAAGATTCGCCGGGAAATACCTCACAGGCGATGGGGCGCGTATCGATAAAGACGGCGACTACTGGCTTATGGGAAGGATTGATGACGTTATCAATATCTCCGGCCACAGGCTTGGAACAGCCGAAGTGGAATCAGCGCTTGTCAGCCACGAGGCAGTAGCAGAGGCTGCGGTTGTAGGATTCCCTCACGCAATTAAAGGCGAAGGCATATATGTATATGTAACTTTAAAGGATGGACAGACGCCTTCTGATGAACTCAAAAAGATCCTCATAGGCCATGTCAGAACGGTCATCGGCCCGATTGCATCGCCGGACAAACTCCAGTTTGCTCCTGGACTTCCAAAGACCAGAAGCGGCAAGATCATGAGAAGGATCCTCAGGAAGATCGCAAAGGGAGATGTCGAAGACCTCGGCGATACATCGACCCTTGCCGACCCGTCAGTGGTTGATAATCTGGTGAAAGAGAGATTGTAACTTTTAATTTCCCTACAGGGGCGGGTTTCAAACCCGCCCCTGCAATATACCCCGCGTTTCAAAAAATTACCCATCATTGTTCCATTGGTTTTGTATAATAGACGAAGTTATTAGTAAGGGTATTAACCAAAATAGAGCAATAGTCGAATTTTGAAGGGACATATATTTATCATGCCTGAATCTTTAATCGACCAACTATCAAAGATTGTTGCCGAGGGTAAGAAGGAAGTGGAGCGGATACTTGAGAGGTTGTCCGGGACCAAT
Source organism: Nitrospirota bacterium (assembly GCA_016213945.1). Lineage (GTDB taxonomy): Bacteria > Nitrospirota > Thermodesulfovibrionia > UBA6902 > UBA6902 > SURF-23. Next base: position 50,711 of record JACQZF010000048.1, on the reverse strand, counting down.
AAGCTTACCTTGCAGACCAATGAGTATGTGCTGCCATCCAAGGACAAGTCCGGGCTTTATCGCGGGCAACTGAAGGAAATTTCAGAGCAGGAATGGCACAACAGGCTTATTTATGGCGACAACCTGCTTGTGATGCAGGCATTGCTTGCCGGTGATCCGGCAACCGGTTTGCCTTCCATGCGCGGCAAGGTTGATCTTATCTATAATGACCCGCCTTTTGACAGCAAAGCTGATTACCGGACAAAGATCACCCTGCCCGGAACCACCATCGAACAGAAGCCGACCGTACTGGAGCAGTTTGCCTATTCCGACACATGGAAAGACGGGACAGTCAGTTATCTGCGAATGATGTATCCGAGACTTGCATTGATGAGAGAATTGCTGAGCGAGCAGGGATCAATCTATGTCCATCTTGATTGGCATGTCGGGCATTATGTGAAGGTGTTGATGGATGATGTGTTTGGGAAAGAAAATTTCAGAAATGAAATTGTGTGGACATATTTTGGTTTTAAGCGAGCTACGGCAAAAAAGTTTCCTCAAAAGCACGATGTGATTTATTCTTACACGAAGTCTGCATCATACATTTGGAATACACAATACAAACCGCATAATGAGCAGTATTTGAAAAGGTTCAAGCCTGATGAAACAGGAAGATTATGCAGAACGGATGTGAACCCCACAGGCGGCGGTACAAGAAAAATATATTTAGATGACGTTGAAGGCGATATTGTTGATTCGGTCTGGGACGATATTCCGCCAGTCAATCCAGTTGCAAAAGAAAGAGTTGACTATACGACACAAAAACCTGAAAAACTATTTGAGCGCATCATCAAAAGTTCTTCCAACGAAAATTCCATCATCGCCGACTTCTTCTCCGGCTCCGGCTCTACCGGAACAGTTGCCGAAAAAAATGGCCGCAGGTGGATAATGTCCGACATCGGCAAGCCTGCTATCATGATTACGAGGCAGCGGCTTATAGATCAGGAGGCGAAGCCATTCCTCTACCAATCAATCGGGGATTACCAGAAAGAGGCCTTTACCTCAAGCCGACTGTTCAGGCGCATCGGTGATTTGTCGCAGGTCGTCCTCAACCTCTACGGCGCATTACCCTTCCCTGATGAGCAGAATCCAAATCGCAACCTTGGATATATCAAAAATTCACGCACCCTCGTCATGGTTGATTCCCCTTCAAAACTGACCGGCTATGCAACATTGAAGAAGGCGCAGGAATTGAGGGAGTCCTTTCTTGGCGGGTGGAACAAGGTGGTAGTCCTCGGCTGGAACTTTGTTTTTGATATTGCAACGGTCATCAAGAACTTCAACGACGATAAACTTGAGGTGCTGGTTATTCCTCCTGATCTTCTCGACAAGCTCAAGACAAAGTCCAGTTATGAAAGCCTCCTGAAAAGCGGCAAGATACGCTTCTCATCGCTTCAGTATCTCTCCATCAAAAAGCCTGTTCTGAAAAACTATTCATCCGATATTGATGAAATAACTATCGAACTGGACAATTACATCCTGCTCTCTCCTGACGCCCTGCCCCTTGATGACGCAAACAAGGAAAAATTGCAGGACATCATCGCGCATGACCCTCTTGCGCTTATTGAATACTGGAGCGTAGACCCTGACTACGACGGCGAAACCTTCCGCAGTAAATGGCAGGATTACAGAAGCAATGTTGGCAATGATGCAGACCCCTTCAGGGTCGTGAAAGAAGTCAGCATCTTATCACCAAAAGTCAAAGGCAAACGCAGGATCTGCGTGAAGGCGGTTGATGTGTTTGGGTTTGAAAGCGTGGTAGTGGAGGAAGTGGGGTAATGGGTATAATATAGAGTAAGCATGAGAAAGGAGGTAACTGTATGCGGGCATTAAGAGAGATTAAGAATGTGAAAAACAGAAGGGTAGTTATCGATCTTCCCGAAGATTTTAAAGATGAAAAGGTTGAAGTGATTATTTTGCCTTATACAAAAAGAGAGACAAAAAAGAAACTTTCAGAAGTTCTTATGAAGGGACCTGTATTAGGAGAAGATGACATTAAAGCTTTTCTTGCTGTAAGGGAGGACATGAAAAGATGGAAACCGGCAAAGTTTTAGTTGACACTTCAATTCTTGTTGAGTATTTCAGAAAGCAGAAAAAAGAGACTGCCATCCTGGTAGAGATAGCCAGGAAGCACAGCGTGGTAATTTCTGTTATAACCGAATTTGAATGGCTGGTGGGCTTTAAAGATAGAGAATTGGAGTTCGGCAAAAGCCTGTTGAAAAACATTGATGTCCTACCGTTTGATTCAAAATGCGCTCTAAAAGCAAGAGATATTTACAGTGGTCTTAAATCCCAAAATAAGCTTATAGAAATTCCGGATATTTTTATCGCTGCAACTTCACTGGCTTACAACCTCCCGCTCGCAACTATTAACAAAAACCATTTCAAAAGGATTGCCGGTGTTGAACTTGTGTAATGTTTTCCTTAACTTTGTCATTCTGGCTTGTCCAGAATCTTTATTCGGCAGGCAAAATAATTTAGCGGCTGCTGGTAGATAATGTCCATCTCATTGAATGCAGGCACAAAGAATAGCTCCTTAGGCAACTGAGGCAGAACGAACACGATTTTAACAAAGGAGATTAAAGAATAATCAAAGGTCCTATGCATCTAACTATATTTATTTCAAGGGGTTATCCTTTGTTAAAAAGGCAAAACTGAAGATTCGTTTAACAAATGGCTAACAAAGCTGGATACTTGATTGGAGATTATAGATTTGACCGACAATTACGATAACAAGCTGATTATTAAGATAATATTTAGTTGACGGGTAGTTGATTATGAGTATTGCTCTTAACACAGGCACGCGCGACATACCATTGAAATTTGCTAAAGAACTCTCAGCGCTGGTAATCAGCGAATGGGAAAACGGCAGCTTCATCAGCAAAACTACGCCGGTTACGCAAGACCTGCTCAGGTTCTGGTTCTCCGGTCCCTTCTGTGACGCAAGGACAGTCAACTTTCACGAAGGACAGAGACAGGCAATCCTGAATACAATCTATACTCATGAAATTTTGAAGGCAGAGTCTGTGTTCGATATGTATTCCTCAGTTAGCAGTGACATTACTGCCGAGATGGATCTGTCCTATCTCAAAAAAGACAAATTCAGCCATCCAAAATACTGCATCAAGATGGCTACAGGCACTGGCAAGACATGGGTGCTGAATGCTCTCTTGATATGGCAATATCTCAATGCAAGACATGAAGAATCGCCAAGCGGTCTTTATTCCCAAAGGTTTTTAATCGTAGCGCCGGGTTTAATTGTATATGAACGACTTCTGGACGCTTATCTGGGCAAGGAAGGACAGGACGGTACAAGGAACTTTGCCACATCGGACTTCAAAAAGTTCGAGGACTTGTTCATCCCTTCTGCATATAAAGAAACACTCTTTGGCTTTATCCAATCCAATGTTGTTAGAAAAGAAGAGATAGGAAAGAAGATTACCGGTGACGGAATGATCGCCATTACCAATTGGCATCTCTTGTCAGGAGTTGAAGAAGAGGAATACACTGAGACAGCTCCATTGGAAGACCCTTCAAAGGCGGTAAAGGAAATATTCCCGATCACGCCCGGCACGTCAACAGGACATTCCCTCGAAACTCTCGATAATCAGTATTTGAGCGGGGGTGAGATTGAATATCTCGCAGGACTTGAGAATATGGTCGTCTTTAATGACGAGGCGCACCACATTCATGAAACAAAGAAGGCCGGTATCGTCTCTGAAGTTGAATGGCAGAAATCGCTGAACAAAATTGCCGAAGGCAAAGGCAGAAGTTTTATCCAGATTGATTTTTCAGCAACTCCCTATGATGTGACCGGAAGCGGACAGAAAAGGACGAAACATTTCTTCCCTCATATTGTCGTGGACTTTGATCTTAAGACAGCCATTCATCAGGGACTTGTGAAGACAATTACTCTTGATAAGCGTAAGGAGATTGCCACAATGGAGCTTGATTTCAAAGCTGTCCGTGAAGGGAATACAGTGGTCGGTCTTTCTGACGGGCAGAAGCTCATGCTCAGGGCAGGCTTGCAGAAATTAATGATACTGGAAGAACAGTTTGTGACTTTAACTTCTGATACATCTGGAATGTCAGACAAGCATCCAAAGATGCTGGTGATATGCGAGGATACAAAGGTTTCTCCTTTTGTGACGCAGTTTCTTGCTGACAACGAAGGGCTTGGCGAAGAAGATGTTGTTCAGATAGATTCAGACAAGAAAGGCTCAATACCTGCAAAGGAATGGGGGAAAGTTAAACAGCGGCTTTTTAACATAGATAATCATTCCAGCCCGAAGGTCATTGTATCTGTCCTGATGCTTCGGGAAGGTTTTGATGTAAGCAATATCTGTGTTATCGTTCCGTTGCGGTCAACGCAGGCCCCGATCCTTCTTGAACAGATCATCGGCAGAGGTCTGCGCCTCATGTGGCGCGAACCGGATTATCAGGAGATAAAGACTGAGAACAGGATCAAGCTTTTACAAAGAAAAGAAGAGCCGTCAAATTATCTCGATATTCTGAGTATTGTTGAGCACCCTGCCTTTATCGAATTTTATGATGAACTTGTTAAGGAAGGTTCTATCGCTGAAACGCATGATTTGCCTGAAGATCGGGAAAGCATCCTCGGAGATATCATAAAGGTCGGATTGAAAAGCAACTATAAAGACTATGATCTTTATTGGCCTATTGTTATTAGGGACAGAGAGGAGACCTTGCAGGTAATGGAGCCATCCACAAAATATTTTGCAGGAGTTGACTGGTATCAACTGGATAAACTCAAGGCGATGGTTCCCAAAGAGGAGATTTTTGTTTCAGAGGAAATAACCGTTAAGACCCGTTTTGGAGATTACAAAGTAACAGGCGACCTATTCACCGCCAAAAGTTATAACGAATTGATGGCGAAAATCATTAAAGTGATTACCAGCACTCTCGTCAAAGTCAGTCAGAGAACGATGAAGGATTATCCTGTAATGCAAATAAATAATGCATCTCTCATAAAGGTTGTTGACGACTTTATTCGAAACCGCCTGTTCAATGAGACCTTTGATCCGTTTAAGGACAACAACTGGCGTGTCCTGATGCTTTCAAAGGCAGGCATTATCCAGCATATCGTGAAAGAACTCAGCCAGATTATTTATGATATGCAGAACAATATCGATGTTGAAGAGGCGGTTGTAATCAAGAAATACTTTTCTGAAGTAAATGAATTGAAGATGCGTGAAAATTATTCTCTCGATATTACAAAGACAATATATGAGAAACTTCCTTACCCTTCAAACAAAGGAGAATTAGAGAGAAAATTCATGCTCTTCTGTGACAGCGATTCTCTGGTTAACAGCTTCGTGAAGATCAATGAGAATTATCATGATTTCGCCCACTTAAATTATATCCGCAACGACGGTATGCTGTCGTCTTATTATCCGGACTTTATCGTAAAGGTGAATTCATCAATCTACCTCGTCGAAACAAAGGCAACCAAAGATTTGAACGATGCCAACGTGCGGCAAAAAGAACTTGCTGCTTTGGATTGGCTCAATAAAATTAATGATCTGAAACCAGATGACAGAATGGAGTGCGAGTGGAACTATGCGCTGCTTGGTGAAAACACTTTTTATAGTCTGAGGGATAAGGGAGCATCAATTAAAGACATTATGGAATTCGCAAAGCTCACACATCAGAAGGTGAAGAGTCAGTTGTTTTGATTTAAGAGTTAACTTCACACGTTATAGAGTGCTGTGATAAAATTTATACAAAAATGCGGGGACATTTTACATGCAAAATTTAGACAGAACAGTCAGGGATATCTTGCTGGAAAAATGAATACAGTCGATAAGCTCATAGAGACTCTTGAAAAGGCACAACAAAAGTGTAAAGCGAATCCTGATATTATTAAGCTTCAAAATTTTCTAAAGAAAATGAATTGCCTCGGATTAGTGAAAAAACAGGATTATAATATTCCGCCCGTTGATACTCTTGGCAAAAAGTTTTATGAAAATTTTAGAGCAAGCAGCAAATAGCATCTTTAATCATGGACAAATTCATCCTCGACAGAAACAACTCTATACTCGTCATCGTGGACATTCAGGACAAACTCGCGGTTGTGATGAAACACAAACAGCGGGTGACAGATAACTGCCTTCACCTCATTGAAGCCGCAAAGCTACTGAACATCCCGATCCTCGTTACAGAGCAATATCCAAAAGGACTCGGCCAGACAGTTAAGGAAATTAAAGAAGCCGTACCGCACTACGAGCCTCTGGAAAAAGTCACATTCGACTGCTGCAGGGGAGATGGTTTTCTTGAGAAAATCGCCTCGTTGAGAAAAACACATATCATTCTCACCGGGATGGAAACGCATGTTTGTGTCTTGCAGACTTGTCTGGGACTTTTAGAAAAAGGATACTTTGTTCATCTTGTCAGCGACGCTGCCTGCTCAAGGAAGAAAGATGATTTCCTCTCCGGCAGAGAGCTCATGCGCGATGCAGGCGCGGTGATCACATGTACTGAAACGGTCTTGTTCCAGCTCCTCGAAAAAGCCGGGACGCCTGAGTTCGTAACGATAGTAAAGAGAATAAAGTAGACTTTATTTGCAACCGCGCTTTTTCGTCATTCCCATGAAAATGGGAATCCAGTTCTTTATGAAAAGACTCTGGATTCCCGCTCAACAAATTGCGGGAATGACAGTCAAAGGAGTGTCTGATTGACCCCGAAGCAGAGCCAAGAGGAATTCTTTTAACTAAAGATTTCCCCTTCATCACCCGATTAGTTCAGTATGGCCGGGGTTACCCCGCCTGTGCTGACACCATAACAATTATTCGGGAGATAAAAGCATGAATGAAGAAAAAAATAAAAACCGCTGGACTGTTTTAGCCGGGGCATTGATTGTCCAGGTAGTTTTGGGAACTGTTTACGCGTTCAGCGTTTTTGTAAAGCCTCTTGAAGCGGAATTCGGATGGAGCCGCACAACAACTCAGTGGGCGTTCTCGTTTTCTTTGCTCACCTTTGCCGCTATCATGATCCCGGCAGGCCGTTTGCAGGACCGTATCGGGCCACGCAAGGTAGCATCATTTGGCGGCATCCTTCTTGGCATTTCTTTTCTGCTCGGGGCATTGCTGGTTGACAAAAGCCATCCGTGGACGCTGTATCTCACATATGGAATTATCGGTGGCGCAGGGATAGGATTTGCATATGTCTGTCCTATTGCCGCCGCAGTAAAGTGGTTCCCGGATAAAAAGGGCTTGATCACAGGTTTGTCAGTTGCCGGTTTCGGAGCAGGGGCGCTCTTTTTTGCTGGACCCGCATCCATACTTTTACAACAGCCTGGGACAGGAGGAGAGGCCATGGGTTTGTCACAAATCCTGATGATAGCCCTCGGTATTTCCAAAGGGAACGGATTTGGGATCGGCTGGCAGACATTTTTTGTCCTTCACGGCTTTACCAGCGCTGTTTTCGTTATTCTCGGCGCTTCACTTTTGTGTAATCCCCCGGCAGGGTGGCAGCCCGTGGGCTGGAATTCAGGTAAGGTCAAAAATCAGACTCCGCATGATGTAGAGTGGAGAGAGATGCTCAATACACCGCTTTCCTGTATGCTGTGGCTCACATTTATTTTTGGAGCCACATCAGGATTAATGGCTATCGGCCAGTGGAATCCTTTGATGGGCGCAATTCTCAAGGGGAAAACTTTTGCCCCTGAATGGATGGGCACCTTTGGACGTTTTGTCGAACCCATCGGCATCCTTGCTATCTTCAATGCACTCGGACGCGTCTTCTGGGGCAAGGTCAGTGATCTTATTGACAGACCGCGTGCCATGATGATTATGTTTCTTGCACAAGGCATGGCTTTTATGCTACTTGTAAGCGTTGAATCACACGTATCTATATTCCTTGCCTCTGCATGGGTAGGGTTGAATTACGGCGGGATCTTTGCACTTTTCCCGTCGGCAACCGCCGACTATTTCGGGACTAAGAATCTCGGAGTAAACTACGGATGGATATTTACAGCGTATGGCGTTGCAGGCATCCTCGGCCCTGTTGTGGGAGGCGTGCTCTATGACGCAACGCAGCAGTACGTCATGGCATTTGTCTTTGCGGGAATTTTATGTTTTATAGCAACAGGCTGTTCCGTAGTTGTTTGGGGTCTCGCAAGGGCAAGGTCACGGGATTTAACCCAACCCGTGGAAGTAGAAAATTTACACGCGCTGCAACACGTCACGGCATTGAAAAATTATATGCCTGTCCCTGAAACCACATTAAATAAAGAATGTGTATAAAATGCAGGGGCGGGGTTACCCTGCCCCTGCGGTTACCTTCTAACTACGAGAACAGGAAATCTTGACTCTTTGTGTATGATCCCGAATGTAACGCTGCCGAGGACCGCTGAGGCGATGGCGCTTCTTCCGTGCGAGCCGATGACAATGATATCAACGTTTGCTTTTTCCGCTTCATTTATTATTTCCTCAACGGGATGACCCGTGCTTATAATTTTTGTTGCATGGATACCGTTCTTCTTGCATAATTTTTTCCCCTCTTCAAGCAATGCCTCGGCGGCAGTTCGGAGATATTCCCCTATTGGCTCTATGAGGTGAGTAGGCGCGGCCTCCGCTGATATGGCTGTGGCAATATAGGCGCTTTGATCGATTACGCTGATAAGAATTATGGATGCATCTGTCTGTTTTGCAAGCCCTATTGCAAAGTCAACAGCTTTCTGCGATGTGCCGGAACCATCTGTGGGCACGAGAATCTTTGAGATCATAAACCCTCCTTGTCTTGTTTTTTATAGGCTATCGCAATGCTCGCAGAACTTTTTCATAATCGGGTTCTTCAGTAATCTCTTTTACCAGCTCAGTGTATATCACTTTCCCTTTTTCATCAAGGATAACTACGGAGCGCGCTAACAGGCCCGCGAGAGGGCCTTCAGCTATCCTGACCCCGTAACGGTTGCCAAAGGCCCTGTTGCGCAGTTCAGATACGGGAATAACGTTATTGAGACCTTCTGCGCAGCAGAAACGGGAAAGTGCAAAAGGCAGGTCTGAGGAAACACAGAGAACAACTGTATTGCTCAACTTATCAACCTCAGCATTGAACCTTCGCACAGAGGCCGCGCAAACAGGGGTGTCAATGCTGAGGAAAATGTTCAGGACCACTATCTTACCGGCTACGTCTTTTAACGATATGTCGGACAGGTCGGTCTTTGTGAGAAGAAAATCCGGCGCCTGTTCCCCTGCCTGTGGCAGCTCTCCAATAGTGTTTACCGGTGAACCTTTAAATGTTATTTCCGCCATCACTTCCTCCTTGCGTTATGAAATAAATAGTGTTTGTTTCTGTCATTCCGGCTTGTCCGGAATCTTTCTTCAAGAAGGATTCCCGACGCGCTTCGCTTGCGGGAATGACAAATCAGCCGGGTTTATCAACAAAACATACCATGCAATTTATTTAATAATGTCTGTATTACTCGCACTAAAAGCTGTGCCATATGCCAATCCCAAACTGAATAGGAACCCCGTTTCCCTGTTTTAATAAATAAAGCCCCCTGCTTCTCAAAAGAAGATATGAGTAGTTAATTTCTCCAAGATGGCGGACCCTTGTCCCTATAACCTCGCCGGCCACGGTAACGTCCCTGCCGGGAGAGAACACTGCCGTATCAAGATACCCTTCGTATAAAACAAGAAACCTGCCGCGGGATATGTCCGTGTACTCCGGCCTTCCACGATAATCGAGCGGCTTTTCAACCACCTCAATATATGTCCCGTCCTGCATGTTTACAGCGCTTACAATAGCGCCTCCAAGAATGAAAATCCTGCCTTTGTATTCATCAGGGTCCTTGAAGAGCGCGGGAACTGATGTCCCCTTCTCTGCTTTGTCCCTTAACTCTTGTGGCACGACGTGGGCGCAGCCTGAGACGTAAATAATAAAAGCGAATAAGGCCATGAGACGTTTCATAATTTAATTATAGTGCGAAATAAGAAAAGCGCAACTGTCAACCCGAATTCCGATATAGAAAGCATTAAGCCTTTATTGACGTGTCATTGCTGAAATCCGGAGGGTTCGTGGCAATTGTCAAAAAACAGTGATTGCTTAGCTTCGTTAGCACTGACAATTTTTCTAAAGCAGATTCGGGGCCGGTAACCAAGTTTACAAAAACCATATCTAATTGGTATTATTATTCGGAGGAACGCTTTAACCATTCAGCAGCGTCTACTACCATAAAGATGTTTTAGGGAATGGTATGGACGCTCTTTTTGCCTGAATAAAAAGCATAGTTACGAAAAAGATATGTGCAGACTTGCCGCGATAACATCAAGTGAATACTTCTCTCCGATGGAGAATATCAATGCCCTTGAGACCATGAAGGAAGGGCATGACGGCTCCGGTATGGGGCTTATCCTGAAAAGCCTCGGCGGTGAATTTGAGGAGCTGAAGGAATACCCTATCCTGTCAGGCATTTGTTCCAAGGAGGGGATGAAGACGCTTGATGATTACATGAACAAGCTCGGGTTCAAACTGAAATACACCTGGACCCCCAAGCTCAGAACGGTCAGGGGGATTGTTGGCCGCGATCACTATTTTGCACGTGTCTATGATTATCCGGATGTCTACAAATACAGCGCTCAGGAAGATAAGGAAGACCTGCTCCTGAAGACGAGACTCGCCCTCAGAAAATTCGGAGAGGGTGATGAGTCAATTATAGTTTTCTCATTCTATCCTGATATCCTGACATTGAAAGAGGTAGGCGATCCTCTTGAACTCAGTGAGTTTTTCGGCCTTGATAAATCCCCGCTTAAAGCAAAGATTATCTTTGCCCAGGGAAGACAGAATACCAATTATGCTATCAACATGTATGCGTGTCATCCTTTTTTCATTCAGGGTTACGGCTCGATGACAAACGGCGAGAATACGGCGTTCGTGCCTATAAGAGAATTTTTAATGAGCAGGAACTTTTCCGGATATATCGGTTACAACAGCGACAGCGAAGTCTTCTGTCACATTTTGCATTACACCTGCAAGCAGCTTGGTTATCCGCTTACATATTATAAGGACGTAATTACGCCGCTTAAACAGTCTGAGATTGATAAAAGAAGTGACAGCGAAGTCGCGAGATTGTTAAAAATATCCTTGAGACCGCTCTGCATAGACGGCCCGAATTGCGTCATTGCCTTTACGCCGGACGGGACGTGCCTTATGGTCCAGGACGCCAAGAAACTCAGGCCGGGTGTTGTCGGCGGCGTGAAAGGCAAGTACGGATTTATGTCCGAGGAGTGCGGGCTTGACAGCGTAATATCTGTGAGAGATAAAGCTCAGGATATATTCCCCATGAAGTACGACATGGTTATCGTCAAGCCGGGAGCGCAGGAGGTGATGGTATGGAACCAGCTTCACGCTTAGACCATAATCATGAGCTTTCAGTAAAAGATCTACCATACGTTGTTAGATGGCGTGATGACAGGTGCAAACGCTGCGGCAGGTGCACAGCCGTCTGCCCGATGCTTTCAATAGAACCGGTTGTTGTTGTAAAACGGGTTTTACAGTCAGAAGGAATGACACCTGAACCCAAAGCAGCGCGGGTTGTCACGACTATGGTCAAACAGACAACCAATATAGAACGCTATTGCATTGGCTGCGGGACCTGCACACTCGTTTGTCCCAACGAGGCAATTGAGCCGGAGTATAATCCGCAGCATAAATTCAACTTCCATAAAAACAAAGGCGGTCATCCCTACAGAAGGGGCGGCAGGAGAAACGATCCGTCGCCTTCCACTTTGGACAGATTGAGATTTACAAGAATCTCCATGCTCACCGACCCTGCGCTTGACGCAGGCAGGCACGAATTCAGGATACGTACGTACTTAGGCAGGATACTGCCTGCGGAAGAACTGCCGCTGAAGATGATTGACGGCAAGCTCGATGCTGATAAAACTACCGGTAAATTCATACCGCCTGTCCGGGAAATATACCCTGTGATGATAGGCAGCATGTCCATCGGCGCGCTTTCTCCCACCATGTGGGAAGGGCTTGCAATGGGCATTACGTATCTCAATGAAGTTGAAGGGATGCCGGTTGTCATGTGCTCAGGTGAAGGCGGGATGCCGCACAGGCTTCTCAAGTCGAGGTTCATTAAATATTTTATACCCCAGATCGCCTCAGGTTATTTCGGCTGGGACGAGATTATCAGGACGCTCCCTCATATGATCGAAGACCCCTGCGCGATTGAGATCAAATACGGGCAGGGCGCAAAGCCCGGAGACGGCGGGCTCCTGATGGCGCACAAGGTTTTGAAATTAATCTCAGAGATTCGGGGAGTGCCGATGGGTGTAGACCTCCCCTCGCCTCCGACGCATCAGACGAAATATTCGATTGAAGAGTCTGTCGCAAAGATGATCCAGTCAATGTCCATGGCGTGGGGCTTCAGGGTCCCTGTCTATCCGAAGATCTCAGGAACGCGGACTGCAAAGGCGGTCCTGAATAATTTAGTCAGAAATCAGTATGCCGCTGCCCTTTCGATTGACGGTGAGGACGGCGGGACAGGCGCGGCATACGCCGTATCAATGGACACGATGGGGCATCCCATCGCATCCAATATTAGAGAATGCTATCTCGACCTCGTAAAATACGGCAAACAGAATGAACTGCCTCTCATTGCGGCAGGAGGTGTCGGAAAGAAGGGCAACCTTGCGGCGAATGCTGCAGCGCTCTTCATGTTAGGCGCATCCGCTGTTTCAATCGGGAAATATATCATGCAGGCGGCAGCAGCCTGTCATGGAGATGAGATGAACCGCTGCAACGTATGCAACCTTGGCAAATGCCCGAGAGGCATCACGACTCAGGACCCAAAACTCTACAGGAGGCTTGACCCTGATGTGGTTGCAGAGAGGGTGGTTGAAGTTTACAAATCATTGGATATAGAGTTGAAGAAAATATTCGCCCCAATGGGCCGAAGCACGGAACTGCCAATCGGCATGTCAGACGGCATCAGCACAGACGACCATGCGATTGCAGAGAGACTACAGATTAATTATGTATGTTAAAAAGTTCAATAGCGCAGAAGAGCAAAAGCGCGGAAGTTACCGAATGATGTCATTCCCGCTTGTCGGGAATCTTCTTAAAAAGGATTCCGAACAAGCCGGAATGACAGCCAAGAAATATAGATAATATGAAAAAGATAACTCTACAAGGAAACATCAAAGGCAAGCGCACCCCGTCAAGGATTTTTGAAGAAGAGATCCAGGACGCAGTCAGACAGGGCGCGCGCGAAATTCAGATTATTGCTGACGGTCAGCACGGCATCGGCGGAAGGGTTTGGCCAAGAGGCGAGGCTGTAAAGCTTACCGTGGAAGGGCCTGTCGGGCAGAGGCTCGGCAGTATGGGCATGTACGGCACAGAGATTATTGTAAAAGGGAGCTCCTCTGACGATGTGGGCTGGATAAACTGCGGCGCGAAGATAACCGTGTTAGGCGATGTCACTAACGGCGCACACAATGCCGCTGCACAGGGGGTCCTCTATGTGCAGGGAAGCGGAGGCGCGCGCTGCGATACGATGACAAAGCACAACCCGAAATTCGACCCGCCTCAGTCATGGTATTTCAGGGACGTGGGAGATACATTCGCGGAATTCAAGGCAGGCGGCATTGCTGTTGTCTGCGGAGTAGATCCGAGGAATCCTGACAATGTTTTAGGCTACCGCCCGTGTGTCGGCATGGTTGGCGGCATGGTGTATTTCCGCGGGCCGATCCAGGGCTACAGCGAAGGCGATGTCAGGCTCCTTGATCTTACCGATCAGGACTGGCAATGGCTCACAGAAAACATGAAGCCCTATCTTGCGGCAATAGAGCGCACCGAATATCTTGACACACTTACCCGCTCAAAGGACGATTGGAAAAAGCTCGCCCCCTACACAGCGCAGGAACGCGCGAAGAAGAAAGTCTTCAAGATGCCCATCGCCGAATTCCGGAGTAATATCTGGGAAACGGGTGTCGGCAAGGGCGGGATCTTCGCGGAATATCTGAATCACCCTTTCACTGTTCTTCCGTATATAACAACAGGCGAAGACAGGAGATATAAGCCTGTCTGGAATAATTATAAATACGCTCCACCCTGCGAATACGCATGCCCAAGCGGAATACCTACGCAAAAACGCGCGCAGCTAATCCGGGCTGGAAAACTCCATGAGGCATTGGAGCTTGTTTTGCAATACAGCCCGCTTCCCGCTTCAGTATGCGGCGAGATATGCCCCAACCTCTGTATGCAGACATGCACAAGGGCGCAAGTTGATACGCCTTTCAATATCAAGGAACTGGGCAGGGCGAGTGTTGATTTAAAGCTTCCAAAGCGCGAGAAAAAGACAAACAAAAAAGTTGCCATCATCGGCGGCGGCCCCGGCGGACTGTCCGCAGCATGGCAGCTTGCGCTGAAAGGGCATGACGTTGACCTTTACGAGGCAGCGGAAAAGCTTGGCGGCAAACTCGAACTCTGCATCCCAAGAGAAAGGCTTCCTCAGGAGGTCCTTATAAATGAACTTTCGCGTTTTGAAAAGATCGGCGTGAAAGTCCATTTGAAGGCAGCGGTGAATAAAAAGAAGTTTGAAGATATATACAAAAAGCATGATGCTGTAGTAGTTGCGTGCGGGGCGCACAAGCCGAGGATGATGAATGTCCCCGGGGCGGAGGACACGGTTTCCGCATATGACTTTTTGAAGGGAATAAATATCGGCGATGCCCCGAAATTGAAAGACAAGAGAGTTGTCGTCATCGGAGCGGGAAATGTAGGAATGGACGTTGCGGCCCAGGCCTTCCACTGCGGCGCGAAAGAGGTGACGGCAGTTGATATTCAGAAACCCGCGGCATTCGGCAAGGAGCTTGAGATCGCCCAGGCATTGGGAACGAAGATCCTCTGGCCGAAGTTCACCGAAAAATTTGTAAAGGAAGAAAAGAAGATCTACTTCACCGACGGCTCATCGCTTGACGCGGATGTTGTTGTGATATCAATCGGCGATACGCCAATGACCGAGTTCCTGATTCCAAGTATTCACACAAACAAGAACGGCTGGATAGAATCTGACGAAGTCGGGCATACCTCCGATCCCAAGGTTTATGCGATCGGCGATGCAACCAGGCTCGGACTCGTGACGCACGCCATCGGTCACGGCAGAAAGGCCGCTGACGCCGTACACGCCCTGCTTGCAGGAAGGTCTTATTACATGCCGGCTAAAAAACCGCTGGTCCCCTATGAAAAGATAAAAACCTCCTATTACGATATCTGCAAAGGCGAGCCCTTCACCCCTGAAAAAGAGGCCAACCGCTGCATGTCCTGCGCCGTATGCAGGGACTGCCACATGTGCGAGGCGACATGCTATTACGGGGCGATCAGCAGGAAGGACAATCCCGACGGCTCATACGAATACGTGGTTGACGAAAACCTCTGCATCGGCTGCAGCTTCTGCGCCGGCATCTGCCCCTGCGGCGTGTGGGAGATGACGGAGAATATTTGAGGGACGATAACTAATCTAATCTCGCCGTTAAGTCGATCCTCTTTACTGATTTCAATTATTGACGAGTTTAAACAGCCGCTGATTGCGCCTCTGCTTTACTTAAATAAGACAGTATCCCCCTCTTCTTGAAAGAATGTTTATTTGTAAATCTCTCTGATTCTTATCTTGCGAGGCGTAATCACGACAAATTTACCGTATAGATCGATCTGATATTTATTCAAAAGCTTGACCAATGAAGATGAAATGTCTTCAATCTGCTCATGCTTGTATCTTAAAAATACGACGCTGATATTCTTCTCTTTGTGCGCAAATACCCATTCCCCGAAATCGCTGTCTTCTGTTATCAGTATTGCATTATGCTGCCTTGTCAGCTCTAACACCTTTTTGTCGGATATGCCCTGGTATTCTTTTAAGACTGATATAACATCAAAGCCCATATCCCTCAGTTTTACTACAATTCTAAAATCAAGGCTTTCATCTGCAATGAGTTTAAGAGGCAATTAACTCCTCCTGTGATATTACGTCTGCGGAATATGAAAGAGCTGCCAAAATATCGTCTTTTGTCAGATGCGGGTAGGAGGTCAATAATTCTTCTATTGAAACGCCCTCCGACAATTTTCTCAATATCAACTCAACTGTAATCCTTGTGCCTTTAATGACCGGCTTGCCAAGCATTATGTCCGGGTTTGCCGTTATCTTTTCTTTATACGATTGTGTGGTCATATAAAACCTCCCATGTTTATTATGGACATAGTATATCCTTTGAGCTAATTAACCTCAAACTTTTCGTAGCTCCCTTATTTATATTTCACCAACTCGCCTTCCTGCTGGTTCAGGCTTGCAACCTAAACCAAAAAAATTAATCATGGAGTTAATCTTGGTTCAATCTGCAAGATTGAACCAGCGCAAGTACTCCTGTTCTCATTCACCCGTCTACACTTCCACCTTTCACAATCTTTATCTCCTCATCCGTCAATCCGTATAGCCTAAAGACAATTTCATCTATTAAGTTATCTGTTTCAGCAATTCTTTTTTTCAATGGCTCAAGTCTCGACATACTTATTGTGAAATGCTTTTCGAGGAGTTCCTGTTTCTTGCGGTCTGAAGGGTCTATTGAGAGTTTGTTTTTATTTCTCTTGAGAACGTCAAGAAACTGATTGAAGTCGTGTTCATGATATTCCTTGATTGCTGTTTTATTTGTTAGTTCGTCAATTGCCGTGCCGATCTCACGCTCAAGCCATTTGAGGAAGCCTTTGAGCGAAGATACTTCTTCATCTGAGGGCCATAATTTTGGTCCTGCCTGCGGCAGGCGTTCAAGGAGATAATGACTTGAGAAAACACCCGTAGTTATCCAGAAGTTTTTTGATGTCTTATATTGTTCGCTTTTACGAGGCATTTATAAGAACCATTTTATACTAACCGGGTGGATTTTTTCAGGTAAAAACGTGTTGTATGTGCGAAGCAATCCATTACAGGGGAATTGTATATAAAAACCGGATTTCCGCTTACAACATGCGGGAATGACATTCTTAATCCCGACGGTTCATACGAATACGTGGTTGACGAAGAAATCCCCCTCACCCTGTCCCTCTCCCGCAAGGGGCGAGGGAATTATAAAGGAAAGCAGTTTCCGCGCGGGCATCTGCCCCTGCGGAGTGTGTTGAAGATAGTTGTGCATATGCTATAATCTGAAAATGAAAAAGTCTGATAACGATAGCGACATAAAAAGAATCGCAACCTATTTTAAACGCAGGGAAGAGGTATCGGCATTATATCTTTTCGGAAGCCTTGCCAAAAGCAGAGGAACAAAGGAAAGCGATATTGATATAGCTATTCTCGTCAATGAAAAGCAATTGAAGAGAAGGAACTTTGAGCGTTTGAAAAATGAATACTATCTTGCTTCGCCGACTTTTACTTTGCGCCTGGTGGACATTATAATTCTAAATACCGCTTCGCCTTATCTGAAACATCGCGTTCTGAAAACCGGAAGGATACTCTTTGACAAAAACAGAAAACTGAGGGTGAACTTCACTGCAAAGGCGATTATCGAGTATCTTGATTTCAGGCCGATAGAGGACATCTTTAACAAAGCTGTCGCTAACCGTTTCAGGAGGGCAGCAGTTGGTTGATAAATCCCTTATCAGCAGGAAACTCGAAAGGATGGAAACCTATCTTAACCAGGTCCGTCAGAAAAAGGACCCGGGGATTAAGTCGTTTGCAAATGACAGGGACCTCCAGAGTATTATTCTTTTTAATCTTATTCAGGCGATACAGGCATGTATTGATATCGGCGCTCACATCATAAGTGATTCGGAATGGGATACTCCTGGAACACAGGCGGAGATTTTTGAACTGCTTTCAAAGAACAAGATTATTTCAAAGCCTCTCGCAAAAAAATTGACCCAGATGTCGGGGTTCAGAAACAGAATCGTGCATGAATACGAAAAGACTGACATGAAAATCGTCTACACTGTCTGGAAAAAACATCTGGGAGATATCGACAATTTTTGTAAGGCTGTCATTCTGAGATATAACCTGTGACTTTGATTGTGTTTCCCCCACTTTTTTACCCTGCGTTAATCTCCCGCGAATTACATCCGATATATAGGTAAAAGGTTTCACTGTTAATTTGAGATAGAAATTTTAAAGTGATAACATAGATAATGCGCTGCAAGCGGAACGGAGAGATTGACGATGGATAAAGAGCGCCAGACCATACTTTTTGTGGATGATGAGCTGAGTATTCTCAATTCCCTCCGGCGGCTCCTTCAGGATGAAGCATGGGACCTCATCTTTGCCGAAAGCGGCGAAAAGGGACTGGAGCTTCTCAATAAGCAGGAAGTGGACATTATTATCTCCGACGTGCGGATGCCGGGCATGGACGGCATAACCTTTCTAAAACAGGTCAAAGAGCTTTATCCCCACGTCGTCCGTATTTTTTTAAGCGGATATGCAGACCGCAGCGCAATAGTCCAGGCCCTCTCCGAGGGATGCGCTCAGCAGCTTGTCTCAAAACCATGGGAGGACGACGAGCTTAAAGGGATCATAAGGGACGCCCTCCTTCAGGCAGAAGAGTTGAAGCAAAAGGGCAAAGGGCTGCAGAAGATCATCAACTCCATTTCTACCCTTAGAACAATGCCTCAAACCTATTTTGAAATTAAAAAATGTTTTTCACATATCAACACCGTATCCATAGAACGCCTTGCGGAAATCATCGAGCAGGATACGTCCATCTCGGCTGAGCTCCTGCGCTGGGCCAACTCAGCCCTCTTCGGCCAGATGCATAAGGTTGACACTGTTGAACGCGCCTTGATGGTCCTCGGAATAGACATTATTGAAGGGCTGGTACTTTCATATTCTATTATTGGTCCGATATCATCCGGGTCCCGGTCGGCCACGGGTTTTGACCTAAAGGATTTCCAGACCCATTCACTTTCATGCGGCATTCTGGCAAAGATGCTTGCCGGCAGGCTGCCGCACATGGACGACAAGGAAGCTGAAAGGGCCTTTACCGCCGGGTTACTGCATGACATGGGAAAACTTGTCGAGGAAATGTGCCTTGCCGACGATTTCAAAAAAATCATGGACACGGCCCGCCTGAAGAATTCGTTATTAATAGAAGCCGAATATGATGTACTGGAGACAAACCACGAGGAGATCGGCAGGCATCTTGCCGAGTGGTGGAGCATGCCGTCATTTCTGGTCAACGCCATAAGGTGGCACCACGAGCCGCATCTCTGCAAAACCAGTCAGGATATAGTAGCTGCGGTGCATGTAGCAAATGTGCTTGTGCAAAAATTTGAGCTGGGCTCAAGCGGCAATTTCCGCATCCCTGAGGCTGATCCGGCAAGCTTGAAATATTTTGACCTTACAGAAGAGGAACTGCCTTCCATTAAAGAATCCGTCATGTATTACCTTTCGTAAAAGGTGCTTGAGGATGCCCAGAGAAAATCAGATTTGATACAATGTTATACTGACTTAAGCTCATCACTTTACCCGCACCAAGACACGGTGAGACCATAAAGATAATCGCTGGCGGTATAATGACAAAAGTGTTTATGAGTATGACGAAAAGAATTTGTCAGAGTAGAAGTTTTAAAGCAAAGATTACCGGGGTATGGTGAGAATGAGGAATAATACGCAATGAACACATATCTTGCTTTAATTATCATCGCCTATCTCCTCGTCGTCATCTTCGGCTACTGGCTCGATTATCTGAATCTCTCCCATATGAAGAAACACGGCTCTGTTGTTCCGCCTGAATTTGAGGGGCATATAGACCAGGCGCTTTTAAGCAGGACACACGAGTATAACATTGAGCATACAAAATTCGATTTTGTCCAATCAGTTTTCAACAATGTTACTTTCCTGTTTTTCATATTTGTGCTGCTTAATTTTTATAATTCATGGATTGTCTCGCTCGGCCTCCCTTTCATCCTGACGGGATTGATGTTCTTTCTGTTTCTGACTTATGCTGAAACGGTCATCTCGATGCCCTTTGATCTCTACGGCACATTCAGGATCGAGAACAAGTACGGCTTCAACACCATGACGTTTAAATTATGGATGGCCGATACGATAAAATCCCTCCTTATCTCCACGGTCCTGATGGGGCTGGTTATATCTGCGGGGCTTTTAATTATTCAGAAGAGCCCGGATCTCTGGTGGTTCTGGGTCTGGTGTTTCTTCCTTGCCTTCGGCATATTTATGATGTACATTTCGCCTTATGTGATCGAGCCGCTGTTTCACAAGTTCACGCCAATTGAGAACGAAGAACTCGAAAGCGGTATCCGCAGCCTGATGCAGAAGGTCGGAATAAAGGTCAGCAGGGTCTTTAAGATGGACGCCTCAAAGCGGACAAAACACACAAACGCGTACTTCACCGGGATCGGGAAGGTCAAGAGGATCGTGCTCTACGATACGCTCATTGAAAAAATGGACCGGGATGAGATCCTTTCGGTCCTCGCGCATGAGGCAGGACACTGGAAGAAGAAGCATCTTTTGAAAGGTATAATCGCCTCCGAGACCATCGCATTTGTTACGATATACATATCCTATAAAATCCTTCAGAGCGATTTTCTCCTGAGGCTTTTTCATATTGAGCAGGACTCGTTCTTTGCTAAGGTCGTTGTGCTCGGCTTTATAGGCCCGATAGTGTCTTTCCCGTTCAGCCCGGTGTTCAATTACTTCTCAAGGCGGCATGAGAATGAAGCGGACGCCTTTTCTTATGAGATGACAGGGAATAATCAAAGCATGATCACCGCGCTTGTAAAGCTTTCAAAGGACAACCTGTCCAATCTTCACCCGCATCCACTGTATGCCCTGTTCCATTATTCACACCCGCCGGTATTGGAGAGGATAAGACGGATAAAGGGGTTAAAGGAAGCAGGTATAAAAACCGTCTAATAATTTAAAAATAATTTATTGCCCCCTGAGATGGAAACTTCAAACTGTAAACTGTTACAATGCTTCGTCGCTTGTAGCGGCAAACTACCCCGGAGGATGAATGATAGATACGGAAGTTATTAAGGCTGCGATACTTGGTGTAGTTGAAGGCGTTACCGAATTTTTACCCATCTCCTCAACAGGCCACCTCATTCTTGCCGGAGACATGCTCGGTTTTACCGGGGAGACGGCGAAAACCTTTGAGGTATTTATTCAGCTTGGCGCAATCCTGTCGGTAGTATGGCTTTATCGCGCGAAGGTATTATCTTCCATAAAAGGGATAGGCACGCAAAAGACAAACCGCTTTCTGTTGAACCTGCTGATAGCATTTCTTCCTGCCGCGTTTTTCGGTCTCCTCGCGCACTCATTTATAAAACACCACTTGTTCAAACCCTTGACCGTTGCTGTCGCGCTGATCATCGGCGGCATTGTAATTCTTGTCATCGAAAGGGTCGTGAAAAAACCAGTTGTGAACGACGTGGATGAGGTCTCGTATAAGCAGGCATTTGGTATCGGCATGGCGCAGACCCTGTCGCTTTTCCCGGGTGTTTCCAGGGCGGGCGCTACAATAATGGGCGCAATGTGCTTCGGCCTGGAGCGCAAGGCAGCAACAGAATTCTCCTTCTTCCTTGCAATCCCCACGATGTTTGCCGCGACTTTGTTCGACCTTTTAAAAAGCTTTCATAGTTTAGCGGCGGCAGACCTGCCCCTTTTTGCCGTCGGCTTCATCGTATCTTTTTTCTCCGCGCTGATCGTTATAAAGGCATTCCTTGGATTTGTAACAAAACACACCTTTGACTCCTTCGCAGTATACCGCATCGTCTTCGGAGCTGTAGTTCTTTTTTATTATATGTAACTGTTGCCACGAATTTACACAAATAAACACGAATGAATTAAAGCAACCCCTTTCTTACAGAAATGTTGCCGCACTTATTCATTATTAAGAATTCGTGACACTTCCTGAAATTTCGTGGCAAAATGTTTTTTTTATGATTATCTTTTTTACCTGCTTTTGTTATCATATTGGCAATATGGAGCGGGAGAGCAGGATAAAAGATGAGATTATCGGCGTTCTCGCCATTGTCGCAGGCCTCGTTGTCGTCATCAGCCTCATAAGCCACAACCAGTGGGACCAATCGTTTTTTACCCATAACACAAGTGAATTAAAAAACCTCCTCGGCAGATTCGGCGCAAATCTCTCGGAGATGCTGCTTCAGGTGATCGGCCTTTCCTCTTATATCATCCCGGCGATCTTAATACTGTTTGGCGTAAGGAAAGTCTTCGGCTGGGCAGTTAACCAGAGGTCTGTTCTGATAATCGTTACTTTCATTGCTTTGATAATCTCCGCTTCTTCCCTGCTCACTCTTTTCCTCGGCAGTCATTCAGGCGGCGCCGTGGGGATACTGGCTACGGAATTCACCAACAGAATAATTTCGTCACTCGGCTCTTTACTCCTGTTCGCCACGCTGACGCTTGTCTGCCTGATGTACATCATCCAGTTCTCAGTTGCGGACCTGGCAAGGAAAACGAAAAGCAAGGTAATCTTCGGGGCGCAGACAATCTCAGCCATGAAGGCCAAAAGGGAAGAAGAAAAAGAACAACCGAAAATAAAAGAGGAGGCAGCCGTCCCGGTGATGCCGACTCAGCCGGAAATAGCTGAAGAGCCCGCGATATTGGAGATGCCGGAGATACCCGAAATCCAGGAAGAGCTCCCGCTCATAGCGCCTGATGAAGGAGCGAGACCGTCGAAGAAATCAATTTCAAAACATGCTGAAAAGATCAGCGGCGATTACACGCTCCCCGGCGTTGATCTCTTAAAAGACCCTCCGCCTTCCAAATCCCGCCCGACAAAAGAGGAGCTTCTTCAGCAATCCGAACTGCTTGAGAAAAAGCTCCTGGACTATTCGATTGAAGGTAAGGTCACTTATGTATCGCCCGGCCCTGTTGTGACGATGTTTGAATTTGAGCCTGCGCCGGGCATCAAGATAAACAAGGTGATGTCTCTTGCGGACGACCTCGCAATGGCGATGAAGGCAAACAGCATCCGCATTTCTCCAATCCACGGCAGGTCAACGCTTGGGATCGAAGTGCCGAACCAGGAGAGGGATGATGTTTTCCTGAAGGACCTTATCGTCTCTGACTCGTTTAAGAAAAGCCCCTCAAAACTGACTATCGCTCTGGGAAAAGATATCTTCGGAACTCCGATCTCAGCCGATCTGAGCAAGATGCCGCATCTCCTGATCGCGGGGGCCACGGGCTCCGGCAAAAGTGTCGGGATGAATAGCATCGTGCTCAGCCTTTTATTCAGGGCTTCTCCTAAAGAGCTTAAGATGCTCATGATCGACCCGAAGATGCTTGAGCTTTCCGCGTACTCTGAAATTCCGCATCTGCTCATGCCTGTTATCACTTTGCCGAAAGAGGCCACAAACGCGCTTAAGCTCCTGGTATTTGAAATGGAGAGACGCTACCGGCTTCTTGCGGAGAGCGGCGCAAGGAACATCGAGGCATACAACAGCAAGGTTGCCTCACGTACTTATCACAAGGCGGCGGAAGATTCTATAAGCAGGGAGCCGCTTCCGTATATCGTAATATTCATAGACGAACTTGCCGACCTTATGTTTGCATCGGGACACGAGGTCGAGGATTCCATCGCGCGGCTTGCCCAGATGGCGCGCGCCGCAGGCATTCATCTCATCCTTGCAACACAGAGGCCGTCCGTTGATGTCATCACCGGGATAATCAAGGCGAACTTCCCGTCAAGGATATCTTTCCAGGTTTCATCAAAATTAGACTCGCGCATTATCCTCGATACGTACGGGGCAGATCAACTGTTAGGCAAGGGCGACATGCTCTTTGTCAGTCCCGGAAAGAAGATAAAAAGGATCCACGGCGCTTATGTGAGTGAAGATGAGATAAGGGATGTCGTGGATTTCATCAGGGCGCAGGGCGGGCCTGATTACACATTGTTTGAGGACATCTCGATCGGCTCACAGGAAGAGTCGGCAAGGCTTGATGATGATAAAGATGATCTCTATCTTCAGGCAAGAGACATAGTGCTCTCCACCGGACAGGCATCGATCTCATACATCCAGCGCAGGATGAAGATAGGGTACAACAGGGCAGCCCGGATCATGGAAATGTTAGAAGAGGAAGGCGTGGTAGGCCCTCCCGGCGAGGCAGGAAAACCAAGAGAGATTTTATGGAGGAAGAAGTGAAAAGTCAGAAGTCAGTAGTCAGAAGTCAGAGGACAGTCAAAAACCTCGTCACTCGTCACTTGTTATTCGTCACAGTCTTTTTACTTGTCACTTTTTACTCGTCACTCGTCACTGTCGTTCACGCGGCGACTGCTGATGAGATTGTCCAGGGAATGCAGAAGAGGTTTGCGGAGATCCGTGATGTCAAAGGGAGCTTTTCCCAGACAAGTTATCTCAAAGACCTTGAGAGGACCGAGACATACAGCGGCACTTTCTTTATAAAAAAACCATCCCTGCTAATGTGGGAATATAAAACGCCCCGCGATGAAAAGGTCATCATAAACGGGACGGAGACGTGGATTTATAAAAAAGCCCAGAAGCAGGCGATCAAGACTAAATTCAGCAAAGAGGCATTCAGCCAGGTCCCGATAGCATTATTGAATAGCCTGGAAAATCTCAGCGCCGACTTTAACGCCAAACTCATGGAAAAAGACATGCTTGATCTGGACCCGAAACACCGGATCGGATTCATAAAGGAGATACACCTTAAACCCGACTCAAGAAACTTTCCAATAAAAACGCTGAAGGTATTTGATACATACGGGAATATAATTACCATTGAACTTAAAGACGTTCAAGTCAATACGAAGCTTGACGACGCGCTTTTCATATTTACACCGCCTCAGGGAGTTGAGGTGTATGATATGGGCCAGTGAAGAATAGCGCGGAAGAGCGGAAGTTCATAAGCAAAAGAGGAAATGAAAAAAAGTAAAACAAAACACCATATCATATTAGTCCTGTGCCTTATAATTGCAGGCATATTTTTCCTCTATGAAGAATTCGCGAAAGAAAAAATTCCCAGGGGTGTTCCTCGTATAAAACCTGACAAGAAATCTGAATTGGTTCTACCTAAACCATCAAAGCCGATGGTGGTAATCGTGATAGATGACCTCGGGCCGAATAAAAATGCGGCCGCTGCGATTTTAAATATAAAGGCCCCTCTGACATTGTCCATCCTGCCGCAGCAGCCTTATTCCGTGTGGACTGCTGAAGAAGGGCACAAACTCAAACACGATATCATAGCCCACATTCCTATGGAGGCAGCCCCGCCGCATGATCTCGGCAAAGGCGGTTTATACACATGGATGACTGATGCTGAAATTGCCGAAACCCTTGATAATGATATCCGCTCGGTGCCGTATGCTCTGGGGGCCAGTAATCACATGGGATCCGCATTTACGCAGGATGAACGCGCCATGAAGGCGCTGCTCTCCGAATTAAAAAAGAAGCGGCTGTTTTTTCTTGACAGCCTGACCTCTTCAAAATCGGCTGGATTTCATCTCGCGCAAATGCAGGGGGTAAAGGCGTGGAAGAGACTGGTAAAGATCGCCGGCAAAAAAGGCCATGCAGTCCTTCTTGCCCATCCGAGAAAAAATACAATAGATTTTTTGCAGAGGACGCTGAAGAAAAATGATGAAGTTGTAGTCGTTCCGGTTTCTGTGTTGGTCGGCAACTAAAGGGATTGCTTGCGGAATCCGTCATTCCCGTGAAAACGGGAATCCAGTTTTTTACTCTCTGGATTCCTGCCTTCGCAGGAATGACGACATAAACCTTGATTTGCAAATGAATATTATTTAGAATTGAGCAATCAATATATTTACGGGAGGACTTATGGACATCAATTATATGTTAAAAGTTCAGGACGCAAAGGCCGTGGACATACAAAAAGCGCTTCAGGCTGCCGGGATAAAAGTCACGAGCATCACGGAGATTTTTAAAGAGAAAGGCGAAGAAGCAGCGCAAACGTCACAGGCAAATGCCTGATATGGAATCTCAAAATTCCTTAAATCAAAAATGGTACGCAGTCCACACAAGATCACGGCATGAATTCCAGGTATACGAGAGACTGCAACTGAAGGGCGTGGAAGCCTTTCTTCCAACCGTGGAAAAAGTCAGGAAATGGAAAGACCGGAAAAAATTAATTGCGTTTCCGCTGTTCCCAGGGTATCTTTTTGTCCACATATCCAAAAGCTCGCAGGGCTTATTGAGTGTCCTGAAAGTTAAAGGTGTTTCCAGGATGCTGTGCACAATACCGGGAGAACCGGACCCCATCCCGGATGACCAGATTTTAGCCCTGCAAAAACTTATCGAAAACAAGGAAGCCCTCGACCCCTATCCCTATCTTATTGAAGGACAAAAAGTCAGAATTGTGAAGGGGCCTCTAAGCGGGGTTGAAGGAATCCTTGTTGAAAAGATAGACAAGCACATCCTCGTCCTCTCAGTAGATGTGTTACGCCAAGGCGTGGCCCTGACGATTAACGCATCTGATGTTGAGAAAATATAAAATGGAATATAAAACACAGAGACACAGAGGCACGGAGGTTCTTTACAATGAAGAACTGACTGACGGGATTATTGCATCTGCCATAGAAGTCCATCGCAATTTAGGACCTGGATTATTGGAATCGGCACATGAAGAATGTTTTTGTCATGAGTTGCATTTAAAGGGCATTTCCTTTGAGAGACAAAAGCCGCTGCCGGTTGAATATAAAGGGATAAAACTTGACTGCGGTTATCGCATGGATATAGTTGTGGAAAACAAGGTGGTTGTTGAGTTGAAGTGCGTGGACAAGATTTCAACTGTACATGAGGCGCAACTACTGACATATTTGAGGCTCTCCAAAATTAAAGTTGGTTTAATTGTAAATTTTTACACCGAAGTATTGAAAAATGGTATCAAAAGACTCGTCTTATAAACTCTGTGTCTCCGTGCCTCTGTGTTTATTCCAGATTTAGCGTGTTCTTTTTGCATCAACACATATCACTAAGACCACAACTAAAACAAGTGACGAGTGACGAGTGACGAGTGACGAGTTAATGCAACTCTTTGTTTTTTAAGTTTTAACTTTCAACCCTTAACTCTTAACTTTTAACTGGCTTGGGATTTGCTAATTATTTAACATTAGTTAAATGAAACTTGACAAAGAAAAAACGAAGTGTTATAAACATTCACATCAAAGGGGGTGATTAGTAAAAGAAAACGAGCATCTGTCATCCCGGAAGACAGGGATGGGATTTCAACATAGAAAATATTAAAAACCAAAACCTATAAAAGGAGGAATGAATGAAAAAGTATTTAGTATTAGCGTTTAGTGTGATGGTTGTGCTTGCATTCGCAGCCACATCATTCGCACTGCATCAGGTAACAGCTACAGAATATAGCCCTTCAGTAGTAAAGGCAGCTAAGGCACAGCTTACCCTCGGCGGAGAGCTCAGGATCAGAGGTGAAGTAAACAAGAACCTCTCAGATTTCGACAATGACAAACGCGACACCTCACAATTTTATGATCAGAGGGCGAGACTGAATGTCAAGGCACAGGTATCCCCTGACACCTTTGGATTTGTAGAACTTGAATCCGGTTATGATACTGCAGATGATTCAAAGGTAAACAATGGTAAAGATAATTATACTTGGGGATACGGATCAAATGCAAAACGCGGACCGATGAATATCCGTCAGGCATATGTTGCCACACAGGGCAAAGGACTTGGCATGCTTGCAGGTTTAAAGGCCGGTCACATGCTCCTCGGACTTGGCAATATGCTGTTTTTTGACCACACAAAATTCGGTGATGACGCCCTTCTTGTGTGGACCAGCGTAGGCCCCGGTGAACTATCCATAATTGATATAAAGGTTAGTGAAGGCAAAACAACTGATAAGTACCATGCACATGAACCACAGGCAGATGACGCGGATGCTTATGTAGTCGCACTTGAAATGCCGATTGATATGATCAATGTAAGCGGCGATATTACCTATCTTCGCGGCCGTGACCAATCAATATATGACAAAGGCACAAATTTAATTAATATCGGCGTAAGGGCAAACGCAGATCTGAAGGTTGTAAAGGTAAAAGGTGACATCGAAGTCCAGACCGGCACAAATAAAACAGCGTCTACCTCACCAACAGAAATTAAACACAAAGGCTTTGCTGCTATGGCGGGTGTAGAGGCGCCACTTGGCCCGGTCTCAGTTAGAGGCAATGCTGCATATGGAAGCGGCGACGATGATACCACCGATAACTCGGATAAGAGCTTTAACACATTACTCAGCGACCAGCAGTATACCACATATATATATGACTACAAAGTTAAAGGTGCAGGAAGTGTAAACGGGACTTGTGCAAATGGCACGAAGTCTTGTGGATTAAACAACACCTGGTATATTAATGCAGGCGTAACTGCAAAACCGATTGAAGCTTTGAAACTTTCCGGTGACTTCTATTTTCTCAGGGCAGTTAAGGAAGTTGCTTTAAACGGAAATTCTGACAAGTCAAAGCAGCTCGGATATGAAATTGACGCAAAGGCAGAGTATCAGATCGATACAAACCTCGTTTATTTCGTAGAGGGCGGTTATCTGATGGCCGGTAAAGCATATGATACTGCAACCGAAAAATCTGACAACCCCTACTCAGTCAGACACGGACTGCTCCTGAAGTTCTAAGTTGTTTTAACAAGCATTTTAAAGGCGTCCCGGTTTATCGGGACGCCTTTTTTGTTTTGAAGTTTTTAATTGTTTCTGCTAACATTTAATCATGAAATCTTTTGAGGGGACATATGAAAAAATACGAAAATCTGGCAAGGGCCTTTTATGACATCGGGAAGTACGCATTTACGGCATTGGTTGTAGGACAGTTTATTGCAGAAAAATTTAGTCTGAATGCAACACTTGCTGGTATAAGCTTCACGGTATCAGCATTTTCGGCTGCATTGATACTTGAAAAGGTTAAGGAGGAATAAAAATGGATGGTCTGACAATTGTATTTTTGCTTGGTATTGTAATGATATGGGGAATATATTTATATATCAGGCATTATGAAAAGAAACATAAACGTAATCATTAACGGCTCTTCCCTATTGCCTTTCAATAAATCCATACCTTATAATTTTTTATGTTAAAAGAAACCCCTCTGCATCTCCCCTTTGTAAGGTGAGATGCAGAGGGGTCAATTTTCAGAATAAAATAATCAAGGAGCGTAACATAACTTATGTCCGGACACTCGAAATGGTCGCAGATCAAACATAAAAAGGCCGCTACCGACTCAAAGAAGGGAAAGGCCTTCTCAAAGCTTTCAAAGGAAATAAGCGTTGCCGCAAGACTTGGCGGCGGGAACCCCGATATGAACGCGCGTCTCAGGCTTGTAATGGAAAAAGCGCGGGAAGTAAATATGCCTGCCGACAATATCAAGCGGGCCATACAGAAAGGCACCGGTGAACTCCCCGGCGTACACTACGAGGAAATATTGTATGAGGGCTACGGCCCGGCAGGCGTCGCGTTAATGATGGAGGTCATGACAGACAATAGAACAAGGACTGTCGCTGAGATCAGGCACATCCTCTCCAAACACGGCGGAAACATGGGTGAGACAGGCAGTGTCGGGTGGATTTTCGACAAGAAGGGCTACATTCTTGTGAGCAAGAAAATAGGTGATGAAGACACATTGATGTCCAACGCGCTTGACGCAGGAGCGGAGGATTTTAAAAATGACCCTGAAGAGGAAAATTATGAGATCATAACCGCCCCTGAAGATCTAAATAAGGTCAAAGAATATCTTGACGCAAAAAAGATCACGCTGGGTCTATCGGAGATCACCCTCGTTCCAAAAAATTATATAAAACTCGAAGTCCGTGACGCCGAGAAGATGCTGAAATTAATGGAGGCTCTTGAAGAACACGAAGATATCCAGAATGTCTACGCGAACTTTGATATCCCTGACGAGATAATGGCTAAAATAAGCTAATGCGCATCATCGGCGTTGACCCCGGAACAGTTTGCTGCGGGTATGGAATTGTAGAATCACCCCCCCATCCCCCCCTTGACAAGGGGGGGCAAAGGGGGGATAACTCCAAACTTATTCACGTCGTCTCAGGCGAGATCCGGATGAAGCAAAAAGACCCCCTGTCTGAACGCCTTAAAATCCTATATGATTCTCTAAAGGGGATCATTGGCGAATACAAACCTTCTCATCTGTGTATTGAAAAGATCTTTTATCATAAAAGTATCCGCTCCTCTTTGGCGCTCGGGTCAACGCGCGGGGTCGTCCTGCTTCTTGCCGCCGAGAATGGCATCCCTGTCTTTGAATACAACTCGACCGCATTGAAAATGGCGCTGACCGGCTACGGGAGGGCTGAAAAAATGCAGGTGCAGCAAATGGTGAAGATAATCCTCAACCTTAATTCCTCTGCCCGCAGCGAAGACAGCACAGACGCGCTCGCGCTGTGCATATGCCATATACATTCGGGTAATAAATTACTATAATATAAAAAAATTACCACAGAGACACAGAGGCACTGAGAAAAAATCTCTCTCCGTGTCTCAGTGTCTCCGTGGTTTATAATCACGTATTCAATAAAGATTAAAAATGATCGCATCTCTCAAAGGTATTGTTCAGAGCAAAAAACCTGAAGGCGTAATCGTTGACGTCAACGGCGTAGGTTATCAAGTCTGTATCCCTTTGAGCAGCCTTGCAGATGTTCCGGGACGGGGAGAAACAGTATTTCTTCATACATATACGCATGTCAGGGAAGACGTGCTCCAACTGTTCGGCTTTCTTTCGGAAGAGGAGAAGAAGATATTTACAATCCTCCTTGGGATCAACGGCGTCGGTCCCAAGCTCGGACTCGCCATTCTTTCCGGGATGCCGGTGCAGAGATTAATTAACGCGATCAATAATGAAGATGTCTCGCTGCTTTCCACTATTCCGGGCCTTGGGAAAAAGACGTCAGCGAGACTTATCCTCGAACTCAAAGGGAAACTTCCGTCCTTTGACATTGGAGGAGGAGATGGTTCTTCTCACAGGGGAAGCGCCTCTGACGATGCCGTATCAGCCCTTGTGAACTTAGGTTATAAAAAACCATTGGCTGAAAAGGCAGTGGACACATCCGTAAAGAACGGCTCTGCCGCCATTGAAGATATAATCAGGGAAGCACTAAAATATCTGACAGAAAAATGAGTGGAAAGGAACAAAGGTTCAAAGGCACAGAGGCACTAAGTTTTTCTTTATTGCTTTGTGCCTCTGCTCCTTTGCGTCTCAGTCCCTTTATTTAAAATATGAAAGACATCCCGCAAAGAAGCATTTCATCTGAGGCCAATATCGAGGACTTAAACTTCGAACTGAGCATCCGCCCGAGGACGTTTGATGATTTTGTCGGGCAGGACAAGCTTAAGGAAAATCTGAAGATATTTATACAGGCCGCAAGGCAGAGGGGCGAGGCGCTCGATCACGTCCTGTTCTGCGGGCCTCCGGGGCTTGGCAAGACAACGCTGGCCCACATAATCGCCTCAGAGCTTGGAGCTGATATTAAGGTAACTTCCGGCCCCGTGCTTGAGAGGCCGGGCGACCTTGCAGCCATTCTTACTAATCTCGGAGAAAAAGACATCCTTTTCATTGACGAAATTCACAGGCTGCCGAGAATGGCAGAGGAGATCCTCTATCCAGCGATGGAGGATTATCAGCTTGATATTATTATCGGACAGGGCCCCAGCGCGAGGTCGCTGAAATTGAATCTGCCCCGCTTCACGCTTATCGGCGCTACGACAAGGACTGGGCTGCTGACGTCGCCCTTAAGGGACAGATTCGGAATAATCAACAGGCTGGATTTTTACACACCCAAAAATCTTGAGAACATACTTATCCGCTCTGCCAGGATCTTAAACACCGAGATAAGAGAAGCCGCGGCAGCAGAGATCGCGGGCAGGTCAAGGGGCACGCCGAGGATCGCAAACAGGCTGCTCAGGCGCACAAGGGACTTTGCCCAGGTCAAAGGCACTGGTATAATTGAACTGGACATTACAAAAGACGCCCTCCATGCTATGGAAGTCGACAACCTGGGGTTTGACGAAATGGACAGAAAACTGCTCCTCGCCATAATTGAAAAATATAGCGGCGGCCCCGTTGGGATAGAGACACTCGCCGCATCTATCAGGGAAGAGAAAGACACTATCGAGGACGTGTATGAGCCGTTTCTGCTTCAGCAGGGTTTTATTGAGAGAACGCCGAGAGGCAGGGTCGCGACAAAAAGGGCCTATGAACATTTCGGCATGAAGAAGGGCGATGATTTGTTCTGAAGTTAGGCACTAAGGCACATAGTAGCAAAGGCACAAAGACAGAAAAAACTTTGTGCCTCTGTGCCTCTGTCACTTTGTGACTTTTTCATATATGAAAATCCTCTTTCACATATGCTGCAGCAATTGCGCTGTCTATCCGGTCAAACTGACGCGGGCGGAAGGACACGATTTCACGGGATTCTGGTACAATCCCAATATTCATCCGCCTGAAGAATATCAGTTACGGCTTGATTCTTTAAAAAAGCTGTCCGACGACTGGCGCATAAATATGCTTTATCTTGATGAATACAGGCCGGAAGATTTTTTTGACATGTTGAGTATAAAATCTCCACTTCCCGTTGCAATGCTTCGCAGCAACGGGAACCCAGCCCCTCTTTTCAAAAGAAGGGAATTATTTCCCCCTTTATCAAAGGGGGATGAAGGGGGATTTTCTTCTATGACCCCCACCTTCCCGGAACGCTGCAAATCATGTTATTCCCTCAGGCTTGAGAGGACCGCCGCTACCGCCAGCAAAGAGGGCTTTGACGCTTTTTCAACAACTCTGCTTATCAGCCCATACCAGGATTTTGATCAGATCTCAATTACAGGCAAACTGCTTGCCGAAAAATATAAAATTTCATTTTATCTGAAAGATTTCAGGCCGCATTTCAGAGAGTCAAAGTGCCTTGCAAAAGAACTCTCCCTTTACAGGCAGAGATATTGCGGATGTATTTTCAGCAAGCTGGAGAGGGAGCAGGCCATTAAGGAAAGAGAGCTGAAAAAGTTTCATGGCTGACATAGGAAAATTTCTATTAACAACTGGTATCATAATAGCAGTAATCGGCGTATTGCTGATCTTATTTAAAGACGGTCTTTCTTTTTTGGGTAAACTTCCGGGAGATGTTGTTATACAGAGGAAGAATTTCACTTTCTATTTCCCTCTTGCTACCAGTATTTTACTGAGCATCATCCTGAGTTTGATATTTTATTTTTTAGGCAGAAAGTAAAGTTATGCAAATTGTTAAGGCAACCAATCTGAAGAACGTCATTCTTCCAGGTTTATCCGCCGTCATTCCCGCTTGCCGGGAATCTAACGACGGAGGAATAAAGAATGATTCCGGACAAGCCGGAATGACAGCGATCAGGCAAGTGGTTACCGGGTTATTGGTAAGCTTCCTGTTATTTTTATTTCCCCATTTCTCTTCAGCCGACAATACCATAAAAGTCTTGATACTTGAATCCTCAAGGGTCCCGTTGCCGTCCGAACAGGCCGAGAAAGTTGAAGATTTGACTGGCAAGGTGTTTTTTAACGGACAATCTTATGTGGGCTCCATTGAGATTATAAAGGATGAACACGGGCTTTATGTTGTCAATAACCTCCCTTTTGAAAAATACGTTGAAGGGGTGGTTGTCTCGGAGGTCGGAAAGGACTGGGAGGTTGAGGCGCTTAAAGCGCAGGCCGTCATCTCAAGGACATATGCAACATTCACTAAAAACCAGAACGCGGAAAAAAACTTTCATTTGACCTCAAGCGAACTCCATCAGGTGTATAGGGGAAATAATATTGATCAGTCGGTCATCCGTGCCGTGACGGCAACAAAGGGTGAGATACTGACGTTTGAAGAGCGCCCGATAAATGCGCTTTACCACGCATCCTGCGAGGGAAATACGGAACTGCCTGAAGAAGTCTGGAGGGTAAGCTATCCATATCTAAAATCAGTAGAGTGTAATGACAAAAACACACCTTATGAAAGCTGGCAGCGGAGATTCCCCTTTGACGAGATCAGTAAGGCGCTTGGCATAAAAGGAGTGAAGGATATATCTATTACTTCTTACACTGCTACGGAAAGAGTCAAGACGCTTAAGATAATCACTGATGAAGACGCAGTGGAGATCAAGGCCACGGAACTCCGCAGGCTGCTCGGATACAAAAAACTTCCCAGCACGGCTTTTAAGATCATTAAAGGTGAAACAGAAGTTGTCTTCGACGGCAAAGGATACGGCCACGGCGTCGGACTGAGCCAGTGGGGGGCGTTTGAAATGGCGAGGCAGGGGAAGGACTACAGGGAGATCCTGTCGCATTATTACCCCGGGACAACGATAAAGAATAATGAGGAATTAAGTTCCCGCAATTTTTCTTCAAAGTAGAAATCAAAAATAAAAAAGAAAGATTCCCGGCAAGCGGGAATGACGTGATTGCATTAGGCATATATTTTTAAATTATTCTTATGAAGCTTTCAGATTTTGACTACCAGATATCACACGATCAGATAGCTCAGCACCCCCTGCCTGAACGCGATTCTTCAAGGCTGATGGTGGTCCACAAGAATTCCGGGAATATTGAGCACAGGATATTCAGAGACATTACGGATTGCCTCCTCCCGGGAGACCTCCTGGTCCTTAATGACGTAAGGGTCATCCCGGCGCGCATTTACGGGAGAAAACCTTCAGGGGGGAAGGTTGAGATCATGCTTCTGAAAGAGCTTGAAGAAAATATCTGGGAAGCGCTTGTGAAAGGGCAGCGTGATGGGAAGGTGATACTTGAAAACTGGATCACCGCAATGGTATCAAGCGCTAACGGAGCAAATGCAAAGGTAACATTTTTAGGGGCGGATTTAACCCCCCCCTCTACCAATATTAAAAATTTATTAAACCAGATCGGCGTTATGCCCTTGCCTCCATATATCAAGAGGGAAGCGGTCCGGGCGGATGCGGAAAAATATCAGACTGTTTATGCGGAGAAGGAAGGCGCTGTCGCAGCTCCCACCGCTGGTTTACACTTTACAGACAAGCTCCTGGACATTATCAGGGAGAAAAGAGTTGATATAAAAACAGTCACCCTTTATGTAGGCTACGGCACTTTTAAACCTATTACCGCTAACGATATAAGCGAGCATAAGATGGATGAAGAACTA
This sequence comes from Nitrospirota bacterium, assembly GCA_016213945.1. GTDB lineage: Bacteria > Nitrospirota > Thermodesulfovibrionia > UBA6902 > UBA6902 > SURF-23. The sequence continues at coordinate 15,536 of JACQZF010000048.1, read as the reverse complement.
TATGAAATCCCGGAGGCGACCGCTGAGGCGATCAACCGCGCAAAGGCCGATGGCAGGAGGGTCATCGCGGTAGGCACTACTGTTACAAGGGCGCTGGAGTCAGGGATAACCCCACCCGGCCTCCCCTTAGATAAGGGGAGGAGTAAAGAAGGCGCGGGGAGGACGTCCATTTTTATTTATCCGGGGTACAAATTCAAAATAATAGACGCGTTTGTTACAAACTTCCACCAGCCGAGGTCAACTCCCATGATGCTCACATCCGCATTCACTGGACTTGAGCTTTTGAAAAAGGCTTATGCCGCGGCACAAACGGCAGGATACAGGTTTTTCTCATACGGTGACGCGATGATGATTATGTAGTGACGAGATTCACCGGTTAAGCCGGAGAATGACACGCGGGGTAGTTCATTTTAATGGTATACTTGCTTATAATATAGGAGCATTACAGAGGGAAGGCACTGTTAGAGATTTTAAGGAGAAAGCTTACGGTTAAAGTCGAATTAGATCTGGGAGAGGAAAAAGACCTTTCATCCATATACGGAAGGCTTGACAGCACCCTGAAATTAATGGAAGAGGCCCTCGGTATCAAAGCCTCCATAAGAGGCAGCAAGGTTTTCCTCCACGGCAGTGAAAAGTCTGTAAACAAAGCGGAAAGGTTTATCAAGGAATTTTATTTGATGAACTCCAAAGGCTTTACAATAAGCCCTGAAGACGTTAAGTTTGCCCTGAAGGCCCTTGAGGACACCCCCTCGAACGACTTTCCCGATCAGGGTGAAACCACTCCTCCGCAAGAGGCCGCCCCCTCGTCATTGAAAGAGTTTTTCCTGAGCAACATTCCCGTATCATCCAAGAAAAAATTCATAGTGCCGCGCTCTGACGCCCAGAAACAATATATTGACGCGATAAAACAGTACGACATGGTCATAGGCATAGGCCCTGCCGGCACAGGCAAGACATATCTGGCTATGGCAATGGCTATAAACGCACTCCTCAATAAACAGGTGAGCAGGATTATCCTGGCGAGGCCCGCTGTAGAGGCAGGCGAGAAGCTCGGCTTTCTGCCCGGTGATCTGTACGAAAAGGTCAACCCCTATCTCAGGCCGCTTTATGACGCCCTTTTTGATATGATGGAGACGGAAAAGGCATACCAGCTGATAGAAAAAGGGATCATCGAGATAGCGCCTCTTGCGTTTATGAGAGGCAGGACCCTGAACGATTCTTTTATCATACTTGATGAGGCGCAGAATACGACCTCGGAACAGATGAAGATGTACCTGACGAGGCTGGGCTTTAATTCAAAGACCGTTATTACCGGGGACATCACACAGATTGACCTGCCGCCGGGAAAGACGTCCGGGCTTGTTGAGGTCGGGAAGATCCTTAAAGACATAAAAGGGGTCTGTTTTATTCATTTTTCCGACAAAGACGTTGTCAGGCACAAGCTTGTCCAGGAAATCGTAAAGGCTTATGAAAAGTTTGAAAAAAGCCGTAGTGATAAACAATGAAAAACGGTAAATTCCCTGATCAGAAGAAACAGTTTTTCAGTTTCGATAAAAACCTCCTGTTAAAGATTTCCCTGCTTATTGCGTTTGCCGCTGTTTTAAATATTTCATTAGTATGGGGGCAAGCCATCCCGATAGCGGCAATAGCGGGCTCTTTCCTTATCACCGCGTTATTACTGCTGATCCTTTACAAAGACTTCATCAGGTACAAGCCCCAGATAAAACAGGATTACAAACTCCTTATACTTATCGGAACGCTTTTGTCGGGTAATCTGATAATCGGGCGCGCCATCTTCTATATCCTTGAGGGTTTTACAAAGGTCGTAAGCGTCGTTGATCCCGCGCTCACAATTTACGCGGTCCCTCTTGCAACCGGCGCGGTGCTCACAGCCCTGTTGATTGATATCCATACCGCAATAGTCTTTACGGTCATAACAAGTCTTCTTGCAGGGTTATGGCTTAATAACCCGCTGTTTTCCATATTCGTATTCGCATCAGGGCTTACCGGGGCCTTTGGCGTAATCAGATGTAAAAAACGCTCAGCAATCTGGCGTGCGGGTTTTTATGTCAGTGTAGTAAGTTTTTTCACCGCTCTGGTCATATCACTTTTCAGGGAGCATTTCTTTGCCCTTGAGACCTTCGTAATTACAAGTTCCGCCTTTTTTAATGGCATCATAGTTGCCACACTGGTGTCAGCGCTTTTGCCCGTCTTTGAGTATTTATTTAAACTGTCAACGGATATCAGCCTTCTTGAGCTGCTGGACCTGAACCAGCCGCTTATGCGGGAACTTTTAGTTGAAGCCCCCGGCACATATCATCACAGCATAATAGTCGGGAACCTGGCTGAAACCGCTGCAGAAGCGGTAGGCGTTAACCCCTTGCTTGCAAGGGTAAGCGCGTATTACCATGACATAGGGAAGGTCAAGATGCCGGAGTATTTTGTGGAAAACCAGGTAAACTCCGTTAGCAAGCACGAAAAACTCACGCCCCGCATGAGCAGCCTTATCTTACTGTCTCATGTGAAAGAGGGCGCTGAGCTTGCAAAAAAGCATAAACTCCCTCAGGCGGTAATAGACATTATACAACAGCACCACGGCACCTCTATCCAAACATTTTTTTATCAAAAAGCAAAGGAGCAGCACGACATTGATACTCCTGTCACAGAAGAAGATTTCAGGTACCCCGGCCCGAAACCCCAGACGCGCGTTGCGGCCCTCGTGCTCATGGCTGATGCAGTTGAAGCCGCCTCGAGGGTGCTGACTGATACCACGCCCTCAAGGGTCGCGATGCTTGTTGACAGGATCATCAATCACTGTTTCATAGACGGGCAATTAGATAACTGCGAATTGACTTTTAAAGACATACGCGAGATCAAGACCCACTTTGTCTATCTTCTGAGCAGCATGTATCATAAACGCATTAACTACCCCGGCTTTGAATTTGAATCAGACAATGAAAATACTTTTACAAAACCGGCAAAGGCGCCGTCCCATAAATAAAGCAAGAATAATAAAAACCGCCCGCGCTATACTCTCATTTTTAGAGCAACCTACGGCTGAATTAAGCGTCCTTTTTGTGGGAGACAAAAAGATGACGCAGTTAAACGCCCAATACAGGGGTAAAAACAAAAGCACGGACGTGCTCTCATTTCCGCAATTAAGTCAGAAGTCAGAAGTCAGAAGTCAGAAGTGGTTGCTTGGAGACGTTGTCATAAGCATTCCCCGCGCTGAGTTTCAGGCGAAGCAGTACGGGGGGAGCTTTTATGATGAGATGTACCGCCTTCTGATCCACGGCATACTTCATTTGTCCGGATATGACCACGAACAGTCAAAGCACAGGGCAGCGATGATGAGAAAAAAAGAACAGGAGATATTTGATGCCGTTAAGAAAATGGGCTGACAGCGCCAATCATGCCATTGAAGGCATACTTCACGCCGCAAAGACCCAGCGGCACATGCGTTATCATTTGTACGCGGCCATCCTGATACTTATTATAAGTTTTACCATCGGCATCAGCTGGTCCGAATTTGTCATCCTGATCACCTTGTCCATTATTGTCCTCGCTATAGAGATGCTCAATACCGCAGTTGAATCAATCACCGACGTACTATTCAAGGAATACAATGAACAGGCTAAGTGGATAAAAGACGTGGCTGCCGGCGCAGTGCTGATAACAGCGCTGGGAGCGGCGGTAATAGGGTACATTATTCTTTTTGAGCCAGTGAAAAGTTTCTTTTACAACGGACTCAATATTGCAAAACATGCGGAATCCGATGTGGCTGTTGTTTCACTTATCGTGGTGCTCATCCTGGTAGTTTTGGCAAAATCATTATTCGGCAAGGGGCAACCTTTAAGGGGGGGAATGCCCAGCGGTCATGCCGCTGTCGCCTTTTCAATGTGGGTAGCAGTAATCTTTATCACCGAGAGTTTCATGCCTTCTATACTTGCGCTGCTTATGGCTGTCCTTATCGCGCAGAGCAGGGTCAGCACCGGCATTCATAAACCCCTGGAGGTTGTTCTCGGTGCGCTCCTTGGAATGGCGGTGACATTCCTGCTTTTTAAAATATTTTCCTGAAATACCGTCTCTTGAATCAAGAATCCATATCCTATAATATAGACTTGCTGTATGTGAGGGCGAATGGCCGTTCGCCCCTGCAAGTCCCTGCAAAGCAGGAATGACAACCAAGGAAAAACATATGCGGTCCAGGTTTGACAGATTCAACCCGACAGTTGATAAAAGAGTTTTGATTGTCCTTGCGGGGATTATCTGGAGCATTGTCGGCATAATGCTCTGCAGGCTCGCTGTTCGCTGGCTGTCAGAGACAACATTGCAAAACGCCGTCTGGCTCGGCTCGGCAGGATTCATTCTCTCTCTCATCATTCATCACTTTATGTTCCTGAAACTGCTTTACAAGAATATCGACCGCATACTTTCAAAAGAAGACAAGGTGTGCGTCTTTGCATTTCAATCATGGAAAAGCTACCTGATCATCCTGTTCATGATCTTCATGGGAGTGACACTGAGACATTCGTCCATACCAAAACCGTATCTCTCTGTCATCTATATCGGTTTCGGCGGCGCCATGGTCCTGTCGAGCCTGGTGTATTACTGGAACTTTTTCAGGTATTTGAAGCAGATGTCACGAAGATAATAACATTATTAAAACGCTATCGTCCTTTGTTCGTCATGCCCGAAGTTTTTAATCGGGCAGCCAGAGACTAAAAACTACTGGATTCCCGCTAAAAACATGCGGGAATGACATACTGGCATGAGACGGGGGAAAGCAGACATTGCTCGGAAGTTGATAGAATGAAGTGTTTTTGATATGATTTCTCTGTGATATTTTTTCATAGTGCATAAACGTTATTTGCAGTCCCATTTTGAATTAATCCAATTTAAAACGAAGGAGGCAATATGTCAGAGGTATTATCAAAGCTGAAAAGCTGCGTGAGCATCACCGGCGGAAAGGTGCAGGTCAAAGATGCTGCCGCGGTAAGAGGTCTCATTGATGACCTCATTTACGAGGCGGTCTTCAACCAGGACGAAGAAAAGAGGAAGTCATTGCAGAGGCTCGTCATTGAGATAGCCAAACAGATGGGCGCAGTGCCTTCATCCATTCAGGGACTTTATGAAGAGATGGGGAGAAATTATCCCGGCTTCACAGTGCCCGCGATGAACATCAGGGGGCTTACCTATGACACTTCAAGGGTCATCTTTAAAAAGGCGCTCGAGAAAAATATCGGCGCCTTCATATTCGAGATAGCCCGCTCGGAGATCGGCTACACAAAACAGAAGCCTCTTGAATATACCGCTGTTATTCTTGCTGCCGCAGTCAGGGAATGTTTTACCGGCCCTGTTTTTATCCAGGGCGACCATTTCCAGCTCATCAGGAAAAACTATCTGTCAGGTCCTGACCTTGAAAAGAACTACATCAAGGGACTAATCAAAGAAGCCATTGAAGGTGAATTCTACAATATCGATATTGACTCATCCACGCTCGTTGACCTTGAGAAGCCGACGCTGAAAGAACAGCAAAGGCCGAACTTTGCAAACGCCGCTGAGCTGACGGAATATATCAGGGGCCTTGAGCCAAAGGGAGTGACCGTTTCCGTCGGAGGAGAGATCGGAGAGATCGGCGGAAAGAACAGCACGCCCGAAGAACTGAGGGCATATCTTGACGGTTTCAAAGAAACTTACAAAGGCAAGGGCATAAGCAAGATGAGCGTCCAGACAGGCACCGCGCACGGCGGCGTTGTTCTTCCTGACGGCACGCTCGCAAAGGTAAAGATCGACTTTGACACGCTCAGAAAGATCTCCGAAGTCGCGAGAAAGGAATACGGTCTTTCAGGCGCGGTCCAGCACGGCGCGTCAACACTGCCCGACGAAGCGTTCCACACATTCCCTGAGACAACCACATCTGAAGTGCACCTTGCAACAGGATTTCAGAACATCATGTACGACAGCAAGTCGCTGCCCGCGTCATTCAGAGATGAAATTTATGCGTATTTAAAAACCGAGTGCGCAAAAGAGAGAAAAGAAGGACAGACCGAAGAGCAGTTCTTCTACAGCACGCGCAAAAAAGGCTTCGGCACTTTGAAGAAAAAGTGGTGGGACCTTCCGGCAAATGTAAAAGGCCCGATCATGAAAGAGCTTGAAGACAAATTCGAATTGCTCTTCAAAGAATTGAAGGTTGCCGGATCAAAAGACCTTGTGAATAAGACCGTCAAGCCGGTAGTCGTCGAAAAGAAAGTGCCGGATGATATTTTAGGGTAACATTATTCCCCTCTAACAAGAGGGGTTAGGGGTGTGTTTTAAACTGAAATAGAGAAGCGGGTTCAGGTGTTAAGCCTGGACCGCTTTTTTGTATGCAGGCGGGTCGATACCCCGGAAAACAGCGGGTTTTTGTCCGGCACAAATTGCGCTATGCCGAAGGCCGCCAGGAAAGCGACCGCCAACAGCCAGTGAAACAAACGCGTCGGTTTAATACGTGTCATCTTTCGACTCCTTTCCCATTGCTAAAAAATCACCTTGCCGTAGTCAGCCTGTTTATAATGCCCGCGCAGCAAGTCAGCGATTGACCAGATGAAGTTTGCTTTTTCCCTGAAGTTATTTGCCGCCATGGTATTTTTCTAATTCTCCTTAAAAGAAAATTGGGGTGATGGAAAATATCATACGCAAACGGCGGTAATGCGCAACAGAAAAAAGTGCGACAACTCTCATAACGTGAAGGCATAGCGATGTCATAAGACAACATATCTTGTTTCGCACCGTAATCTGTGATATATGATTTAAAAGAAGGGCTGCTTCAATGCGGTGTTGCATAACATGTCTTGACACGGTTTATATCAAGTGATATTATTTATTTTATAGAAGGCATCAGTCGATAACCGGAAGGAAGAAAAATATTATGTCTACCGCAACTCAAGATTATTATGAAACACTCGGCGTCAGCAAAGCCGCCTCTGCTGAGGAAATCAAAAAGGCGTACAGACGGCTCGCGCGCAAGCACCATCCTGACCTGAATCCGGGCGACAAAAACTCAGAGAAAAAATTCAAGGAGATAAATGCGGCGTACGAAGTCCTGAGCGATTCTAAAAAGAGGACTGAATACGACCAGTTCGGAAAGGCCGCGTTTGAGCCGGGCCAGGGTTTTGAAGGGTCCGGCAGGCGCGGCTTTGATTTCGGGCACGGCGGCGGCGGCGAAGATATTTTTTCCGACCTGTTCAGAAATTTCAGGCAGGAGGACATGCCGATGAAAGGCGATGACCTTGTTACGTCGCTTGATATTTCACTTGAAGAGGCTTACAAAGGAGTGACAAAACCGATAAGCCTGACAAGAGAGGCGCCGTGCAAAGCCTGCGGCGGCAGCGGCGCTGAAGACTCGCAGACATGTTCCCGCTGCAAAGGCGCAGGCTCATTGAAACAGAGCCGGGGCATCTTCAGGATGAGCCAGCCCTGTCCCGCGTGCAATGGCAGCGGACGGGTTGCGACAAAAGCCTGTAAGGCCTGCAGAGGCAAAGGCACTACTGTGTCCGCTGAGACCATAAAAGTTAAGATCCCCCCCGGTGCGGAGACCGGCAGCAGGATAAAGCTGAAAGGCATGGGAGGCCCCGGCGCGCAAGGCGGGCCGCCCGGTGATCTGTATATTGAGTTGGGCGTGAGGTCCCATCATGTATTTAAAAGAGAGGGGAACAATATCTACGCGGATGTCCCGGTCACCATCAGCGAAGCGGTGTTGGGCGGGAAGATCCAGGTGCCTACCCTCGACGGCACAGTAACAATGACCCTGCCGCCCGGAACGGACAGCGGAAAAAAGTTCAAACTGAAAGGCAAAGGGATCCCAAACAGGAAGACGGGAATAAAAGGCGACGAGTTCGCAGTGATAAAAATAGTTGTCCCTAAGAATGTCTCTGACAAAACCAAAGAGGCCTTGCATGAACTGGCAAAGGCGTACGGGCCGGGGGAATAATCATGCGCGATAAAAGGCGTCCGTTATTTATGATCGGTGTGGTCTGCGAGATGTTCAATATCCATCCCCAGACTTTGAGGTTGTATGAGCGGGAGGGCTTCCTTCATCCCAAAAGGGTCGGCGGCGCAAGGCTTTATTCCCAGGAAGACCTTGAGCGGATAAGGACGATCCTGAGCCTGACAAAAGACCTCGGCGTCAACAGGGCCGGAGTGGACATCATTCTCAGGATGAAGCACAGGATGGAGACACTCAACCGGGAGATGGACGAAATGATGGATTACCTTGAAAGGGACATAAGAAATAAATTTCAGAAAAGGATGAGACAGTTATTTGAGGAGGAGTGATGAGATCGGATAAATTCACAATAAAAAGCCAGGAGGCGGTCCAGAAGGCGCAGGATTTCGCCCAGCAAAAGGGCAACCAGCAGGTCGATGTTGAGCACCTGCTCCACGTCCTGCTTGAGGAGGGGGTCGCGCTTGAGATCATAAATTCGCTGAAGATTAATGTCCCCGCGCTAAGGAAAGAGGTTGACGCCGAGATAGAAAAATTCCCGAAGGTGCTTGGCTCCACGCCTGTCGGACAACTGTATATTACACAGGAGTTGAAGAACGTCTTTGAGAGCGCCTTTAAAGAGGCTGAACATTTAAAAGATGAATATGTGAGCGTTGAACATCTGCTCCTTGGGATACTGAAGACTAAAAACCGCGCGGAGAAGGTCCTCAAACGGCATGGCGTCACTGATGATAAACTCCTCTCCGCGATGCGTGAGATCAGGGGCGCGCAACGCGTGACAGACCCCTCGCCTGAGGACAAGTATCAGGCGTTGAAGAGATATGCCAAAGATTTAACAGACCTCGCAAAGAGGGGCAAGCTCGACCCAGTCATAGGAAGAGACGAGGAGATCAGAAGGGTCATACAGGTGCTTTCACGCAGGACAAAGAATAACCCTGTTGTGATCGGAGAACCTGGAGTCGGCAAGACAGCGATTGCCGAAGGACTTGCTCAGAGGATCACGTCAGGCGACGTACCGCAGAGCCTGAAAGACAAGAGGGTTGTCTCCCTTGATATGGGAGCGCTTGTTGCAGGAGCAAAATACAGAGGGGAATTTGAGGAAAGGCTCAAGGCGGTTTTAAAAGAGATCGAAGAGGCGCAGGGCAAAGTGATCTTATTTATTGACGAGCTCCACACAGTCGTAGGCGCAGGCGCTGCGGAAGGCGCGATTGATGCGTCAAACATGCTCAAGCCGGCTCTCGCGCGAGGCGACCTCAGGTGCGTGGGCGCGACTACACTTTCGGAATACAGGAAGCATATTGAAAAAGACCCTGCGCTTGAGCGGAGATTCCAGCCTATTCATATCAAAGAGCCGAGCGTTGAAGATACCATTTCCATCCTCAGGGGATTGAAAGAGCGTTACGAAGTCCATCACGGCGTAAAGATAAAAGACTCCGCGCTTGTGGCCGCGGCAGTTTTAAGCCACAGGTACATCGCCGACAGGTTTCTGCCTGACAAGGCGATTGACCTCATTGACGAGGCGTCGTCGAGACTGAAGATGGAGATAGACAGTATGCCTGCGGAGCTCGACGAGCTTGAACGAAAATTGAGGCAGCTTGAGATCGAGAAGCAGGCCGTGATGAAGGAAAAAGATGAGGCTTCAAAGGAGAGGCTTAAACGCATCAATGAAGAGATCGCGGAGCTTACCGGAAATCGCAACAGCCTCAAGGCCCAGTGGATGAGGGAAAAAGAGGCGATAGGAAAGATAAGCTCGATCAAGGAAGAGATCGAGCGCACAAGGCTCGGCGCTGAAAAGGCGGAGAGAGAAGGCGACCTCAACAGGGCCGCTGAATTGAAATACGGAATGCTTCTGAATCTTCAGAAGAGGCTTGATGAGGAAAACAATAAACTCCTTCAACAGGGTAAGTGCAGGATGCTCAAGGAAGAGGTTGACGAGGAAGACATCGCGGAGATCGTCTCAAAATGGACAGGCATTCCAGTCAGCAGGATGCTTGAGGGCGAGGTTGAAAAACTCCTGAAGATGGAAGAGCGTCTGAGGCTCCGCGTGGTAGGGCAGGACGAGGCGATAAAGGCCGTCTCGGATGCGGTGAGAAGGGCGAGGGCAGGCATTCAGGACCCCAACAGGCCAATCGGTTCATTCATCTTCCTCGGCCCCACAGGTGTCGGAAAGACCGAGCTCGCGCGTGCGCTCGCTGAATTTCTTTTTGACGCTGAAGACGCCCTGATAAGGGTTGATATGTCCGAGTATCAGGAAAGGCATACCGTCTCAAGGCTTATCGGAGCGCCTCCGGGATATGTCGGTTATGACGAGGGCGGTCAATTGACCGAGGCCGTAAGAAGAAGGCCGTATGCGGTAATCCTCTTTGATGAAGTGGAAAAGGCGCATCCTGAAGTATTCAATGTGCTTCTGCAATTGCTTGATGACGGAAGGCTTACGGACGGACATGGAAGGACTGTGGATTTCAGGAACACTGTTGTCATCATGACGTCGAACATCGGAAGCCAGCACATTCAGGAAATGCTGACCGAATGGATCGAGGAAGTCCAGATACGCAAAGGCGTGATGGAGGAATTGAAAAAGTTCTTCAAGCCTGAGTTCCTCAACAGGGTTGACGAGATAATCATATTCCACGCGCTTACAAAAGAACTGCTGATGAATATCGTTGATATACAGATCGAGAGGATGAAGAAATACCTGAGGGACAAGAACGTCAACATCGTCCTGACCGGCAAGGCAAAGGCGTATCTCGCGGAAATCGGATATGACCAGGTCTACGGCGCGCGCCCGTTAAAGCGCGCCATCCAGAAAGAGGTCCTCACCCCGCTTGCAACAAAACTCCTTGACGGCACCTTCAAGGAAGGCAATGTCGTGGAAGTCGACATGGAAGGAGACACGCTGGTCTTCGGGAGAATAGTCGAGGCGGAGCTGGAGGTGTGAGGTACCAATATCAGTGGATCAAGATGCCCGAAGTCAATTACGAAAAAGGGAATCGGGAGACTGAAAAAAGCTTGATAAACCCGTCGGCAAAGTATCTCGCCATCCTCCTTACCCTTCTCCTCTTCTCCTGCGCCCCTTTCCCTCATAGAGAAAACAAGCCTCGTACAGGGGAAGATTATCTTACTGCCTCATGGTACGGGCCTGATTTTCACGGCAAGCCGACTTCATCGGGCGAGAGATACGACATGTACGGCATGACGTGCGCGCACAAGACTTATGATTTCGGGACGAAGCTGCGCGTTACAAATCCCGATACCGACAGATCCGTTGAGGTGGTCGTCAACGACAGGGGGCCTTTTATCTGGGGCAGGGACCTCGATCTCTCCTATGGGGCCGCAAAAGAGATCGGCCTTACGGGAAAAGGCGTCGGCGCTGTGAAGATAGTATATCTCGGAAGGGACATGCGTTACGCCAAGCGATTGCCCTTTGAACCTGTCGCGTCATCCGGCGGCCTGACCATTCAGGTTGGTTCATTCATTGAGCAGTCAAACGCCGACCGTCTTAAAAAGGGGCTCGAATTAAAATACAGCGATGTTTACATTACGACTGCCAATGTAAACGGTCAAAAATTCTTCAGGGTGAGAATGGGTGAATTCAGGGAATACAAGAACGCCTATTCCGTTGCGGCAAAACTTGCCTATGAAGGGTACAGCACGATCATAGTTTCGAATAATTAAAACAGACAAAACCCGAACCGAAAAAACCTATGGACACTCGAGCAATACATAAGTTGTGGCCTCAATTGAAAAAGCAGGTAAGCGGGCTTGATGTACCGTGGCTTGAAAGCATAGTGCAGCAATCCTTCAGGGACAGGAACCCGTTTAAAGTCCTCATCTCCTGCATACTGAGCCTGCGCACACAGGACAGGACCACCGGCGCAGCTTCTGAAAGGCTTTTCAATCTGGCGTCTGATGTGAAGACCATGTCGCGTCTTTCGGTGAAGACAATTGAGAAGGCGATCTATCCGGTCGGGTTTTATAAAGTAAAAGCGCTGAGGATCAAAGAGCTGTGCAATACGCTGATCGAGAATTACAATTCAAAAGTCCCTGATGATCTGGATGAGCTGATGAAGCTGAAAGGCGTCGGCAGAAAAACCGCGAATCTCGTCATCACCCTCGGCTACCAGAAACCGGGAATCTGCGTCGATACCCACGTGCATAGAATAACCAATCGTTGGGGTTATGTAAAAACAAAGACGCCTGAACAAACCGAATTCGCCCTCCGTGAAAAACTCCCTCAGGAATACTGGCTCGAAATAAACGGCCTGCTCGTCGCATTCGGCCAGGGCATCTGCAGGCCGATCTCTCCTCTTTGCAGCAAATGCGCCATTGAAAAATATTGCGGGAAGGTCGGAGTAACGATTCACAGATAGTAAATGTAGGGGCGGGTTTTAAACCCGCCCCTACCGCAGAATTGATGTTATACTTTACCTATGAAAAATCAGGAGATCGCCAGGATCTTCAACGACATCGCTGACATTCTCGAAATCAAAGGTGACAACCCTTTCAGGATACGCGCTTACAGGCGCGCCGCGCAGAACATTGACGGACTTGCTAAGGACGTCACGGAAATATCCGCGGAAGAATTACAGGAAATTCCGGGCATCGGTGCTGACCTTGCTGGCAAGATCCATGAGTATGTCGGGACAGGTCATTTAACGTTCTATGATGAATTAAAAAAGGAGGTGCCCTCTGGCCTTGTTGACCTCCTCTCCGTGCCGGGTCTTGGCCCAAAGACCGCGAAGCTCCTCTTTGACAAACTTCATGTTAAAGATGTGGACGATCTTGAGAAATACGCGAAGGAAGGAAAGCTGAAAGGCCTTCCCGGCATTCAGGCGAAGACAGAAGAGAACATCCTCAAGGGGATTGCGATGATCAAGCGGCATACTGGACGTTTCCCCCTGGGACGCGTGCTGCCGGTTGCCGAAGGGATTGTGGAGAAGCTGAAGGGAAAACCTTTCATTAATAAATTGAGCATTGCGGGAAGCCTCAGGCGCTGGAAGGACACAATACATGACATTGACATACTTGCGACTTCAAAAGACCCTCATAAAGTGATGGATGTATTCGTCCATCTGCCGCAGATAAAGGAAGCGCTCATGAAGGGGCCGACGAAATCAAGCGTTATCACCGCTGAAGGGATTCAGGTGGACTTGAGGGTTGTGGAGGAGGAGTCGTTCGGCGCGGCGCTGGCTTATTTTACCGGCAGCAAGGAGCATAACATAAGGCTCCGCGAGATGGCGGTGAGAAAGGGACTGAAGATAAATGAGTACGGCATCTTCGATGTCAAGACGGACAAGAAACTCGGCGGAGAACATGAGGAAGATGTTTATAAAATACTTGGTATGCCGTACATCCCTCCTGAAATGAGGGAGGACACCGGAGAGATCGAGGCCGCCCTTGAAGGCGATCTGCCGAAGCTTATTGAATTGAAGGACATAAAAGGCGACCTCCATGTGCACACCACTGACAGCGACGGAAGCCACGACATTGCGGAGCTTATTGAGGCCGCCAAAAAGAGAGGCTACGAATATCTTGCGGTAACAGACCATTCAAAAGGGCTCGGCGTAGCCGGAGGATTGAGCATCGAGCAGGTGCTTGAGCAGAATAAAAAGATACAGGCGCTGAATGAAAAATTAAACGACTTCAAACTCCTCTCCGGCACGGAGATGGATATAAAAAGTGACGGGACGCTGGATTATCCCGATGAGGTTTTGAAGAAGCTTGATATAGTCATCGCCTCCATACATTCAGGGTTCAGACAGTCTAAGGAACAAATTACAAAGCGGCTTGTCTCCGCCATGAAAAACCCGTATGTCTCCATCATCGCCCATCCGACCGGAAGACTTATCGGAGAGCGCGACGCGTATGAAGTTGATATGGAAGAAGTTTTAAGAACCGCAAAAGAAACCGGTACTGCAATCGAGATAAACGCCTATCCGCTGAGACTTGACTTGAGTGACATGTATGTCAAGAAAGCAAAAGAAATTGGAATCGCGCTTGCGATCAATACAGACACCCACGTCACGTTCCAGTTTGACTTTATGACTTACGGCATCGGCACCGCACGGAGAGGCTGGGCGGAGAAGAAGGATGTTTTGAATACGCTGGGGTATAGCGCATTGATGAAGAGATTGAAAAAAGCAAAAGCTCAATAGAGCAAAAGGGCAAGGCGCGGGGTTGTGTTATAATCATGTTATAACATTTTGCGGAGGTGTTAATGCACAGGAAAATATGTTCAATAGGAAACAGCCGGGGGGTTTCCATCCCCGTAGACGTCCTTGAAAAGCTTGATCTGTCAGTCGGCTCGGATGTGGATGTAAAACTTGATGAGGACAAATCAAGGATAATAGTTGAGCCCGTCAGGAAAAAGAAATATCCTAAAGGTGTTGACAGGGAGTTTGTTTCACAGGTGAACGAATTTATAAAGAAGTATGAACCTGCGCTCAAAGAGCTTGCAAAAAAGTGAAATATCTTTCTGCGGAACAGGTGCTGTTTATTCACAGCAGGCTTATTGATGAGACAGGGGGCGCTCACGGCGTCAGGGATTTGGGTCTTCTTCAATCCGCCGTATCAAGACCCAGGGCAACATTCGGGAGTAAAGACCTCTATCCCGATATCTTTCATAAAGCTGCCGCGCTGATGGAATCACTCATAAAAAATCATCCTTTTATCGACGGGAATAAGAGGACCGCTATAACAGCTACCGGTATTTTCTTGAGAATTAACGGCTATTCACTGGAAGCCTCGCAGAAGGAGCTTGAGCAATTCACGCTCAGGATGGCTACCGAAAAAATCTCCTTTAAAGACGCGGTTAAGTGGTTCAAGAAGGAATTATATAAAACAACAAAAAAATAAGTAGATATTTCTTGAGCTTTTGTCACTATTGGGAAAACTGGATAGTTTTTCCATGTCATCAGGTTATCTTACCAATATATCATAGTATTGCATCCGTCAATTTTATTGTCTAAGTGTTAGAGTTCAATTTCGGAACAAAAACCATACAACATTTATTCCCGATCCAAATGTTTCCTTCCCGAAATCGGAACAAATGAGGTTCATGTCATGGGATAGTGACATAATCGTTTCTATCCACTTATTGTTGTCATATTCTTTCTTAAAACAAATAGCTAAAATGCCGATGCTATCTTCTCTGTATAGGTGCGCTGAAAGCCATCGGAGATACACCCACAGGCGTTCTTGTGTATTAAGGCAGCCAGGTGATTCTGTGTTCTTCCCTTCGCCAATAAAAAAAAGACGGCGCTTTGTATTAACTCTCATCACATCTGGTCGTCTACCGTCCGGCAATGAGGTGCTTATGTGTTCTTTGCATCCTGAAAGTATGGCAAGAGTATCTAAAAACCTGACGTTAGAGTCATGAATGTCCAAACGATTCTTATGGGCAATGATGGCATTTTTAATCTCTCTTAGGGTCTAATTCCCCGCCGCTTGCGGCGAGTATAATAGATGACGTGAGCATCTATATACATAAGAGCCATAATGTCAGTGTATTGCTGTATCATTTTGTCTTTCCAACGAAGTATCGACGCATGGT
>JACQZF010000050.1 GCA_016213945.1 Nitrospirota bacterium | reverse complement strand
TGTCAGGATGATCGTCATCCCAGCGACCCAGCAGATATATTTGCAGGCGGTCAAAGAAGGGCTGGCAGAGATATTCGTGAATGCGGAAGCGGTCTTTTCCACCCCGACATGCGGCCCGTGTCTCGGCGGACACATGGGAATTCTTGCAAAGGGCGAAAGGGCCATTGCTACAACTAACAGGAATTTTGTCGGCAGGATCGGACACCCTGAGAGCGAGGTCTATCTCTCAAACCCCGCTGTCGCCGCAGCTTCGGCGATCAAAGGAAGGATCGCCGTACCGGATGAAGTTGTATAAATAAAATGAAACACAGAGACACGGAGGCACAGAGCTGAGAAAACAGGCACCAGGATCAAACAATATTCAATAAGCAAAGCGTAATTTCAAAACTGTTTGATAATTAAATTTGATCTCTGGAATTATTTATAATTTGAAATTTTTTCTCTGTGTCTCAGTGACTCTGTGGTTAAATTGGAGGAACTATGATTTTAAAAGGTAAGGTCTGGAAATTCGGAGACAATATTGACACCGATGCGATCATCCCCGCGCGCTATTTAAACACATCAGACCCCGGGGAGCTTGCAAAGCACGTGATGGAAGATGCGGACAAGGATTTTCCGTCAAAGGTCACGGCAGGGGACCTGATAATTGGAAAGGCCAATTTCGGCTGCGGCTCTTCAAGGGAACACGCCCCCATCGCGATAAAGGCTGCTGGTATTCAGGCCGTCGTCGCGAAAAGTTTTGCGAGGATCTTTTACAGAAACGCGTTCAACATCGGGCTTCCTATCTTTGAGTCAGATGACGCCCCGGACAAGATCAGCCAGGGCGACGAGATAGAGATAGACGCTGACAAAGGGACAATCAGGAACATAACAAAAGGCGAAGTATACACCGCGAAACCGATCCCTCCGTTCATGCAGGAGCTTATCTCCGCGGGAGGTTTGATCGAGTGGACAAAAAAGAGGCTGAAGGCCTCATAGCCTGTCAGACACTCTCGCTGGAAAATCCGGAGGGCGGAATTGAGAGAAAATAAAAAATTCCAAGCAAATAAATATTGTCTGGATTTTCTGATTAACAATGTAGTACAATTTTTCATTCCAAAATTCCAATATCATAAAGGGGAGGGTAATATGAGGGTTAAAACAGTCGTGCTGTCGCTTGTCGTTCTGGTTTTATGTTCCACAAGTCTTTATGCAAAAACTCTTTCGTTGGGGTTAAAAGCCAGTACGTTAGGGGCAGGGCCTGAAGTTGAGGTGTCGTTTCTGGATTTTTTAGGTGTCAGAGGGGGATTAAATTACTGGAAATATAATTACGATGGAACAAAAGACGATATCGACTATAAATTTAAGCTGAAATTAAACTCTGTTCCAGTCTTTTTGGATATACATCCTTTCAAGGGCAGTTTCAGACTGACAGGCGGTGTGCTTATTAACCGGAATAAGTTGGATGCAAATGCAGAAATTGCAACAGGGACAAAATATGAAATCGGAGACCAGAAGTTTGATGGATCGGAAATAGGAAAACTGAAAGGGAAAATAACCTTCAATGATACAGCGCCATATGCCGGGCTGGGATGGGATACTTCATTCGGAAGGGACAAAGCTTGGGGGTTTATTATGGACTTAGGAGTGGTTTTCTCAGGGTCTCCCAAGGTTGATCTTTCCGCCAGCGGCGGAACAAAATCCAACGATCCCACATTTCTGAGCGAGTTGGCAAAAGAAGAAGATAACATGCAAGATGATCTTAACGCTTATAAATATTATCCTGTAATTGGGATTGGGGTTAATTACAGATTTTAACCGGAGGTTTTATGAAAGTGTTAGCAGCAGTCTTAGGCTTTATGCTTCTGCAAAACATAGCTTATGCGGAAGAGAACATCGAGTTAAAGACCCAGAGAGACAAGTTGAGCTACAGTATCGGCACAACCATGGGAAAAGATTTTAAAAACCAGTCCATAGATGTTGATCCTGATATCCTTGCCAGAGGAATAAAGGACGCGTTCTCCGGGAGCAAGTCTTTGATGACAGATGAGGAAATGCGCGATACCATTTCCAGTTTCAAAAATGAGATGATGGCCAAGCAGATGGCGCAAATGAAAGAAGCTGCTGAAAAGAACAAGAAAGAAGGGGATGCCTTTCTCGCAGAGAACAAGAAAAAAGAGGGCGTTGTGACTCTGCCGAGCAGCTTGCAGTATAAAGTCATCAAAGAAGGGACCGGGGCAATACCGAAAGCAACAGATACAGTGACCGTACATTATAAAGGGACCTTTATAGACGGCACTGAATTCGACAGTTCGATGAAGCATGGTCAGCCTGCAACATTCAAAGTCGGCGGCGTGATCCCCGGCTGGACCGAGGCGCTGCAGCTTATGAAAACCGGTTCAAAGTGGCAGTTGTATGTGCCGTCCAATCTTGCTTATGGAGAGCGCGGCGCGGGACGTGAGATCGGGCCCAATGCGACACTTATTTTTGAAGTGGAACTGCTTTCCATTCAGGAAAATACAGGCAAACTGCCGGCGCCGGAAAAGCCGGCAAAATAGTTGCGCCTCTTGCAAATGTTTAGAGGAAATCACGTTTGCCGTCATACCCGCAAAGGCGGGTATCCAGAAGTCTTTGGTTTAAAAAAATACTGGATTCCCGATAAAAGACCTCGGGAATGACGAATAAAGACTTTTGCAAAGGCCTCAGTTAATATTTATTTATATACCCGTTGCACCCGCTGGCCGATCGATGTGAGGACTTCATAGGAAATGGTGCCGATCTTGTCCGCGATGTCAGCGGCGGTAATTTTCTCTTTACCCTGACTTCCGATTATAACTACTTCTGAATTCAGGTCTGCGTCCGGTATGTCAGTAACATCAACCATAATCGTGTCCATGCAGACCCTCCCGGCAATTGGCGCGCGTTTGCCGTTAATAAGCACCTCTCCCTGGTTCGAGAGTTTCCTGTTGTATCCGTCAGCGTAGCCGACAGGAACTGTTGCGATAGTGCTTTTCCTCTTTGTGGTGAAGGTCCTGCCGTAACTTATTGGGATGCCAGCAGGGATTTTTTTAAGGAGAAGAATTTTACTTTTCAGGCTTAACACCGGATTGAGATTATCAGATCCATAGCCGTAAAGCATAATTCCAGGCCTCACCATATTGAGATGAGCGTTATTCATGCTTAGTGTAGCGGCGCTGTTGGCAATGTGGTGATATTTGAACGTGATCTTATTCCGCGCCCATTCATTTTTTAGCGCAAGAAATCTCTTCAATTGCAGACCGGCAAACTCTTTATCACAGAGGTCTGCCTCAGAGAAATGGCTCATGAGCCCTTCGAGTTCTATGTTTTTCAGGCGCGCTGCCCTGGGAATGTCTGTTAACGCCCTGTCAATAGTAAACCCCACACGCCCCATGCCGGTGTCTATCTTGATATGCACCGCGATCCTGCGTTTGCGCCTCACAGCCTCTTTAGAAAATTCTTTAGCGGTGTTTAAATCAAGAATTAAAGGGGTGAGATTAAATTTGAAGCATTCGTCAATGTGGTCTCTGTCAAAAAAAACGAGTATCGGGAAAGTTATTCCGGCTTCCCTGAGCGCAATGGCTTCGCCTGTAAAAGCTACTCCGAGATAAGTGATACCTTGTTTTATAAGGTGCTTTGAAATCTCTGCGGCGCCGTGTCCGTAGGCATTGGCCTTCACAACAGCGAGAATATTCTTATTGCCTGTTTTCTTTTTGGCAACCCTGAGGTTGTGTGAGAGGGCGTTAAGATCGATTTCAGCAAAGGCTCTCAGCATTCAAATTTAAGACTTGCTTTCCTTGCCTGCCTCAGCGCCTTCCGTTTTATTTTTTGGTGTAACATCGATCTCATCCGGCTCAGAAGACGCCTTTTTAAAATTCTTTATTGCCTCTCCTATGCCCTTGCCGATCTGGGGCAATCTCGTCGCCCCGAAAAGAATCACAACGATGACCAGGATTATTATTAGCTCTGAAGCTCCAAGTCCGAACATTTCTTCCTCCTTATTACGCTCTTTTTAAATTTCAATCTGTCTTGAGGATGCAGATAAAGCTCGACATCTTCGGGAGTATTAAGGTTAATAAACGACTTTGCCTCCGGGTCGATGCCCTTTATCTCCTCTGTTGTAATATATTTTACTCTTTTACTGCGATTAAGTAAAAAATCTTTTATCCCCTTCTTCCCTGAAAGTATAAACTGCTCCAGAGAGGATAAAGCCTTTTTTGAATAAAAGGCAAAGAGAGGCTCAGCCCGGTGATTGACAACCGGGACTACAACATCATAAATGTCTGCTTCTTGTGCGGGGTCAAAATTCCCTCTCTCCTCATCGCTCATCATAGAGAGACAGGCCGGATTATATCTTTCATCCGCCATAAACCTGATCAGTGCCGGATTTATGAAGGGCATGTCGCACGCGGACACGAAAACCCACTGATTGGATGAATTCAGCAGCGCGGTAAAGATTCCCGTCATCGGGCCTCTCACGTCATAAACGTCGCCAAACAGCGGTACTCCAAGATATGAATAAAGCTCCGGCTGGTTGGTGATGATGAAGGTTTCCCCAAAAAGCCGCTTCATGATCCTGAGATTTCTCTCAACGGTCTTCTTCCCCTCAACTTCGATGAATGCCTTCAGCACAGGCATCCGTTTGTTCTCTCCGCCTGCGAGGATGACGCCGGTGCAATTTTGTATGAAGTTATTCATGGTGAACCCTGTTGAAATGGTTGCTGCATATTGATAAAAACATACAAGCCGTCATTCCCGCAAGCAACGCGTCGGGAATCTTTCTGAAAAGCAGATTCCGGACAAGCCGGAATGACATTTTTCGGCAGTATTGCTTTTCACTTGCCTGCTTTAATTATTTTTTTTAATTCCTGAACTTCAAGAACTGCTTTTGTCTCTGTTCCGTTGACCATGTTTTTGACCACAACCTCGCCTTTTTTCAATTCGTCTTCGCCGAGGACAATGACATTTTTTGCGCCGAGGCGGTTTGCCTTGCGCATCTGGCTCTTAAGGGATGTCTGTTCGTAATTGACTTCGGCCCATATCCCTGATGAGCGTAATTGTTCGGCAAGCAGCAGGCCCTTTTCAGGGGCTTCCTGTCCAAGCGGACAAATAAGAAGGTCGGGGGGTTCAGCCTTGCTCATGGACCCCTTTATCAGGGGGATAATCCTTTCCATGCCGATGGCGAAACCGATGCCGGGTGTTGGCGGCCCGCCGAATTCGTCTACCAGTCCGTCGTATCTCCCGCCTGCCGCCACTGCCTTCTGGCTTCCGAGCGATTCGCTTGTCACCTCAAAGGCCGTCTTTGTGTAATAGTCGAGACCTCTGACGAGATTTGGGTTGATGGAATGCCTGACGCTGAGTGTTTCGAGGTTGCGCTTCAGGCCGTCAAAATGCTGTTTGCAGTCAGCGCAGAGATGGTCGAGCACCGCCGGAGAGCCCTGTCTGGATTCGATACAACCCGGGACTTTGCAGTCCAGTATTCTCAAGGGGTTTAGATCGAACCGCCTTTGGCAGTCACCGCAGAAACTGTTCAGCCTGTCGCGAAGGAAATTTTTCAAAGCGTCCCTGTACGCGGGACGGCAATTTTTGCATCCGATTGAGGTCAGCTCAAAATTGACCCCCTCAAGGCCTGTGCTGTTTAATATCTTTGAAAGCATGGAGATTATCTCGGCGTCAAGCTTCGGGTCTTCGACGCCCATGGCCTCCGCGCCTATCTGGTAAAACTGCCTGTACCTGTAGGCCTGCGGCCTTTCGTAGCGGAACATCGGGCCCATGTAGTAAAATTTTTGCGGCGCGGGATTGTTGAACAGATGATGTTCTACGTATGCCCTTACAAAGGACGCCGTGCCCTCCGGGCGCAGTGTCACGCTGCGGTCGCCTTTGTCGGTAAAGGTGTACATCTCTTTTTCCACAATATCGGAGGTCTCTCCGATGCTTCTGGTAAATATGTCGGTTGATTCGAGTACTGGGAGCCTGATCTCCTGATAACCGTAGGTTTTGAAAACGTCCCGCGAGATCTTCTCGATGTGCTGCCAGACGGAGATCTCAGGCGGCAGGATGTCCTGAAAGCCCTTAAGCGTTTTGTGTTTCATTCGGTATTTCAGCCTCGCGTTCCTTGTCGAATTCCATCATCCTGAGGTGGCTCTCAATCAATCTCTTTAACTCTTCTTTGAAATGTCTCCTTATGCCTTTGAGGTCGGTTATGTCTTCATGGATCTTTACGATCTTTTCCTGGGCCTCTCTCATCATGTCTTCCGCCTTTAACTCGGATTCTTTCACAATCAGCTCGGCTTCTTTCTTTGCTGTGCCCCTGTATTCGTCCACCATCTGCTGCGTGCTGATGAGCGTGTCTTTCAGGGTGGTCTCGATATTTTTATATTCCTTTAACTGCTTCTCGAATCTCTTGGCCTCTTCCCTCAGGTTGGCGTTTTCCCTCAGAAGCTCTTCCATCTCCTCCCTGATCAGTTCAAGGAAGGAATCCACCTCTTCCATATCAAAGCCCCTGAACCTTGTCGCGAATTGTTTCTGCTGAATATCAAGCGGCGTTATTCTCATTTTATCCTCCTCCAAGTATATAGCCGAATTTCATTAAAGGTTTTATTATAGCCAATTGTATAAACATAATAGCAATGATTACTACAAGAGGAGATATGTCCAGGGGGCCAAGCCTGTAACCGATAAATCTTCTTATAGGTCTGAGCACCGGTTCGGTTACCGAATGTAAAAACCGCACGATCGGATTGTACGGGTCCGGATTTACCCAGCTTATTAATGCGGAAATGATGATGACCCATTTATAAATCTCAAGCACGTAATTAAGGATTTTTGCTATAGCGATAATCGGATCGCCGAATATAAACATCTGTTACCTCCCTTTGCCTAATTCTTCCGCCCTGTTTTTTGCGGCCTCAAGGGCGTTAAGCACGATATCCTTTAGCCCCTTCTCATTAAAAACCTTCAACCCTGCCGCTGTCGTGCCTCCCGGGGAGGTCACCATCTCTCTGAGCTTTGAGGGCGGCATTCCGGTTTCAAGGAGTCTTGCAGTGCCGATGGCGGTTTGAACAGCAAGCACGGACGCATCGTCTTCGCTCAATCCCAATCTTACCCCGGCCCCTGTCATTGCCTCGACAAAAAGGGCTATGAAGGCCGGGCCGCTGCCTGAGACCGCGGTCACGGCATCCATGTATTTTTCAGGTAAAGTTATGACCTTGCCGATAGACATTAATATCTCCCTGACAACTGAGATGTCCTTGTCGGAAAAACACTCGCACAGGGACATTACCGACATCCCCTCCTGGACAAGCGCCGGGGTGTTCGGCATGACCCTGATCAGCTTCTTTGTCTTTAACTTGGATGAAAGATACGAAAGCGTAATGCCCGCGGCAATAGAGACCACGGTTTTATCTTCCGAAATATCAGGGCTGATCTCATCAAGGGCCGCCTCCATCTGCTGAGGCTTCACCGCAAGGATTATTATATCGCACGCGCCTGCAACCTCTTTATTGGATGCAGTTGTTCCGAATATCGCGGTGCCGATCCTGACCATTGTGGCGCCTTCCCCGATCGCGACTTCAAAATCATTAGACATGCCCATTGACAATTCCGGCAGGCTGAAGCCTTTCGCCGATGCCTCGTCCCTGATCTCCCTCAATCTCCTGAAGTAAGGCCGTACCGATTCAGGGTCATCAAAATAAGGCGGTATTGTCATGAGGCCTTCAAGTTTGAGATGCTGCATCTTTGAGACTTCTTCAAGCAGTTCTGTCATGTCTTTTTCTGAAACTCCGCGCTTTGTCGCTTCCTCAGAGAGTTTTATCTGCACAAGCACTCTCTGCGCTTTATTCATTTTCCCGGCCTGGTTGTTAACTTCTGCAGCAAGCTCAACAGAGTCAATAGTCTGGATCAGGTCAAACATCTGAACTGCGGCCTTGGCCTTGTTTGTCTGCAAATGACCGATCAAATGCCACTCGACCCCCCCGCTCCCCCCCTTACCAATGGGGGGGGCGGGGGTAACTCTTAACTCATAATTCTTAACTTTTTCTTTCGCTTCCTGTACCCTGTTCTCTCCTAAAATTGAAACTCCGGCTTTTACCGCCTCGATAATTTCCTGCAATTCAACGGTCTTTGTAACGGCGATGAGTTTTATGTCCTTCGGGTCCCTGCCTGCTCTTACAGCGGAGTCATTAATTCTTTGCTGAATTACTGTGAGATTCTCCGAAATCCCCATTGTCTAACAGCCTAACATTTTTGTTTTTTTATTCGCAAGAACAATAAAGCTGACAGCAATCAGCTAATAGCTGTCGGCTGATATCCTTTTTGTGTTATCATTTTACCATGAACAAGGGCGGGATACTCGTCGTTGAAGATGAATCCAAAATCGCTGCAATCGTAAAGGCATATCTTGAAAAAGAAGGCTTCAGGGTCACGGTAGCAAACACCGGACAAAAGGCCATATCAGCGCTGAAAGACGGGTTTGATCTGATAATACTCGACCTCATGCTTCCTGATATGGACGGGGAAGACATATGCCGGACCATCCGCGCGGACTCTGACGTGCCGATCATCATGCTGACCGCCAAAGTGGAAGAAGAGGAAAGGATAAAGGGTCTCGGCATAGGCGCGGATGATTATGTAGTCAAGCCTTTCAGCCCGAGAGAGCTTGTGGCAAGGGTCAACGCGCTTTTAAGAAGGTCCAAAGGCACAAAGGGGAGCATCAGTTTCAACAAGGGGGACCTTGTTATTGATTCTTCCCGTTTTGAAATAACAAAGAACAATGTGCCCCTGGTGCTCACCCCCACGGAATTCAAACTCCTGCAATGCCTCGCGGAACGTCCCGGTCAGATTTTTTCAAGGCTCCAGCTTGTCAATGTCATTCTCGGTTATGATTTTGAAGGATACGACAGGACCATTGACGCCCACATCAAGAACATCCGTCACAAGATTGAAGAAGACCCAAGAAACCCCTCTTATATCAAAACAGTCTACGGGGTGGGTTACAGGTTTATCGGCCAGCCTGATGAGGACTAAATTATTCATCGCATTTATTTTCCTTATCCTCTTTGCCCTCCTGTCAAATATAGTGTTTGAACGGCTCATCATGAGGGATTTTGATGAGTTCATGGAGGGCACAAAGGAAGACCAGATCTACTGGATATTAGCGTCTGTTGAAGGAAGCTATAAAAGCAGCGCATGGGACCACCAATCGCTTCATGAGTCGCTGCACTGGGGTCTGATGCTCGGGTTTGAAAGCATAGTGGAGGACGCGGCAGGCAATAACATACTGACCTCCACCGATGTTGTTTTTAACATGGATTCTTATATGCTGGGCAGGATGAAGGAGTTTTTGAAGCTGCCCGCGGGCAAAGGGGACTTTAGCTGGTATCCGCTGTATGTTGAAGGTAAAGAGATAGGGAAGCTGCACCTCCGGCCTCTTGAAAGGCTTGGAGAGATCCCGTTAAAAGAGGAGATATTCAGAAAGAGGGGAAGAGAATTCCTTATTATATCTTTCCTGATTGCGGGCGGAGGGGCCTTGCTCCTATCTGTCCTGTTCACAATGTTTCTGTCCAAACCTGTCAGGCGCTTAACAATTGCGGCGGAGAAAATTGCCAAAGGGGAATTTTCCATTCAAAAGCTCAAGGTGCACCGTAAATATAAAGACGAGATCGACAAACTTACTGAAACCTTTACCTACATGGCTGAGGCCCTGAAAAAAGAGGACCTTTTAAGAAAGCACTTGACGTCAAATATCACCCATGAGCTGAGAACGCCTCTGACAATCATAAAGGGCAATCTCGAAGCGGTCGAAGACGGAGTGATGTCCGACCCGAATGAAGTTTTAAGGACCATGAAATCAGAAATACAGCGGATGATCTCCCTCGTTGAGGGCATTGAGGATATTACAAGGGCTGAGGCCAGCTTCTTTAAGCGTGGAGACATGGAAGAGATTAACCTCAGTGATTTTGTCGGGTCTGTTGCCGGAGGCATGAAAAAGCTTATTGAAGATAAGGGGCTTTCCCTGAAAACCTCCGGGCCTTCGGTCATTGTCAGGACCTATCCCGATAAGCTTCATATCATTTTGAAGAACCTGCTGACAAATGCCTTCAAGTATACAGGCAGCGGCGGAATTACAATAAAATGGGACAGGCAGAACGCTGAAGGCTTTTATATCTCCGTTGAAGACACTGGAAAAGGCGTTGGACCGGAAAACATCACGAGGATATTTGAGCGCTTTTATAAGGGAGATGACTCAGGCGGACAGGGGCTGGGGCTTGCTATAGTCAAGGAGCTTACGGAAGTAATAGGCGGAAAGGTCGAAGTCCAAAGCGCGCCCGGTAAAGGCTCGCGGTTTACGGTCATATTTTGACGTTCATATTTTCTTCATTTTTAAATGTTATTTTGAAACATTAAATATGGAACAACCATGAAACACTTAGCTGTCTTAACATTGATCGCCGCCGCACTGTTCGTGTCCCGTCCCGATGCCTTTGCATTCCGTGGAAAACCTGTAACGCCTTACGGCGATTATTGCGAGCAATGCGGTAAATACGGGACCTGTAAATCCATGATGTCTTTCCACGAGGCGCAAAAGGCTTTAGATAATTATTATGTTAAGAAAGGGTTTGGTGTCATGATCAACGATCCCGGGCCCGGAAGATTTATAAGGGCAAAAATTATCGACAAAGGCAGAGTGGTGGATGTCATCATCTTCGACCGGCTTACCGGCAGGATGAGGTCCATCTACTAAAAATATCCCCATCAGAAATATTTATTTTTACACCCGCCTGTTTTTTGATAGAATTAACCCGGAACATCCTTGAATGAAAAACCATGTAGCAAGCTACAGGGTCTCTGAAAAGATGAGTAGCCATTTTGCTGTCATTCCCGTGCCTAAAGCACCTACTGTTGGCTTGTCGGGAATCTTTCCGACTTTTTGAGAATCATAAAAGATTCTGGACAAGCCGGAATGACAGAATATAAAAGGGAGATCATCGTGGGCAAAAAAACAATCCTGATATTATCGATATTATCGGCATTATTGCTTATCCTGCAGGTTAAATCATATGCTGATGACAGCCTGCCTGAAAGCGCCTCTATTGGACCGCCCGCTGATTTGGCTGTATCCTCAGTCTTGAAGATATGGGAGGGAGAAATAGGGGATAAGAAAGTGGCATATTTCAGGTCCGGAAAAGAGCAAAAGGTTGAAGAAATTCTTGTCGTTATTCAGGACAATCTGCCTCTTGAATTCAGGCGCTTTGAGTATTTCGACAAAGACTGCGACGGAGAACTGAATTCCGTAAAGATAAAAACCTTCAGGGAAGCGGGAGGATGGGAAAGGGCGGAGATAAATGAAAACAACAAATACGCGCTCGAATTCGCCAACGTCAAGTACAAGGAATATCTGAGTACGGTCAGAGAAAAAATAGCCGGCAAGACCGCTGAATAGTTTATGTTGGTCCCGCTAACAATTTGATCAGCGTTCTCATTTCATCGGAGTCCCATTCCCTGTAGCCCAGAGATACACCAGCAAGGTTCCCTTTGGCGTCTATCAGGATTTTCATCGGGGTCGAACGCACGCCGTATTGAGAGCTTACCGCGCCGGCTTCATCAAGAAGGACATTAAAAGAGATGGTATTGTCCTCTAAAAATCTGGAAACGGTATCCTTTTTTTCTTCTATATCAATACTTAAAAGCTCAAAAGGTTCTCCTTTGAAGCTCCGGTAAAGGCTTTCGAGGGAAGGCAACTCCTTCCTGCACCACGGTCACCACGTTGTCCAGAAACTGAGGAGGACCACTTTCCCGCGGTACTGGCTGAGGCGCACCTTTTCACCTTTCACGGAAGTCAATTCGAAATCCTCAGCCATAACGGGTTTTGCAAAGGGTTTCATGTTCATGGACTGCATTAATTCAGCGACCCTGGCATTGGATGCTCCATCAGTTTTGGATAATCCGTCAGTTGCGGAGGCTGTCCTGGACGGTTCCTTGCCCTGTTCTTTTGTACAGGCAAGTAAACATGATATAAGAATTATGATAATTGCGACTGCATAAAGATGTTTTCTTTCAGCCTTCATATTTTATAAACCAGTCATCCTTTCAGAAAATCAATATGATTAGTATATCAATTATCCCGTTTAAAAAACACCTTCACAAAATTTTCACAATTTATTCATTTTCCCTTCAAATCTTTTTATTAAGCTAAATCATACAAATTAAGAAAACCTTTTTTAGAAAGGAGATCCAACAATGAAACAATCTTTGACAGCAATAGCAGTAATATCGATTTTAGCCCTCGCGGCAACGTTTGCCTTTGCCCATGGCCCGCGCGGCTGGAGAGACGGAAATATGATGGGCCGGGAATATTGCGATGAACGCATAATGACGCATGACTGCGGAGGCAAAATGATGGGCGCAATGAACGGTATGCACAAGCCAATGAATGACCAGCAATTTCTTAATGAGACAAAAGAATTGCGAAAGGAACTGCACGGGAAAAAATTTGAATACCGTGAAGCTCTTCACAATCCAAAGACAACTGATGACACTTTAGCTGTTCTTGAAAAAGACATTCGCGAGCTCAGAGGCAGGATTGCGGAGAAAGCGCCTGATTACGCTGGAAGTCACGGCAGATACGATTGCAATAAATAATATGACATTAATGGTCCTTTTACCCCCCCTCCAACTGAAGCAGCCAGGGTATCCTGGCTGCATTTTTTTAGGCGCGGAACGATTGACCGCTTTTTTTATTTCTGTTAGCATCTAAGATCATGAAAAAGATTTTTTGCATTATATTGCTTCTGCTTTTACTGTCTCTTGCCGCGTGCGCTCATACTGCGGCGCGCCAGGCGGGCCGCTATGACGGCGCTCTTTATGAAGAAGTCCTTCCCAACGGTTTGAAAGTCTTTGCCCTGAAAGACCCCAATGCCCCTTTAGCTGTTTTTCAGATATGGTACAATGCGGGCTCAATACACGAGCAGGTTGGAAAGACAGGGCTAAGCCATCTGCTTGAACACTTGATGTTTAAGGGCACGCCTAAATACGGGCCTAAAGCATTTTCAAAGATCATAAGCAGGGCAGGCGGAGTTGATAATGCCGGAACGTCGAGGGACTATGTTTATTATCATCAGAAGCTCGCCCCCGATAAACTGTACCTCTCCATCGAGCTTGAGGCTGACAGGATGAGCAATCTGGTCATGGACCCGAAAGAGACCCTCTCGGAAAGGGACGTTGTCATGGAAGAGCGGAGGATGCGCTACGATGACGACCCGCAGAACATCGTATATGAAGAAGTCATGGCGACCGCGTTTAAAAATATCCCTTACAGGTGGCCGGTCATCGGATGGATGGAGGACCTGAAGAGGATCACGCGGGACGACCTCTATAAATATTACAAAGAGCATTACGCGCCAAATAACGCCATGATAATTGTCGCCGGGAACATTGACGTCGACGCGGTGATGACAAAGATCAGAAGCGAGTTCGGCGGCATTCCTAAAGGCGGGAGAATTGAAAATCCCGACATAGCAGAGCCTGAACAGCTTGGCGAAAAAAGGCTGTATGTAAAAAAAGAGGCGGAGCTTCCTTATGTGCTCATCGGATATAAGACTCCGAACTTCCTGAACGATGACGGTTACGCCCTTGAGGTGTTAGCAGGGATACTCTCAGGGGGAAAGAGTTCAAGGATTTACAAAAGTCTGATTGATGAAAAGAGGCTTGCGCTTTCATCTGACGCCTCCTACAGCAGCCTTGATAAATATCCTTCCCTCTTTTTTCTTGACGCTGCGCCCCTGCCCGGCAAATCTATTGACGAGGTTGAAAAGGCTTTGTATGAAGAAGTCGAAAAGATAAAGAAGGAAGCGCCAGACGAGAAGGAAGTCCAGAAGGCAAAGAACCAGGTCGAGGCCGGCTTTATCATGGGACAGGATTCCATCTTCTTTCAGGCGCAGGTTGTGGCAATGTTTGAAATGCTCGGCGACAGGAAACTAAAGGACAAATATTTTGAAAGTATAAGAAAAGTCACCCCCCAGGACGTTCAGCGCGCAGCGAAGAAATATCTTGTCGAAGACAAAAGGACCGTGGGGACCTTAGTGCCGCTAAAAAAGCAGGAATCAAAATGAAACCACAGAGACACAGAGGCGCAGAGAAATTAAATAAAAAAACTCAGTGCCTCTGTGCCTCTGTGGTTTACGAGGTATTTAAAAAGATGACAAGAATAATGTTCAAAAGGATTTTATTTTTTACTTTAATTTTCCATGTTACATTCTGCATTCTGCATTTATCTTCTTACGCGCTTGACGTCAAAAGGACCGTACTCGACAACGGACTGACACTCTTAATTGTTGAAAGGCACAACCTTCCAGTTGTAAAGGTCTCTGTCGGCATCAGGGCGGGAAGCATTGTGGAACCTGAAGAAAAGGCAGGACTTGCCGGCATCACCGCTGCCCTGCTTACATCCGGCACGCAGAAAAGGACCGCACAGCAGATCAGCGGAGAAATTGAATTCGTAGGAGGCGCCATCGGGGACTCCGGAGACGAAGATTACGCTTCAGTGTCGCTCTCTGTTTTAAAAAAGGACTTGCACCTCGGCTTCGACCTGCTCTCGGATATAATTCTAAATCCTTCTTTCCCCGAAGATGAACTTAATAAAAAGAGGGTACGCATTAAGGGCGGTCTTAAATCCCAGGAAGACCAGCCTGATTTTGTCGCATCCAGGGAGTTCAGAAAAGCGGTATTCGGCTTGCATCCCTACGGCAGGCTGGTCCAGGGCACGCCTGAAACGCTCGACGCGATCAAAAGGGATGACGTTGTTAATTTCCACTCCGCTTATTATGTCCCTAACAACGCGACAATGTCCGTTGTCGGCGACATAACTCCTGAGGAGGTCAGGGCACTGCTCAAGCAATATTTCCCTGAATGGCATTCAAAGGAAATTAAATCTGCATCTCTCCTGAAGCCAACTGAAGTTAAAGAGAGAAAGACCATCACAATAGATAAAGACCTGACGCAGGCAAATATTATCCTGGGACATGCAGGCATCAGCAGGGACAATCCCGATTATTACGCAGTGTCGGTCATGAATTACATACTCGGCGGAGGCGGCTTTGAATCGCGCCTCATGCAGAATGTCAGAGAGGAAAAGGGGCTTGCCTATGACATTCACAGCTTTTTCGCCCCCAACAAGGACAGCGGGACTTTTCAGGTTGGCGTACAGACAAAGAACGAATCAGCCAACACGGCAATAGAGGAGATCCTTAAAGAGATAAACAGGATACGGAATACTCCCGTATCAGACACAGAGCTTGCAGACGCAAAGTCGTTTCTCACCGGCAGCTTCCCCCTCAGATTTGAAACAGGCGCCCGGATAGCCAACTTTCTTATAGCGGTTGAATTCTACGGGCTCGGGCTGGACTATATTGATAAATATCCGTCTTACATCACCGGCGTCACAAAAGACGAAGTCCTGCGTGTGGCAAAGAAATACCTCGACCCTGAAAATTTCGTCCTCGTCGTCGTGGCCGACCAGGAAAAAGCGGGCTTGAAGCCTGAGTTTAAATAGAGTCTGTTTATAAACCGTCGTTTTTTCGACGGGGACGCAGTTTTCTATCATCTTTCCCAGTTCTTTGCCGTTGCATCGAGACACGGGATCACTTTCGCAGCCCGCTGCATCAATATTTCCGTTTTTTTGGCGC
>JACQZF010000034.1 GCA_016213945.1 Nitrospirota bacterium | reverse complement strand
GCAGTACTCCTGTATGCCGGGATTTATATTGGGGTCAGTGTCATTGCAGTCTGCGGGACTTCCACATGCAAGATATGTATCATTGTCAAGGTCCGCTTCTGCTCCAGGCACTCCGCCTGCGCAGTCGTTGTCTATTCCATCACATATTTCAGGGTTGCCGGGGAATCTGCTTGGATTGTTGTCATCGCAGTCTCCTGCGCACCACAATACTCCGTCATTGTCCATGTCCTTGTCAGTGCTGAAATCCTCCCTGCCGTCACAGTTGCTGTCCTTACCGTCGCATATTGTCGCTGCTCCGGGGTATACATTAGCATCTGTGTCATCGCAGTCCACTGTGCCGCAGCCTGCGCCGCCTACAAAATAATTGTCTCCGTCTGTATCTACACAATACGCAGGACATCCTGTTGCAACAGGGTCTTGTATATCTACTATTCCGTTACAGTTGTTGTCCTTGCCGTCTGTGCAAAGCTCAGGAGCGCCGACATATACCGTGTTGTCGCTGTCGTTACAGTCAGTGCCGCCGCAAACAGATGAGGTCTGCCCGTCTGCGTCAGTGTCAGGGCATATGCATCCTGCTTCGTCAACTTGACCGTTACAGTTGTTGTCCTTGTTGTCGCCGCAAAGCTCGGGGCTGCCGGGATTCATGCTTGCGTCTGTATTATTGCAATCAGGCGGCACACTGCAAAGAAGATAGGTATCGCCGTCATTGTCGATTTCATTTGCAGGAATTCCGCTTACGCAGTCGTTGTCTTTACCGTCACATATCTCAGGGTTGCCGGGGAAACGCGCCGCGTCGTTGTCGTTACAGTCGTTAGCACACCAGAAAACACCGTCAAGGTCTTTGTCCTCGTCGGTGGTAAAGTCCTTCCTGTCGTCGCAGTTGTTGTCCTTACCGTCGCAAAGCAGCGGGGCGCCGGGATATACGGTGTTGTCATTATCGTTACAGTCTAAAGTCGTTCCATTAGCACAAAGCGGACTGCCGTTTGTTCCGTAACCATCGCCGTCAGCATCTATGCAAGCAGGCACTGCACATGAAGAGTCAGCAGTATCAGTGAGTCCGTTACAGTTGTTATCAATCGTGTCTGAACATGTCGGGCTATTGTATGGACCTTCTGTTTGAGGAGCCCCAGGTGTACAGGTGTCTACTATAGCGCCGTTCTGACAAATATTCTGACCTGTCGTGGCGCATACTCCTAAGCCGCATGAGGTCGCTGTTGGTACATACCCCTCGTCTGCAATACTGGAGCAGTTTTCATCAACACCATTACATGTATTATCTAATGCGTTCGGATGAATGTTTACATTATTATCATTACAATCTATTGCTGTGCCGTTCGGGCAGGTTGAGGCGCCATTGGCTCCATAACCGTCGCCGTCAGCATCTGTACAGACAACCGGTGCGACCGTTGTAAAGGAAAAAGAATAGTTTGCTGTCATCGCGTTGCCCGCTGTGTCTTTTACAGCGGTAGAAACGGTCACTGTGTATGAAGTCAGGTTCGTCTGTCCGCTTGTGGTGAATACGGCCTGGTTAGCTGTACAGTTTGATAATGTCCAGCCGGAGCTTGTTGAGGTGATGTTGGTTGTGTTGACTGTCGTGCAATCTATGTTCTCAGACCAATTAATAGTTACATTGCTGTTTAATGTTACGCCGGTGGCTCCGTTTACCGGTATGGTTGAGCTTACTGACGGAGCAACTCTGTCAATTGTAACCGTGTTGCCGCTTCCAGGTGTTTGTGTGTTATTTGAGGTGTCTTTTGCGCGGCTCTTTATTGAATAAGTGCCGTCCACCGGTAATGTCCATGAGTAAGACCATGTTACGCTTGCACCAGGACATCCTGTGCATGTTGCCGCATTCCATGTAGTTCCGCCGTCTGTTGATACGTCAATGCTTGATACCGCTGAATTATCCGTTGCGGAACCGCTGATTGTATATGGATTAGCTGATGTGCTGTTTAGTTTTGCTCCATTAGCAGGGCTGGTTACTGATGATGATGGGGCAGTGGTGTCAACTATAGCAGCCTTTATGCTTGCTGCACTGATGGACCATACATTGCCGGTTCCCGTTGTTGCCCTTCCGGTCCAGCTCATCGTTGTGGCTGAAGTTCCAGCTTTGGAACTCATCCCGCCATTAACACCGGTTGTTCCCTGTGTTGTATTCTTCCAGTATAAGGTTTGACCAGCTCCTTGCGATGGTGTAGTTGTTGGCCTGTATGTGGCAAAGATGTCAAATATTAAATTTCCGGTTGCCGAGCTAATGCTCACAGAAGGTGCAGATGCCGTAGTGCCGGCTGCCCCTCTATTAGACGAAAAAGGCGTTGTTTGATCAACGCCCGTGTATGAAACCGCTCCGGCCATGTTTAGTTTATCTGTGGCCGTTCCGCCAATTGTAACAGTTATCGTATTTGAGCCGGACGCAGGGGCCGTAAGATACCAGATTTCAGTACGTGCAAAGTTTGCTCCTGTTCCTTCAGCGCGCAGATTTGTAAGCGCTGTGCCGCCGTAAGTTACGCTTGATACGGTATTGCTGTTTCTGGCGTCAAAGGAAACACCGACCACAAGCAGTCTGTTAGACCCTGTGCCTACCGTGTGGCTCCAAGATACAGTTGAGGTTGTAGATGATGAATTGGTTGCTGTTCCATCCACTGCGATTGCAGCGAATGTGCTTCCGACAGCGCCTAATATAAACATGAAAATAATAAGCGGTGCCATCCAAAATAGATGTTTGCTGCTACTCTTGCATTTTGACATAATACCCTCCCGATTTTTATTTTTTTTATCTTTATGAGATTCTTTATGCATGTTGATTAGTTTCAAGTAAAGTAACTTAAGAAGATACTTCTTCCCTTCATTTTAGAGAAAATCTTGTTCTATGATTTGCAAATGACGTGCCAAAAAGAAATGTCACAAAAAATTAAGGGATTCCCCGATAGTGAAAAAAGCAAAGAATACATGTGTCTGTCATAATGACATTAATTTTTGCCATTATGACAGATGTCTTGACAGTAATGTCAGGTTTTTCCTAAAGGAATTGAATAGGATGTCCGAGTTATTGGAAGGATGGCAGAACACTCTTTGAATTACGGGGATTAACTTCCCTGATAGATCTCTTTTATCTTTTTATAAAAATCATCTGCTGCAGGTGCAAGAGGTTCCGTTCTTTCCATCATAATATCATTGAAAAGATACGCACATAAATCCGACACGTCGCCTTCTTTTACGAGTGAAAGGCTGAGAGGAAAGTAAACGTAATTCCCCGACCGCACAGACCGCCTTGCGCATAAGGCGATATCGTCAAATAAAGGTTTGCCGTCGCAGCTCAGATTTCTCAGGATAAGGTCTGACTTTGCGTATGCCATTGAAAGGAGGCGGGTGTCTGCCGAGTCTACGAAAAGTAAATTATCGGTCAGATGCTCTCTAATTGCCAATATGGCGTGCTGCAGTTTTGATGAAAATTTTTCGGAAAAGGAAACCACTACACCTATATCCTCAGAGAAATATTTTGATAAGAAAGCATTGAGGACTTCAAAAGCCAGCGAAGGGAACCGAAGGTTTGCAAAGAAAATAATCTTTTTTTTGTTTTGTAATTTTCTCGAAATCAACGCTTCATTTTCCTTCAAAGCTTCCGGGAGGAGGGCCAATGAAGGCATAATCTTAAATTTGTCTTTTCCTTTGTAATGAGTTGTTGCAACATCATATGTATGTTTATCGCCGCAGATAATCCGGTTTGCCCATGAATAGGAAAGGTTGAGCAGTTGCTGCCCCCCCATTTTGCTCCTTAACTGTCCGAAAACCGAAAACAGCTCCGGGTGCATTGTTATCAAAACCCTTTTGAACAACATCCTCCCGAATGCGACCGCTGTCACCAGCTTCATCAATCCGGGACGGGTGTAGCCTTTTGTGAGAAAGTGGATAACATTGCTGCCGAGGCCGTAGCGCATCAATTTTATGATGAAGCCGGAATAGTTTTTAATATCGATAAATTCTTTTTCGATTGAGGGATTTTCGGAAATGTTCAGGACAACGCAGCGGTGGCCTTCCTGTTTAAGGTGATTAAGCAAAGTCAGATTGTGAAGGCTCTCTTCTTCGTATGGGGGAGCGAAATTCCCGATGAACAGTGTTTTCATTTCAATCGATAAGCATTATGCTTACAGGGTCACCTATCTTAATATTGAAAAGTTCAGCGGCATGGTTCTGTTTGATAAAAAGCTCAAGATGTCCGAAGCCGTTTATGGTCGCGGATAAAGTCTGGTCTTGAGATTCAACATAACAATTTACAAATGGTAATTGCTTGTCTTGATAAGTTACCTGAAATTTATGTTTTGAATCTACAGGGGCCAATTGAGCTATAGTGTCAATTGTGATGTTGGTTATGGTGTTGCCGAAATGGTCCATGGAAACCACCTCTCCGCTGATGGTGCTGTTATTTGAAAGGACAGGTTTCGGCAGTGAGATTTTAATATAATCATTAATCCGTTCGCCAAATTTATGAGAATCTACACCCTTGGAAAGCCATGCCGCAACAGGCGCAAATATATCACGGCCATGAAATGTTGAGCCCTTAGCAGGCAGAAAATAATGTGCTGAGTTCAAATGAATGACCTTGAAAAAATTGGAGTCCTCTTTTTCGAAAATTTGAGTGAATATGCCGTTATCAGGGCCAATAAAATAATGGTCTTCCGTAATAACAAGCAGCGGCCTTCTATCTCCGCCTACTCCGGGGTCTACGACAACAAGATGAATTGTGGCTGGAGGAAAATATTTATAGCACATGCCGATTACCTGTGAGGCTTCATATATGTTATGCCGCTCTATATTATGAGTAATGTCTATTATCTTTGCCTGCGAATTTATCCCAAGTATTACACCCTTCACCATTCCCACAAAGGAATCTTTCAGCCCGTAATCCGATATTAAAGTTATCATCGGTCTTTCTAACATTTAACTGTCCCTGTTAATTCTTTAAGTGACTTGATGTTGTTTCCCGACATAAAAGATTTTATTCCCTCAAGAATATCCAATGTAGCTATCGGATTGACAAAATTCGCAGTGCCCACTGCGACTGCGCTCGCGCCGGCAAGAATAAATTCGATGGCGTCTTCAGCAGAGATTATACCCCCCATGCCGATAATTGGAACTTTAACTGTTTTGAAACATTCCCAAACCATCCTGACTGCAACAGGCCTGATGGCAGGGCCTGATAACCCTCCCGTTATATTTGCGAGACGGGACCGTCTTGTTTTTATATTGATGCTCATTCCGGTGATTGTATTAATTAATGATATAATGTCGCTCCCCGCGTCTTCCGCAGCCTTTGCAAATAACTTTATATCGGCTGTATTTGGCGAAAGTTTAGTGATCAACGGCAGACGGGTTCTGCGTCTTACGTCCCGTATCAATTCTTCAAAGATCTTAATGTCCGTTCCGAAGACGATGCCTCCCTTTTTAACATTCGGACAGGAGACATTCAGCTCAATGGCGTCGACTCCAGCGGCTTCCAGGTTCTCCGCAAGTTCAATGTATTCATTAATGGAGGTGCCGAGGATATTCACTATTATCTTTGTATTGAAATTCCTCAAATAGGGCAACTGCTGTTTGATAAACTCTTTCAGCCCGGCATTCTGCAGGCCGATGGCATTCAACATTCCGCAGGGCGTCTCACAGATGCGCGGGTCAGGATTGCCCTTCATCGGTTTCAGGGATATGCCCTTTACCACAATCGCGCCGAGATTGTTCAGGTCAATAAATTCGGAGTATTCCTTGCCGTAGCCGAAAGTCCCGGACGCGGTCATGACGGGATTCTTGAGTTTCAGCTTGCCTAAGTTAGTTGTTAAGTTCATTCCCATATGACCTCATTTATCGGAAACACAGGACCCTCCCTGCAAACTCTTTTGTACCCGTCCGTTGTATTGACCACGCAGCCGAGACATGTGCCCAGACCGCACGCCATATTTTGTTCAAGAGCGATATAACCTTTAAGATTGAATGTCTTTGCGAGATCAGACAGCGCGATAAGCATAGGCCCCGGTCCGCATGCATAAAGGCAGAAACGGGGGGGAGGGGGTAATTGAGAAGATAAATATTTTTTGAGGACATCTACGATATTTCCCTTTTCGCCCAACGACCCGTCGTCAGTGGAAATCACCGGTTCAATGCCAAGGGATATTAATTCATCAATGCAAAGTAGTTCCTCA
The DNA here is from genome assembly GCA_016213945.1 of Nitrospirota bacterium. GTDB lineage: Bacteria > Nitrospirota > Thermodesulfovibrionia > UBA6902 > UBA6902 > SURF-23. The sequence goes on along the minus strand of JACQZF010000034.1, from coordinate 24,433 downwards.
TGTGTACGCGCGCCGTAGAAACAAAGAGGGCGGTATTTATTAATTGTTTCAGCAAGGCCCAAAATGGGAGCTATTCCAAGTCCCCCGGCCACCATTATTATTTTGTTATTAGAGCGCAGCGAGGGAAAGGCGTTTCCGAGGGGGCCGATAATTTCCAGGGTGTCGCCAGGTTTTCTGTTGCTTAAAATACTTGTGCCTTTGCCGGCAACTCTATAGAGAATCTGGAAGTCCCTCCCGAGCCAGCGGTGAATGCTGAACGGTCTCTTCAGCAGAGGGTCAAGGCAGTTGTCTACCGAGATCATAAAAAAATTGCCCGGTCTCGGTTTCCCAATGTTATCAAGAGGATGGAGTGTTAAAAGGAAGTGATTTTTTATGACTTGCCGGTTTTCTATGACAGATGCTTTAAATAATCTACTCAAATCTTATCTCTAAAATTTCGTACTCAATAGTTCTTGCCGGCGCCTTAACCACTGCGATGTCGCCTGGCTCTTTTCCGATCAACGCCCTGCCCACAGGAGATGTAATGGAAATCTTGCGCTCCTTGATGTTTGCTTCTTCCGTGCCGACGAGAATAAACTCATATTCTTCATCAGCGTCTACGTCCAGAACTTTAACCTTCGCGCCAAAGGCAACCTTTGACTGGGTAATTTTTGATGGGTCAATCACTTCGGCAAGGGCGATTTTCGACTGGAGTTCCTGTATCCTGCCCTCCAGAAAAGATTGTCTTTCTTTTGCGGCATGATATTCCGCATTTTCAGACAGGTCGCCGTGCGCCCGGGCCTCTGCAATTGCCTTAATATTCTGCGGGCGTTCTATTTTAATAAGCCTGTCAAGCTCGTCCTTTAGTTTTTGGTGCCCGCCAGGTGTCATCGGAAATTTCTGCATGATGAAAATTTTAACAATATGTATTTAATAAAGTAAAGGCAATGTATAAAAATTGAGAGGGTTTTGTTCAGTTTATCAAAATAATCCTTTAAAACCTGTCTATTGACTTAATTAACACAAGCTGTCATTATATAAAACCAAAGTTTCAGATGTTCTTGCAATGTAAAAGATAGCCGCAACTACTTTTAACTTTGCGGTTTTTTTGTTTATTTAAACTCAGTTAATATAAAAACTTGGAGCAAGCGTAATAAACATGGCACCAAAACAGGATTATGTAAAAAAAATGGAATTGAAAAAACTCCGGAGGGTTGAAGCAGGCATAGTTTCTGACCGCTACCCCGGTATTTCAAATATTGTTATTCACATGACGTATTTCCACGAAGCTGAAAACCCGGTCCTTATGGAGCGCACAATAAATGTCTTCCCTACAAGCATCGCGGATTTTAAAATGGAATGCATGATAAGAGGATGTGACAGCGGTGGTTTTGATTTAACACCTGTTATTTCCAAGCTGATCAAACAAAATAAAAAGATAGCAAAAGGGGATATGAATTGCAGGGGCAAGATAGGTGATTATTCATCTCATCATGCTAAAATTTCATATGAAATCAGCATAAAGTATAACAATAAACACTCTAAATAGATTTTAAATTATCAATCCCGTCCAAATCTTTTGAACCTCAGAGCTTTACTCTTTTTCTTTCGGGCTTCAATACGTTTTCGCTTTTCTTTTTCAGAGGGTTTTTCGTATGATCTACGCCTTTTAAGCTCTTTAAATAATCCTTCTTTTTGAAGACTGATCTTTAAATCTTTTATAGCCTTTTCTATATTTTTCCCATAGACTTTTATTTCCAAGATGGGTTATCTTCTCCCTCTTCTCTGTCCTGCTCCACCTTTACCTCTGCTGCCACCGCCTGGGCCGCCGCCAAAGCCGCCTCTGCCTCTGTCGTTACCGCCTCTGCCGCCGCCAAAGCCGCCTCTTCTTTCCCTCGGCGCCTGGGGACGCGCTTCGTTAACAACGATGGTCCGTTCCATAAAGGTTGTTCCGTTCAGGCTTGTGATAGCTTTGCCTGCATCTTCTTCCGAAACCATTTCAACAAAGCCAAAGCCTTTTGACTGGCCTGTCTGTGCGTCAGTGATGATCTTTACTGATTCGACTTCACCGACTGTTGAGAAGAGCTCGTGAAGAGCGTCCTCTGAAGCCTGAAACGGAATGCTTCCTACATACAATTTTTTTCCCATGTCTAAACTTCTCCTTAGTAAAAAAAAATTTAAAGCCTCACAGTCTTTAAAGCTGAGAGGCTTTATCAACTTTAAAAGTTGATAATACTATAGCATAAAAATTTAAAAAAACATATTAGCTGCAAGGGCGGTTATTAAAATTAATATTGCATCCATTTTTCTGAAAGTAAATCACAACTTAATATGATGATACTCTTGCAGGGACTTTATGTTGATCCGCTCTTTCAGCAGTATTTCGATTGCGTTTATAGTTGCGCGCGCGCCTGCAATTGTGGTTGTGTAAGGGACCTTATACTGGAGCGCGCTCTCTCTCAGAGTGAATGAATCCTTCTGTGCCTTTGTGCCGGTAACGGTGTTTATTATGAAATTTATCTCATTGTTCTTTATGTAATCAACGATATCAGGGCGTCCTTCACCGACCTTGCTGACCCTCTCCACACATAGTCCGTGCTTCTTGAGATAGTCTGCTGTCCCCTTTGTGGCTATGATCGAAAAACCGAGAGAAGCGAGTTTGCCAGCCATGGTTGGAATATGCTGCTTGTCTTTATCTTTAACGCTGATAAAGACCTTACCGCTTAGAGGCATTGTATTGCTTGCCGAAGCCTGCGCCTTTGCATAAGCCCTGCCGAAATCCTGGTCAATGCCCATGACCTCGCCGGTTGATTTCATTTCAGGCCCCAATAACGGATCGACCCCCTTAAATCTGTCAAAAGGGAAGACCGCCTCTTTAACTGTAAAGTGTGATATTTTCACTTCAGACGTCAGCCCAATTTCAGCGAGTGACTTTCCCACCATCGCCTTTACCGCCATTTTTGCAAGAGGGACGCCGATAGATTTACTTACATAAGGAATTGTGCGTGAGGCCCGTGGGTTTACTTCAAGGATGTAGATATCTTTGCCTTTCACGGCAAACTGTATATTCATGAGGCCGATAACATTCAATTCCCTGGCAAGCGCCTTTGTGAAGGTTTTAATGCTCTCGGTGATATCCGGAGAGAGAGAGTAGGGCGGCATTGAACACGCGGAGTCTCCTGAGTGGATGCCCGCTTCTTCTATGTGCTCCATGATGCCGCCAATAATTACACTGTTTCCGTCGGAGATAGCGTCAACGTCAATCTCTATTGCGTCTTCAAGGTATTTATCTATAAGGATCGGATGTTCAGGAGAAGCGGTGACGGCCCTCTTCATATAACCCTTGAGGCTCTCTTCGTCATAAACGATCTCCATTGCCCTCCCGCCAAGGACATAAGAAGGCCTGACCATGACCGGGTAACCTATGATATGCGCCACGTCAATGGCTTCATCAACACACATGGCGGTCCCGCTTTCAGGCTGGCGGAGATCGAGCTTGTGCAGTATTTGTTTGAATCTCTTTCTGTCTTCGGCCATGTCTATGGAATCCGGAGATGTGCCGAGGACCTTCACGCCTGCTCTTTCAAGCGGAACGGCAAGCTTCAGAGGCGTTTGTCCGCCGAACTGTACGATTACTCCTATGGGTTTTTCAATCTCAACAATATTGAGAACGTCCTCAAAAGTAAGCGGCTCGAAGTACAACCTGTCAGCAGTATCATAGTCAGTGCTGACTGTTTCGGGATTGCAGTTGACCATTATCGTTTCGTAGCCGAGTTCTCTTAAGGCAAAAACAGCGTGGACGCAGCAGTAGTCAAATTCAATCCCCTGTCCGATCCTGTTCGGACCCGAACCGAGGATAACAACCTTTTTTCTGTCCGTAGGATTGGCCTCGCACTCTGTTTTAGCTTTCAGCTGATAGCTTTCAGCGGTCAGCTTCTCTTTTGAATTTAGTTCTGTTTTGCTTATTGCTGATTGCTTATCGCTGATTGCTGCTTTATAAAACGGTTTTTCATATGTCGAATAAAGGTACGGGGTGTATGCCTTGAATTCAGCGGCGCAGGTGTCAACCATTTTGTATACAGGAATTATCCCGTTTTCTATCCGGTATTTTCTCAAAGCAACTTCATCCATGCCGAGCATTTTTGCAAGCCTGCGGTCAGAGAAGCCGTATTCCTTGGCCTGTCTTAAAAGATGAAGGTCGAAACCATGGGGGCTTTTTCCTTCTGCACTTTTAAGCTTCTGCGCTTCCGCACTGATCTCATTTTCAAAATCGATAATCTGTTTAACATTGAATAAAAACCAGAGGTCAATCTGCGTCAGCTCGAATATTTCTTCAATGCTCATTCCCTTCCGCATGGCGTGAGTGATGTACCAGATGCGGTCCCAACAGGGGACCTTTAATTTCTTTTTCGTTTCATCCATGTCCGCAGTTACCGGCTCGAATCCATAGCTGTCGATCTCAAGACTGCGGATCGCTTTATGAAGAGATTCTTTAAAAGTCCTTCCAATTGACATCGCCTCGCCGACAGATTTCATCTGCGTCGTAAGTGTAGCGTCTGCTTCTGGGAATTTCTCAAACGCGAAGCGGGGGAATTTAACAACAACGTAATCGAGCGTAGGCTCAAAGGACGCTGGCGTTTCCTTGGTAATGTCATTTGGTATCTCATCGAGCGTCAGGCCTATGGCGAGTTTTGCGGCGATCTTTGCAATGGGGAATCCTGTTGCCTTTGACGCAAGCGCAGAGCTTCTGGACACTCTCGGGTTCATTTCAATTACGATCATCCGGCCGTTTTCCGGATTTACCGCAAACTGGATGTTGGACCCTCCGGTGTCAACTCCTATCTCACGGATGATGGCTATCGAGGCGTCACGCATGATCTGGTATTCCTTGTCAGTCAGTGTCTGCGCAGGCGCGACCGTGATGGAATCTCCTGTGTGAACGCCCATCGGGTCAAAGTTTTCTATCGAGCAGATGATCACGACATTGTCTTTGTTGTCGCGCATTACCTCAAGCTCGTATTCCTTCCAGCCGAGAACGGATTCCTCAACAAGGACCTGATGCACGGGACTGAGCTGCAGGGCTTTGTAGAGGTTGTCCTTGAATTCATCCATGTTGTAGGCTATGCTTCCGCCCGTGCCTCCCAGGGTAAATGAAGGCCTCAGGATCAAAGGAAAACCGAGGTATTCGGTCGCCTTTATGCCGTCTTCAATGGAATTAACATGCCTGCTCTTCGGGGTTTCCAGACCGATCTTTGACATGGCCTCTTTGAATAATTCCCTGTCCTCGCCTTTTTTAATCGCCGGGATTTTCGCGCCGATCAACTCAACCCTGTATTTATCAAGAATGCCTTTTTCATAAAGCTCGACTGCAAGGTTCAAAGCGGTCTGTCCGCCCATTGTCGGAAGGATCGCGTCGGGACGCTCTTTCTCGATTATTTTTTCAAGTATCTCAACTGTAAGCGGTTCGATGTAGGTAACATCAGCGGTGTCAGTGTCGGTCATGATCGTCGCAGGATTCGAGTTTACAAGGACCACCTTATAACCTTCTTCACGCAGGGACTTGCAGGCCTGTGTTCCTGAATAATCAAACTCGCACGCCTGGCCGATTATTATCGGTCCGGAACCGATGAGCAGTATACTTTTTATGTCTGTCCTTTTTGGCATATCTATTTTCCTATCAAGTCTCGGAATCTCTTAAATATGTAACCGGAATCATTCGGGCCCGGCCCGGCTTCAGGATGGTGCTGCACAGAAAATATCGGCAGCTCAACATGCCGCATCCCTTCCTCGGTCCCGTCGTAGAGGTTCTTGTGAGTCAACACTGTCTGGCCTTTCATGGTGTTTATATCAACGCAATAATTGTGGTTCTGGGAAGTGATCTCAACCTTTCTCGTTGATAGATCCATCACGGGATGATTTCCTCCGTGATGGCCGAATTTAAGTTTGTACGTTGTCCCTCCGAACGCAAGGCCCAATATCTGATGCCCCAGGCAAATGCCGAGGATGGGTTTTTTGCAGATGAGTTTCTTTGCCGCATCAATAGCGTATGTAACAACTTGCGGGTCTCCGGGGCCGTTGCTTAAAACAATCCCGTCAGGGTCCATATTAAGCGCTTCTTCCGCAGGCGTTTGAGCGGGAACTACAGTGACATCAAACCCCGCGTTAACAAGATGGCGGAGTATGTTCATCTTAATACCGAAATCATAGACGACAACAGAAGGTGACGAGTTGTTTTTATCTTCTGACTTCTGTAATTTCCACAGTCCTGTTGTCCACTTGTACGCCTGTTTCGTGGACACTTCTTTAACCAGGTCCAATGCTGAAATTCCCGGATGCTGTCTTACTTTCTCCAACAGGCTCTGAGGATTCAGGTCTGTTGTCGAGATTATTCCCATCTGCACGCCGTTGTCCCTGATATGTTTTGTCAGCGCCCTTGTGTCGAGGCCCTGGATACCGGTTTTATTATTTTCCTTCAGGTATTGATCGAGATTTTTTTGTGAGCGCCAGTTACTGGGAAAATCAAAAAATTCCTTGGCAATGAAACCTTCAACGTTGGGCATACATGATTCGATGTCCTCTTCATTTATGCCGTAGTTTCCTATCTGCGAATATGTCATGGCAACTATCTGTCCTTTGTAGGACGGGTCGGTGAGTATCTCCTGGTAGCCGGTCATCGAGGTGTTGAAGACAACCTCGCCGATGGTCTCTCCCTCAGCGCCGAAATTCAATCCTTCAAAGACAGTTCCGTCATGCAGCGCCAGAAGGGCCTTTATCTGTTTAGACATAATTTCTCCATCTGTATGTAAGCTCCGTGAAAATTTCCTGACTTAAAGAGGAAATTAAAAAAAGATAACTTTAAGGACACAAATTGCAAATATAACAGGTTGTTATTTTACACTGTTTATTACTTTTTTGACAGCTTATGCGATGCATAAAAAATTATATCCAGTCGAAGATTCTCCCCAGAGAAACAGTTTTTTCAACAGTGCCTTTTAATGTCCATCCGTTAAAAGGAGAGTTTTTCCCTTTTGACAGAAATTTTGATGAATCAACTACAAATGAATTAGCAAGATTTATTACCGCGATGTCGGCATCAGCGTCTGCTGACAGGGTGCCTTTCGCAATTCCCATGATCTTTGAAGGGGCTGTTGTCATTTTTGCGATGAGATGCTTTAAGTCCAGAGTTCCCTCAGCGACGAGCTGAAGACCTAATGCAAGAGCGGTTTCAAGCCCGGAAATTCCAAAGGCCGCTGAATCAAATTCCCCTATCTTGTCATCGGCATGATGCGGGGCATGATCTGTGGCGATTACATCAATCGTGCCGTCTCTTAACCCCAGTTTTATGGCTTCGACGTCCTTCTTTGTCCTGACCGGAGGGTTGACCTTTAAATTTGTGTCGTAACCCATCAGCGCCTCATCCGTCAGGCTGAAATAATGCGGGCATGTCTCCGCAGTTACATTTATGCCCCTCGCCTTAGCGTCCCTGATCAATTTTACGGAACCTTCTGACGATACATGCGCAATATGCAGGCGTCCTCCTGTAAGTTCGCAGAGGGCGATGTCCCGCGCCACCATTATTTCCTCGGCCGCTTTAGGGACGCCTTTCAGCCCGAGTATTGTTGAAACAAAGCCTTCATTCATCACACCGCCTTCAGATAAATAAACATCCTCGCAGTGTGAGATTATAGGGACATCAAATATCTTTGAGTATTCAAGGGCGCGCCTCATGATGAGACTGTTTGTCACAGGCCTGCCGTCGTCTGAGAATGCCACGCAGCCTGTACGTTTCATTGCTTCAAGCTCGGCAAGCTCTTCGCTCTTTTGCGCCTTTGTTATTGCTCCTATCGGATAGACAGTGCATGAACCTTCTTTCAATGACTTTTCTATGATGAATTCCGTTACCGCGATTGTATCGTTTACAGGATTTGTGTTCGGCATACAGCAAACGGTTGTGAATCCGCCTCTTACAGCGGCCTTCGTTCCTGTCATGATCGTTTCCTTATATTCAAAACCGGGTTCACGCAGATGAGTGTGCATGTCGACAAGCCCCGGGATGACAATGCAGTCCGAGGCGTCAATGGTCCTGTCTGCTTTAGGGCCTTTGCCTTTTGGAAACAACCCCTTGATCCTGGCCCCCTCTATAAAAACTTCATGAGGACCGTCTAAATTATTGGAGGGGTCGATTACGCGGCCATTCTTTATTAAGATTTTCATTTTTTCACTCCTGCAAGAAGATATAAAACAGCCATTCTGACAGCGAGGCCGTTGGTCACCTGTTCAAGGATCACCGACTGCGGCCCGTCAGCTACATCCGATTCAATTTCAACTCCCCTGTTCATGGGGCCGGGATGCATGACAATAGCATCGTCCTTTGCGAGTTTTAACCGCTCGGATGTGAGGCCGTAAAGATTAAAATACTCCTCAAGCGTCGGGAAGAAACCCTTGCTTTGACGTTCCAGTTGAAGCCTGAGCGCCATGACAACGTCGGCCTTCTTCAAACCTTCTTCCAGATTATTAAAGACCTCAATTTCGAGGTTGTTAACTTCCGAGGGAAGCAGGGTAGGGGGGCAGATCAGCCTGACCTTTGCGCCGAGTTTTGTAAAGGCATATATATTGGAGCGCGCAACCCTGCTGTGAGTTATGTCTCCAATGATCGCGATAGTGAGTCCTTTGATCTTTCTCTTGTATGACAGCACCGTGAACAGATCAAGGAGGGCCTGAGTGGGGTGCTCATTTGCGCCGTCGCCCGCGTTGATCACTGAAATATCAAGAAGCCTGCTCAGGAAGTGCGGAACGCCTGCCGATGAATGCCGGATCACTACAAAGTCAGCGCCCAACGCCTTGATCGTAAGTGCGGTGTCCTTTAGTGTTTCGCCTTTTACAACGCTGCTTGTCGTTATTGAAAAGTTTATAACGTCCGCGCTCAATCTCTTGGCGGCAAGTTCAAAGGAGATCCTTGTCCTTGTTGAGGGCTCGAAAAAGAGATTGACAACGGTCCTGCCTCTCAACGGCGGGACTTTCTTTATGTCTCTTTTAAGAACGTCTTTGAAATTAGATGCCGTGTCGAGGATATGATAGATTTCTTCAGTTGTAAGTTCTTTTATGCCTAAAAGGTCTTTTGCTTTAAACATAGTTAGTGTTTTAATTATTATCTTATCAAGGGCGGGTTTAAACCCAGCCCCTGCGATTCTTACTGTCCGCTTACTAAGACAACCTTGTCTTTTTTGCCTTTTTCTTCAAGGAATACTTCAACCCGGTCATTAAAAGATGTTGGGATATTTTTGCCGACGTAATCAGCCCTGATCGGAAGCTCCCTGTGTCCCCTGTCGATCAACACCGCTAACTGGATTTGCGCGGGCCTTCCGAAATCAATAAGCGCATCCATCGCGGCCCTGATACTCCTGCCGGTGTATAAGACGTCATCTACAAGTACAACCGTCTTATTATTAATAGTGCAGGGGATGTCGGTCTTTTTTACTATGGGCTGTTCTTCTTTGGTGTTGAGGTCGTCCCTGTAAAAGGTGATATCGAGCGCCCCGACATCGATGTGGGTGTCTTCAATCATCTCGACTTCAGAGGCAAGCCTCCTGGCGAGGACCACGCCGCCTTTTTGTATCCCGACAAGGCAGATGTTTTCAATGCCCTTATTTTTTTCGACGATCTCATGGGCCATTCTTCTGATGGCGCGGATGATGTCGTCATTGTCCATTATTTTTTTAGTCATGAAAAAAACCTTTTGCGTCCAGGAAAGAAAAGGCGTTGAAGCGGACGCTGTGCTGGAGTTTATTGTAAGCTGTGAGGCGCAATCTTTGTTTCCTTTCCAGTCTCTCGGTACCGGTTTAAAGGTTAATAAACTGAAGACATAATAATATAAGATCAAAACAGTTGTCAATGGCGGAAAAACTTTCCCGGTTGAGAAAATTTTTCTGTGCAAATGGCGTTTGAAACGTCCACAATTTTAAATAAAATCAGTTAATTGGCAGGTCAACTCTTCCTGGCATATCGATTGCTTTTCAACTCGGCATGGATATGATGATGACAAACTTGCCGGACGTAAACGCGGCCCAACAGTTTAATACATCGACTGCCGCAGCTCCCCAGGGAGACAATCAATTAACAGATTCCAAATTCGCTTCCCTTGTTAATAAAGAAATCAATAGCCATGAGACAACCATCAGTAATAATGAAGCAAATAACGCTCTTATCGATTTAAGTATAAATGTCCAAGTTAATGAAGCAGACAATAAATCTGAAAAACAGGGACAGGGTCCAGACTCAAAGGCTCAAGCAGATAGCGGATTAACAGGCAAGGTAATGATTGATATGCTGAACAGTGCGGCAACCGTCGCTATAACTGCGACTGAATTGCAGATTGATGTGATCAATAAAACTGAAGATTGTAATGTGACAGCCGCAGAAAATCTTTCCAACGAACAGATTCCCGGTGAAAATAGCTTAAAGACAGACGCTTTTTTATATGACCTGATGAAGTCCCAGGTTTCAGAACCAGCAAAAGATCCCAGTGTAGCGCAATGTAAAAATGAAGTGGAAAATAAAGGCGGGACATTCGACAGCGAGTCAAATATCTGCTCAGTGCATGTTCTGGAAAGAAGCGAGTCAGCGGGATTGACTTATGATAACGAAAAAATACTGGCAGCCTTGACGCAGGGAGAGAAAAAAGGGGCTGCTGATGCAGACGTCAATAAATTATTAAAGCAGCTTGCAGAACATGCTGATAAAAACAATGCGGAAGTGAATCCCCGAAAAGCTGTGAATTCACAGGGTGGTCCTGCAGATTTGAATGCGCAGGGCGGCAATATAGGTTCTGAGGATTTGCATAACAAGACGCTACTTGAGGTCATTAGGAGATTAAATAACGCAGACGGTTCAAAACATAATGCGGACAATTCAGGGAAGACCTTAAAAGCTGAATCGCCGCCTGACAGCGTTAATCTTTTAAATCAATCAAACGATCTCAGAAAAGCTGAGGACCTGTTAGCGGCTTTGGCGCAAGGTGATAAAAAAGGTGCGGCTGATGCAGACATCAACAAATTATTAAAGCAGCTTGCAGAACATGCTGATAAAAATAATACGGAAGTGAATCTCCAGGAACCTGCGAATTCACAGGGTGACAATCAGGGTCCTGAAGAAGGCGGTTTGAAAATGGGCGCTTTATTATCAGACTTGGTGAAGGCTACAATTGCTGCGTCCCCAAAAGGTTCCGATGTCGAGTTGGTTGCTCAACGCAGCAGCGAAGCGGCAAACGAAGATGAGACTTGCGGCAGTGCGAAAAAGATTAATCACGAACATGTCTCGAAAGCACAGCCTCTTGTATCCGGCAGTGAAAAGAAACAGACATCTGAAAATATCAGTAACGCGGGAAACCTGTTAGCGGCTTTGACGCAAGGTGATAAAAAAGAGCCGGCTGACTCAGACGTCAATAAATTATTAAAGCAGCTTGCAGAACATGCTGAAAAAAATAATACGGAAGTAAATCCTCAAAAACCTGCAAATTCGCAGGATGGTTCTGCAGACCTGAATTCGCAGGGCGGTAGAAAAGGTTCTGAGGATTTTCAAAACAAGACTCTATTTGAAATTATCAGGGGATTAAATAACGCAGACGCTCCAAAACATAATACTGAGAATTCCGTGAAAGCCTTTAAAGTTGAATTACCGGCTGACAGCGTTAATCTTTTAAATCAGACAAACGTAAAAATTGAGGCCGGCAAACCGGCTGAAGGGACTATGCCCGCCAATGCAGCAAGACAGGCGGAATTTGATCAAATACTGGACAAAGTTATCTATGTTGTAAAAGGCAATAAGCTCGGCGTTACCCTTGAACATGATAATCTTGGAAAGCTCGACATCAATCTCAGTATGGAAAAGGGCGTGGTGAATGTCCAAGTCAATACGTCTGAAAGGGTAGTGAGGGATTATATCGAAAACAATATCCAGTATATTGTTGACTCCCTTGCAAAAGACGGCGTCAGCGTCGGGGGATTTTCAGTAGCGTTGAAAGACAACAGGAACAATGAGCAGAATGTTTTTGTTGCAAATAATAAACAGGGTCATAATGACGGCGAAGTTATAAAGAGGGAAGCAAAAATAAGCTCGGTCAGCGGACTTGTAAGTGTGTTCGCATAGAAAGGAGAAATAATGGAAGTATCAGCCGTAAACAGCGTTCAAAGCGCTATCCAGACAGTGGGCGGAAAGACTCTCGGGAAACAGGATTTTTTAAACCTCCTGATAAAGCAGTTGGGCTATCAGGACCCATTGAATCCCATGGACAGCACTCAATTTACATCCCAACTGACCCAGTTCAGCTCGCTTGAACAGCTCAGTAATATCAACACTACACTGAACGACGTGCTTTCATTTCAGCATTCAATGCAGAACGCATCGGTTGCGAATCTTATAGGAAGGACAGTGAAAGTGCCTGGAGACGGCACATATTTAGGCAGCACGGCGGATATCGGTTATGAGCTTTCAGGAGACGCTGCTACTGTGGAGATTTCGGTATATGACGGATCAGGAAACCTCGTGGTTGCAAAAAAACTGGGCGCTCAGTCAAAAGGTGAAAACAAGTTTGTCTGGGACGGAAAAGACACGCAGGGCAACCAGATGCCGGAAGGGAATTACACTTTTGAAATTCAGGCAAAGGACGTCTCAGGCAACGATGTCTCAACCGCGGCGAATTCCACCGGAAAAGTGACCGGCGTTGTTTTCGAGGACGGCGTCACTTATCTTGTGTTAGACAGCGGAAGGAATATTAACCTTAGTGAGATTGAAGCAATACAATAAAACAGCTAAAAGCTGACGGCTGAAAGCTGTCAGCAAAAAAAAAGGAGGAAATAAAAATGTTAACTTCTCTATTCACAGCAGTCAGCGGAATGAACGCAAACGGCACCGCTCTTTCAGTTATCGGTGACAACGTTGCCAACATGAATACCACAGGTTTTAAGTCAAGCAGGGCATCGTTCGGCGACATACTCAGCCAGCAGATTGGCACTTCACAGATAGGTAGGGGTGTTGAAATAAGCGCAGTGACTCCCCAGTTCACGCAAGGTTCTTTTGAAAACTCGGCAAATGTCCTTGACCTTGCTGTTGACGGAGACGGTTTATTTATTGTGGGCGATGCAACCGGGACGTTTTATACAAGGGCCGGGCAGTTCAATCTTGACAAGGAAGGTTATGTCGTTAACCCCAACGGGATGAGATTGAAAGGTTATCTGTATTCCGCCTCAGGAACTGCATCAAGCGGCCTGGGTGATATAAATCTCTCAGCGCTGAACAGCGCACCGAACGCTTCAGCAGATGTAACAATATCCGCGAACCTCGATTCAAGGTCGACAATCCCAGCTGCATTTGATGTAACAGATCCTAATACCACATCCAACTTTTCAAGTTCAATCACGGTATACGATTCTCTCGGAAACGGTCATGTGGTGGACATCTATTTCAGAAAGTCCGCTGAAGCGGCCACAGGAAATGCCTGGCAATGGTTTGCTGTTGTAAACGGCGCTGATTCCGCAAGCGGCAATACAGAGATACAGGCAAACGGCACGCTTGGTTTTGACAACAACGGCGCCCTCGATACTGAAAGCGCTATTACATATCCCACTGGCGGTTTTGATTTTAACGGCGGAGCAGCGGCAGACCAGACCATAGGCTTCGATTTTGGCACTTCCATAACAACAGACGGCGGCATTGGACTTGACGGCACCACTCAATACGGGTCGGAATCTGCAACGGTGTTTCAGAGCCAGGATGGATATTCTTCGGGCTCACTGAGAAGCATCACCATAAGTCAGGACGGAGTGATGACAGGTATTTTCACCAACGGTCAGACAAGGGGCGTAGGGCAGATTGCGTTAGCCAAGTTCCTATCGCCGACAGAGCTGACTAAGATGGGGAAAAATCTCTACGCAGAGTCTACTGACTCAGGCCAGCCTGTTATCAGCGTGCCGGGAACTTCCGGCACAGGTCAGGTAATGTCAAACACACTTGAACTCAGCAATGTGGACCTTGCCGAGGAATTTGTTAAGATGATCATATCTCAAAGAGGATTTCAGGCGAACTCACGAATAGTATCAACGTCAGATGAACTCATGCAGGAACTGGTTAATCTGAAGAGGTAATGAAAAGCAAAGAGCATAGGACGCAGAGCAAAAGATAAAACGAGAAGCGGGGGCGTTTCGTGAAACGCCCCCGCAATTCTTTACACCATATTAATTATCTCTCCGGCGATTTTATCCTGAGGGACGATCTTGTCCGCAAGACCCGCGGTTACAACTGCCTTTGGCATTCCGTAGACAACACAGGTTTGTTCACTCTCGGCGATAGTCTTTCCGCCGTTGTCTTTTATGGCCTTCATTCCTTTTTCGCCGTCATTCCCGAGTCCGGTGAGAATTACTCCAAGCACATGGCCTGAAAAGCACTCTACAACCGACTGCATGAGCACGTCAACAGAAGGCCTGTATATCAGTTCCCTTGTGTTTCCAGATATGGCAATTACAGTCTCTGTGATTTTTTTTCGGGCCACTCCCATGTGCCCGCTGCCGGGCGCTATGTAAACTACTCCTTTTCTTATTTGTTCGCCTTCTTCCGCCTCTTTGACTTCAACAGCGCTTAACTGGTTTAGTCTCTCAGCGAACGGGCCGGTAAAGCTCGCGGGCATATGCTGAGCTATGACAATAGGGACCGGAAAATCTTTAGGCAATTTACTGATTATGTTTTGCAATGCCTTGGGTCCGCCGGTTGATGAGCCTATGGCTACAATGCTTATCCGCCTGTGAGAAGAATAGTCCGCCTTCGGCATCTGAAGCGGCTGACTGGACACCTTGTTTTTTTTCAGAGAGACTACACCGCGTTTGGCAATATTCTTGATTTTATCTATCAGGATATCTTTGATCTTGACTATGTTGATCGAAAGGTCAGACAGGTTTTTCGGTATGAAGTCCACTGCGCCGATGTCGAGCGCATCAAGCGTGACCTTTGCGCTTTCCGTAGTCAGGGAACTTACCATCAGCACGGGGACGGGATTTTTCTCCATTATCTGTTTTAATGCTTCAATGCCGTTCATCCTCGGCATTTCAACATCCATTGTAACTATATCAGGCTTGAGCTGAATGACTTTTTCGACGGCATCAATGCCGTCACGCGCAATTCCTACCACCTTGATTTCCGGGTCAGAGGAAATCATGTTGGAAAGGGTGTTCCGCATGAAGGCTGAATCATCTACGATTAAGACTTTGACCATTTGCTTAGCCTTAGTTACACCGCAATTTCTTCTCCAATCAGCTTATCTATATCAATGAGAATGATGAGCCTGTTTTCAAGTTTTGCTATGCCCTGGATAAACCTGCTGCTCAGGGTTGACGCCATCGGCGGCGCAGGTTCCACTATGTCCGACGGTATTCTCAATACCTCCGACACTGAGTCTACAATAAGGCCGTTTGTGATACCCTGGATGTCCATGATGATTACTCTTGAATTCTCATCAGACCCCTTATCATAGACCCCGAATTTCTTCCTGAGGTTTATTACCGGTATGACTTTGCCTCTCAGGTTTATAACCCCCTCTATATAATCAGGCGCATTCGGTATCTTTGTAATCTCCGTTATTCTGTTTATTTCCTGTACCTTCAAAATGTCTACCGCGTATTCCTCATTTCCGAGGGTGAATGTTACCAGTTGCAGCACCCGCTGCGATACGTGTTCATTTACGGCTGTGATTCCCATAACTTTCCTCCTTTATTTCTATATCAGAAACCAAAGTCATTTAAAAGACCTTCAACGTCAGACTGGCTGACTTTCTCTGCCGACTTTTCCACGGTTTCCTGCTCGCGCCCGTTATCTGCTGCGACGCCAACTTCGACTTTATCTGATTCGGTCTTAAGCAGCATCCCGAATTTAGTTATCAGCCTCAAAAGCTCAACCTCGACATTGTTTACAAGATCCATGACCTTTTTGATTGTTTGCCCTGTAATGTCCTGAAACTGCTGAGCGGTAAGAATCATCGTCATGTCATTGTCTAACGATTCCTTGAAAGACTTGAGATAGTTGACCGCCTCGTCACTGCCTTTTATGCTGCCGATATGTTTTGAGAAATCATTGGATTCTTCAAAATACCTTTCGACGATTCCCATGGTCTTGTTGGCGGCCTCTTCCGTCTTTTTGATTACAAACTGGAGGTTATCAACGGCATTAGGCACATCGTCCCTGGTAAGTTTTTGAACGCCGCTGCTTATGGCACCTTTGAATTCTTCAAGTGAGTCATGGAGTTTTCTTGTTATTCTTCCGATTTCTTTAAAGAGATCGCTGTCTGTTGCTTTGACCAGTTGTTCAACTATAGTCTCCATTTTCTGATAATCATGCACCGCCAATGCGTCCATGAAATTCAACATCAGGTCGAATAGATTGTGACGTGGATCATTTGTATCAAGCTTGCCGGCCATGAACTCTTTTGCATTGCGCAATTCCTTTATTGTGATTTTCCCGCCGATTGTGTCAACTTCCCTGATTATTTCCACATTGTTCCCGTCGGCTGAATTAGTAACGTTGACAATGGCGTCTTCAAGCAGGTTCATGTCATCAAGGGGTAGAAGCTTCTTAATATTCAAAAGGACTATCAATCTGTTGTCGAGTTTTGCAACGCCTTCGATATGCTCTGCGTTGTTGATGAACCTCTCAGGGGGTTCTATTTCGGATTCATCCACCTTGACAACTCCTGTAATACCGTCTACGATGACGCCAAATGTAACTTTGCCGGATGCAAGGACAATCACCGTGCCGCCGGCTTCTTCATTGTTGAATGAGCCAAGCAGATTCTTGAGGTTAATTACTGGAATAACCGATCCCCTGAGATTGGTAACTCCTTTTATATATGATGGCAATTGCGGCAGGGCGGTTATCGAAGGCATAGTGATTATTTCACGGACCTTCAGGATCGGAATCATATATTCACTTGCATTAAGATGGAATCCTATATATTGTTGCACTTATAAAACCTCCTTTAGTCTCATGATGGATTTATGCATGTTTGACTTGCATCGAACATCACGCCATTAGTCTTCTTTCTGGGGCAGTTAACAGCCTCAACTGCGTTAAGACCTGTGCAAGTGCCAAAATGACTGATCAGCGCCTTTAGCTCTTGCGTTATATCGCCAAGCTCCAATGTCATTCCGTAATATTTCTGCGCGACATCTGCTGTGCGCTGGTTTTCATTGGATATCTCCTGAAGATCCGTGGACACGTCTTCGCCTGTTGAACTTTGCTGTTTGGCTGCCGTATCAATCTGCTGCACCATGTCCATCACATCCTGGACTGATGCGACTATCTGTTTAAGGGAATCGTCAGCCTGATTTGCCATATTAACTCCCGACTCCACCTCTTTGGTCGCGGAATGCATGGATGACACGGCGTTCTGGGTTTCCTGCTGAATACTCTTGATCATCCCGCTTATCTCGTTCGTTGCGGACGTTGTCCTCTCGGCAAGTTTTCTGACTTCATCCGCGACTACTGCAAAGCCTCTCCCCTGCTCGCCGGCGCGCGCCGCCTCAATTGCCGCGTTTAATGCGAGGAGATTGGTCTGGTTTGCAATGTCGTCAATGACTTTAATAATCTCACCTATCTGCTGGGACCGTGTGCCGAGCGCCTCAATGGTATCTGCCGATTCCTTGACCGAACGTGAAATGTTGTTCATACCTTTAATTGTCTCGGCAACTACTTCTCCGCCTTTTACTGCGAGCACTGCCGCTTCCTTTGCGGAGCTGGCAGCCATGCCGGAATTCCTGGTTACGTCATAAACCACGACGCTCATCATTTCAACTGCGCTTGCCACCTTGACGGTATTTGAAACCTGGTCTTTGGTGTCCCGGGCTATGACTTCAGAAGAGGCCAATAGATTTCCGGAAACGTCGGTTATTCGATGTATGGCACATGATACCTGTTGAGTTATTTCGGCAAGCTCTCTTTTCATGATGTTTAGTGAATCCTTCAGCTTATTCATCCCGGTATGACTGATTTCGAGGTCCTGCTGAGCAAGGTCTCCTTTTGCGATTTTTTCAGCAAAGCCAACTATTTTTTCTGCAGCCCTGATACCCAATACCGCACTCATAAACTCGATATACAATAATATGGTTGTTGATAAAAAGAGTATGGCAATGAATATCCTTTCCATGCTTGCCAAGGCTTCAATTTTCTTTACAGATGCAATGAGCGATTCCACCTCAGTGTTATCTCCGGTTTTTTTTATGATATTTGTCGCAGAGTCCGGTTTTGTCAGCCGCAGGACATTTTCCGAATGTTTAATTATAGACACGTTATGAAGCATGAAATAAATAATTATGACTGTTAGCAGCGCAGCATAGGGAAGAATCCTTAATATTGCTTTTCTGCGAACACGAGTATTATTTACGAGTGTATCTACGACCTTGGGAATATCAGAGAAGTAAAAATTCATGAGAACCTCCGCTGTAGTGTATGCACTGCACGATTTCCAATTTTTTAAAAGTAACCCTCCATCATCAACCTTTTGTTATACCGAGCAGGTTTCTGGACATGCTTGCAACGTCAAGTATAAAGACGACCTTCCCATCGCCGGTTATAGTGGCGCCGAGGATAAATGAAGACGTCGTGTCCACCCCGTCGACCGTTTTTATGACGACTTCTTCCTGTCCAACGAGTTTATCAACCGCTATGCAAAACTTTTTGTCTCCGATTGCGATAACAATTAAATACTTATAATCCAAATCGCCGCTGCCGTTTGAACCTATCCCGATCAGGCTGTTCAGCTCAAACAGCGGGCAGACCTTGTCACGAATTACAATTACATTCTGACCGGTAATGTCTTTAATATCTTTCTTTGCAACCTTCAAGGTCTCTTCTATCGGCGAGAGGGGGATGGCGTATTTAGCTCCGCCGACTTCAACCATAAGGGCCTGAATTATTGCCAGCGTTAACGGGATGCTTATTTTGAATGAAGTCCCGATGTCTTTCTGGGTTGTAACTTCAACGTAACCGTTTAAAAGAGATATATTGGTTTTCACAACATCCATGCCAACGCCCCTGCCGCTAAGCTCGGTTGCAACTTCCTTTGTTGAAAAGCCCGGTAAGAAAATCAGGTCCACTGCGGCTTCTTCCGTCATCTTCTGCGCTTCATCTTCAGTTATGAGGCCCTTTTCAATGGCTTTTTTCTTCAGCCTGTTAACATCCATTCCCTTTCCGTCATCTGTGATCTCAATGACGATCTGAGTGCCTTTCTGGTATGTCTTTATAACGATCTTGCCTTTTGAGGGTTTGCCTTTTGCGACCCTCTCTTCGGCGGACTCGATTCCGTGATCGATTGAATTTCTCAATATATGGGTCATCGGGTCACCGATATGTTCAATTACAGTCTTGTCGACCTCGGTGCCTTCACCGAATATTTGCAGCTCAACATCTTTTTGAACATTTGCTGAAATGTCTCTTACGAGGCGCGGGAATTTGCTGAATACCTTCTGGATGGGCTGCATCCTTATCTTCATGACGGCAAGCTGCATATCGGAAGTCACCCTGTCCAGAAACGAGACGGTCTCCATGAGAATTTCCGCCATGGGGTCCTCGGCGTATTTGAAATCAAAATAGTTCGAAATGTTTAAAAGCCTGTTTCTTACCAGCACCACTTCACCCGCAAGGTCCATGACCTTGTCAATCCTGTTGACGTCAACCCTTAAATTCTGTGCTGTTTCTTTTGGCTTCTGGGATGCAGGGTCCCTGGATTCCGGAGCGGCTTCATGCTGTTTCTGTTCTGCATCATGTATTTCAGCCGAAGGCTTTGCCGCCTCAGCAGTCTTATGTGCTGCATCTTCCGGGGCCTTTAGCGGCTCTGTTATTTTCACCGGTTCTGGAGCCGCCTGTGATATAACCTCCGGATTATGTTTTGCTGTTTCTACGACAGGCGCAGGTTTTGGATTTTTTACTTCCGGGGCCGCAGCAGCATTAGGATTGACGGGGTCTTTTACTTTGCCAGAACCCGATATGGAAGCCTTCAGTGCGTCACCTAATTCCTGTACCAGCGGGGCAACATTCTCTTCAACGCCGTCCTTTTCTTTTAAGTGGCCCAGGAGAAGCCGGAGCATGTCAACTGACTTGAGAATCACGTCCATTTGAGGTTTTGATAAAGAAATCTCACCTTCCCGGAGTTTCTTCATGATATTTTCCGAAGAATGCGCAACGTCAACTATGGACTGGAATCCCAGGAATCCCGCAGCACCTTTGATCGTGTGCATTGACCTGAATATGTTATTCAGGAGCTCCTTGTCCTCGCCTTTTTGCTCAAGCTCGACGAATGAAGGCTCTATCTTGTCGAGGGATTCTTCGGCCTCTGTAATAAACTCAAGTATTATTTCTTCCATTTCATCGTTCATTGTTATATCTCCATTTGCCCTGAAAATGGGCGACTGAGGCCGCCCATACCCCGGGTAGGGGAGGCTTTAGCCTCCCCTTTTCATTCATCTGTATCATTTTGTAGCTTGCAGCCTTTCCAGTATCTTGTCCATCTTTTCTTTCAGGATTTCTCCTGTAAACGGTTTCACTATGTAATTGTTGACGCCAGCCTGTATGGCGGTTATGACTTTCTCTTTCTCAGCCTCAGCTGTGACCATTAGTATCGGTAAATCTTTTAATTCCGGATCGCTGCGCACTTTCTTCAGCATTTCAAGGCCATCCATATTTGGCATGTTCCAGTCGCTGACAACAAAACCATATCCGCCATTTTTAAGTTTTGAATAAGCCTGGGCCCCGTCTTCTGCTTCCTCGATGTTTTCATATCCAAGTTGCCGGAGCAGATTTTTAACGATCCTTCTCATTGTGGAAAAATCATCGACAACAAGGATTTTCATCTTTAAATCGGTCATGCTATTCCTCCTTGAGCAAATATTTCTTTTAAAATAGCTTTTATGTTCTGGGCGATAGCCTCTCCTGTGACGGGTTTTACAACATAACCGTTGGCGCCATAATTAAAAGCCTTCTCCCGTTCTGATTCATCATTTTCAGTTGTAACCATTAAGATAGGTATTTCTGAAAATCTCGGATCTGCCCTTAGGGTCTTTATGAGCTCCATGCCGTCCATGTATGGCATATTAAGGTCGGTCATTATCAGGTTCACGTTATCTGTGCCGAGTTTTTCAAGGGCGTCAAGGCCGTTTTCCGCGAATACAACTGCGTATCCCCTCGACTTCAGGTAATGTCCCAACAGCTTCCTCGTAGTCTGGCAGTCGTCTACGATCATAATTTTCATATTCATGGCGTCACCCCAACAGAATTTTGATTTTCTGTCATAAAATTTGAATTCCTTTTTTTGCATTTTCTGTTTTTCATGTTTATACCTTCTGATATATAATTGCTTTATTTGAAACGTTAGGCCTGAAGGCCCTCGTAATATTGTGGAGGCTTTCGGAAGACCCGATGAAAAGATAACCCCCGTGATTCAGGCTGTCATAGAGATTAGACACTACTTTCTGTTTTGCTTTTACGTCAAAATAAATAAGGACGTTGCGGCAGAAAATGACATCTACATTACGCAGTAATTTCGTGTTCTTGTCGTCAATAAGATTTACCTTCATGAACTTGACCGTGTTCTTAATCAAAGGATTAAGCTCATGCGATTGTCCGTTGATTAGAAAATATTTTTTAAGATAGTTTTCCGGTATGTTTCTCACTGAATAAGAATTGTAAACAGCTCTCTTTGCGGAGTTTAAGACTCCCTCGCTTAAGTCCGAGGCGTATATTTCAAACTGCCTGGTGCTGAAGCCTTTTTCAAGGAGCATCATTGAAAGGGTATAGGGTTCCTCTCCCGTAGAGGAAGCGGCAGACCAGATCCTGATTTTCGCGCCTTTGTTCTGGCTGAATATCTTTGAAGCTATTTCATTCGCAAAAACATTAAGCTGCTCAGGCTCCCTGAAAAAATAAGTTTCGTTTGTGGTGACTGCGTCAAACAGCCTGGTAAGCTCGTTTCCGTTAATGCTGCATTTTATGAGTTTGTAATAATCCTCGAAGCTTTTCAGGTTTTTTTCCTGCAGTATCCTTGAAAGCCTGTTCTCGATAAGATACTTTTTGGTGTCGGCTATATATATACCGCTTTTTTCATATATGTAATCCCTTAAGTCCCTGAAAGTTGAATCCGGCAGAGGAATACTCAGCATTTGGCCTCCGCATTATATGATGAGGAGTATCTCTCGGCGATCTGGCGTATGGTTGTGCTGAAATCATTAATGCGTGACAGGAAAAGCGTTGAATTGATGGTAATAACAGCCTGAACTGCTTCATCGATAACGTCATTGTATTTTTCGCTGTGAAGCAGCTTAAGCAGCGGCTCAAAGGAAGACATGTCCCCGATCTTCCCGAGGGCGATGACTGCTGATTTTCTCACGTGGCTGTCATGATCATCTATGGCCTCTATCAGATATTCTTTTGCTTCATCGCTGTCTATCTGCCCGAGCGATTCAATGCTCGACCTCCTTACGTCCCTGTAACTGCTTTTCAGCAGATCGATAAGGACTGGAACAGCTTTATTGCATTTTAATTCTCCGGCTATTTCTATCGCGGCAACTTTACCTTTGTATTTGACTGATGGATCGGTGAGGATATCTATCAGCGTATCTTCACAGCCGAAGCTTTGAACAGCGGTTTTTATCAAATACAGTTTTTCATCATTATCAGGGTCGGACAGATCCAGAGAGCCTGCAATATCAATCATGTGGTAAATTGCTTTCATTTCCTTCAGCATAATCAGACCTTTGATTGCAACAACCTTTTCTTCCCAGTCTCCGTCTTTTAGCATCTCAATGAGCTCATTGGATATGTCCTGCGCAGAAGGTATGGCCCCTATCTTAATAAGGCTTATGATGGTCGCCCTTTTCTCAAACCCCTCTGTTCTGGAAATATGCTCTAACAGGGGCTTTTCGGCATTAACGGAACCGATATTGCCGAGCGTCTCAATAGCGGCGAATCTGATTGCCTCGGCGGGGCTGTCCAGAAGGGTTACGATATGCTCCACGGAGCTTGTGTCCTTTAAATGGGTGAGCGCTTCAAGGGCCGAAAAACATACCCACTCTTCATCTTTTAAGGCATTTACTAACTGAGGGACTGCACCAATACATTGCAATACCCCCAAAGTTTGTGCTGCTGCGGCCCTGACATTGGCATTCGGATCGCGTTTAAGAATTTCAATCAATTTGTCCGGGTAATCACAGAACTGAATATCATTGATTAGGTCAATGGCGAATTTCCTCACGTCATCGTCTTTATCTTTCAGAAGCACAACAAGCAGCGGAATGGCGATTGTGCCCATTTCTTTTAAAATAATTATCGCGGTATTTCTCAGGAACGAATCCTCCCTGAGAAGTGGAAGCACCATATACGCGGTGGCCTCACTTTTTATCGCCATTAGAGAACGCATCGCCGCGTCCTGCACGCCGAAGTTTTCATCCCTCAATGCTTTAATCAAAGGATAGATGGCCCTTTCATCTCCTTCCGACAGGGCCTCGGCTGCCGCCCGTCTTTTTGATGCGTCATGATGACTGAGATTTTCCATGAGTTTTGTAAATCTTGACTTATGCATTTATCTAACCTCGATTATTGCTTTAAATATTTACCAATGTTCCGGTACTGAAAAACTCAAGCACTGTAATTCTTCTGCATAATTATCGGAACTTAATTAATATTACTTTAGAGCCTGTTGCACGAACATTTTTCAAATGAGCAACTTTCCAAATTTTGAGGGATATTTTCCCCTGACAAAACTTATAGAGCTCTCCTCATCGCTCTCGTTTGCTCATTGAGCATGGCAATAGAGTCTCATTTGGGCTTTTTTAGCTTTCATTAAACATTATTTTGCCACTGCGCCATAACTTCAAAAGATTATGTGTAGCACAGATCAGTTTCCACTCCTGTGCACAGGCTTTAAACCCGCGCCTTATGAACTTTTGTATCCCCCGACAGGTCTTTATCTGTCCGAAGACCGGTTCAACAATCTGCCCTCGTTTTTTATAGAGTGCTCGTCCCCGTTTTGTCGATAGCTTTCGTTGCATCCGCTCCCGTAAAGTTAGCTTTTGGGGTATGCATCCACGAGGGGGCTCAGACTCTCTTAGCGCCTGCCTCTGTTTCCAGTCTTTCTTAGTCGCTATTATGCACTCGGGGCCG
This sequence comes from Nitrospirota bacterium, assembly GCA_016213945.1. Lineage (GTDB taxonomy): Bacteria > Nitrospirota > Thermodesulfovibrionia > UBA6902 > UBA6902 > SURF-23. The sequence goes on along the minus strand of JACQZF010000034.1, from coordinate 271 downwards.
TCAGGCTCTGTATTTTCCATGTTCGTATCGCTGCAATATCCGGCATCTGCCAACACTACGCCTATTGTTTCGTCATTGATCTCCAATGCTGCTATGTTTTCCTCTGCTTTTTCTATCATGGGAAGTAATTGCCTTACATCGTTTGCTTCCATCGTAAGTTCTGCTGCAATGATTATTTGGCCTTCTGTTACCATTGCCTGTCCGTTGTATCCCTGCACATATCCTGAGCGGGTCTTCATTATCCGGCTGTCGGGATCGGTTATATTTGCCT
>JACQZF010000026.1 GCA_016213945.1 Nitrospirota bacterium | reverse complement strand
GTTTCCCTGACCACCTGAGGCATGGTCGGTTAATTCAACAACAATAAAGAATGTCCCTGACCCTTGAACATAAGTAACCTGTGAATACTCATTGTTATCATAGCCGGTAATGGTACCCAGCCCTTTGCTGTCAAGACTACAGTTGCCTTGCATCCCGGCAGGGTTGTCACCAGCACCAAACACACCATCCCCATTATCCCGATAAAGCCGCCAGGAATTAAACATAAAGGTAGATTCAGTACCGGTAAGAATGTTTGTCTCATCAGCTGTAGCCGTAAATTTAACCCGAGCAGCGGCTAATTTCAGTGCTGAATCACTTGAGACTCCCATATGAATCATCTTAAACGAAAGTATTGCCCTTTGCTGCCCATCCTCAATCCTGTCTTCTATCCCGTCCGGCGTTACTGAGAGAATAGTTGTCTGAGTACCATCAGTAATATCAGCTTTAAGAGTCGTACCTCCGCCTCCATAAGTAAAGACATTACCTGCGGTTGTTATCGTATCACTGCCTAATGTTTGCAGCCTGACATTATCCTTAATGCTTGTAACCATCACCTGCCCGGCTGAATATGATTCACTGCATGAGACCGTAAAAGTATTTGGTGATTGAAGATGAGCATTAGATTTGGCTGTAATAACAACCAGATATGTAGAGGTAGACATTGATGGGATGGTAGTATTAGTAACTCCAAGATTAATCGTAACCATTCCATTGCTGCTAAATGAAGAGGTGGCAATCGAGCATACACGAGTATCGCCTGAGCTATAGTTATGATCCCCATTAGTGTCATGATAGATAGCGATATCTGAAAAGATTTTATCTGCCTCTGTTTCGGTAAGAGTACCATCAACAGTATCCCCCCACTTAAGCGTCAGTGTAGAAAATTTAATGGAATCAGCAGTTGTTATCAGTCCCCGATTAACAATGTCAATCCTCAAGACATCCTCAGTCTCTCCATCGCTTATCGTAGGATATGGTGAACTCGGATGAGTATATGGAGAGGTATCAATAATAATTATCTCTGGATCTCGCGGAACAGCCCGCAAATCAAAAGAATTAGTCATATTCTGTGAGGTAATCGTAACCGTAGCTAATGCCTCAAGATTGACATCTTTAAGCACCACATCCGCATCTGCATCTATTGCCACATCAAAGGTTCGGGTTGTGGCTGTGCTGGCATCATTTTTCATACGAACAACAATAAAATAATTTTTGGTTATACCGGCAGCAATCATGGTACTGGTCGCTTTGGTCAAACTAATGGTCATGGAACCACTGTCTAAAGAAATCGTGCTTGTAGCGATAAATGTATCCTCACCTACAGTAAAGCTGCCATTTCCCTCATCAAGATACACCGAAATACTGCCAAAGGTAGCAGTAGCCATGCTTGTAGTCAAAGGATTTGTCCAGTCTGTGAACCTTAAACGAATCTGATTAAGCCACATTGAGGCATCATCACCTGTGCCATTGTGAGTTATAGTAAGTTTCAGTAAATCATCTATCTCACAGTCCTCAATCTGGTATGGATCAGATGGGACAGTATTGGTTGCAATTACCGTAGCCTCAGGGATACTCCCCTGGATGGTAATCACGCTTGAGGTTACTGTCCCTGTGGTTCTGGTCACATCCAATCCGGCCAGATTATCAGCATCCAATACCCTAACGCCGGTATCCTCAACAAGCTCTGCATAAAAACTGTCCGGTGTAGCTGAAGATGCGTCAGTTTTCAGCTGCACGGTCAGGAAATAGGTTTGCGAGCCATTAGCCGCAATCGTGCCTGAAGAGGCAACCGAAATATTGGTTATGCTGCCAATACTACTGGCACTGCCAACCATGTTTGTATCTGTGCTTGAGCCCCATGATCCATCATTACCTGTATCAACGAAAAGCTGAACAGTACTGAAAAGGTTCCCCGCCTGTATATCGGTAAGCAAATTCCCTGCACCATCCTTCAGTCTCACCGTCATTGTCCCTACCCTGATAGCTGTACCTGAAGTTTCACCATGGGTTATCTTTATCTTAAACAAGTCCTCCTTTTCCCCATCACTCATGGTTGTAGATGTTGCAGCATAATCATCTGCATCAACCGTAGGATTGTTCATTACCGCCATAGTAGTCGGTGTCGATGTAGCCGGGTCAGCAGGCTGAATAGTATTAGTCGCTCCACCAGTCAATCGCCTTATCGTACACTGGTCACCATCAATCACTGCATTAAACAAGGTGTTAGCCGCAGTAGAAGCCGTGCCCTTGAGGCTCACTGTCAGGAAATAATATTTGCTCGTGCCTGTGGCTATCCGTGTGTTTGCATTATCCGGCAGATTGATAATCGTCAAGGAGCCGATACCTGTTCCAGTAACTGTGACTATCAGGGTATCGCCGGCAATACTAAAATTAGTATCCCCATCAGCATCATAATAGATACTTACTGTCCCAAAAAGATCCCTTGCTTGAGCATCTGATAAGGCTGTCGTTGTCCCATTAAAATTAACCGTAGCTGTAGCAAAAATAAAACCTGTATCAGTAGGCACATTATTATGGCTCACCTTTATCCGCAACAGATCATCTGTCTGCCCATTTTTTATATGCCCATAAATCGTATCTGCTGTTGTGGTACCGGGAGCAGTATTGGTAACAATTACTGTTGGATCAGCAGTAGCAGCCGTAACAATCGCTGAGATAGCTATAGAGGTAGCATTCAAGGGTAACACATTATCCGTATTAGCATCCTCTACCCTGACCTGGCTACCATCAATTGTCGCCTTAAAATTATCAGGGTTCTGGCTATGAGCATTAGAGGTCAACTTGACCACCAATAGATATGTCCTTGTACCTGCAGACTTAAGCACTTGAGCATTTGTGTCTCCATCTGTAAAGGAAATAGAATGTGTGCCGTTGTCAGACAGAATGATATTTGCCTGAGAGATACTCCCCACCATGGTATCACTTTCATCATAGACATCATTTCCATTAGTATCAAGATACACCCTGATATATTCAAAAAGAGCTTTGGCATCAGGGGTATACAGTACTGCCCCTGCACCACTGTTCCATTTAACCACTACACTCGCCATTTCAATAGCCGCATCCGTTGCCTCACCAGCAGCATTATGACCCAGCCTGATCCGCAGAAGATCATCGGTTTGTCCATCATTCCATGTAGCAGTCGTTGTCCCCTTTGAATTTTCAATCAAAACATTGGGATTATTCGGCACCCCTTCAGCAATAACCGTACCAGAGGTTACTTGCGAGGCAGCATTAATATTTGTCGGTTTATCGTTATTTACATCCTCCAGATAAACATCGCTATCCCCATCAATTCTTGCTGCAAAGGTGCGTGGTGTAGCTCCCGAGGCATCAGCTTTCAGCTGCACCGCAACAAAATAGGTAGCTGTCCCACCGGCTGAGACAGCCACAATACTGCTGCCATCAGCAAAGGTTATGGTTGGTGTGCCGGTAATATCTGTCCCTGTTTTACTGCCCACCAGGGTCTCAGAACCCAGAACAAACACCCCATCCCCATTATCCTTATAAACACTTATCGTGCCAAATAAAGCCCGAGCATTAGATGAACCCAACACAGATGAACCATCAGTCAAGGTTACTGTTAAAGAAGCCATTTCAATCTGATTAGAGCCAGTCTGACCGTTATGGGTAATAACCAGTTTCAATAAGTCCTCTACCTGTCCATCAGTCATCTTGCCTGTCCCAGGTGCTGTATTGGTTACACTGACAGTAGGATTAGCCGGCACAGCTGTCGTTACAGTCGAGGTGCTATTGTCGCCTGCAGATAAAGGAATCCGGACATCATTATCAGCTGTTTCAACTACCGGATATAATTCCTCGTATATTGTTGCAGCAAAGGTTCTTGTAGCTGCCGCAGAGGCAGTTCCCTTGATCTCAACTACCAGAAAATAGGTTTGACTCCCATTAGGCGAGACCTGAGCGTTGCTATCACCATCTGTAAAGGTAAGGGTGAGTGAGCCATTTGAAGCTAAGGTGATACTGCCTGAGGATACCGAACCTATGCAAATAATATCATCAGAAGAGCCATAAGCCCCGTCACCATTATCATCATGATAAACATATATCTTATTAAATAATCCTTGTGCATCTGAGGTATTCAAGGGTGTCCCTGTGCCATTAGTGGTCCAGATAACATCCAAACCGGCAAATTCTATTGTCCCGGTCCCAGAAGTAGATGTGTTTCTCAGCACAATCTTCAAAAGGTCATCCTTGCTGCCCTCACCTATGGTTATTGGTGCAGTATCTGTTACATCCACGACAGGTTTCTTCACCACAGCCGTAACTACAGAGCTGGAAACTAAGCTGGTAATGTTGTGTCCAACAACAGCATTACTATCGTTATCCCTCACAGCAGCATCATTATCTGCATCAATACCGGCAACAAATGTATTTATAATATAAATAGAAGCACTGGGAGTAAGTTTTACAGCAACAAAAAAGTTGCTCGAGGTAGCAGGATTAATGGTTGAGGTAGAGGCATCATCCACAAAGGAAATCTGTTGCACCCCATAGGAATCTAAACTTGGCGTATATGTTCCGACAAGCAGGTCTGTCCCGGGATCAAATATCCCATTATTATTATTATCCCGATAAACAGAGATGTATGAAAATAAGGCTTGAGCATTTGCAGTGCTTAAGGTATTTGTTCCGCCGCTGTCTTTGGTAAACTTTATCTTCAGATAATTAGTCAGTTCAATCGCACCGGCACCGGTAACAGCATTATTTGTTACCGTTATCTTTAAGAGATCATCCTCGTCCTCGTCAGAGATAGATGTTGGAGCAGTATCAAAAACATTTATTGCAGCATCAGGCGGTATAGGCGAGACAGTAGCTGTTGCTGAATCGCCGCTTGTAACACCCATGTAAGCATCATAATCCCTATCCTCAACACCCACGAAGCTTGGACTGGCACCGGCATTTATATTTGCCTTAAAGGTAGCAGGTGTTTGCCCGCTGGCTGTGCCTTTCATGGTCACAACCGCAAAATAGGTATATGCACCATCAGATAGCATTTTCAAATCCAATAAGTTATCCTCAAGATTCATCGTCAAAATACCGTTAGTATCAACAACAAAGCCGGCAGAGGTCAAGGTTCCTACACAGGTATCTGATCCAACATTAAACTGATTATTACCGGTATCCTTGTAAACCTTTATACTATCAAAAAGCCCCTGTACTGCAGTCATTCCAAGTGGTGATCCTAAAGAATCCGTAAACCTGATCTTCAAGTAGGCAAACTCACGCTCCGTACCACCAGTCCCTCCCTGATTATTCATGTAAATCCTGAAAAGGTCATCCTGCTGGTTATCTTTAAGAGAAGAAGGAGCTGTATTGGACACGGTTATATCAGGCGGCTTTGCGGTACACACAGTATATGTCCCATTGGAATTCACCTCTGCTGCCGGAGGCGAATAATTTACAGTAGTTGAACTCGCTGCCCCCCAGACAACCTCATTTCTCAATGTTGTTCCTGGAGTTGCAGCAATACCGTTGACATCCATGGTAACAACAAAACTTCGCGGATTAATAGACTGCTGCCAAGCATTTACACCAATCTCAGCAACAATAAAATATGTTTTTGTTCCGGGTGACTTGAACTGAAAATCAGATGTGCTGGGCAGGGTAAAGGTAGCCACCCCATTATTTAACTCAATTGAGCCGCATGTAAATGTAGCTATCCTTGTATCCAGGGTAGAAGAGAATGTACCGCCTCCACTATCAAGATAAAAGAAGATATTCTCAAAAAGAGTGCGAAATTCGGTTGTAATTAAGGTAGTACTTCCAACCGCTCGGCTAAATTTCAGGTCGAGCATTTGCCATGTAATGGTTCCTGTTTCAGTCCTTGTGCCGGAGATGACAACCTTAAGCAAATCATCTATATTAACAGGCTCAGGTATCATGCTATCAGGAGCCATCCCCTCGCCATCAACTACAGGTGCATTAGGATCAATTATTATTGTATCTGTGCCCGTCGGATTAAAATGGCAGACAATATAACCTACTGTATAGGTAGCAATTAAGGGGTTAGCAATAAAGGTTACCTCAGAGCCATTAAAGGATAGGGTACCAATACTCTCAGGGATAAGTGTCCATGTAGCCGTAGCAGGAACTTGAATATCAAGCAAATTACCGTAAATATCACAAACCCTGGGAGTAAATTTATGCGACCTTCCCGGTACCGTACGGATAAAATTGCTCTCAACAAAAGAACCCTTAACATTCGAAACTACCTTTATCGCCTTATTACCGACAGATGGAGCAACCACAAAGGAATTACTGACACCATTCATGGTTGAATCTGTGCTGTCAGCAACCATTACATTCATATTTTGGGAGGCTCTAGTCAGGGTTATTGTCCCTGTCCAGATACCATTAGTAAAGACGGCTTGCGTAGGAGACATAGTCCCTGTTGTAACAGATAGATTAGCCGTACCCGTATAAGTAGTCAGGGTAGCACCGGTGGTGCCATCTTTAGCTGCAATGGTTATTGCAAAGCCTGCCCCTGCTGTTTGACTGCCTATAGGAGCAAGAACAAAGAAGTTAGCAAATATCTCATCCGCACCCATATCATAACCAGCCCCCCCGGGTCTTGAGTCCCCATCTATATCTGTAGCAGGTGCACTGGTGCTGTTAAAAGAGGCTGTACCTATATTAATACAGGGTGAATTGGATTGGATGTGAAGATCAGTGGAGCTGACAAGGGATGGATTAGAGGAGATGGAGTGGCTATCCTGTCCGCTATTTGTCTGATAATTAGAAAAGTTGGAATAGTCTGTGCTTGCCCACTGAAAAATATTACCTCCACCGGTATAATAGAAATCATTATAATCGGAATAAAAGCTACCGGTGCTCCTTGACTCCACTCGCAGAAGATAACGGCTACTTCCACTACCACGGCCAATATTATTAAAAAATGTGGTGTTAATAGCCCCATTGATGTAATATCCACCCTTGGTGGTTGAGGAATTAAACAAGGTATTGTTTCTTATTATCGTATTTGTTGGTGTACCTCCACCATTACCATCACAATCCCAGAGCTCAAGACCTGATGAATCACCGGAATTTGCCCGGATGAAATTATTCTCGATGATAGTACCTGATGAATTACCATAGACAAAGACAGCATCATCAGTATTAGCATTATATACCTGATTGCGCCGAATAATGCCGTTATTGCCATTAAGAGCAATAGCCCCGTCCGTATCATGGACAATATTCTCCGAGATAATGGCGTAATCACAACCATTTTCCAGCATGATGCCATAGTCACTGGTGATTATTACCGTAAATCCCTGAATGGTTATATAGTCCTTATTCGAGCCATAGAAACCATAGGTAGAACCGTCAACCGTTACATTTCCTGCTGAAACACCGGAAAACTCAGAGGCATCGGTATCAGCGATAAAGCAGATACGGGCAGTGGATGAACCGCTATAGTCTAAGGTAACCTGCTCAGTATAAGTGCCGGGAGCAACGAAGACCGTATCCCCTGCCTGGAGGGTTGAGGCAGCCTTATCGATAGTCTGCCAGGCTTGAGAAGCTAAAGAACCTGTGCCGGAGTTGGTGTTATTACCATTAGAACGGACATAATAAGTGGTAGGAGAATGAGGGGCTGACTCTTCTGAGCCAGAGGCACCCGCAGGCTCAGGGGAGACATATTTGCGGACAATGATGTCATCTATATAAGCTGTTCCTGCCTGAGATGCGTCAGTATTAAAACGAAGATAGTTAATGCCCGAACTAATAATAGCGTCATTTATTCTGGTAGCCTGGGTTACTTGTAAAACCTCATCCTGATAAAGTTTTCCTGGAAAGTTTCCTTCTGTCGCAAATTGAAAAGTCCCTTGATAGTGGTGCCAGGTAGTTCCTACTCCTGAGGAATAGTCACCCCAATTCCCATTATAATATTGCATCTTATCCTCATCATCCTTATGCCCCCATATAATCTGACCACCATTAGACCAACCGGCACTCCATGCCGGTGAATTCTCGTGGAACTGCCACTGCGGATTCGATGCCCCAGCGTTAGTGGCTCGAAACCGGAAATCTAACATAAGATGTTCTATAGGAAATGCTTGATTTTTATACACTCCCGCATAATTGCCCCCATTCCCACCTTCAACGATTTTGAGCGAATATAAACCTGCATATTTATCGTCAGTTGAGGCTGTAACAGAATCTCCAGAGCCAGGTGCGTTAACAGAAGACCATTTACTCAGGTTGCCGGATTCAAAATCATCAAAGAAAACAAAGGTGTTGGTGCCGTTGGAAGCCGAGGAAACCGAGGCATTACCATAATACATATAAATAGTTACTGTGCCGGGTGAGACAGGTATGGAAGGAATTTTTACCCAGAAGGTACCTGTACCAGAATTGGTATAGGTTCCCCGCCAATGATCAAGGGTGGTAGTGCCATTTGATGAAGTAAAACGAATATCGTCAAAATCCGTCTGCATATCTGAGTCATAGGCAACATCAATCTTAACGGCGTAATTGGTCACAATACCAACAGTTGAGCCGGTGATAGTAATTAGTTGACGTTTGGACCATGAAGAATCATACCAGGCAGCATTTGCCTGCCCGACAAACCCCAACACCAGAACAGTCAAGATCAGGATACTTATTAGTCCCGACCGTATCCCTGTTTTCATCCCCCGCAACCCAGCCACTGCCAGAGGTGCTGCCTCCCGAATCTGGATTACACCCATTAATATTTTCCCTATTATTCCCATATTTTCACTCTCCATTTATTTTAATTATCTGCAACCCAAAGGGTACAGATACGATTAATACCATCAATATTTATCGTACGGATGGAATTGGAGTCAACCTTGCTCCCCTACCAACAAACACCTTTCCACCTTTTCCACAAAAACTACTGCCTTTGGAAATATCTCCTGCACATCTTCTTGTCCAATATCCATTAATTCCATATAATCGCCTTTTTGCCGAAGTTCAAAAGCACGATGCAATGTCTTTGACAGATCCTTATCAAAGACACCAGTTTTAATAAACTCCTTATCAAAAAGAGAAATTGCACCAATATGTTTGGATGTACCCATCTGTTTTTCTTGAAGAAGAGCCAGAACAGCATAAAACATAGCATAGTATAAACGATTTATCACAGCTCGCTTACTCATTCCCTCTTTTAGCAAAATCCTTGCTTCCTCTAATGAATCATGAGCTTGCTTAAGTCTATATTGGATTAAATCTACAAGTTCTTTTTTCACACCAATACCCCTTCTCGAAAAACATTCCGGATAAATACAGAATCTTTTATCGCAGTATTGACAAGCATATCCTTTGTTATTACAACAGGCACAACTATTACATCATCAGGAAAACCTGCATTCCATGCACATTCACTTACATACTTTTCTATTTCATGTGTAAGCAAATCTACCACAACCAACACATCCAGATCTGATTCACTTGTTGCCTCACCCCTTGCCCTTGAACCAAATATTCTTATCTCCCGTGCATTTATCTTCATAGACACCAGAGACTTAAACATTTGCACAATTGCAAGATCCTTTTTTTGTATTCTATTTGTCATAATTATTGTTATCCTTTTCTGCATAACTACTCGAGTTCCCCCTCTCGCAGTCTTGTAAATGTTCTCATGATTTTGATATTTGCCTTTATTGCCCTTTCAGAATTGAGAACACTTGACAACATGGCAACACCGTTTTCTGTAAAGGCATAAGGAAAATATCGCTGACCTCCCCAACTTGAGATGCCAAAATGGAACCTCAAGTTATCAAATTCCTCTTTTGTCAGTTGAAACATAAAATCATCGGGAAATCATTCAATATTTCTTCTGACTGCACAGTTTAGCATTTTGGTCTCAACCCCATAAAGAACAGCTAAATCCCTATCCATCATCACCTTTTTGCCTCTGATAATAAATATCTTGCTTTCTATTATATCCTGCGGTATGACTTCAGTTTTCTGCATATTGATTATTGCCCATTGTATCTCACTTCTGAATTACGCCCATTAATATTTTCCCTTGCAGCAAAATAACTGCAAATTATACAGAACGGTTCATTTTCATCTTTTTCCTGTGATTTTTTAGAGAAATAGTTGCAATTTTTACCACAAAGCTCACAAAATACACAAAGCAGACACAAAGTTTTTCCCTTTGTGGTTTCTCTTTGTGCCCTTTGTGCTCTTTGTGGTTAATCTTCCCTCTCTTTTCTCTCCAAACTCACAACTGCAGACTATATTAATTTTCGTCATTTTCTCAAAATATCTTTAATCTTTCAGGTTGTCAGGTTCACGGTTCACGGTTGATAGCTTGCCCTGAACCGTGAGTAGCTACCTTCACTATTCATCATTCATTATTCACTATTCATTATTCATTATTCACTATTTACTTCATCCCCCACCTTCCCATACACCGCAGATATAACCATGCCACCAACAATCATCCCAGCAAGAGTCTGCACCAGACAGGGAACAGGAAACGGCTCAATTGTAGTGCAATAGGAAAGAACTATCCCGCACCCGGTCATCAGCCAGAGAAGAAAGCCAAACACAATCCCCTTCAAAATCCCAGCACCAGGGATACCCTTGTAAAATACAGCATATAGCAGAGAAATAACCATGGACTGCATTAAACTCACCAGAGGCAATCCAAACCTGAAATGTAGACTGCTCATGGGTCTAAAGGCTTCATATCCCTGATAATAATTGGGAAACAGTGCACCATAAACCCCCATAGCAATTGCCTGAGCAACCACAAAGAACAAAACCGATGCCAATAACCAACGCAACACCTTTTTCATCATTCTACCCCTCCTTGCATAATAAGCTGTATAATACAGGACATGTACTATATTATATTCAGTGCATAAAATGCACCCTACCTGACTACCTGACCGTTTTTGCCTCTTTCAGGAAGATACATCTCCATCTGACGATAGACAGACAAGAATGTCTGTCCTACTTACACAAAAAAGCCTCTTTCAGGAACACGAAGATATATCTCCATCCAAAAGAGGCTTGTTCTCACTTTCATTATATGTTTGTGCCAGCCAGGCATCAATTCGATCCTTCTTAAACCTCCAGCCCCTTCCTACCTTAGAAGCCGGAATATCCCCTGCCTGGCACATCCGGTATATACTACTTTCATGAAGCCTAAGATATATAGCCACTTCCTTGACCGTCATGATTGTATTAACCATGAGCATTTTCTCCTTTTTTTAATTGTGGTAGTGCGATGAAGAGTATTTTGATGGTTTGATAACTTAGACATGAAACTATATAGATGCAACAACAGATGCACACATCTATTTATTTTATTGCTTTAAGATTAAGAAGAGCAGATAAAAAATAAAAAGGCTATAGGACAAAACTACCCTATAGCCTCCACATTTTTTTATTCAATTTTTTTGCAGGACAATGTAATTATAATTAATATTAACTACAATATACCACATGTATTCATATTTGTCAAGTTTTTTTTCATCAGTCTGAATATTCGATATAAGCAACTGATGAGTTTTTCATCTATTGATATCCAATCAAAGCGGGAACTTGATTTTCAGAAAAAAAGTTAAAAAAAAAAAAAAAATTATTGGTAAGGTCAAAT
>JACQZF010000013.1 GCA_016213945.1 Nitrospirota bacterium | reverse complement strand
TTTTGCGAGAGGTGTGCTAGATGCCAGTAAAGCCAGCATAGCAGGGACAGCCACAGCCACGCAGACCTGGCAACTGGATGGCGTAGGCAACTGGGCCGTTACCAAGGTAAACGGCCAGGCCAAAACTCAGGCCATAAACGAAATGAACGAATACAGTAGTTTTGATGGTATTGCCCAAGTTTGTCAACTACCCCCGACTGAAGTCGGGGGCTTGTAAGGTCGCCCTTACAAGCTTTGCAGACCGAAATCGGGTGGCCTGAGCCACCACGTTGACCAGCCTGAGCCGTGGTCTTCGGATCGACAGGCTACGTTAGGGGCGAATCCACCTTCGGGTGGTGTAATAGGCACTCCGGGATGCTTCTCCAGTCCCGTGACCCTGCGGCCAGCCGTTAAACAGGTGTAAGGGGTTTAGGCCAGTGCGGTTGGCAAAAACCGCCCACTAACTTTGGCGAGGAGAGCTTTACCCGGTGCGGCGGAGTCATGCTCGGTAACGAGCTACTTGAAGTTTTGGGAATCCGCACAATCCCAAGCCTTCTTTTTTCCTTTTCTATAGTTTTGCTGTGGTTCAGCTTTGCCGAACCACAACAAAACTGTATTTTGAGGTTGCGCCTCCTCCCCCGACTAAAGTCGGGGGTTTCCGGCGCAAAAAAAATCTATGACCCAAATGGCAATTTGACTGACAACGGCACTTTCCTCCTTGCCTATGATTTCAATAATCGTCTTATCGAAGTGAAAGCCAAAGCCGATAACAAACTTGTCGCTCAGTACTTCTATGATGCCTTTAACCGCCGCATCAGCAAGAAAACCTACGAAGAAGTTGAGGTTAGCCAGGGCGAATATAAAACCGATGGCAATACCTTGGCCCTCTACCATTTCAATGAGGCCTTTGTTGAGCAGCGGTACAAAAAACAACGTTTTGGTGGCGTTCTTTGAGAAAAAGTAGGCAAAAATTGAACATTTAGAGAAATATTTGATTTTCAGAATCTAGCCATATCAAGGATGAGAAAGCCGATGTCAAATGAAAATAGCCAGTTATTTTTGACATAGAGTACCGGAACAAAAAACAACGGTAAATAGGCTACGTTTTTTTTAGGGGACGCAATTTACCTTGGCTAAACGTTTCGTCAAGATTGAATGTGTACTTGCCATAAGGGTTGATATGCTCAAAACGACAGGGGGACAGATGTACTAAATCTTCTTCCTTGATCTCAACGCCTTCACGTTTGAGTTGCTCAATAACCGCTGCCATGTAAACAGTATTCCAAGCAATGACTGCATTGGTGACCAAAGTTAGACAACTGGCCTGATTGAGCAATTCCTCTTCTTGTTTTTTGACGATTTTAGCGCGGTTGGCAAAAAATAAGAATTTGTGGAGTTCATTGAGTGCCTCCCCCTTATTGAGTTGAATCCCAATGCGGCGTTGGTATTCTTCACTATCCAAATATTGCAAGATAAATATCGTTTTCTGAATGCGCCCGTATTCTTGGAGGGCACTCACTAAAATATTTTGTCGAGGATACGCCGTGAGCTTGCTAATGAGTAAAGAGGCCGGTACCCATCCAAGTTTTAACGAGGCGGCAACCCGTAGCAACTCATCCCAATTTTCTTGAATCAGCTTGGTGTCGATTTTGCCTGTGACAACCGCATCCAAGTTGTAATATTTTTGGGTAGGATCAAATTTATAGAGGCATTGGTCGCCAATATCCCGGAGGCGCGGAGAAAAACGCAGCCCGATCAAATCAAACAGGGCAAAGACCAAATAAGTATAACCTGCTGTATCGGTAGTATGTTCCAAGATCGGCAGTTCCGTTTCGTTGTCTAAAATGCCATCCAACACATAGGTCGCATCGCGGGTCGTGGTGGGAATGATCTTGTTGTTATACTGCGAAGACAAATCCGAAGTCCAGCCGTAACAGGTTAAACCGCAACTGTAAGCAAAATATCGGGGAAGTGCCGTTGCTTTGCGCACGTTTCTGGCGGCGAGGAAGCGTTGCCCATCAGAAGACGAGAACGTCCCACTGCCCCAAGCTTTGCTAAGTGTTTGATGGTATTGGAAATTGGCAAGGTGAGAGAACGCCGGCTTTAATGTTTCTTCACGCAGATACCATTTCGTACACCAAGTAAGCCGAGGATATGAGAGCGAGGCAATTTCTGCCATCTTAAACAATCCGAAATTGCAAGCTTGGGTCAAGATCGCGGCATATAGTAAAACCAACAGTTCTGGGTTACGTGGTTCACTGCCCCCGGCATGTTCAAAATAACGCGAGAAGTGTGTCCAAGCGTCTACTTCAATCAGCAGACTGGAAAGCTCTACCGAAGGCAGCCGTTCGGTAATCAGTTGGCTCAATTTTTTAGCACTAGCCGGCAGTTCTTCGGCTTGAAAGTGAGAAACCACCAGCTTGCCGTCCTCAATTCTTGCATTTTTGTTGTGAGCCAAATTATTCTCGACCCGCTCCAACAACTCTTCTAATTCCGTCTGCTTGTATTTAAGCTGTTCTTCACTATTGGCGGGTATTTGCAACAAACGGCAGGTTTCTTGGCGGATATTGCGCCAATGGTCTCGTGGGATCAAATAGCTTTCGGGGTTGGCATAGCGATGGCTGCCCTTTACCCAGATATTACCAGACCGCAATGCTTCACGCAGTTTACAAAGCACACACAATTCATAGTAACGCCGGTTGATCTGCTCGGTATTATCAACGACATAGGGCTTCCATTTTGCCGGAACAAAATCAATGGGTGTGCCGTCGGGGATATGGCGTTGCTGTTTATCATCCAAATGTCGTAACAGGGCGATAGCATCAAGCACCGGATCATGTTGGTGTGTAGACCGTAGCTCCAGGGCATTAAGCAATGCGGGAATGAACTGCCGTAGATACTGGTAACGATTCCCAAAAAAATCTATATGGTTGTCATCCCCTGGCCGCATGATTTTTTTACATTCCTGTACCGTAGTTTCCAGTTTTTGTGGTGGGATACGTTCATAAATGGCTGCCCGCAATTGTGCGTCCCTTATATTTTCAGTGTCCAGTATAAGGTTGGCCAACTCTTCCAACAGTTTTAGTTTTTCATTAGTGGTTTTCGCTACACTTTTACGAAAGTCGTCGAGATCTCTTCTCGCACGAGCATCGGTGTCGGCCAAACACCGATCAAAAATCTCTACGATTTCATCGGTAATTTCTTCAGCAGATTGTTTCAAAAAGGCGATTAAGATCGGATAGCGACTGACTTCGGACAACCGCGCGAGTTCATGCACTGTGGATTTCTTGCCGATCTGGTAGAGCAACTTAATTTTATTGGGCGAGAGCTGGCTAAGATCCCAGGTTTCTACTTTCAAGCTTTTCAAAAAGTTCAGCCGCTCAATAGACTGGAGTATGGCCCGTGGTTTGTTGACTTCTGATTTTTTTCGTAGCCAGGCCAACGTGGTACGACCGGTGGTGTCATCCATCAGCAAACTATCGTCTATAAAATTGCGGAATTCTGCGGTAATGATGGGTTCTAATCGACGGTAAACCACCAGCTGCGCACGTTTACGGGCATTGGCTACCAATCTTTCCAGAATCGTCACCCCGGGACGTACAGTTTTTTCACGATAAAATTTTTCACAGAGCATTTGGAAAAGCAGTGTTGGTCGTTCATGCTCCAGGGCTCTTTCTAAAAGCCAGTCAGTAGCCTTGCTCAGCTCATCTTGGGTTACTTCCCGAAACTCAAGATAGGTTTGGATCTCTTGCAGGTGTTCCGTACGGGTTTGAGCACGTTCGCCATAATCTTGCAGTGTTTCTGGCAATACCCCAAGCTGATAAGCAAGGTAGGCTAATACTGGTGTTGCCACCTCCAACAGCTTATCGGGGCTAAAGCCGAGATAACGTAGCGTACAAAGCTGTAAAGCAAAACCGAGTTGATTATAGTCGCCTTTGTGCATCTTTACTTTGCCCAGGTCTGCCGCAGAGAGGGTAAAAAACGCATTGATATCTTCTGGGGAAATCTCCGGCGGGAAACTTTTCAATTGGGCACGTTCTCTTTCGGTAAGAAAGTCTACTGGCATTGGTGATCCTAAAAGTTGTTTTGAGGCGATTCTGGTCAAATAAAAACGGACGTTTTATTTTGACTTGACGTCAATCTAATATATGATATTATTTTAGACGTAGAAGTCAATTTTAATACCAAAATCCCCTTTTCTTTTTACCGAAACTTTTTTCTATGAACTATGCTTATCTCCGCGTCTCTACCGACAAGCAAAATCTTGACAGTCAGCTGCATGAAGTCATCAGTTACTGTAAAAGCAAGGGCATTAACATTAGTGCCAGAAATATCTTTCAAGAGATCGTTTCTACTAGAAAAGAGAAGAAAGATCGGCTAGAGCTTAGTCGGCTGCTAAAATTAGTCAAACAAGGCGATATGGTTATCGTGAGTGAGTTATCTAGGCTAGGGAGAGACACCATTGAAGTGCTGCAAACCGTGCAGAAACTTCTATACCAAAATATTGAACTTCGACTGATTAAAGAAAATCTTCTTATTGATGGGGCGGATAGCATTACAGCTAAACTTATTATCCCGATGCTATCGGCTATCAATGAATTGGAAAGAGATAGGATTAGCCAAAGAACCAAGCAGGCACTTGCGACAAAGAAAGCCGGCGGTAGTATACTCGGTAGGCCCAAAGGCACTTTTTCTGGATCCAAGCTTGATGCACATCTCAACACCATCAAGGAACTATTGGCCAAAACCGTAAGTGTTCAATCTATTGCCAAAATTATCGGGACTTCCAAGCAAAATTTACATAGCTACATCAAGCTCAGAAAGTTGAAAAACAACCATGAAGAAGAAAAACAAAAATCAGTTAGATCGACCCAAAAAAACTGCCAAGCAAAGCCGTCAAGCGCAGAATGACCAACCACGATGTGGGCTGTGTGGAAAAACAGCCCATCTCACCAAAACCCCGTGTTGTGACAATTGGATTTGCGATGACGAACACCATTATGTCATATTTTCTTTTGCTAGAAACAGCTGCTCCAGAAACCATGACCGCTATACTTTATGTGGGTATCATTACCACTCGGGACATGCCGGCAACTGGCAAACCTGTAAAAAATGCAAAAAAGAGCTGGAACCGGAAATGTATGCCCATTACGGCACCAACGAATACAATTTTGCCAAATTGGAAAATCCGCCACAATATGCGCCTACGAAATGCGCCAAATGTGGAACAGTCATTATTTTGAGCCAAGGTGGCTACTCGCTGAATAGTGAGGGCTATCTATGTGGGAAATGTTGTGGTTTTGATTGGTCGCTGCTGGACAAATTCAAACGCTAATCGGCTTCTAGGCCGTGTTGATGGGTGTATAACTTGGTCAAATTTAATAAGATGGTTTCATTTGACCAAGCCGGAAACCATTGATTTTCCTAATTGGCAATTTAGGTATAATCGCCAATAGCCCGAAATTACCCAAAAATCGTACTCCATAACGTTGTTTTTTGTACCGTTGCTCAACAAAGGCCAATGAGACCAAGGGGCCAATTTTGGATAGCTCAAGCAATAACAATAACGGCAAAGCACCGAGATGGATCAGGCGTGGGGTAGATGGGTTGTGGAATACTAAAGCCATCGAGTTTAGAGGCTTGCCGGTTATCGTACCTCACGCAAAAAGTCTTGACAATGTTAAAAACCAGGTTACAATAGAGACATGGGTTTATCTTCGTACGCCAGTATGCCACGAGCACCACCGGCACCGCCACTGTTGGCAATGGCATAGAAGATGCTGGTTCTGCCCGCTTTGCTGGGAGAGACATTTTCAGAATGGCTCGCTAATTAAGCGGCCAGGCAGTTATGAGCTTGAGATTGGCAGGCATCGCAAGGCCGTATTTACTCTGTTCTTGCGTGGTGGCATCCCACATCCGCATATGAACCGGGTGCAGGTACAAAGCAATGCCGCTATTCCTACCAACCAGTGGGTACACTTAGCCGGTGTTTACGATGGGCATAAGGTTGTGCTGAGGAGGCGCGGGTTTCTAATATTGCCAGAAGTTCGTTTGGCGGGAGTGGTACTGTCACCGAGATTACTCAGCGCGGATATTTTTATAGCGGCTGGCGGACTGTTGAAGAACACGAACGCAAGGGTGTGGTGGGGCAGGATATGGGAACCGAGCGAGTATTTAGGCAGTTTGTTGATGGGTTGGGAATTGATGAACACTTGACGCAGGATATTTATAACGCCCAGGGGACAGCGGTGGAGAAAACGGTTTGGTATCACGAAAATGCCAGAGGGGATACCGTAGTCTTGAGCGATAAGGATGGTAATATTACCGCCAAGATTGCCTATAGTGCCTATGGAGAAGCATACAAGATTGGGGAGAATGGCGAACTGGAGAACTTAGAGGGTGAAGATAGCCTAGTCTATGGCTTCCAGGGCAGGCAAATTGATGAGGAGACAGGACTTTTCTACTTTAGAAATAGGTATTACGAACCAAAAGCTGGCCGATTTATTAGCCGTGATCCATTTGAATATGTCGATAGTTTTGGGCTATATGAGGCATTTGGTGGAACCCCCCAAAATATTACTGATGTTTATGGGACTCAACAGAACTTAGAAGACTATTGGAAACAATTAAAAGATCGAGCAATAGATACAGCGGTAAAATATTTAAATTCAAAATTAGATGAAATTAAGAAAGAGTCTGATCCTACTAAACAACTCCAGTTAATAGAAAATTTCTATCGAATGCTAGCTGGCGGTGGATACATCTTTAATCCTCTCGCTGCTCAATTTATGAGCCGATGGTTAAATAAAAGTGGAGATATTATTCTTCCTCATTCAATGTTTCAAGGTACAACACTAAATGGCGATATGGATTATATTATAGATTCAATACTTGAGGAAGTGAAATGTTGTCAAAGCTCTCCTATATCGTTTGCTAAAAAAACCGATATTAATTTAGCTGGAAA
The DNA here is from genome assembly GCA_016213945.1 of Nitrospirota bacterium. GTDB lineage: Bacteria > Nitrospirota > Thermodesulfovibrionia > UBA6902 > UBA6902 > SURF-23. The sequence continues at coordinate 12,016 of JACQZF010000013.1, read as the reverse complement.
TTTTTTTCTTGCTATAAATGCTGCTACTCTCATAGCCAAAGGTTTTTATACCTCTGGGCCTTGTATAAACTCCAAATGTATAGTTCAATTAGATATTCAATGGACTTTGCAAGATACTTATGATTGGCATCCTGGTGGAAGCGCCTATATACTAAGTTCTCCTATCTCAAATGAAAGAGTGCTTGTTGAAGACGATCTTGCATTTAAGTTAGAAAAAGCAGGGCGTGCCAAATCATTTAAAATTACAAGTACATGGAATGAGATAAGAAAAATAGAGTTGGAATGTTCAGAAAAATAGTAAACCTATGTAAAAAGCTGGATATGAAAAAAAATCAACTGTATACAATTTTACTAATTATATTCCTTTTTCCTTTTTCTACTATTAATAATGCTCAAGAGCCTTTGAGATTTGGAATATATGAAGTTAAAAAGGAAAATTTAAATCACCCTATATCTCCTTACCAACTCTATTTTTTAGTAAGTACACATTATGGTGGAGAAGAATTTGGTTATTATGTAAGAGTAATAATCCAAAAAAAACAAAAAATTATAGACGATGGTTTGAATATTACACAAATAAAAACTCAAATACTTCCTACATTCTATAAATGGCAGCTACGCTCAAAAGATGGGATAACTACCCATCAATGGCTAGCATATTTTATGCGCAATCGAGATGGTACTTATCATACTATTGTCTCTCTTCCGATAGAAGACCTAAAACGCTCGTGGCTTACTATTTTTATAGAAGATATTGAAAATGATAATGAACGAGAAGATGTTACTTTTCATCTGGATATGGCAGGATATGATTGGCCTAAAAAGAGTGGAGAAATAATTCAAAAATAAACTACATATTTTTACGGTCTCTATTTTCGATAATCTTCGACAAAAAAAATGGTCCCAACGATGTAACACCCCAAATGTTGGTGTGCCACACCGTCGGGACCATTTTAAAATTCCAAATTATATGGAAACAATCCTATCACAAACCAACCAACCCTACAATGAAAAACTTCAAAATGAAGAAAAAATGAATCATTTTGCTTCATCCCCCGTCCATACCCAATCATCCAGCTACAAGGAATTTTGTGAGTCTCCAGCAACCCAACGAGGACTACAAGGTGCTGCGCAAGAATTTTTGGAAAAAGAATCAGGCAAAATTATTACCAACATGGTGCTAAATGATAGATGGCAAAATTTTGATCGGAAGAGAAAAGATGGGTATATCGGGAGAGAGGTGGTGTTACCATCTGGTGCCCCAAGCATTCAACTGACCTACAACGATTTTCGACATGGTGGGAGAACATGCAAATTTAACAGCTACGAGGCTCTCAGTAAACTATGGGCAGAGTGGCAACTGTATCATGATAGGCCGGAGGCAAAAGGACTAGAGGAAAGAAGAAAAGCAAGGTTAGAGCGAATTGCCGTAGAGGAGAAGGCCAATAAGGAGAAGGAGCAGCAAGAAGAAAAGGACAAGGCAAAAAATCTCGCCAGTGATGTAGAGCTATGGAAAACCTTGAGTACAAAAGGCGAAAGTGCGTATTTGCGACGTAAAGGTTTTTTAAGCCTGCCAGAGTTTATAGCCATCCGGTATGCCAGCAATTTCATAACCGCACTCGTCACAGACCTCAATGGCAATGTGCATGGAGTGCAAAAAATCTGGAACGATGGCACCAAGAAATTTGGTTTTGGCTCTACGAAAAAGGGAAGCTTTGTCCAACTAGGCGAACTAAGCCTCGATGATATATTTTTCATCGTATGCGAAGGGATAGCAACCGGGCTATCCATCCAACTGGCTATTCCAGAAGCAGTCGTACTGTGTGCCCTTGATGCCGGCAATATCACTACCGTAGTGAAGGCGCTACGCCAGAAATATGGCGGCAATGCCAAATGCCCTATCATCATTGCCGCAGACGATGACCACTGGAACGCCGAAAAAATTAACCCGCGAACTGGGAAGCCCATAGGAAATACCGGGCTACTCAAGGCCAATAAAGTGGCGATGAGATTCAACTGCTCGGTAGCCTCTCCCAAATTTGATCTGTATCAAGACCCGCCCCTGCCGGCCGAGGTCTTATCTTCACTACCAAGCAAGCCCAAGGACTTTAATGACCTTCACCAGATAGAAGGTTTAGCGGCGGTGAGGAAGCAAATATTAGAGTACAAAACACACGCCGATATTTCTTTTGCCTTAGCTGGGAAAGAGAGAGTACCGACAACTAAGAACGGCTTTATTTTTAGTAGCAGGTATCTTAACGCGGTCATGGCAGACCAAAATAACCAGAAAGTAAATCTGTTAGAAGCGATCTGGTCTCATGCGGTGACTCTGCTCAAATCGCCCATAGGAACTGGCAAAACCGCCCTGCTCAACCAGATTCTCAAAGAACATCCTGAAGCCTCAGTAGTTTATGTTCCGCCCCTCATTGCTTTAGCGCAAGATGGGGCCAACCGCTTAGATCTGGAGTTATACTCAAACTATAAGGATAAAGAAGATAATATTTTAAAAGTACGGCGTCTCTCTATTTGTCTCAACAGCCTGGCCAGACTTATTTCCCCGGTGGACGGCCTCAAAATCTTTGATTTTGTTATTTTTGATGAATCTGAGCAAAACCTACGCCGACTGACCACCAAAATTGACGATAAAGTGTTGATATTTGATACTATTGCCCGCCTTATCAAAAGTGCCAAGCATGTCATTTTTGCCGATGCCCATATTTCTAACATTTCTAAACACGTCATTCGCACCTGGCGGCCTGAGCCTTATTTTGAGATTATCAACACCTATAAGGCCGCTACGGGCAGAAAACTATGGCTATGGGAAAATGATAAGCTACTCCTAAAACATGTTTGCGACGTGGTCAGCCAGGGGAAAAAGCTCTACATTATCTGTGATTCCAAACGCAGAGCACGGCAAATATTTAAAAAACTAAAATCTTTAGGCGTTGAGATACTTATAATCTGTGCAGATAATAACAACGATGAAGCGGTGCGCCGGTTTTTCGACAATCCCAATGAAGAATCTAAAAAATACTATGCTATTGTTTGTTCGCCGGCCGTTATCTCCGGGGTTTCGATAGATAACCACCATTTTGACGAAGTAGTAGGATTTTTTGGTGGGAGTACTATTATACCTACCGATGCTGTGCAAGGCTTAGGCCGGCCCAGGGATGTCAAAGATGTACATGTCTATATCTCCAGGCGTAAAAATTTTCTACCCACGGATAGAAAAGTCATCGCCTCGAAATGGCTCTATAGTGATCCGGCCAATCATGATCTATTACGGCTTAGTAAGGATGGTAAACAGGAAATCAGAGAAGAAGATTATCGCCAGTTGTATCTTGAAGTCAAGATGCAAGAAAATCGCGGCAAGAACGATTTCTTTGAAAACATGATTACGCTGTTACATGATGATGGTTTTGACATTAAATGGATGGCGGATACCAAAGAGCAAAGCGTTTGGAACGAAGAGTCAGTGGCGGCCAAAGAGTTGGCGAAGGAAGCCAAAGAACTCGAAGAAAAGTCTTATATAGAAGACCGTGAGACCGCCAAGGATATCGCCGAAGAAGAAGCAACGCACATAGACAAGAAGGCTAGACGGACCTATAGTGAAACATGTGCGCTAGAGAAATACAAAGTAAAAGATTTTTATTGCCAGGAACATGCAACAAACGAGGAAGTAAAGGAAACGCTAAAACTCGACCAGCGTGGTAAACTCAGGGAGTGTGTCAAGAATTTTGAGATAGCACTTGCCTCCACAGAGGATTTGCAAAAACTACATCAAGAACAAAAAAATCACGGCAACAGATTTGTGCCGGATCAAAAAATGTTTGGGGTGTTGCAAGTCCTTTTTAGGTACATTTTGGCCGTGGCCGGGTTTAATGTAGAAGATCGAACATCTACCGGAAAGCGTTACTCCAAAAGGAGCCTTGCGATGGATGGCTTTGTTGACAAAATAGAAACAATGAGGCTGGTACTGCAAGGAATTTGGTTACTTCCCCCCCAAGAAAAACTTCAGGAGAACCCAATACGATTTATTGGGTCAGTCCTAAAGAAGCTGGGGTTAAAGCAAAAACGGACGGGTAAGGCACAACTTGGAGAGTATATGCTCTCACCGGAAGAGTTAGCCTTTATCCAGGAGCTTGTAGCTAAACGTGCTAAGAAACGTGAGGAGATGTGGCATCAACCTCTAATTCCAGAGTTAGAGGTAAACGATTTACTTTGTTTAACATGAGAGATGAGGGAACACTTTTTGGTATAATAATAAAGATCCCTCAAAGTGTTCCTGGGTAATCACTGAAAAAGTGTTCCCATTACCGATAATAATGGTACAATCTGGCGCGAGGACAGCGACCTGACTGAATGCGAAAAATTATTGCCAAAAGGGGGCATTTGGGATTGGGTGAACCATTTTTGGATACGCAGTTAGGAAATGGGACAGCAAATGCTATATAGAATATTATTATTCGTTTTTGCTGTCCCAAAAATATTCTGAGGAGTGATGTTGGTATGAGGATGATGTTTCTAGGTGGTGCGGATGAAGTGGGTGGGTCGTGTGTGTTGATAGAGATCGGAGGGCATAGACTGATAGTTGATTGTGGGATAAGGTTAAAAGAGCGCGGTGGAAATATTCTGCCAAATTTAAGTCAGATAGCACAAGTAGGCGGGATAGAGGGAGTGATAGTGACCCACGGGCATTTAGACCATTGTGGGAGTTTGCCAGTGCTATATCAGGTGGTAAATGTACCGCTCTATATGACGATGCCGACCTTAAATATTCTGCGGGTGATGTTACAGGATGCGCTTAAAGTCATGGAGTTAGAACGCCTCAAAGATGGAGAAGTGCCATTATATTCATTGCCAGAGGTAGAGAAGGTGATGATGGCGGCGCATCCTGTGCCGTTTTGGAAGCGGGTGGAGTTATGTAATGGTGATGTAAGTTTAATCATGTACCCATGCGGTCATATTTTGGGAGCAGCAAGTGTGATTTTGGAGGGAAAAGGGGATGGGACAGTAATGGTATCGGGGGATATTTCATTTACTAGGCAAAGAACAATAGAGGGGATGGAAGCGGGCGTAGATTTTCGGGTAGATGTTATGGTGTTAGAGTCAACTTATGGGGGGAAACTGCATGCAGATCGCCAAGTAGAAGAAGATCGGTTGGTACGGCAGGCTGGAGAAGTGGTAGGTGAGGGGGGAGCGATGTTAGTGCCGGCATTTGCGTTAGGTAGAGCGCAGGAAGTAATACTTATTTTGGCTAGTGCGATGGAAGAAGGGCGGCTTTCCAAAGTACCCATTATTGTGGATGGGCTGGTAAGGAATATTTGTAAGGTGTATAGAACATATCCAGAGTATGTTACGGGGTGGCTAAAAAAGCGAATAGCGAAATTTGGTGATCCATTTTTTTATGATGGTGGGGTAGTAACGGCGGTGGGTGATCCCAAAGAGCGAGAGAAATATGTCAAGCTGCGACCAGCAATTATTGTATCGAGTTCAGGGATGTTAGTAGGAGGGCCAAGCCAGGGCTATGCGCAGGAGTTGGCGCAGGACGTAAAGAGTTTTATTGCAATAACTGGGTATCAAGATGAGGAATCACCTGGAAGGAAGTTACAGACGCTTGCGGAGATTGGGAAAGGTGAACTTACTTTAGGAGATAAAGTGGTGGACTTAAATTGTGGGATAGGAACCTACAGTTTAAGTGCCCATGCAGATACCTCTCAGCTTATAAGTTTAGTAAGGAGTATTGGCTGTAAGAGAGTGGCGTTAGTGCATGGGGATGGCAAAGCACGGGATGAGTTAGAAAAGGCGATGTTAAGTTGTGAGTTAGGGGAGATATATAAACCAGGGTTAGGTGAGGAAGTGGTAGTAAAGAGACCGGGGAAGAAACAAGTAGCTTTGCTAGGAAGCGAAGGAACGGGAGCTAGCGATGGGAAAGAATTACAAAGAGAAGATTTATTAGGACTGGCCCAAAGATTTTTGGATAGGGATGGTCGCAGTCGGACCTATACAGTGCAAGAGATAATGAAGGAGTGGGGGTATCCTCCTGAGCATCTAACGTTAGAGAAGATAATGAGGGTAAAGGAATTTTTGCAAAGAGAGACCTCGCCGTTTATGCCGGAGAAAAAGAAGGGTTTTATTTTTCGGGTTAGGGCAAACAATTTCAAAGGGCTGGAGTTGAGTGCAGAGGAAAGTGGCTGGAGTGGCAGGTGGAGTGAGCAGGCAACGGTGAAAAAGATAGAGGAACTGTTTCCTGAGGAATCAGGTTTGTATAAAAGGAGTTTTAAAGCGGAGACGGATGAGCTTGTATTATTTTTTTATTTTCCAAAGATAGCACAAGTTTGTTATAAAACCCAGATAGCACAACTTTCTTGTGAGACCAAATGGAATGTAAGTGTATGGTCTCGGGTCCATCAACAGGCATTGATCGAAGAGTTTCAAAAAATATTGCCAATGGAATGGGAGTTAAGCAAGCCGTCTTCGATTTATGAGGAAGAAGAAAAAATTGTAGTGTGGGTAAAAAGGATAAATCCGCCGGTAGAGGAGATTGCTGCCAAAATTATAGAATTTCGTGAAAAGACTGGGTTTGATTGCAACATTTTTGAGGTTGAGGCTGAGTCGCGGCAGTTGGTACAAACGCAACCGCTAAATATCAATTTGGTGTGTAGCAAAATAAAAAAGAGATTTGCTGGGATTGTGGAATATCCGGTGAAAATTAGCTTAAAACGGGAAGCAGAAGAGCCTTATATTGAGCTTGGATTTATTAGTTTGCAGGTTGGAGAACGTTATAAGGAAATAATAGATGAGCTTGAAAGGAAGGTAGGATGGCGTATTGAAATAAGACCACAGCCGGATCAATTTACGATGAAAGAGATAGCGAAGGGGTTAATTCCTACAGGGTGGGGGCGAGTAAGTGAGCCAAAGGTCTTTAGTGATGTGCAGTTGGTGGTAGTGGAGGTATACAACTGGGAAAAAGAGAGGGTAGAAAGAATTAGCCAGGAATTTCAAAGCAAGACCGGGTATGCGTTAAGTATAAAGTGTGTTGGGACGGATGCGGTAGATAAGGAAATATCTCAACCGGCAATAACTAAGATTTTTTTGGATAAGATAGTGATTCCAAAGAAACTCCAAAATGTACAAATAAATGTGGGAAAGTTGGAGAAACTCAAAAAGCAATTGAGGGAGTTGAAGAGTTGTCCAAGTCCTATAGAGGTAAAGAGAATTAGCGGCGGCCGTTATGTGTTGCTAGATGGTCTTGTCAGGGTGATGGCTGCGCAGCAGCTTGAGTTGAAGGAAATAGAGGCTTATGTCAGGGAGAATGACAAATGCGAGAGTTAAGCAAAGACAAAACCGGATATCTACCAAAGCCAAGCTTGCCAGGATACGTCTGTAAGCTCAACTATTATCAGGCAATCTAGGCGAGCAGTCGGATGGCCTAGCCATGCCTGGCAGATTTTCAACTGTCCAATTGAGTATTGTTAAACATGCGATAGATGCGTTGAACGGTAATGGCATGGAACTGTTTCCCTTTGGCAGTATGGAGGCCACAGTCATTGAGTTTTTGAGCGATGCTGAGGAAGCTAAACCCTTGCTCCCGCAGACCACGAATCACGGCAAAAGCTTGCTTATTAACGGAGAGTCCTTTTGCTTTCTGTGTTTGCATTTGTGCGCCTTTACATTGTGCTTGCCTCGTCAAATTTTTTGGGCTTCCAAGGCTAAAGCCGAGCCTTTTCTTAGCGGCCAGGGCCTCTTTGGTGCGTTTGCTAATCATCTCACGCTCATGTTGGGCCATGACTGCGAATATGCCGATAGTGAGGGTGTTCATTTCTGGCATATCAGCGCAGACGAAGTTGATGCCGGAATTTTTTAAGGAGAAGATAAACTCGACATCACGGGATAATCGGTCGAGTTTGGCGATGAGGAGAACGGCATGGTGGTCTTTAGTATAGGAAATTGCTTTTTCTAGTTCGAGGCGATGGCGTTTTTTGCCGGATTCGATCTCAGTAAACTCAGCGATTATTTTACCTTTGGGCTTGGCGAACTGTTCTACGATATTTTTTTGGGCAGCAAGGCCGAGGCCGGACTCCCCTTGTTTTTTAGTGCTGACGCGGTAGTAGGTGACGAAGTGTTGCATAGAAAGCCTTTCGCGCTAGTTTTACAAGGCATAAACGCACGTTTATGTATCGTTATAAATCCACGTTTTTATCCCCCAATCCCTATCTGCGCCTCACTTTTGTCACCATTTCCCCCTTCTTTTCTAGCTTCTCTACCCGCTCTTTTATCTCTTGCAATGCGCTTCGTAGCTCCGCTACCGCCTTTTCTAGCTCCATTACACTCCTCTTTAAAGCCGGTTCACTACTCTTTAGCCCCGGCATCACGTTGAATGCCTCATCACACATCACCAAATTACGCCCAGCCACGCTCTTGCTGTTTAACTTACCAGTTTTCATTGCCCGGTAAATTGTCTGGCGCGTACAACTTTTCTGCCTGGCCGCCTCTGCTATCGTTATCAGATTTGCTAACAACTCTTCCATTGGGACTTCCTCCTCTCACTGTATTTGCAAATGTTAGCTGTGTAATTGTTCATATTGTGTATGTGTTACCATTGTCACTATTATGTATTTTTACCAAATTGTCATAATTATATCTTATAATACACTACCTAAATTATACACATAATCATGCTATATGTCAACTATACATCTTCATGCTATATATTAACTACACACAATAGAGATATTTTGTTAATCATACACAGTTATAACGCTTGTTTTTCTGCTCTTTTTATGATACACTTAGTAAGTCATTTAACTGTACCACTAGGAGGTTTTATGGAACTTGATATAATGCAAAATATTCAACCCATCTCCGCTTTTAGAAATCAAGCGGCTAAAATCGTAGCGCAGGTCAGAAAGACTAAAACTCCCGTGCTTATTACTCAACGCGGTCGCTCGGTTGCTGTTTTAGTTGATGCTGAAGCTTATCAAAAACAGCTTGATAAACTGGAGTTATTAAGTGCGATTATTCGTGGCGAAGAAGATATTAAGGCTGGCCGAATTCATACCCATGCGGATGTTATGAAGGACTTAGAACAATGGCTAAAATAGTACAAAAGTCTAAAAAAGTCAGTATTATCTGGTCTGATCGAGCCAAAACGGATTTGCAAGAAATAGTACACTTCATCCAGCAGGATTCCCCTGATGCAGCTCGGAAATTGGCTATCCAGTTTAATGAAAAAATTAGCCGCTTAGAATTTTTTCCAGACTCCGGACGAACCTTGCCGGAATTTCCAAACCTTCCTTCTGTCACCAAGCAAAACCAGCCCTTTTGCGCCTTATACCCCTAGAATCACCGCTACTGCAATTTTTTCCCTACTTTAGACCCAAACCTACCTTCAGCCAAAAAAATCAAGCCTCCTTGAGCCTCTAACGAAGCCACGCAAGCCAAATTTTACCCAACAGCTATGCCCGCCTGAAAGCCTGGCTGGGTAGGCTGGATAGGGGAAAAAGTTCAGCAAGTTTTTTTTCCTATCAAAAAACACTCTCTCGTTAAGATTAAGAGATTTTTGTTACGAATTGTTTACCCTTCTACCTTGACATTGTCACATTAACACGTGAAGCTGAATTAATAAGGCTTTCTGTTTTTTCAAAAAAGAAATACGAGAACGAAAACGGTTAAGATGTTGCAGAAAAATTAAGTGGCAAGCTTCAGCAGAAGAGAGATGCTTGCGTGGCATGACCACGAGCAATATCTGGTGTACATCTTGGAGCGAGAGCAAAGAAGCCTTGGGAAGCAGTCGCTGTTGTATCTGGAGTAAGAATAGCATAGCCAGCAAAACCATGGTTATATGATGATGCCAGGCTTGCCAGGAAATAATTTGGTATTCGTCCATACCGGCAATGCCTTTGGCGTCTTCTAGCGCGCGTTCCACCCAATAGCGAGTGGACTGTTTTTCACAAAGTGCTTGCCACGGCTCAAATTCGCTAGCGTTAGAAAATGTGTAGTGAACATCGGAGCCATCCAGTTCTTGGCGGATAAGCAGCCAGACTTTAGGAAAATGTGGCAATTTGTTATCTGTTCGGTAAACACGAATCGCAGCAAAATTGACCCATAACTCTCCGCGTTGGATATCGCGGATTTTGAAAGTATGCCAATGCAGCAAAACACTACCGAGGAGGTTTTGCACTTCCTTTGGCTTACCATCTACAATTCGCAAACGAGTAGGACGCCTGCCGCATGTGCAACGCCGCTGTGGCAAAGCCACCGTAGGAAATTGCAGAAACACTCTGGTATTGCATGGTACGTCGGCCACATATTCGAGATGGTTGTTCTCTAAATCGTTGAGGAGGCTGGGTTGTTCTCCATAATGTGCATCCATGCCAATAAATTCAAAAGGGATCTGATCAGCCTTAGCCTGCAAGATCATTTCCAGACCAAGCTGCGCCTTAGTTCGGAAGCGAATCTCTGCTTCTGGAATGCCAGCGCGCTTGCAGCGCTCTGGATCATCTACCCACTTGGCGGGTAGATAAAGCCTTTTCTTGAGCAACAGCGTATGCTCACCATTGGTGTAGGCCAGAAAGACACCAACCTGGCAGTTATCCACTTTCCCAAGGCAGCCACAATATTGACGTGCTACACCTACAGAGTTATTGCCTTGTTTGGGAAAACCGCTTTCATCAAGTAGCAACGCTTTACGTCTCTGACTACTTCCAATCGCTGCCACAGCCTCTTGTTGGATAGCAGACAACACTGGTTCTTCTTTCCAGGGCGACTTGCCAATAAAGTGCGACAAGCTCTGTTCATTGAGCTTGCTTACCTGCACAGCCATCTTGTTCATATTTCGTCTTCCTTGCGTGAGCAATTGTCCTTGTAAATACTCATACGCTGCCTTCTCTACATCTTTGTTCTTGCATCGAAAATAATGTGCAAACTTTCTGTGAAATTGGACCAGTTCTTCAGCTTGGGCTTGTATATCTCTTTCTGTCAAGTTATAATCAAACAAATTAGTGGACATAGGTCATCCTCCTTTCTTATAGGATAGCCTATGTTTTTTTATTTCAAAATCTTATTTTAATGTGACAATGTCAAGCTACTCTTTAAACCGAATCCAAAATTTATATACTCTGGGCAACTTAGGATTACGCGGATTCTCCAGAAGCTCCGAGTGGGTAAGGCGGATACTATCCTCATGGCTATCTATCCACGAGACTTGTTTTAGTTGTTTTTTGAGCATATCAAAACAAAGCTCTGTTTCGGTCCGACCTTCAAATGTGGCTTCTTGCGGTTGGATCGTTAAGTGCTCTACGGTAAAATAATACTGTGCACGCACCTCAGCAATTTTTGTGGCAAGGGTGGCCCAGCGTGGCAATGTATCTTGGATTTCGGGGTGCGGATTAGTAGCAAGCTCTAAGCGATCTTGCAAGAACCTTTTCATATAATTGATTTTATCCCAATATTGTATCTTGGCTAAGGTTTCCCCAGGATTTACCCGGCCATATATCTCCTCTGCCTCTGCCAAAAGGTTTTCATACCCCCTGGCTTTGTCGTTTACTGTAAGATAAAAAAAAATCCCACCCAGGAAAAACAGCAGAAAAAGTAGCGTTAGAAAGGCGGCCAGCGGTTTTAAGAGAATATCCTGGCTCTTTTGGCAGGCAAAGCTCTCTTTGCGGAAATTAAACCCACCTTCTACTTTGTCTAAGGCTTTGATGGCAAGGCCGATAGCCGATACTGTGAGTGGCAGGTTGGTGGTATCTACGCCTGCCGCGATAGTGATATGAGAGGTAGTGTCCCAGGCCAACACCGGAACTTTAAGCCGCTTTTCCAGAAACACCGGCAGCACCTCAAGAAGCTCTTTCTCACCGCACAGGTAGACGGCATCTAATGTTTGCGTTTCAAATAGTGTGCGGCGTACTGCCTTAATGAGTTGCAAAAATACCTTGGTCTGTAGCCAAAGCGTAAGAAACTCCGTGCGCCGTACTCCTTCGGGAGCAAAGATAGGAAGGCGTAGGGCGGTGGTCAT
>JACQZF010000012.1 GCA_016213945.1 Nitrospirota bacterium | reverse complement strand
CCAGTCTGCCTTTTCAAGGCCCAGCGCGCTTCCGGCCCGCGACGCCTCCTGTCCCAAAACAGAGGCGTACGTCCCTATCCTGCCTTCAGCGTGGAGATTCAGGGCGTAACGGTCGAACGTCCTCAAAAGTATGAACAGCTCGTACATCTTCTTTATCATGTCATCAGATAAAGCAGGCATGAGGGATTCATCAGCCTCTCCTTTTTCATTAAGAATGTCGAGGCGTCTTATTTGTAATGACTCTATGATCTTTTCCGGCATAAGGTCTGTCCAATCTTATTCAGAAATTATCTTTCATTCGCACGTTAGTTAAGAAAAACCACGGAGACACTGAGACACAGAGAAAAAATTCCAAATTACAAATATTGAAAATTGCGATTTGTGCTTATTTTCTTATCTCAGTGCCTCCGTGTCTCTGTGGTTATTCTTTATTTAACTTCTTTACGAATGGACCTGAATTATTAAAATTATCTCATGTTTTGAAATAAAATGGAAGGGATTTATTTACTATTTTCTGTGCGGTTGAAGTATGACCTTGATCGAGTCCTTTGCCCCTGCAACAAGCTGAAAGCCTGATTGTCCTTCATCAAATGTCAGCCGGTGCGTGATCATATCGTTGAGGACCACTCTCTTGTTCTTAAGCAGATTGATCGCAACTTCGAGGTCAACCGGGGATGCGCCGTATGAGGTCATCAGAGTTATCTCATTGCGCCACATATCGTTCATCGGCACTGGAACTTTGATCTCTGGTTCGGGCACTGCGAAAAACAGCCCGGCGCCTCCGCTGTCAATGCAATTCAAGGCAGTGGTTGACGCGGACAGCGCGCCTGCGCAGACAATTACAAGGTCTGCAAGCCTGTTGCCGTTTAGTTGTAGAAGGCTTTCACGAACATCGTCTTTTGCATTTATCACCGCGTCTGCGCCAAAACGCTCCGCGGCCTTCAAACGATAGTCTGTGATGTCCGAGGCAATGATCCGTCCTGCGCCTAATGCGCGCGCAAGCGCGATGTGTATAAGCCCTGAAATGCCGCTGCCGATAACCAGTACCGTCTGACCGGGTCTTAACCGCGCCAGACTCTGTCCCCGGACAACGCAGGCAAGAGGTTCGATGAATGTGCCTTCTTCATAAGACATTTCATCGGGAAGAATATAAACGCCGCTCTCCACATTTATCTGCGGCACTCTCAAATATTCGGCGAAGCCGCCCGGATCGTAGTTCGTCCTGTGCAATGTTTCACAGGCGGTGTGAGAACCTTTGAGGCAGTAATAACATTTATTGCACGGCACATGATGAGAGACAAAGACCCTGTCGCCCTTTTTATAATTCTTAACGTCGTCACCAACCTCAACGATCTCGCCGGTGATCTCATGTCCAAGGACACGCGGGGCCTTTTTGATGCGGTACCATTCCATAACATCGCTTCCGCAAATACCGCTTGCCATTACCTTCACCAGGAGTTCTCCGGAGCCGATCTTAGGAACAGGCATTTCCTCAACCCGTACGTCCCTGTTGTTGTAGTACATTAATACGCGCATGGTTTTTATCATCATTAGTTAAATTAGGTCTGTCCATAAATTGGTATTTTTTTTGTCATGCCCGAAGTCTTTAATCGGGCATCCAGAGCTTATTTAAAAAACTGGATTCCCGCTCAACAGACTGCGGGAATGACGTTCGAGTTTATGAACAGACTCTAATAGTGCGAGGCAGCGCCTCGCCCCTACATTATTTTTTGCCCTTGTTCTTTTCCTCGTTAAATATCTCTTGCGCCTCTTTTGGAGTGGCTTTTTTGTGAATTATGGAATGCAGCGCCCTTGCCATTGCAACAGGATAAGCATGCTGCCAGACGTTCCTTCCGAGATTGACGCCGATTGCGCCCTTCTGCATTCCGTCGTAGACGAAATCAAAAACCTGAAGTTCGGTCTCGCATTTCGGCCCGCCTGCAATAACCACCGGGACAGGACAGCCGTTTGTGATTTTATCAAAATTCTCGCACCAGTATGTCTTCACGACCTTTGCGCCAAGCTCGGCCGCAATGCGGCAGCAAAGCGACAGATAGCGCGCGTCACGTTTTTCAAGTTCTTTGCCGACAGCGGTGACCGCCATGACCGGAATGCCGTATCTCTCGCACTCATTTACAAGGTTTGCAAGGTTCATCAGGGTCTGATGCTCGTATTCGCTTCCCACAAAGATGGACAAGCCGACTGCCGAAACATTCAGCCTTATGGCCTCTTCTATTGAAGTTGTAATGCTCTCATTGGCAAGGTCTTTGCCGATAACGCTGGAGCCGCCCGATACGCGCAGGATGATCGGCAGGCTGTTATCAGGGTCAATGCATGAGCGCAAAACTCCCCTGGTAACAAACAGCGCGTCACTGAAACGGGTGATCGCCTTGATCGTCTCCCCAGGCTTCTCAAGCTTTGATGTTGGACCAAGAAAATATCCATGGTCGATCGGCATAAAAAAACAGTGTCCGTCGGGCTTTATGATCTGCGCCAAACGGTTTCTCATTCCCCAATCCATTTTGACTCCTCCTCTGTATAAAAATATTTTTATCTCAATATCGGTCGTCATTCCCGGCTTGATCGGGAATCCAGAGTTTTTATATAAGAACTGGATTCCGGCTTAAGGACTGCCGGAATGACAATCACAAAAAAAACCTTCGCTCTCTCACTTCTACGCTTACTATTTTTTCTCTCTCGACTTTAGCACTTCTTCTTTGACCTGCAATGTCTGATCGAGCATCATGACGTATTTAATGTATCTGACGCCGAAAAGCATAAGTTCTACCTCATCATTTTTTATCTTCTCCACTGTTTCCTTGTCGATATCAAAAACGTCCAGGAACCTGCTTTCAAAGATAAACTTTCTGAAGGCGTCCATATTATAGCTTGCCATGTAAAACTGGGTCTGTTTCTTCGGATCAAGCTCCGCCTGCCCCAGCAGGTTTCTCCGCAATTGCAGCGCCTTCCAGTCCCTGTTCATCTTATCGTAAAGGTCCACTCCCTGGTCCTCTCTCCACGATGCTATCGTCCATTCCTTCTTTTCGTGATACCCGTAACAATGCGGCTCTTTGACAAAGAAATAAAACTCCTCGTCAAAAGGCTTGCCGTCTTTGTCCGCCTTTTTAAGTGTCCCTTGGCCTATCGGATAGTACCGGCAATTGGCGGGACGGTCGGTGTAGACTGTGCAGCCCTCAGGCGTGACAAAAGGGCATTTCTTCTCCGGGTCGTCATTCATCTTAAGCGATGCATAGGGGTGAGAGGTCTGTTTGTCGATATCCATAACCGTATAACGTAAAAGGAATTCGTCAGAAGACAGCCCCAGCCTGTTCTTCAGGCGGATGACGTCATAAGGCGTCAGAAGGATATTTATATCACTGCAGCACCTTGTGAAACATTTTATCCCTTTATGGCATCTGAACTTGAACTTTGAATTAAGCGACAGGTGTGTAGGCTCTACGGCGTCCATTTTACTCATTTTTAATTCTCCTTGAAGTTAAGCGAAATAGTTTTTGCTATTGCGTAATGAAGGAAACTGTTATAGCAAGAAACGTTCAATTATAACAATACCGGCACATTTAAATCCAAAATATTTATTCCGGCAATTTTCCTTAATTGACAAGTAAGTTAGACACTCCTTATAATTTAAAGTCTGTTTAAGAGAAGGTCACTGAAATGAAGATTAACGTTTCCGGTATTCCCGAAGAAGGCCTGCAGCAGGAAATAGACCTGCCGGTAGTCATTAATGACAGCAAGAAGACGTATACAGTCCATGTTTTTGTAAAGGCTGTAAAGTTCGGCACAAGGGTTTTGATCGAAGGCTCGGTAAAGGTCACGGCGGAATTTAAGTGCAGCCGCTGTCTGAAGGAATATTCATTGCCGCTGGCCCTTTCCTTTCAGGAGGAATATGTCCCTGCTGAAGAGGTGGGCAAAGAGAAGCATGAACTGGAATTGTCCAACGATGAATTAGACGTAAGCTTTTACAGTAATGACGAAATAGACATTGAGGATATGATCAGGGAACAGGTCCTTCTCGCCGTTCCCATGAAGCCTCTGTGCAGCGAAGAATGCCGGGGCTTATGCCCGGTATGCGGAATAAATTTAAACGAAGGAGCATGCGCCTGCGGGAAAAAGGAGATTGACCCGAGGCTCGCTCCTCTTGAAAAATTCAAAGAGTTGCTAAAAACACGAAAGGAGTAAAAAATGCCAAATCCAAAATCACGACATTGTAAAGCCAGAAGAGACAAAAGACGCGCAAACTGGAAGATACAATTGACAAGCGTCTCAATTTGTCCTGAGTGTCAGGAGCCGAAACTCCCGCACAGAGTATGTATGAGCTGCGGAACTTATAACGGTAAAAAGATACTTGAAGTAGTTGAAAAAGAATCCGTATGAGAATAGCCTTAGACGCAATGGGAGGCGATTACGCCCCGGCCACGACCGTGGAAGGCGCTATTGAGGCGCTCCTTGAGAATAAAGATATATCAGTCATTCTCGTCGGAGACGAGGGGGAGATATCTTTAGAGCTTAAGCGCCGGAATTACAGCGGCTTGCCGATAAGCATCAAACACGCCTCTCAAACAGTTGAAATGGATGAGTCACCCCTTACCGCGCTAAGGCGCAAGAAAGACTCTTCATTAAGGGTAGCCATAAACCTCGTGAAATCCAATGACGCTGACGCTATGGTCAGCGCCGGCAATTCCGGTGTGGTAATGGCCACGGCCCTTCATGTCCTTGGAAAGATACCGGGCATTGAGCGTCCCGCGATAGCCGCGGTGATGCCGACATTTAAAGGGAAATTCATTCTCATAGACGCAGGGGCCAATGTGGATTGCAAACCGGTCCATCTTTATCAGTTCGCGATCATGGGAGAGGCTTATTCGCGGTATATTTTTAATATTGACAGCCCCAGGATCGGACTGCTCGGAATAGGCGAGGAAGACGCAAAAGGCAACGAACTTACAAGGGAGACCTTTAAATTATTGAAAAATTCACGCGTTAATTTTACCGGCAATGTAGAAGGAAAAGATATATTCGCAGGCGAGGCGGACGTAGTGGTATGCGACGGCTTTGTAGGCAATATCGCCCTTAAGATCAGCGAAGGCCTGGCAGAGACAATGGCAAAAATGTTAAAGAGAGAGATTTCCGAAAAGGCTTCAGGCAGGCTCGGTTACCTGTTTTTTAAAGGCGCGCTCAAGAATTTCAGGAAGAAGACTGATTATTCTGAATACGGCGGCGCTCCTCTGTTAGGCATTAATAAACCGTGCATTATCAGCCACGGACGCTCCACATCAAAGGCAATTAAAAATGCATTAAAGGTGGCGGCTGACATCCACAGCAAAGGCGTTCTTAGCGTCATCTCAGATGAATTCGGCAAGGAACTGTCAAGGGGGGAAACAGTTGCCTTTAAAGAGTAGAATAACCGGGACAGGCTCATACGCCCCTGAGAGGGTGCTCACCAATTTTGACCTCGAAAGAAAAGTGGACACCTCCGATGAATGGATTACCGGAAGGACCGGGATAAAAGAACGGAGGATCGCAAAGGACACCGAAGCAACTTCCGACCTGTGCCTTGAGGCATCAAAGAACGCCATGAAGGCGGCTGATGTTACGTCTGCCGAGATCGACCTGATCATAGTTGCAACAATGAGCGGCGACATGCCTATGCCTTCAACCGCATCTTTGCTGCAGAAAAAGCTCGGTGCTAAGAATGCCGGGGCCTTTGATGTAAACGCGGCCTGCAGCGGCTTTTTGTATGGCCTGTCTGTCGCGGACAATTTTGTAAGAGGGGGCTCCGCTAAAAAAGTACTGCTTGTCGGCGCGGAAGTCATGTCAAAATTCATTGACTGGCACGACAGGACTACCTGCGTGTTGTTTGGAGACGGGGCCGGCGCTGTAGTACTTGAGCCGGCAAGGGGGCAGCACGGAATACTCTCGACACATCTTTATTCTGACGGAAACATGTGGGATTATATTTGTCTGCCCGGAGGCGGCTCTCTGAATCCTCCTTCCGCCAAAACCGTGAAAGAGAAAATGCATTTTGTTAAGATGAAGGGCAACGAGACCTTCAAGGTCGCGGTGAGGACGCTTGAGAGGCTCGTTATTGATACATTGAAAAAAAATAAGGTAAAGCCCTCAGAGCTTGCGATGCTGATACCTCATCAGGCAAACCTCAGGATAATCCAGGCAACAGCGGAAAGGCTGAAGCTGCCGATGAGCAAAGTCGCCGTCAATCTGGACAGGTACGGCAATACATCAAGCGCCTCAATCCCCATAGCCCTTGATGAAGTCGTGAGGGCCGGCAGGATAAAAAAGAATGATTATATTCTTCTGGAGGCATTCGGAGCGGGACTGACCTGGGCCTCGGCGTTGATCAAATGGTGATTGTTAGCGTCGTTGACTTTAAAATGTCATTCCGGCTTGTCCGGAATCTATCCGAATAATGATTCCCGACGCGCGGAGCCTGTCCCGACTTGTTCGGGGCTTGCGGGAATGACGGAATTTTTTTCATAACAAACTGACGGAATTTTTTTTGGAGGCAAAATGGATTATTTTCTCACAGAAGACCAGGCAATGATACGGGACCTCGCGCGGGAGATCGCCGAGGACAAAGTAATGCCGTGCAGGGCGGAGCTTGATGAAAAAGAGGAATTCCCCTGGGACATCATGAACACCCTCGCGCAGTCCGACTTTTTCGGAATTTACATCCCTGAGGAGTACGGGGGATTAGGCAAGGGCGGCTTTGAGCTGACATTAGCCATAGAGGAATTAAGCAGGGCCTGTCTCGGGGTCTCAACTTCCTTTGCGGCAAATGCGCTGGGGACCTACCCTATTCTTCTTTATTCATCAGAGGAGCAGAAAAAGAAATATCTCCCCGATATCGCTTCAGGAAAGAGGCTTGTCGCATTCGCGCTCACGGAGGCAAACGCGGGCAGCGACGCCGCGGGAGTGCAGACAACTGCAAAACTTGAAGGCAATGAATACGTTTTAAACGGCACGAAACAATGGATAACCAACGGCGGCGAGGCGGAGATTTACACAATAATCGCAATGACCGATAAGAATAAAGGAGCAAGAGGCGCCTCGGCGTTTATTGTTGAAAAAGGCACACCGGGATTCACTTTCGGAAAGAAAGAGAACAAACTCGGGATAAGGGCGTCGTCGACAAGAGAACTGATATTTGAAAACTGCCGCATTCCCAAAGAGAACCTTATTTCAAAGGAAGGAATGGGATTTATCGTGGCAATGAAGACGCTTGATAAATCAAGGACGGGCGTAGGCGCTCAGGGAGTAGGCGTTGCGCAGGGCGCGTTTGAGGCCGCTGCAAATTACGCCAGAGAAAGACATCAGTTCGGACAGCCCGTGATAAGTTTCCAGGCCGTGCAGCATATGCTTGCGGACATGGCCACGCAGATCGAAGCCGCAAGGTCGTTAGTGTATTCAGTGGCGAAATACATTGACAGCGGCGCAAAGGATGTGTCAAAAGAATCGGCCATGGCAAAGGTATTTGCCACAGACGTTGCGATGAAAGTCACTATTGACGCCGTGCAGGTGATGGGCGGGTCAGGGTACATGAAAGAATATCCGGTTGAGAAAATGATGCGCGACGCAAAGATCCTGCAGATTTACGAGGGCACAAACCAGATACAGAGAAACGTCATCGGGCAGGCGCTTATAAAAGAAACGGCAAAGAAGAAATAGGTTAGCAGCGGCTGCCAGTGCTGACCGCTTCTCTAAAAAAACATGGCTAAAGTTGAACATCTGAGAAAGCGCGAATATTTTTTGACACTATCTCATACGATGTCTCTGTCGTGTAGTTTACTGCATCAACTGTCTTAATCGTCTTTGTCGTCCTGCCGAGTTTGTCGTAGTAGAACTTTGTTTACCTACAGCGTCCGCTATCTGACCCCGTTCTTCGCGTTCTTCGGCAGGGCTCTACTTCAGGTTCCCTTGTTTCCACGTCCCCCAATCTTTATAGCCGTTCTTCCATCTCATAGTACCTAAACCTTCAGGGAATCCGTTACTCCATTCGCCTTCGTATTTATCTCCTTTTGACCATATCCCTGTTCCGGGGGACATGGGGACACATCCCATATTTTAATTGTCATTCTCCTTCTTCGGTCGTCCCGGCGACTTCAAGAAAAACTGTCTCTGAAATTCCTTTTCCATCTGATTGACAAATTGTTCGCTCCCCAACGGCCTACCCGTCCTTGTGAAACGTCTTATCTCTTCCATCTCATCTTCGGAGATACTTTCCCGAATAAGTTGCGCATAATCGTTCCTCTGTTTTTCGTCAAACAACTCCTCTCCTAATATTTCGTCTTTCAATCCATTGAGATGCGCACGGGCACTTGAATAAGGAAAGTCTTCAGCTTTCGTCACCATCTTTGCACGCAAAGGGTTTTGCTCGATGTATCGCGATACCGCCCACAGATATTTCTCGTTATCAACTATGCAGGAATGATACCGGCTCTCCCATAGTCTTCCGGTCCGTTTGTATTTCCTGTTCACGTACTGAGTGAAGCATACGGTGATCCCCTGCATCATTTTCCATAACGATAATTCTTCCTGGGGCCTGACTAATAAATGTATATGATTGGTCATCAGACAATAAGCCAGTATCGATGATTTCCATTTGTCAGAATATTTTTTCAACAGAGATAAATATTTCTCTTTATCCTTTTTATCGAAGAAAACCTTCTCTCTGTTATTTCCTCGTTGAATGACATGGTGAGGATACCCTTCAGCTATCACTCTCGCTATTCTCGGCATCTTTGGTCCCCCCAGATTTATGCTCTAAGTGGAAATTATTTTAATGAATGAAATCCGATTCTGTCAAAATATGGGATGTGTCCCCATTCCCCCTCATTCCCCCTGACCCTTTCCCTTACATTTCTTGGTGTTGTATAAATTTGTCATAACAGTATCTACAAAGCCATCCTCCACTTGACTTAAAAAAAACGGTATCTAATGGGTCAGATTTGTCAGGTATGGAGTTCATACAGATAATACAATGCGAATGATCTCCCTCTGGAATCTTTGCAGATGGTTCCCAGTTATAGGATCGAGCTTCTTTAATATTTTCATTCAGGAATACTTCCTCTATTTTTGATTTATTAATTTTGATCCATTTGGTCATATTTATTCTCTTTAAGAAATTCTTTTAAGTTAGCATTAATTTGCTCTCGCGACATTTCCATTTCTAATAGACCCCGTACGCCTTTGTACATTCTGGAATCATAGTAATTTTCTTATCCAATCTATTGCGCTCTCAATTGTTATTTGATTTGTTATATCAGGATTTGCTAACTCAAAAATTAATTGTTTCAATAAATCTTCCTTACTATCTTCAAAACCAATATCATCACGGCTTTCAACTGCGTTTGCCCATTCTTCAACATCTATTAAGGATAATTCTCCTTTCTTAAATCGTTCAAGAACTGAGATTGCGTGAGTAGATGTAAATTGCACAAGTTCTTCTTCTCTATCCCATCCATAATGAGAAAGTTCTGTCTTAATCTCGTCAATTGGTTTTTTTAATTCCAGTAATTGCTTTAAAGTATTAACCAGTTCGCTCATATTTCCTTTAAATATATTCCTTTCTATTTGTTGCCTCATGGTAAAAACGTCTTACCAGAAATTTTGTCTTTGACGTGAATGATTTTACCGTCTGGCCCAATAGTGGTTTTATAATAGCCTATTGTTTTCCCTGTCACATCCAATTGTTTTTCATAAATTGCTTTGGATCCAAGGACGCGACCAGGGACCTCGGATATAAACGCTTTTCCTCCCATAGGTAAATTATGAATTGAAATTGTCCCTGCTTTCGCCGGAAGTTTCTTTTCAAACCTCATCAAACTCCTTAAAATATCGTCAGACAGCCCGCCTACCTTTCCCATAGGCATCAACATCAACGGCACATCATACCAGGATTGTGGCAGTAGCAAATCTATAGCCTCTATTCCTATCTGATCGATGTATGCAGCGGCTATATTCCCTTCTCTTACGTTCTGATCAGTTCTATCTTCCAGATAACTCTCTATTCCAGAATACCAGCCCCTTCCCGTCAGATTAATATTGTTAATATTAAAGCTCGTATAGCTGTAGCTTGATTGAGCCGCCGGTATAGGTTTAGGTGCAGGCGCGGGAGCGGGAGCAGGTGCAGGAGTCGGTGTTGGGGTTGTCTGATTATTTCCACCGCTATTGCCACTGCCAAGATTTCCCCAATAATCATACCATTCGTCACTGGAGTCACCCGAATCAAATTGCCCCCACGGATCACTGCCCCAATAGTCGCCCCCTCCATTTCCCCCACTGCAACAATAAAAGTCATCAGAATAGTGTCCGCTGGGATCTGTAAATATCACTGGATTGTTCAGCACATAACTATATCTGTTCAACGCCTGCGGATCAAACGGCTCCGGCACTATAGTATCCGCACTGACAAACCTTGCCAGCTTAGGATCATAGTACCGCGCTCCGTAGTAATACAGCCCTGTCTCCGCGTCTTCTTCCTGTCCCGTGAATTTATAGCTGACGTCAACACTGCCGTTGTTTACTAAAGTCTCTCCGAATGGATAGTACTGGACTTCCTGTACTTTAGTTCCTGCCGCGTCTGTGATAACGCTGCTGCTTCCCAGATGGTCCGTATGATAATAGTTGATCTCCGCCCCATTAATTTTAGCTATCCTCTGCGTTCCTGCAAAGATATATTTCGTGCATACCCCATCCGTGCATTCATAGAGTTTGCTGATGTAGGTAGTTGTGGTTGGCACGCCAACAGCAGGGAATACATTCTTCTCAAACCTGTTGCCGTCAGCATCATACCATGAGACTACCACCTTATTACCGTATCTGACAGATATTGCCCTGTTGTCGTAATTATAGATGAACGCCCTTCCCGCTCCGCCAGTCATATTCCCGTTTGCATCATACGTATATGTATCCGCTCCGGCATTTGTCACTGCGTGTTTATGGGCGGGATCATTGTAAGAATAATTCCCGTATCTGCTGTTGTACGTCATGTTACCGATGGTGTTGTATTGCCATGTAAGCGTACCTCCGTATGAGGTGCTGGTCGCCGATGTCAGCCTGTCAAGCGCGTCATAGCCGTATGTCCGGTTCTTTGTGCTGTCAAGATAGTCGGTTATTCCCGTTATGTTGCCTCCATTGTCATAGGCATATGAGAGATTTATGAATCCAGTGCTCTGTTTACTCGTTGTTATGGAATATAGTCGATTGTTTTGAGTCAGATACTGATAGATTGTATTTACCCCGTTGCCGAAGTCCGTCCTTCCGATCTGCCCCAATGCATTGTAATTTGTGTATGCGGCATAGACAAGGCCGGTTGAATTGTTTTTTACCTTCAGGAGATTTCCCCCGGTATCGTATTCGTATTTGACAATCATATTGTCAGGATATTTTATTGTATCTGTCCTTCCCAATGCATCATACGTTGTCTCTGTCGTGTAATTTACGCTGTCCACCGTCTTTATCGTCTTTGTCGTCCTTCCCATTTTATCGTAGTAGAATTTAGTCGTGCCGGATGCATCGGTTACTGTCGTAAGTCTTCCTTTGGGATATGTAGAGAATGTTTCATCGTATGCGTAGGTCACGTCCGTGCCTGCTGTATAGTCTTTCAGCGTGATCCTGTTCAGAGCATCGTATGTGAATGTTATAGTCTGACTCTTTGCATCCGTCTGCGAGATGAGATTTCCATTGGCATCATACTGATACGTCCAGTAACCCATATCAGGGTCAGTCATGGAGGTCTTTCTTGATAATGAATCATAAGTCATGGTTGACTGATTGTTGTTTGCGTCCGTGACCTTTTTCAGATTACCCAGCACATCATATTCATATGCCGTTGTTGCATAGAGAGTAAAGGAAGGCGTCACCCCTGTGTACTCCTCTATCTTTATTGTCCTTCCGTATATGTCCTTCTCCTCAACCTTCTTGTGGAAGTTGGGATCAATGTACGTGAGCCTGCCTTTGAGATAACTCGATGTCGCATATGTGCCGTCGTAGAGATTGTCCGTCCTTATGATCCTTCCAATCGGGTCGTACTGATACGTCCTGTATCTCGCATTCTCAAGGTTTTCAAAATACGGGAGTGATTCCTGCGCTACAAGACCCCTGTTGTTGAATATCGTTCTCGCTGCAACAACCTTGTTATCAGGCCCTTCCGTCCTTGTCTTTATCGTCCTGCCAAGCCCGTCAAAATATGTCTCACTCCAGATGATATTTCCAGTACCGCTCTGCTCGGTTGCATAGGTTAAGACTCGCTGACTGCCTACCGTGCCAAAGTTCTGATAGTAATAGGACACCGTGCCGTATGTGGAAGCCGTGTCATTGGGATTGGTGACTTTCACAATCCTTCCAAACACATCGTACTGGTATGTTGCCTGATTCAGATTCGGATCAATCTCTGTCAGGACTTTACCAAATCTGTAATCGTAGCTCTTCTGAATTGTATGCCCCAGAGGGTTTTGCATCGTTACCGGATAGGTTCGGGTGGTTGTGTCATATGTTATTGTTGAAATGTTGTTTCGAGGGTCTTTGATTGTCTGCACATTCCCATAAGCATCATAGGTGTAAGTCGTCACCGGATTAATCCCGCCGTTGAGCCAGTTGGTCTTTGTTAAGAGATTGCCTTTTGTATCGTAAGTGAACCACGCCTGCGCCTTTGTTGTCCCGCTGCTGTCGTTTACATAACTATGATTTGGAAGGGACACTTTCCAGTTTGTTGTGTCATAGGCGTATTCCGTGTACTCGTCCCTTTCATCACCCGTGACAGCAAGGTCTCCATAAGAATATCTCCTCGTAATGTTCCCGTAGGCGTCATACGTGAATAATGATCTCGCCTGCTTTGCCGTTGACGTCCCGTCGTAAAGGTAATCGTCTTTCTGATAAAGATAAGGGAACTTCACCCCGGTATATGGCGTTGTTGACTGGTATGTGTTATAAGTCCTTGTGTAAATGTTGCCGGATGAATCCCTTATTATCTGGTCATACGGAAGTCCCTTGAATATACTGTCCTGCTTGAACCACGTCTCTGTAGACGTGCAAGCATAATCAGGATTATCAATACATACTCCGTAACCGGGGTTATAAAGCGCCGTTGCCTTCACATACCCAAACCCCCTATATTCCCTTTCCGCATAATCGTAATATCCGCCTGAATAGGTGTAGTTTGTGGTAGATGAATTGCCATTGCCGTCATTTACCGTTACGGATGATACAGTCTGCGTTATGAATGGCAGCATATTGTTTGCGTAAACAGAGGAAGGTGTGTATTCGAGAGTTGTTGCCCCGCCAATACCGTTAAAGATGGTGGAGAGGAGGTCGGATATAGTCGGTGTCGTTAGCCACAGATAATTGGATGCAGGATTATCACAGGCACGCATGAGGTCTGTCTTGCCGTCTCCGTTGAAGTCTCCGGGATATGCTATGCATACGCCCTTTAAATCTGCGTTCAAT
>JACQZF010000011.1 GCA_016213945.1 Nitrospirota bacterium | reverse complement strand
CCTCACGGAGTTCTCGCCGATTCCCCATACACCCTGCTGGGAAGAACTGAAGAGCATGGGGATAATTAATGACGGTATAGATCCGCTTCTTACAAACAACACTGTCTTCACTTATCTTTTTTCAGGCTATGACCCTTACGCGCTTGAAAAATTAAAGCTTGATGTGCAGCTGTACAACAGCGATTGGTAGTTGGCTGACGAATTCCCCCCCGGCTCTGCTATACTTTAACTAAACTTACTAACTGCAAACAACTCGCCCGCATAAGGAGGCAAACATGATTTTAAATTCAATTAAACAGATACCCGCTTTTTTTACTCTCGCAATTATGATGATAATCCTTTTCCCGGTCATTGCATATTCCGGCATTGAAAGCAGCTATCACGCAAGTAACCGGGAGATTGAACCGCTTGAGGGCAGCAATGCTGAAAAGGCTGTGATGTTCTATAATCTCGGCAACGAATTAAGCAAGTCAGGAAAACATCAGGAGGCGATCGAGGCTTATAAAAAAGTTATTGCGTTAAAACCGGATTTCCCATATGCGCATAATGATATTGGAGCTGCATATGTAGAATTAGGCATGTATAAAGAGGCTGTTGAGGCGTTCAGGCAGGCAGTAAAAATAAAACCCGATTATGTTAATGCGTATAACAATCTCGCTATTACCTACAATAAATTAAGAATGAACGAAGAGGAAAGGGAAGCTTATAAAAAGGTGATCAAAATTAACCCGGAAAGCGCTGACGCGTATTACAATCTGGGTATTTCCTACAGCGAATCAGGAATGTATAAAGAGGCGATTTCGTCTTATAAAAGCTCACTGATAATAAAACCACGTGACGCCGACGCATATTTTAATATGGGCGTATCTTACGGGAAACTGGCGATGCATAAAGATGCAATTGTTGCCTACAAGAAGGCCTTAGCAATTAATCCTGACGCGGCAGATGCTCATTATAATCTCGGCGTTTCTTATTTTAATATGCAGCAGAAGGACGCCGCCGTTAAGGAATATGAGATATTGAAAACCCTTGATCCCCAAATGGCTGAAAAGCTGCATGAAGTAATCAAATAATTTTCAGCCTGTTATTTTTTGACCGGTCCGGCAGCGGGCGGTTGCTGCTGTATTTCAACTTTCGGAGCGGCCTGCGTATTTACCGCGATCTTTGAATTGGCCTCAGCGCCCCACGGTGAATTCGGAAATTCAGTGGCTACGGTTTTGTATCTTTCTTTTGCCTTTTCAGCATTCCCGGTGCTTTCATAATATCTGGCTTCTGTCATCAGGGCTGTGTCCCTGAATATCCCTTGATTGACTTTGGCAAGATTGCCGAGGGTCTCGAGGGCCTTGTCGCTCTTGCCGGTTTTAAAATAAGCGGACGCAAGCTTTTCATAAACAAGGGGCACTATTTGGTAATTGCCTCCGAATTTATCAATAAACAGACTGTACTGCTTTATCGCGTTTTCATGATCATTAAGATTGTAGTAACAGTTGCCGAGGTAATATAACGCTGTCGGGGTCGCCTTCACATCAACGGATTTCTTGAAAAGCTCCAGGGCCTTCTTCCACCTTTCCATTTCAGGGGTGGTTTTATCGGACCTGGTGTTGTAATAAATGTTGTACGCTTCTTTCTCAAGCGCATAGGCCTTTTCATTTTGCGACGATGAGTAGAACTTGAAGGCCACAACTAATATGGCGACGGCTAAGATTGCGGACACAATTGTTATTACCTGTTTCTGCTTCTGCTTTACGGCATCTAGCGCGTGTAAGGCGGCGTGCTTTACCTCATCCTCCTGGGCAGGCCTGGCCTTGGCAGGTTTTTTCTTGATTATCTTTGGCATTTAATTCCTCCTGATTTTATCAACAAGCTTTTTTGAATTTGCAAGAACTTGATCTATCTTTTCCTCTGCAATGCCCGCTGCACGCAGAATTATCTTTGCGCGCTCAAGGGTAATAAGGTCCTCAGGCGCATGGGCGTCCGTGTTTATCACGAGTGAAGCGCCTGTCTCCATAGCGACCTTTGCGACATGGCCGTTTGAGATGCTGTGTCCCTTTCTCGCGGTGATTTCGAGCGCCACCCCCAGCTCCTTTGCCCTCATCGCATCCTCAATACTGATCAGTCCCGGATGCGAAAGTATATCAGCGCCTGATTCTATCCCGGCCCTGTTCGTTCCCGGTGCCACAGGCTCGGCAAGGGTCTCGCCGTGCACAACCACTATTTTAGCGCCGAGCTTCCGCGCCCTCTCTACCATTTTCCCGATGAGCCCCGCAGGCACGTGGGTTATCTCCGCGCCGGGGATGACGGTTATTTTTAAATATTCCCTGAGGGCCTCAATTGTCTCCACAATCTTCGGCACAACAGTGTCCATATTTGACGGGTCCACGTGGTCCGTAATCGCCAGGGCGGTATAGCCCGCGGCGTAGGCCCTCTGTATAAATTCCGAGGGAATAAGGACCCCGTCACTGAGAAATGTGTGTGTGTGCAAATCAATCATAACATTGTAAAATACAGAAATTCCGCCCTAAAAGTCAAAAGCGGCCAATGAATTTACTGGGCCTTGTGCGACGGGGTGATTAATTTCTCCACGCCTAAGTCCGGCGCTATGCTCAGGAGAATATGCACGGAGTCGGTGAGGAGGACTATTCCGAAGGAGATCAGCAGCAGTCCGCTTATGATCATTATTATTCTCATGCGGCTCTGTATGACGCGGAAATGGCTGAGAAAGGTATTAATGAGAAGGGATGTTGTTACAAACGGGATCGCGAGTCCCGCGGAATATACGAGCAGGAGTTTGAAGCCGTACATGGCAGAGCCTGACGTGCTCGCGATAAGCAGGATCGATCCTAATATCGGGCCGATGCACGGAGTCCATCCCGCGCCGAAAGTAAGCCCGACGACAAAAGAACCCATATAGCCGCGAGGTTTCGATTTAAGATGGATCCTCTTGTCCGATGCAAGAAAGTTGAGTTTCAGGACCCCCATTACGTACAGTCCGAAGAAGATGATTATTATCCCGCCGATTATCCTGATCTGGTCATAGTAGAACGAAAAAAGTGAGCCGATAAAAGATGAAGATACCCCAAGCAGGATAAACACAACGGAAAAGCCGAGGACAAAAGCGGAGGAGTTTATGAGCGTCAGTTTTCTTACGAATGCCTTGTCAGCGGTCTTGAAATCTTCAAAGGAAATTCCGGTGATATAAGAAACGTACGACGGGATGAGCGGCAGCACGCACGGTGAGAGAAAAGAGAGCAGCCCGCCAAGAAAAGCGCCTATGTATCCTACGTTTGACATGTTAGATTCTACCTAATATTGATTCCTTTTGTCATTCCGGGCTTACCCCGGAATCTGTGGGCACAATCTTTCTGACACCCCTGGATCTTTTCAATTGCATGAGGCAGGCAGTCAAGGACCACCGAAAGATTTTCTTTTACCGCAGCCGGACTTCCCGGAAGATTTATTATCAAGGTCTTACCTCTTATACCAGCAACGGCCCGTGAAAGCATCGCAAACGGCGTCTTCTTCAAGCCTTTATAACGCATTGCCTCGGCAATACCCGGTATCTCCCGCTGGATGACTTCACGTGTCGCCTCAGGAGTTACATCCCTTGGTGACAGGCCGGTGCCTCCGGTGGTAAGAATAAGGTCAGCCTTGCTGCATAAGGAAAGAAGCTTTTTCCGTATCAATGCCTTTTCATCCGGGAGGATATCAGAGCTGATGACCTTAGCGTCAATCTTCTTCATCATCCTTTCAATCGCCGGCCCGCTTGTGTCTTCCCGCTCGCCTCTTGAGCCTTTATCGCTTAATGTCAGTATCGCAACCTTGATCATAAATCAGCTTTCAGCGATCAGCTGTCAGTGGTCAGCTTTTTTGAGAAATCAAAGACTTTTAATGTGTTAGCTGAAAGCTGACCGCTGATTGCTGACTACTTTATTATTTTTATCTCGTCTCCTTTTCTAATCGTGCCGCCTTTGAGGACTTTTACAAAGATGCCTTCCCGCGGCATCACGCAGTCCCCGGCCTGTTCATAGATGGCGCAGCGGGCATGGCACAGCTTGCCGATCTGGGTGACCTCGACTTCAACGCCCTCACCGATAATCATTTTTGTGCCGATCGGAAGGGTCATGAGAATAATCCCCTCGGTTGTAATGTTCTCGGCAAAATCACCGGGGCCGACTTTCAGTCCCTTGTCCTGCATCTTTTTGATACTCTCAAGGGCAAGCAGGCTGATCTGCCGGTGCCACTTTTCCGAGGCATGGGCGTCGCTCTCGATGCCATAATTATCTTTTATGACAGCGTACTCAACTGCCTTTTTCCTCATACCTTTTTTTTCGCTGATGTTAATTGAAATAATTTTGGCGCTCACTTTATCTTCGCCCCTTCCTTCACGTTCTTTTCGGGAATTAGTATTGACAATACGCCGTCGCTGTCTGTCGCTGCAAGGAGCATTCCCTGGGATTCAACACCCATCAGTTTCACGGGCTTCAGATTTGTGACAACCGCGATGCTCTTGCCGATCAGGTCCTCAGGCGCGTAAGCCTGTCCGATCCCGGCGACAACCTGTCTCGGCTCGCCTGTGTCAACCTGAAGCTTGATAAGCTTGCTGGATTTAGGGACCCGCTCGGCCTGAAGCACCTTGCCGATCTTTAATTGCACCTTTGCAAAATCCTCTATGGAAATTAAATTGTCGCCTTCATTTTGTAGGAGCGAACGGCCGTTCGCCCCTACGGGCGGTTTCTGTTCATCACTTTTCTGCATCTCCTTCTTCACCTCTATTCTCGGGAACAATTGTTCTCCTTTCTGAACTTTAATTTCATAACCCGGCTTCCACTCCCACGTGAAAATATTCTTATCGCCAGCCTCTTCCGTTAATGACCTCAGCCCAAGCTGCTTCCACATCTTTTCTGCTGTCTCAGGCATAAATGGATAAAGTGAAACCGCCGTAAGCCTGAGGGCATTCCAGAGATTAAACATAACGCGTTTCAGTTCTTCAATATCAGACTTGGCAAGCTTCCACGGCTCTTTCTGCGCGATATGATTATTCCCTGCCCTGATGATTTCCCAAATGGCGTCAAGTATATGGTTGAAGCGAAGCTGTGACCAGTTTTGATCATTGTGGTGTACGTTGTGATTCGCATCCGCGCACTGCTTAGCAAAATCTCCGGGTGGATCGCTAAGCTTTTCAATTGCCCCGTTAAAATATTTCTCCGCCATTGCCAGAAACCTGCTGAGCAGATTGCCGAGGTCGTTGGCAAGGTCTGTGTTGGTCCGGTTTATCAAAGCGTCTTCAGAAAAATTTCCGTCGAGTCCGAACGGCACTTCCCTGAAGAGAAAATATCTGAAGGCATCGACCCCGTACTTTTTAACCATCTCATTCGGGTCAACGACATTGCCGATGGACTTTGACATCTTTTTTCCATCAACCGTCCACCAGCCGTGGGCAAAGATATTTTTCGGCAGAGGGAAATCAAGAGCCATGAGCATCGTAGACCAGTAGACCGCATGGGTTGTCAGGATATCCTTTCCCACAAGGTGATGCTCCGCAGGCCACCAGTCACCCCCCCATCCCCCCCTTACTAAGGGGGGGTTAAGGGGGGTTGCAAGATATTTTGTCGCTGAGAAATAATTTACCAGCGCGTCAAACCAGACGTAGGTCACAAAGGCTTCGTCAAAGGGAAAGGGAATTCCCCACGCAAGCCTTGCCTTCGGCCTTGATATGCAGAGGTCTCCAAGGGTGTTGTTATTTAAGAATCCGAGGACCTCGTTCCTGCGCGTCTCAGGAAGTATGTAAGAAGGATTGTCCTCAATATATTTGATCAGCCTGTCCTGATACTTTGACATCAGGAAGAAATAGTTTTCCTCCTGTATCTGTTCAACGGGCCTGCCGCAGTCGGGGCAGTTGCCCTCAACAAGGTCTTTCTCTGTCCAGAACCGTTCATCCGGCGTGCAATACCATCCGGCATACTGCCTCTTCTCTATCTCCCCGTTGTTCCGGAGAAGCTGGATGAGTCCCTGCACTGTCTTGATATGCTCAGGGTCGGTGGTGCGGATGAAGGCGTCGTTTGAGATGTTCAATTTCTTCCAGAGGGATTTGAAATTCTCGACCATTATGTCGGCGTGTTCCTTGGGAGAAAGCCCTCTTCCCTGCGCGGCCTTCTCGACCTTCTGCCCGTGTTCATCCGTTCCGGTGAGGAAGAAAACGTTATTGCCCTTTAATCTGTTATACCGGGAAAGGATGTCAGCGGCAATGGTCGTATATGCGTGTCCTATGTGAGGGACATCGTTGACATAATAAATAGGAGTTGTGATATAAAACTTTTCCATTATGAGTGTTTAAATTTTAAAAACCACTGAGTCACTGAGACACAGAGGCGCAAAGAAAGAATATAAGAAGTAAGGAAGATAACAAAACGGGACACTCTACTTCTCAACTTCAATTTTTATTTTCTCCGTGTCTCTGTGCCTCTGTGTTCTCCGTGGTTCAATTCAATGGTTAGCCTACTGTTTCTTCTTATGCCAGAATCTCCTGCGTTTGTTGAAGGGCTTGCCCTTCCCCTCCGCATCTGCCGGCTGCTGTCCACCCTGCCGGGGTTCGTTCTGCTGAACGGGTTTCTCCGGCTGAACAGGCCTTTGCTGAGGAGGCGCTGCCTGAGCAGCGTTTTCCGGCGAATGTTTCCTCGGCCTGTGACGTCTTCTCCTGTGATGCCTGTCCCTTCTAAACTGGTCAGGTGCCGCTCCCTCCTTTTGCTGCTGCTCTCTGCCTGGAACATCTGTCCTTTGCCTTTCATCACGGCCCCGGGGTGATTCGGCATGTTGTTCTGACTCAGGGGCAGAGATCACTTCCGAATCCAGCTTTTGAAGGGGGCCCGCAGAAGGCTCATCTGTAACAGTTATGAAATCTTCCCCTTTGGGCGGCGCTGTCTCCTCTTCCGGCGCGTCTTTGCATTCATAACCAAGACAGCACATCAATCTGCCGCAGATGCCGGACAGCTTGCTCTGGTTTATCGAGAGGTCCTGCTGCTTTGCCATTTTTATCGTTACAGGCTCAAAAGATGTAAGAAAGAGGCTGCAACACGTCTGCCTGCCGCAGCAGCCGATGCCGCCCAATATTTTCACTTCGTCCCTGACGCCTATCTGTCTCATTTCAATGCGGGTCTTGAATCTTGCCGCAAGGTCTCTGACGAGCTCCCTGAAATCGATCCTGCCATCCGCCGTGAAATAGAATATGAGCCTCTTTTTATCAAGAGTTGTCTCCGCCGACACAATCTTCATGGGGAGATTAAGTTCTTTGGCCCTGTTGGCGCAGAAAACTTTTGCCTCTTCCTCAAGGGCGCGGTTGTTTTTTATTGTTTCAAGGTCTTCCTCAGATACCATCCTGATGACCTTTTTCAAAGGCCCATCCGGTTTTTCAATTGAGCACTTCGGCGTTACGACATTGCCTATGCTCAAACCCATTTCCGATTCTACGACAACCTTTGCGCCGGGGTGCACGTCAAGCCCGTTGACTTCAAAGGTGTACACCTTTCCGCACCGTCTGAACCTGATACCGACTACAGTATGTTTGAGAGGTGGTTCAGCCTCATCGTGCGTTTCCAGTATGTCATTGTTTTCCTGCATATGTTTTCCCTAACCTTTTTCTCATTAAAAGGCTTGTGTAGTTAAACGTGAGCTTTTCGTTGAGATTGAAATTTAACTGTACCCTTATATTATAAAGCTCGCGGGCCAGTTTTAGTATATCTTTCAGGGCCGCCTTCCCGGCAAGGTCCTGTATCTCGCCTGCCCTGTCTTTATTGATCAGGAAGGCCGTTTGCCCTGTCGCCTTAAATACGGCAATGTCCCTCAGCCAGAGCTGCGCCCAGTCAAACCATTCCTCCATGGATAATTTGTCATCGCGTATATCATCTTCGGGGGCGCTCAGCATTTGGTTGAAAATATTGAAAGACCTGTCTCTTTGGGCGACCAGGTTTTCATTCAGGGCGTATCCGAGCCTGCCGCCTGACAGCACACTTAAAAGTAATGCCTGCTCATCGTCCAGCTTTTTATATTTCTCTTTCACCAGGCCGCTCATCATTTCAACGGGCAGAGGCGCGAAGTTTATCCTCTGGCATCTTGAGCGGATTGTCGGCAGGAGCCTGTCGGGTTTTGATGAAACAAGGATTATAATGCTTTGTGACGGAGGCGACTCAAGCGTGGACAGAAAGGCATTGGCCGCCGATGAATTCATCTTGTCGGCATTGTCGACAATCGCGATCTTATAGCTGGCTTCATAGGGTTTGTAGGACAAAGCTTCTTCAAGCTGCCTTACCGCCTCGATCTTTATCTGGTCCCCGTCGCCTTCAGTCTCGATCAGAAAAAAGTCCGGATGGATCCCCTTGTCTATCTTTACGCATGAAGGACAGGCATCGCAGGAATCGATAAGGGGGTTGGGGGTTGGGGGTTGGGGGACGGTGTTGTCAGTCTGAGACTCCGGTGCAAAGAGTTCAGAATTCAGACTATCTTCAGTCCCAAAATCAAACCCCGGACTTTCCTCTGTGTTCTGTGTTCTGACTTCTGCCTTCTGACAGTTAAGCGCTTTTGCAAAGTTGATCGCGGTAAGCCTCTTGCCGATGCCTTCATCGCCCGCAAATAAAAGCGCGTGAGGGATACGGTTTTTTTCAATGCAGCCCCGGAGAATGCCGAGGGCCTTTTCCTGTCCGATGATATCTTTTAATGCCATGATGCCTCTAACACTTTTATTATCTCAGCGCTGACTTCTTCAGGGCTTTTTGAGGCGTCAATTACCTTGACCCTCTCCGGCTCGTCTTTGGCGATCTGAAGGAAACCGCTCCTGACCCGGCCATGAAACTCTATTGTCTCTAATTCAAACCTGTCCTCTTTCTGCGCTTGCCTGTTTCTCCTGAGTCCATCCTCAACATCGAGGTCAAGCAGAAAGGTGAGGGAAGGTCTCAGATCAGGGACCACGATCTCATCGAGTGCGTGTATAAGAGATATATCCAGCCCTCGTGCGTAACCCTGATAAGCGATAGTCGAATCCGTAAAACGGTCTGTGATGACAACCGTGCTTTTGAGTATCGCCGGATAAATTACTTCCCTGACGTGCTGCGCCCGCGACGCATAGTACAGAAGAAGTTCGGTAAGCGGGTCCATGTGATTTTCAGGTTCAAGGAGCAGGCCCCTGATCTTGCCCCCGATCTTTGTCCCGCCCGGCTCGACAGTCTCAATGACATTGTGGCCCTTTGAGCGTAAATAGCCGGCAATGAGTTTTACCTGGGTGCTTTTACCGGAGCCTTCTATGCCTTCAAAGGAGATGAACCCCTTAACCCTTGACATATTGATTTCTTAGGTCCTTTAACAGGGAGAATACCCTCAGCGCGTCTTCGGTGACCAATGAGCCTGTCCCGCAGGAGGGAGTTATCAATGCCTGCCGCCTGATCTTTTCACGGGGTATGCCGATCTTCTCAAGCGAGGTCAGGCCCCTTTCAAGCTGATCGCACAAACCCTGGAGGGTCACGCCTCTTATCATATCTGATGTCGGGACCACCCCCCAGGCTATAAAGCCGTTGTTGTTGATGAACGACTTTATTTCGTCAGGATACAGGCTGAGGGAATCCCAGTAAAAATATGCGTCAAAATTGAACACGTCAATACCCGAGGAAAGTATCAGCGGCCAGTCAGCCTTGCCGCAGCAGTGGATGCCGGCAATGCCGCCTGAGTTCTTGATGTGTTTGACAATCTCCTGGAGCATCCTTGAGGCCTCGGCGGTATTTACTCCGATGTAAGTGGACGTGCCCAGCGCAGAAAGGATCGGTTCGTCAATGAAGATCAGCACTTTCCCGGCAAAGGGCTTGAGCATATTGATCTGCCAGCTTGCCTTGCCCTTGAGCAATTCAAGCGCGAGCTCTCTAAGTTCGTCATTGAAAAAAAGAGGACGTTTTTGATCATCCGTTACAGACAACGTAAAAGTCAGAGGCCCTGTGATGTGGCCTTTAACCGTATCGAGTTTCCTGTCCTGTCTTTTTAGGATTTCAAGGAATGCGTAGAACCCGGCAGCATTTTCCTGGGAAATGGGGAAACCGCTGTTACCGGCAATCGTCTCGTAAAATACCGAAATCGCCTTCTCCTCGCCCGGTATTATATTTACGTGCTCGCCTTCAATTTTTATGAATGGAAAACCTTCAGAGTATTGCGGGACCATAAGCTCAAGAAAACTCCTGTGCGGCAACTGCGGCCAGAAGGGAATATCCACCGAGCTTAAAATGACATTACATGCCTCTGCAGGATCAGTGTGAGGCAGGCTGCCGATACCTGTTGTGCTGAAGCTCTGAAACATAGTCATTAATGATACTTCATGATTGTAACAAGTTGCAAACAAACTTTTAAAAGCTGTAAATCTAATGGCCTCGCTTTGTCATTCCGGCTTGTCCGGAATCGTCTTGGTTTTAAGGAAGGATTCCAGACAAGCTGGAATGACAGGCAAAGAAGATGCTGGACAAGCAAGCATGACAGATTACGGAAGGGCTCCCGACAAGCGGGAGTGACAACGCCGGGAGACCTTTTGTTATGTAAGGATCATCAGTAATCCCCTTCGGCCAGCTCAACGGTGAAGGAGCCGATTACGGCCTTGCTTTTTAAAAGGACGGGTAATTTTCTATCGTCGTCAGTCGCCCAGATAAAGATATCTCCTGTCTTGCGGAAAAGCCCCTCTGATTTTAAAAGAGGCTTCACGAGGATCGTGTCGAACTCTCCTGCGGGCACGCGGACCTTTTCTTTTTTCAAAACCTGAATTTCAGTATGATATAGCTTCTTGCTGTCAAAGATGTCGATAAATTTAGACTGTCCCGCCTCCAATGACATCTTTGTCATTGCGAAGAAAGCTGACAACGGGTCATATGCCGGTTGATCGAAGAAGAATTCAGCCCTCTTGTCTTTTATTTTATCGTAATAATTTATCTTATACTTTCCGTCCGGCATAGATTCAAAGTACGTCTCCTTGTCCCTTTTGTGCCTCCCTTCGCTTGCCTTCAGGATAAAACTCTTCGGATAGCCATCGGGCTTCAAAGTGCTTTGCGCGAAATCCTCCACTTTATAAAAAATGGAGATCACCGGCGCGGATGTCGCGAGAGTTTTAATAATGACGCCCTCCGGCGTATCTTCAAAATTCAGGACCGCCTCACCCGCCTTTATCCCAGACCAGTATATGTAGTAAACGAATCTTTTATTGATCGACTGTTCGGCCTCGACAGAAAGACAGAAAACAGAAGACAGAAGACAGAGGACAGAGCACAGACTGAGCAATACGATAATTCTTTTCTGACTTCTGACTTCTGACTTCTGACTTCTGAACTTTTTCATAAAAGTTCTTTCACCGCTTTAAACACTTTTTCAGCGCTTAGCTTTTCCATGCAGATAAACTCCCTGCATTTCCTCTTTCTGCAAGGGCCGCATGTGACGTTTGCCCTTATTACTTTCATATTTTTATTTTTCTGCCAGCCGTACGGGCCGGTCTTTGCCGGATCAGTGGGGCCGAAGATCGCGACAAGTGGTTTATTTAGCGCGGCGGCAATGTGCATTGGGCCTGAATCATTGCTAACCACCGCCCGCGCCCCGGCAATCAAGGCAACGAGCTCTTTCAGATCGGTTTTACCGCAAAGGTCGATAACCCCCCTTTGCCCCCCCTTGCCAAGGGGGGGATGGGGGGGTATCTGTCTTCTGTCTTCTGTCTTCTGTCTTCTATCCATAATCTCCTGCACTATCTTCTTGTCCCCCTTGCTTCCAACAATGACGCATGGAATTGAAAGCTTTCCAATAAGCGATGCGAAATTTTCAGCAGGCCACCTTTTCGTCTCCCACCTCGCAGATGGAACTATCACAAGATATTCCCCGATGTTGCCGATAAGCTCTTTGGCTTTTGCCTTTGATGCCTTATCAACATGAAGCGGGAACTCCGCCTTGCTCACCTTTACGCCGATTGCCTTTGCAATCTCAAGGCATTTGTCTACTGCGTGCATGTTTTTGTTGACGGAAACTTTTTTATCATAAAAAAAAGTGCTCCCTTCACGCGCGTCCGCAAAACCTACTTTCACCGGGGCCACTGAAAATAATGTCATCACCCCGCTTCTTAATAGTCCCTGAAGATCAACAACAATGTCATAGCGCCGCGCCTTCAGCTCCTTAAGCAGTGCCGATGTTATAGAAAACAGCTTGCCGATTTTCTTTAACGAATCCTTATCAAAGACAATAAGCCTGTCTATAAGAGGATTGCCTGTGAGGATGTCTTTAAAATTTTCGCTTATCACCCAGTCAATTCGTGCCTTTGGGAAGGTATCTTTCACCGCCTTCAGAAAAGGCAGGGCATGAATAATGTCGCCCAGCGAGCTGGGTTTGATGATAAGCATTTTCATTTCAGTTGTATTTCCCACGTCTTTGCGTATTTTAAAAACGTGTAGTAGCTGTAAAGAACGGCGAGTATCAGCCCGTGCCTTCCATCGAGAACGCCGAGCCGCAGCACGTACATTTTAAGAAAAGTTGAAAGCGGCTTTACGGTTAGCGAAAATACGCCGGCCTTCCCGGAGCTTTTCAATATCTCTCTGGCGGCAAGCGTGGAGTAGCCCTCCATTCTCGCGGTAAAATCCTGGATGCTCCGGTACGTGTAATGCCTGAGCGGATTTTTTAAATATCCGGTTCTGCCCTCAATAACTATTTTCTCATGTACCTCCCTGATCTCAAACCGCCCTTTGTCTTTCTTGAAAAGCCTCAATGTATTGTCAGGCCACCAGCCTCCGTGTTTTATCCATTTACCGATAAAATAGTTTTCCCTCGGCATGTAGAAACCATTGCAGTCTGTCTGTGCTATGGTTTTCACGATTTCCACTTTGAGGTCAGGAGTTACCCTCTCATCCGCATCGAGTATCAAGACCCACTGGCCCACTGCGAGATCAACCGCCCTTTGTTTCTGCCTGGCGTATCCTTCCCACTGGTGCTGGAAGACCTTGTCAGTGTACTTCCTGCAGATCTCAACCGTCCTGTCGCTGCTGAATGAATCGACGACAATTATCTCCTGTGCGTCGGCAACGCTTTTCAGCGCGTCTTCGATGTTATGCTCTTCATTCTTAGTTATTATCGCAACCGATATAGGAAACAAAGCTCTATCCTTTCACTAAGTAGTCCATGAATAAGCCACACTACTTGTCATTCCCGCAGTCAGTAAGCGGGAATCCATACAGCCGAAGAACTGGATGCCCGATTAAGAACTTCGGGCATGACGACTGATTCATGTATCATTACCTATGACGCATCAATTACCCTCTCGTACAACTCTCGTATTTTCTCAATATGCTTTTCAAAAGTAAACTCCCCGGCAAGCTGTCTTGCGTTTTTGCTCATTGACTCCAGCTTGTCTTTATTATCCATAAAATATTTTATCTTCTCCGAAATAGCGTTGACGTCATCCGGCTCCTCTATAACAAAACCATGCAAACCGTCTTTGATTACCTCAGCGGCGCCGCTGTTTTTTGTTGTTATCACCGGAAGCCCGCTTGCCAGCGCCTCAAGATGGACATTGCCGAACGGCTCATAGATTGTCGGGAAGACAAATATGTCAGCGGCAGCATAGTATTTATAATTGTCCTTCTGCGGCCCGCAGAAGATTATCTTTTGCTTAACCCCCCTTAATTCCCCCCTTGGTAAGGGGGGATGCAGAGGGGTTCCCCCCCTTATTAAGGGGGGACACAGGGGGGTGTTTTCCCTTCCCCACTACCAGAACCGCAACCGGCTCCTTTATCCTCTCTACTGCCTGTACCAAAGCCCCGACGCCCTTTCTTTCAAAACCCGAACCCATAAAGAGCACGACAAAATCATTTTCAGATAATCCGTGCTTCCGTCTTATTTCATTTCTGAACTTTTCTCTGTTTGCCGGATGGAATTTATCTGTGTCCACGCCGTTGTAAATCACCTCTATATCGGAAGGAGGTACCTTGTAATTGTCGATGATATTCTTTTTGACCATCTCGGAAATGGCGATGATCTTTTTATACCTGTGCCTTCTTAAAATTTCATGCTCCAGATCAAGAATGAGCCAGTGATAAGGATTCAGGACCATGGAAAGTTTGCCCGCAATTCCAATCCTCTTCCATCTCTGCCTCAACCACTCAATATGACACCCGTCCCCTGCGCGGTAGATGTCCTGATAAATTGTCTTGTCGTGAGACTGGATTATGTCAAACTTTCTTCTCTGCGTTTTCAGCAGGAAGTATGAAGATATTGCAAACGAGAGGTCCCTGAGGAATGAATTGAATGTGATCGCGGGCACTTTATGAAAGTGGATATTTTTATGCGTACCGCTTGCCTCCCACTTTATCGCAAAGATATGCATCTCGTGTCCGTCATCCGCGAGCTTCTCAATAAAGCTGCCTGAAAAACTCTCCGCCCCTCCGTGGAAGGTGTATTTTTTTCTAATTATGGCTATCTTCACAACGATTTCCTGTTACTATCATTTTATAAACAGTATCGTGATAGTCAGCGTCTTCCCGGATGCTCGTTAACTTGCAAGTAAAATTCATACGGCTTGCAACGTTATTATAATTATCAATCAACCATTGTAGTTTTTCCCTTAATGCAGCGATGTTTCCCGGCTCGACAAGAAAGCCGTTTATACCGTCTTCTATCCTTTCAGGAACAGCTCCAATGGCAGAGGCTATAACAGGCACTCCCGCAGCGCGCCCTTCATCTATTACTATTGCATGTGACTCCTCGCAGATTGACGGTACAACCAATATGTCAATATTCCCAAGTACCCGCATTATATCATTGTGGTCAAACCCGCCTTTATACACCACCCTGCTGTTCTCTTTTATGGTCCCCCGGATTTGCTTTTCATCGCCTTTTAACATTTTGCCGTAGAGATATAACACATTATCAGTATTTAATAACTCAAATGCCTTCAGCAGGACCCCAACCCCCTTGAAAATGCTTACAGTGCCTATAAACCCTATCCTGATGTCAGACCGGTTTAAAGCATAATTCTCGCGCGCACTGAATTCTTTCAGGTTTAAACCAAGAGTGGAGACATCAAATTTATCGTTCTGAACTCCGTAATCAAGGAACCTTTTTTTGACAGTCTTTGATGGTGTAATCAGATATGCCGCGTTATTAAGCACATTCAAAACTTTCCGTTTCCGTATTCCAAGCTTATATCTGAAAAATATTTTTTTTAATATCCCCTCCCGGCACATGCAGTCTGCGCAGTTGTCAAAAGGGAAGTTGCATGTACTGCCGTCCTCTTTTATTAATCTTACCCGGGGGCATACAAACCAGTAATCGTGAAGTGAAATCACATAAGGGATGTTCTGCTTCTGAAGGAATAACGGTATGCACAGGCCAAGTCCCATCAGATGATGGATATGCACTATGCCGGGCCTGAAGGATTGAATACATTGCTTAAGAGATTTTAGTGTTCTTTTTTTTGCAAACTTCTTCGGAATTTTAAAAATCTTATAAGGCCCGTTCGATACCGTGACGGGGTCCCTGGCCGGTTTGCTCCGTGTGTAGAGCATGACATGGTGCTTTTTTGACAGCTCTGACGCTAAAGCATGGACATACATCTCAACCCCGGCGTTATTTTCGGGGTAATAGCTATGCGTGATCTTTAAAATATTCACGGACCTTCAACCTTAAGCGTTTCTTTTATCCCGCTGAAGAATCCCAATAGCATACAAAGGTAAAGGAAAGGGACGGTCTCAACAAATGAATGCACAATAAACACGCTGATAAAAACGCAAACGACCGCATACAAGGCCGGGTGGCTGCCTTGAACAAGCTTCAACTCTTTCAGCGCCATAACAATACCTGCGATAAAAAGATACATGAAAAATGCGTAGCCGGTTAATCCCTGATGAAATAACACGTGCAATATTGTATTATGGCTGCCGATTTTTACCGCTCTCGGAAGGGCTTCTTTATTGGTCTCGTTCATAACAAGAGGCGCCCCATGCCATACTATATTGTCACCGTATCCCCAGCCTGCAAGCGGCGACTGCCTTATTGCAGAGAGTTTATTGACCCATATCTCCGTCCTCTCGTTGAACGTTGATATCTGCTCCGTTGTTTCAACGATCCTCTGCTGAAACGACGGCACAAGCAGTAATATACAAGTCGAGATTGTCAGGGTCACAACAGTCAGCAGGATTGAAAATCGCCTGATATTCTTTCTGAAATAAGCGGTCCATAAAACCGCTGAGACAGCCAGGCTGACCCATCCGCCGCGGGAAAGGCTGAGTATGACGGCAACCACTGAAAGCACAATTATAAGACCGGGCAGCCATAGAGTTTTCTTATTATTACGGGACACCGCATATGATATGACAAATGACAGCAGCAGATTAAGGACCATCGCGAACCTGTTATGATACAGATAGAATTTTATATCTTTTATGTCGGGGAACATATGGTCCACTACGCCTTCCGAGAAGTATTTATAAAGGAATGTGAAATATCCGGCGCCTGCAACAAATACGGCCAATCCGATAAGGAACACCGTTACCGCTTCGATTTTCC
Organism: Nitrospirota bacterium; assembly: GCA_016213945.1. Taxonomy (GTDB): domain Bacteria; phylum Nitrospirota; class Thermodesulfovibrionia; order UBA6902; family UBA6902; genus SURF-23. The sequence continues at coordinate 32,989 of JACQZF010000011.1, read as the reverse complement.
TGTTAGAGTTTGTCTGCAGATTCACGGCAAGGAACAAAGGGACCCCTGTCAGTATCTCCCTGTTGAGCGCTTTCAGCGAGATATCGGGATCAAATGACAATGGCACGAGGAGATAGCTTACAAGGACATATCCCAGCAGGGCGTAAAAGAGATGCGATTTTAAGCACGTGTAATCCTGCCTTATTATCAGATACAGGCTGATAAGCACAAGAGAGATGTAGGGAATGAGTATCTTTAAGTCTCCCCCTTTCCTCACGTCCGTAAGAACATAAAAGATAAATATGAATGTAGAATATTCAAGCAGCGCTTCAATAATATTAACGGTCTTCTGATAGTTTGGTTTATCTTTAATGTTCATAAAAGTCCCTCAGTATAGACATATAATTTTCTGCCCGTGCTTCATTAAGTATATAATTTTTTAATACGTCATCACGCGCCTGAGCGGACAATCGCTGCCTTAACTCCTCACTCCCGATCAGCTTCGCTATTTTGTCCCGCCAGTCGTCAGGGTCATTCTCAACAAGCATGCAAGAGCCTCCGTCATTGAGGGACCCGTAAGGCCTGACCCTGGAAAATAACGCCGGTATGCCGGAGATAGAATATTCAAGATATTTAATGTTGCTTTTTGCGCGGTTAAACATAGAGTCGCTTAATGGCGCAATGGCCATGTCAAAACATGATGCCTGTAACCTTGCTGCGAATTTTGTATACGCCACTTTGCCATCTATCAACTTAACATTCTTTAAGCTTCTGACATCATTCTCAATATATCTGTCATTCCCCCATAGATGAAAGATAACATCTCTCCCGTAGGCCTTCTGACAATATTCCATAGCAGGGACTATCAGTCTTAAATTTTCAGGCATGATGCCTGTGCCGATGCAGCAGATATTCAGGCGGCCGGAATTGCCGCGCCTTTCTTCCCTGGCCGCATTCCATATTTTTGGGTCCAGCAGATTCGGAAACAGAAATACCCTGCGATTATATTTTTTTAATTCATCTGCAAGATATTGAGTAGAAGTGATAACACCGGAAACCTTCGCCAGATACTCCGACAGCGCTCCGTGTTCCTTTGCCGGTCCATCACTCCTTCTGTCAAACAAAAGCAGATCATCCGTCTCATATATTATGGGAATGCGGTTATCGGAAGCAAAGCTGAATATCTTTCTTAAATATTCAGGATCAATAATTCTTGCAATAAAAATAACATCCGTTTCTTTTTTAAAAGAAATTGTCCTGTATTTCCCAAGGTATGTTTTAATGGTTTCCTGATAACTGAGCTTTCCATTGGTCCTCAAAAATTCAAAAATACTTTTAAACCTTAAGTGATAAGAAGGCGCGTTCGCCCTCATAAAGGTGGCGACACTGAAATGCATTTTTTATTTGGTCTCCATCTTTGCCGCTTATGTACTCTTACTCATGAACTCGTTTTCATCATCTCACACATCTGTCTTGCTCTCACTTCATAAGTGTGATCGCTTAACACGCGGCGCTTTCCCGCTTCCGCAATATTCATCCTCAGTTCATCGTTTTCAAGGTAGTATCTTATCATATCAATCATTTCATCTTCTGAGCGGAAAGTCACGATTTCCCGTCCCGGCGCCAACACGTCTTCAATGCCGTCAACATGCCGGCACATGTAGAAAGCCCCGCACCCGACAGCGGTGTACATCCTTGCGCTCATGGATTTTCTGATATGGGGCATGGAATCAAAGGCGAGGAATATTCTTGAAAGCCTTGCGACTTTCGCATACTCTTCGCCCCAGACAAACCTTCCTCCGTAAGCCCTTCCAAGTTTACCGAGAAGCAGCGGTATTGTGGAGAACTTGCGCGGTATCTTCGGCCCCCACCATCTGAATTTAAAACCCGCGTCAATGACCTTTTCAAGAGCAGCCCTCCGTGAAAGGTACTGTCCCTTTGAGCCGAGATTGCCGGCAAAGGCGACATCCGAGGAGAATATTCTTTTGTCTTCCCCTGTAATTTCTTTTACTTGAAAAAATGAAGGCTCAAACGCCTGCGACAGATAGAAGACCTTCTCATTATACTTTTTGAAATCCTGAATAAGCCCCTCAGACATGGTAAGAAAAATATCGCACGCCTTCACATACGGGACCAGCCATGCCGGAATTACCGGATCAGGATACCACATGACTACTTTCGTGAACTGCCTCAATTCCTCAAACGTCTCTGCGGGAAGTTCATCTTTCGTGTGTAGAATGAAGTCAGGTTTGATTTCCCGTACTATCTCAAAAACTTTGCCTTTGGTCCCTTCAACAGTTTCCGGGTCAAAGGGGACCACCGTGTGCCCGTTTTTTTCAAGGCCTGCTTTGTAATACCAGCCGTTATGCCAGGGTTTTGAAAATTCAGTTATTAAGAGAATGTTATATCTAACCGGTGAAGTCATAATTCTTTCCAGTCTTATTTTAGAGCCTGTGCATAAATTCGCTGGTTCTGTCATTCGGGCTTGCCCGAATGACAGCAATAGCAAGTTCATACACAGGTTTATTTAAGCGCTGCCTGCTTATTACATTACCCCAACTTCCGCGCTTAATTCTACCAAGCTGCATCTTTCTTTGCCTGTCATTCCAGCTTGTCTGGAATCCTTCCTGGTTTTAAGGAATGACACAGCCAGACAAGCTGGAATGACAGCAAAATAACTACACATCTTTCAGATACCCCTTGCTTGATACTGGTTTTTCCCTCTTATAAAAAAATTTGCTTTTGTTATTTTTGGGGTATTTTTCACTTGACGTTTTTATTATTAGATTGTAAAATTCCCCTTAACATATAGAAGGGACTATAAATTATTGGGGATACGCAGGCGTAAAAGTAACAATAAGATCAAATTATTTATCTCAGGATCAACGAAGGAGGTGGTGAGCTAAGTAAACAATACGTGCAGGTTTCTTGCACCATCGCAGTCAGTATTTTAAACCATGTAAAAAAGGAGGGAGTAAATGATGTATAAGAAAATATTAAGTCTGCTGTTTGCTGTACTTGCTTTTGGCTTTGCCGCCAATGCAATGGCCTTTGACTTTCAATCACTGAGAAGTGAAAATTCGTTCAACCTGTTTGATTATGACGTTTATGATAATGTTATCGACCTTGGAGACCTTTCAAAGGTGCAGGGTAATTATCTTTTCACAAACCTGCACAACTCCTCAGGGGAAGACAATTTCCAGTTGGGTTATGCCGGGAACCCCTTTCAGGTGGGAACTCTCGCAGTGCTCTTCAACACCACTGAGTACAAAAATAAAAACAACAACGCTGACACATATACTTCTTTTAACAATAACTTCGATGATCCCGGTAATCCTGTGACCGTTGATAAGACCGTCACCCAAAACTCCAATTTTTCTGAAAGCAATAGTGATGCTATGGATGTCAGGATCTCATACGGCATAGGCCTGGAGCCTGTAAGGCTTGGCATTGCATATGACAGGCATACAAGCGATTGGGAAAATAAAAGCGGAAACACCAGTATTCAAACCAGAACAAACCTGCTCAATAATACCGCGATATCTTTAACAGAAGATACTAATAGCTCGAAGACGAAATGGAAAAATAAAACCAACGTAATCTCGGCAGGCTCGGAATTCAATGCCGGCCCTGTTATAGTTGAGCTTGACGCGGATTATTCCTTTGGCAAGACGGATTCTAATGTCCGCAGTTCTGTTGATACATACAACGAAACACAGGTTACATCCGGCTACTCTTTAAGTCAAAGCACCGTAACGAACGGTATTGATAGTGGTTTTCATAACACCGAAGATTTCAACCCTATGGGCAACACGGATTTTAAATCTTATGGAGTACACCTTGCGGCAACTCACAATGTGACCTCCAGGTTTTCAGTTAAGGGGTATGCTGACTATAACAACGAGACAAGCGACCTCGAAAATGATACCTACACAACACACTACACCGAAAATGAAACTACCCCGCTGGATAACGGCCCGTTCACTACAATCTGGACGCAAAACAATATCCTTAATGAATCCTACAGGGGAACAGTTGACGAGACCAAAAGCTACCGCCTTGGCGTAAAGGGCTACTACAATTTTGATGAGAACGTGGCCTTTGCCTTCGGACTTTTCTGGCAGCCTTCCGAAACAGAATCAGATGTGCCTATGACAGTGAATTTCGATAATAACATCGCAACATTTGACAGCAACGGAGACGGAGACCTTGCTGATTATGACCCTGTCAACAACATCAATGATTACACCGAAACCAGCACTGGCGCCTATCGCATGAAATACAAGAGGGACTATGAAGGGACCGTAATCTCCATACCTGTAGCAGTTGAATTCAAGGCCACCGAGAAATTGACCTTCAGGGCCGGAGCGCAGCACCAGATCATGCGCACCAGGACAGAGGAGTCCATAAGATTTGTGTCCGGCAGCGATCAGACAACCACTACAACAACGTACGCAAGCGGCGATGTTGTTACCTCTCAGGATGGTTTTGACATACCTGATGACACCAAAGAAAGTGATTCATACACTGACAGTGAAACAGATTACAGGCTCGGGCTTGGATACAAGGTGTCCCAGAATTTAGACTTTAACCTTATGATGGGTTTCACGGACAGGGACAAGGAAGCTGTTAACGACGACTGGGACATCTTTGCTCAGATTACACTTAATTTTAATTAATCTTGGAAATACGAAAGGAGGAAGGACATGAAGAAAGTATTTAATTGGATGTTTTTGTTAATAGCTCTAACATTGATCGCCGGCCTTACCGGCTGCGGGCCTGACGAATCAGGCACAGGCGTGATCAGCGCCCCTGACAATCAGGGGATCACAGAGGCTGATTCTCAGGACAGCGATCTCCCGGTTGTTACCGGTGCGACCGTCGAGGAAATGGGCGGCGGCAAGAAGAGGGTCATTGTAACATTCAACGAAGCAATGGATCCGGCATCTGCTGATTCAACTACTGTAATGATCAAGGAGCTGACGGACAACAATACACTTGGCGCCGCGCTTGCCGTGACCTCATATACATGGGAAACCCCAACCAAGCTGAACATAGACTTAACTGCTGCGCTTGATGCCGCAAAAGACTATGTGCTCGTCATAATTGGCACCTCGAGCTTAACAGATGCCGCAGGGCAGCCGATTGACGGCAATTGTTCTGACGGAATAATGGATGGCGATCTGGAAGACGGCAAGAACATAGGCAGTGACGTTAATTATAGACTTACTTTCAACACTGGGCTTCAGTATGACCTACTCAGGCCGCAATTTCAAAGCATGGCTATGGCTCTTGTTAATAATGATAACTGCCTTGAAGGTGATAGAGCAGTTGATACTAAGATCGCGGAAGAGACATTTTGCTATAGCACCATAGGGGCCGACAGGTACTATGCTTTCAGCTTTAACAAGTTTATGGACCCCTCAACGATCAACTCTGCCAGCTTCGCCTTCTCACCTGCTATAGCAGGCTCGTGGTATGTAGAAGAACCCGTTGGCACTGCTGTTGCAGTTGCAAGCGCGCCGGCAGGCAAGTATTTCAGGACCTTCTATTTCAAACCCACCGCAGACCTAACAGCCGGGAGCTATACCCTGACGGTTGACCATGACCTGATAAAGGGCAAGGCAATAAGCGGCACAGACGGCGCGACCTATGGCTACTTGATAGCTTACACCTCATTTGATGGCGAATGGGACGGACCGACTGACAACAAAGAGGTCTTCAGATTCTATGCGGCGGATGATACCACTAAGACCGACGGCCCGACCGTAAACGGCATTGTAGTAGAAACCTCACCTTTGGGTAACCCCATGTATAAGAGGGTAAAGATCTACTTTGCCACCAAGAACCAAGACAATGACCTGATGGATACTACCACCCTGACAGCAGAGAACGTGGTGCTGAGAGATGGTGGAGGCAACTTCATGAACTTCACCATCCATCCCGATACCTTCACACCCGCGACATTGGGCGGAGCTTCAACAACTGTATGGATACTTGACCTGGCAAATGTCGATGTAAACCCATATTACATTACTATCAAAGACGGCGTAAAAGACGCTGCCGGCAACAAGCTGAACGGCGATGGTGATCTTGTAAAAGACGACTATGATTACTATAATCAAGGTGTCTGGTGGACGCCATTAGCTCTGAACAACCCCGTCATCCTCGGCGCGACCTCCATCACACCGACAACCGTTGCAACAGGCGGAACCATTACGTATGATGCAACAGTGGTTGACTACGATGATGGATGTTATGATCTCGACATCGAGATTTATAAGGGGACTGTATGGCAGGCGACAATCGACAATATTATTGACGACTGCACCAATACCTTCACTGACCGTAACACCAACACGTATGTTGTTGGCCTCGCGCCTGATACATACACGGTAAGGTATACCCTTTACTCTTATGACCGTGGTGGTATCACTACCGTAAGGGAAACAACAACCCTGACAGTCACAGCGCCATAACATTTCGTAAAGCCTTTACCTGAAAGGCTGCCCCGGATAACCGGGGCAGCCTTTTTTTTTGGTTATTACTCCCAATCTCCCCTAACCCCTGCTTAAGGCACCTACTGTTGGTCTTTGCCAAAGAGGGGAGACATACCTTTGCTTTGCCAAAGAGGGAGACAGAAGTGTCGCATTCAGAATGAGCAAGCGGGGTCTCTGCTGAGGGACAGTTCATTAAGGACGCTTTTCCTGATGAAGTAATAAGCCTATAAAAAGCAGTTAACCACGGAGACACGGAGACACAGGATTGAAAAATAATAGTAAAGACAAGAACTTCTTCTTCACCCAAGTGGTGGTACAAAACTTTCCGGACTCCCGTTGTCCTCTCCGTGTCTCTGTGCCTCCGTGGTAAATGAACTGCCGCTTTTAGGATAAGCAGTTAAAATAGCGATAATACCTCCACCAAACAGGATTAGAGCGCCTATAGTCATGTTATCCATAAACATCCTCTCTCAATGTTAGCGAGGATGTTTATGTTTCTTCTCAGAAACGTAGAAATAAATGCCAGCTCCAACGGCAAAGATAATTATTGCTATTAAAACAATAATAAAAGAGTTCATGACCTTTCCTCCTTTTCCGGGGTTATCCATAAAGCAACTATCAGTATGAATAGAAGTATAACAGCCCCGATAAGAACGTTCCTCATGGTTAAAGGATTATCCGGCAACAATGCATTTACTCCCAATGCAATTGCTACATATTCCGCTACCTTAAACAACCAGTTCGCTGTCTTTTCCCTCTTGTTATAATGTTCCATCCCTGCCCCCCCGTCACTGATTAAGATATTTCCAATATAGCAAAATGCGCTTTTAATTGCAAAACAAAAAAAAGCGTCCCGGAAAACCGGAACGCTTTTTTTTTATTCAAGCAGTAGCGCCCCTCCCTTGCTTAAAGCACCTGCTTTTGGTGACGGGGGAGGGGGAGGGTGACTTTACGCTGGGTGTGACATTTGATAATGACTATGCTAAAGTTGATATTAATTATATAATTGTTAAATGAAACAAAAGGCATATTTAGAAACATCTATTATCAGTTATCTTGCTGCGAGACCAAGCAGGGATATTATCATTGCTGCTCATCAGGAATTAACAAATGAATGGTGGGAGAATCGTCGGAAGCGATTTGATTTATTTGTTTCCCAGCTTGTTATTCAAGAATCAAAAGCAGGTGACAAAAACGCAGCACAAAAACGTCTGGACATCCTTGGACCAATTCCGTTACTTGAGTTGAATGAGAAGGTAATATCTTTAGCTCGTATCTTGATAGATGAGGCATTACCACCAAAAGCAGTGGAAGACGCTTTACATATTGCTGTTGCCGCAATTCACGGCATGGATTATTTATTGACATGGAACTGCAAGCATATAGCTAATGCTGAAAAAGAATATGCTATAGCAGCGGTATGTCGCAGCAACAATTATGAACCACCGATTATATGCACACCGGAAGAACTCATGGGAGGATAAAACTATGTGGAAAGATGGCATAGTAGAGGACGTAAGGAAGGTCCGCGAGGACCACGCCAGGAAATTCAATCACAATCTGGACGCAATATATCAAGACCTAAAGAAACAAGAAAAAAGGGGCGGTCGAAAAGTAGTGTCATTACCGGCAAAGCGGGCTGCGATTGTCGTGAGAGCAAAAGCATCTTAATTAGTGTATGTTTATAAAGTGCCTTATTCTGTTATTCCGGCTTGTCTAAAAGAAAGATGCTGGACAAGCCGGAATAACAGAATAAGGCTGAAGACCCTTTGATATTTATTTTCTTACTTCAGCAAATCCTCGAAAAGCCTTTCATAAGCCTTTACCGTTTTTTCTATTGAAAAAAATCTCGCCCTCTCCTTTGCCTTGGCAGAAAGAGGTCCCCTGATGGAAGGGTCCTTCATTATCGTATTTAATGCCTCCGCAAGAGCGTCCGCATTTCCCGGAGGGACAAATACCCCGGCATCACCAACTACCTCTCTGTGAGGGGGGATGTCCGATACAATTACAGGAAGCCCCGCTGCCATTGCCTCAACAATGGCGATGCCAAAGCCCTCCCACAATGAAGGGAAACAGAAAACGTCAAGGGCGCTGAGAAACGCCGGTATCTTTTCAGGACCGACTTTCCCCGTGAAGATGCATTTGACCTTTAAACTATCTGATAGCGACTTAAGCTCTTCCATAAGAGGGCCCTCGCCCGCTATCGCGACGCAGGCATTTTTCAATTTTGACACCGCCGCGATCAGATAACGATGCCCTTTCTGTTCCGAGAGCCTTCCTATTGAACCGGCAATAATGCCATCGGGCGGCAGGTTGAAAATTTTTCTTGCTTCCTGTTTTGACAGTCCGCTGCTGAACGCATTTTCATCTATGCCGTTGTAGATCACTTTTATCTTTTCCGGGTTGACCCTATCAAACCTGACCATATCGGCGGCAACAGCGTTTGAAACGCTGACCATCAGGTCCGTTTTATAAGACAGGAGGTTATTGAGGATGCTGCGATGTAATTTAGGATTATCATAAAGCACGTGAAACGTCGGAGCTACAGGGACTTTGACAAACAATGACGCAAGCCTGCCGTAAAGGTTTGCAACATACTGATGAGTCCAGAGGATATGAATATTATTTTCCTTAACGGCCCTGTAAATTTTCCACGGGATATACAGACTGAATTTATTGCTGTCCATTAAATTAAGCGAAATAGTTTTTATGCCCGAGGCGGCGGCTTTTTCGCCAAGTTCGCCTGATTCCTTTATACAGCATAGTGTGACGTTGTATCTTTCCCTGTTGAGCCGCTGGATAATGGACAATACCTGGGTCTCCACGCCGCCGACCGGCATGCTGACGATAAGGACCATGAGGTTAATTTTTTTTCTGCCAGTTAAATTTTGTATGTCCGTCTCCATAACTCCAGCACTATCAACAGCCACAACTGTTCGGAGATATTGATTTCGGTTGTCCTGAATTTCTCAATTACCTTGTGTGCCTGCTTCAGATCAAAGATGTCTTTTGATACGAAATCGCCTTCTGCAAAGATATCATTCAGCAGGCCGGGGTTGTCCCTGAACCAGTATTTTATCGGTGGGCTGAAGCCCATCTTTTTCCGGTAGATTATCTCTCTGGGGATATAATCTTCAAGGATCTTTTTGAGGATGTATTTGCCGCCTCCTTTAAATTTGTATTCAGGCGGCAGGCTGTTGGTAAATTCCATGAGACGATAATCAACAAAGGGGTTCCTGCCTTCCACTGAATGCGCCATCAAGGCAAGGTCCGTCTTTGTGAGAATGTAATCCGGCAGATAGGTTTGCATGTCTATCCAGATAAGCCGTTCAATTGTGCTGGAGATGTTATTAAAGTCAGCATCAAACACACCCCTAACCCCTCTTGATAGAGGGGAGTCAAGTCCCCCTTTAGTAAAGGGGGATGCAGGGGGATTTTTATGAATAATGTCTTCAAGAGAAAAGCTGTTGAGCGTCGAATAAAACTCCGGCGTCATCGTGTATCTTTTAAAGCTGTCGCTGAAGCCGTTGGACCTCAGAAGGTATGATCCCCAATAGCCTGCTGACAGGTCCCCGGCAATCCTCTGAAGCCTGCCGATGAATTTCCTCTTGTTGATCTCAGGCGGAAGCTTTTTCATGAGATTCCGCTGAATGCGCGGCAGGAATTTCAGTATCCTGCCGCGCGCGTGAATGAAGTATCTTTTATACCCGCCTAAAATTTCATCGCCTCCGTCACCTGAAAGGATGACCTTGACGTGCTCGGAAGTAAACTTTGAAAGATAATAAGTCGGGATATATGAAGGATCTCCAAACGGCTCGTCCAGGGAATCCACGATCTCCTGAACGCCGTTATACGAGAGGGCCGGCGTCCTGTATTCGTGGTGTCTGGTATGAAAACGGTATGCAACGGCTTTTGCGTATTCCGATTCGTCGTAACCCGGCCTGTCGAACTTTATGGTGAAGGTATTGATGTCCTTTATGCCGTTGTCTTTTAAAATGGCAACCATGGCGCTTGAATCCATGCCGCCGCTTAAATAGACGCCGATGGGCACATCAGAGATGGTCCGCATGACTACGGAATCCGACAGGAGTTTTCTGAAATCACTTTTCGCCTCATCAAAGGAGAGGCGTGATTTAGGGTAAAACTTCGGCTTCCAGTATGTTTCAGTTGTCAGCCTTCCGGGGTCCAGATCAAGTTTCAAATATTGCCCCGGGGAAATCTTCTTAACACCCTCAAGAATGGTGTCCGGCGAAGGAATGTACTTGAGGGAAAGAAATCTGTTTACGGAATCAAGATCAAGCTTGCGTGGTATCAGGTGAATGAGCCCTTTCAATTCCGATGCGAAGATAAACGTTTCGTCATCGTAAAAATACTTCAGGGGCTTGACGCCGAGCCTGTCCCGCACAAGAAACAGGAGGTTGTTCCTCTTGTCCAGCAGGGCGAACGCGAACATCCCCCGCAGTCTGTCTATAACATCTATCCCCCATTCCTCGTAACCATGAATTATTACCTCTGTGTCTGACCTTGATTTGAACGTGTGCCCCCGTGACTGCAGATCGCTTCTTATCTCCTGAAAGTTGTATATCTCCCCGTTATATGAGATCCAGACCGCCCCGTCTTCATTACACATCGGCTGGCTGGCTGCGTCCGAAAGGTCAATAATGCTTAAGCGTTTGTGGGCCAGCAATGAAGACCACTGCCCGTCGGGGATAGAAGCGGCAGGGGAGTACGTGTTTGATCCGTCCTGAAAGAAAACAACTCCGGCATTGTCAGGCCCCCTGTGATGGAGTGCCTTCAAAGACATGTGAAGCTCCCTTGTCGTTATCTTTCTGTTCTTTGAAAAAAATCCGAATATGCCGCACATAATTTTTGTTAATCCCCTCCTTGACAAGGAGGGGTCAGGGGAGGTTTTTTCCCAATATGCTGCTTTAATTTAATCAGCACCCCTTCGATATTCTCATAAACTTCTCTATTGGTAAATCGTAGAATATTGATACCGAAAGACTCTATAATGTCCTGCCTTTTTTTATCATGCCGGGTTGCTCCATCAATATAATGTGACTGACCATCAACTTCAATTGCCAATTTTAATTCCGGGCAATAAAAATCAACCACATAGTTTTCAATACTATACTGCCGTCTGAATTTATAGCCGTCAAGTCTTTTGTTTTTTAACTCTGACCAGAGTATGATTTCTGCAGGCGGCATATTACCTCTTAGTTCCCGCCTGTTATCTTTACACTCTTTCCTGTTAAAAATCTTTATCAAACAACCCCTCCCAACCTCCCCTTGTCAAGGGGAGGATTTTCACCGAAACAAATACCCGATCCTCTCCCGCCATGTGCTTACATCCACTGGCAGGGAATGTTTCCATATTTCAATAAATTTTTCCTGCGCCTCATCGCGTATCGAGTCATCAGCTTTTATCTGCGCTCTTGTTGTGCCGCAGGCGTGCTCAAAAGAAATGTTAAGGACATAATTATCCAGCCTGACCTTTACGGCCCTCATTGAAATATCTTTATCATAATAATGCATCCTGAAGTCCTCGTGAAATCCGCCGGTCTTTTCAAACACGGTTTTGCTCATTGCCATAAGCAGGCCGTCAACAACCGCCACTTTTTCAAAAGGCCTTTTTATCGCGGGGCTGTCCTTTTTTGCGTGAACTATTGTCCTGCCTCTGAAACTGCCGTCTTTACGCAGGGTCTTTGCGCCGTAAAGCCCGGCCACTCCGGCATTTGCCGTGTTTGCAATAAAATTATGTATTGCGCCTGCCCAGCCTTCCCTGAAGACAAAGAGATCGTTATGCATGAAACACAGGACATCATATTTCGCCGCCTTCGCTCCGATATTCAGCGCCTTTGCCACGCCGAGGTTTTCGTCATTTCGGACGTAGGTGACCCCTTTGTGTCCCGCATCAAACACCTTCTGTGTCTCATCTGTTGACCCGTTATCAACGACAATAATTTCAAAAGAACAATTTTTATTATGTTCATTTATGAAGTTTATGCACTTCACGGTTGCCTCAAGCTTGTTGTAGACCGGGATGATTATACTTAATCCTTCCATCTCCGCTCCGTGTAGTATTTTAAAAGCTGTATGAATTTCTTTTTAACCCCTCTTTGTCCCCCCTTTTTAAGGGGGGAATTGAAGGGGGTTGTCTTTTTGTCAATTCCAACAGCATCAACATAGTAATTCAGGAGAGATCTCTTTTCATCTTTTGTTAAAGGCAGCTCCGGATGATTCAGGCCGGCAATGTCTTTTGCGAGGCGCTTGAGCATGTAAGGCCTGTTCCTCCTGATGCCGTCAATGTCTATCAAGGCAGACACACCGGTGTCTTTTATAAAGATATGCGAAAGATGAGCGTCACCAAACCAGTACCCGAGGCGGTGGAGTCCTGCCACTTCGTCAAGAACATTTTTAAGAATTTGTGTATCAAGCGTCCTCTTTCCCCTTATCATAATGTCGTAAAGAGATTCGCCTTCAGCCTTTTTCACGGCAAAGAAGGGCTGTCTTCCTTTTTTCAAAGACCCGTACGCTGTCACCTTCATTGCCTTTACACCTTTTGAGAGCAACTGTTCAGAGATGTTGTAAATGGCACTTGCCTTGTCTGAAAAAAGAAAAGAAATTTTGTCCTTGATATTCAATGGATGAAGGACCTTTATAAAACAGCCCTCAGAGGGATCGTAAACAAGCGTTGTCTTTTTCACTGTTGAATAGAGCTGAAAGCCTCCCTCCTGAAATGCCGCCTGCGCTTTTTCATTTATGCCCCTGTACGGCTCAAGAGAAATCGGATAACGTTTTATGATTTCACAAAATCTGGCAAGAGATGGCAGGATGTCTTCGCTGCAATGAAAAGACGCCGCGTCGTTGCTAATGTGCTTCATAGTTTCGTAATAGGTCTTATAAGACTTATTTTTTTCATCCCGTTCTTATCGCAAGGTATAATTTTGTCAGCAGAACAGACGAATATATCCTCGCATTTTTCAAAAGCCATCCGCCCTTATTGTTTCTGACCGGCAGCCTGCTGACCTCTTTTAAATTTTTGACGGTGTTGCAGCCGCGCTCTGTCGTGTACAGGGCTTTATATCCAGCATCACACGCTATCCTTATGCCTTCCTCATCGTAATGTCCCCTGGGCCAGCAGAGATGGTTTATTGTTTTTGAAAACCTTTTCTCAAGTAAGGCCTTGCCGCCTTCAAGGTCTTCTTTTAGTTCCGCATATCTTTTCTCCTTCATATACTGCCAGGTCTTGTGTGTCATCCCGTGAGACTGTATATCGACCAGTCCGCTGTCTTCCATTTCATGAAGTTCCTTCCATGTGCACATGACCTCAGGGCTCCTTTCAGTAGGGGCCAGTGCCCACGCGGGGTTGTGGGAGAGCGGGACAAAAGAGCTCCTGTCGACGTCCGCGTCCCTGATAAAATCTGTGGCAATAAAAATTGTGGCCTTCATATTAAATTTCTTCAAAAGGGGATACGCGTAAACATAGTTGTCGGCAAACCCGTCGTCAAGGGACAGCAGGATACATTTTTCAGGCTTGTCCTTCGGGTCCTGAAGGAAATGCAGAAACTCATCGGCGGAAAGTGTCTTCCAGCCTTTGCTTGATAATACTCTCAACTGGTCCTCAAAGATTTCCGGGAATACATTCAGCTCCCTGTCTGTCGGAGCTATGTGATGGTACATTGTAACAGGGATGGAATCATGCAACATCAAGGACCTCCTTATAACATGCCTCTGTCAGATCGATCATCCTGTCAAGGGTAAACTTTTCAAGCGCGGTGGCCCTTGCCCCGCTGCCAAGCTGTTCTCTGAAGTCTTTATTTCGTGCAAGGAGGATGACTTTTTCAGCTATATCATCCGGGTCCTTGACTTTGAAATACACGCCGTTCACATTGTCTTCCACGAATTCCCGGAACGTAGGGATATCGGAAACAGCCACAGCCCTTTCCATTGCCATTGCCTCAACAAGTGCGGTGCCCAGCCCTTCCAGCCACGAGGGATACACGAAAATATCAATTGTCTTTAAGACCCGTTGAACATCGTCCCTGTGTCCAAGGAAGATGACTTTGTCCCTGAACTCCGGGCTAACGTGGGAAAGATACCGGCTCCTGGCCGGCTCCGGCAGCCTGCCGGCAAATAATAATATACATGGGACCATTTTGCTGATAATGTTAAACGCCTGTAAAAGATATTCCTGCCCTTTTACCTCTGTAAATGTGGATGTATTGCCGATGATAAGCGTCTCCGGCGATATTTTCAACTCTTCCCGGAGGTCTTTAACGTCAGGATTGAATATCTGCATATCAAAGGTTTCGGGTATGACCGCTATTTTCTCTTCTCTGAAACCCCGCTGTATGAGCAGGTTTTTAATAGCGCCGCTGCTGGCGATAAGCCTGTCAGGTATCGAATAAATAAATTTCGCAAGCAGGCCCCTGCCGATAGGGTAGAGGTTCTGGCGGAACCTTACGAGTTTCTTCCCGGAAAGTTTTGCCGCTGTTCCGCCCGCCCAGGTGTCTACGGAGCTGTGGGTCGAGACCAGATCGATCTGTTCATCCTTGATGATCCTCTTAACCTTCATGAAGATCGGAAGATAACCGTTCTTTGTCATGTTCATCTCATGCACTTTTATGCCCGCCTGTTTTGCCTTCTGCGCAAGAACACTGCCCTTGTGACATGCGATAACAACCTTATGGCCTCTCTTGATGAAGCCGGTCGCTTCGGCCAGGATCCTGTTCTGCTGGCCGCCCCATTTCTTCAATGTCTCTGTGTGAAGGATATTCATATGGGATCTTTCTTCACCACAGAGAACACAGAGAAAAGAAGTTGAGATGATAAGAAGTTATGAAGATAAAAATGCAGTCCGCTCATCCTCTATTAGTCTCTGTGGCCTCTGTGGTTAATTGAATTTACTTTCTCCTCAATATAAAAAATCTGTGTTCGCAATTCAGTTCATTTAAAAATTCTTTCTCTATATCGAAATACTTTTTCATCTCTTTTATGACCTGCCTCCTTGTCACTCCCCTTGTGATCTCCCAGTGGTGCTGTCCGCTCGTGCACCGTTTTACCGTGAAAGGGTGTTTTATTATAATCGTTTTCTCTTCTAAAAATGGTAGCTTGAAAATCAGCTTGAGGTGCTTCCTCTTATGCGGCAAAGAGATGATGACCCTCTTTTTTGCGACCCTGTGTAATTCACCCAGCGCGTCAGGAAATTTATCAAAGGGAATGTGCTCCAGGACCTGGCAGCATATCGCCACATCAAAGGCGTCGCCTTCAAAAGGAAGACGGGTCACATCACCCACAACATCAGGGTTGACCGCGCTGTTAATGTCCACTGTTACAACTTTCGTTCCCCCGGCGCTGAGTTGTTTGATCGCGTTTCCCGTAATGCCGCTTCCTTTTCCGACTATCAGAACGCTGGCAGGAGAGACCTCAAGGGCTTCCGAGATCTGGTGCCAGTAACTAAGCCAACGGGACTTTGAATTGTATTCAAGTGTTAGATAAGTTTTGTCCATTTGTATCACATTAAGTAATTTACTAAGGAGTCCATATAAAAATACGTAAGCGTCATTCCCGCAGTCTGTTGAGCGGGAATCCAGTCTTTTAAATAAGTTCTGGATGCCAGCTTACTACCTGCGGGCATGACAAACGGGTATTCATACTAATTACTGATTAATATTTATTTGGCCTCCAGCAGATTCTTATAAAGGCTTTCTATCTTATCAATCATATGATTCACTGAATGCCCTCTCATTACAAGCTCTTTCGCGTTCCCGGAAAAACTTTTGGCCTCATTCTGATTATTGAGAATCCGGATTATGCCTTTAGCAAGTCCCTCATGATCTCCGGGGGCAATGAGAAGGCCTGTTTTCTCATTGATAACAACTTCAGGCACGCCGCCTACTTTTGTAGCGACAACAGGAACGCCTGCGGCCATAGCCTGGAGAAGCCCTTGGGGCAATCCTTCAGACCAGGAACTCAGAATGGCTACATCCGTGAATGAATAAATTCCGGGAATATCTTTTACAAAGCCGGTGAATATTACGTGCTTTGCGATACCGAGGTCCTTTGCAAATTTCACAAGCGCCTCCTGCCTCGGGCCGTCTCCCACTATCAGAAATTTAGCGTCAGGGAAAACATCTGTAACGGCCTTTACCGATTGCAGGGTCACCTCGTGTCCTTTGACACTTCTTAATATCCCTACGTTCGTTATCACAGGCGAATTAATATCCAGTCCATATTTGATTTTTGTTTCCTTATTTTTTTTCACGTCAAAGAATTCCATACCAACACCGGTTGGAATACTCACAACCTTGTTCTCCGGGAACCCGCAATTTATTATGAGATTGTTCCGCATATTGTCGCCGCAGGAAATATAAACGTCCGGGAGGTAGTGAATGAAATTGAAAATATTCCGCTTCAGGGGAATATTCAGATGCCTCGTTCTTACGAGCACAGGGACTTTTGCGATCTTTGACGCAATGCCTCCTATCCATGAATCAACGCCGCTGTGCGTATTGACAATATCGAATTTATTGTCCTTCAAAAATTTCACCAGGCCCATGATGCTAACTATGTCATAAGGTTTTCTAAATGAAAGGGTGTGTACATTTATCCCAAGGCGGACGGCTTCACTTTTTATCTTCGCATGTCCCCTGCACACAATGGAAACGTAGTGTCCCCTTTCAAGCAGGCCGGCTGCCTCTGTAAGCACCCTCTTTTCCTGTCCACCCAGGCCGTCGGACCATTCTGTATGAAGTATTCGCATCTTCTTGGAAGAAATAAGTCGTATACGACTTATGAGACGTATTGTTCTCAGGCGTGAGCAAAGGCATTATAGAGCTTCATGTACGTGTCATTCCTCGATATAAGCTGTTCATGTGAGCCTATGTCAACTATCCTGCCTTTATCAAGGACCACTATTCTGTCCGCATTTCTGATTGTAGAAAGCCTGTGCGCTATCACGATGGTCGTCCTGCCTTTCATTAATTTCTCCAGCGCCTCCTGCACAATCGCCTCGGATACGGAATCGAGCGAGGACGTGGCTTCATCGAGTATCAGGATCGGGGGGTTTTTCAGTATCGCCCTTGCGATGGCAATTCTCTGCTTTTGCCCGCCGGAGAGTTTAAGGCCTCTTTCGCCTATCACGGTATCGTATTTTTCCGGCAGCTCCTCTATGAAGGCATCGGCATGGGAAAGTCTTGCCGCCTCGATAAGTTCCGCCTCCGCGGCGCCTTCACGCCCAAAACCTACATTCTCCCTGACTGTATCATTGAAAAGTATAATGTCCTGGCTTACAATACCTATCAGCTTTCTAAGGGACAATAGTTCCACCTCATTTATATCGATTCCATCGATGGTTATTTTCCCCTTTGAAGGTTTATGAAATCCGGGTATTAAATCAACCAGCGTTGACTTCCCGACCCCGCTGTGCCCGACAACCGCGATAACTTCTCCATGCCTTATTTCAAGGTCCACATCCTTTAAAACTGAAGAATTCCTTCCCGGATACGCAAAAGATACATTTTTAAATCTGATTGAATCCTTAAAACTGTCTATTTTTATTTGCCCGCTTTCCTCATGCGGGGCATCAAGCAGGGTATCAACTCTTTCAATAGACGCCCTTGTCTCCTGAAGTGAGGTATATGCCTCGCTTATTTTTCTTGTCGGACCAAAGATCATATAAATTGCGACAAGTATTGACGCAAAATCACCGGTGGTAATAGTTCCTTTCATCACCATATTGCCGCCGTACCACAAAATAACTGCGATCCCCAGGCCGGTAATGATTTCAATTGCCAGTTTTATGAACTCTTTATATCTTTCAACCCTCAGCAATTCCCTGTAGTATCTGCGGTTCTCGTCGCTGAAATTTTCGCTCTTTGATCTTTCACGGGTAAATACCTTGATTATTCGCACTCCCAGGATGCTTTCACCGACTTTTTGTGTCAGGAAGGACAGTTTCCTCTGGGCCTCTTTTCTTTTTTTCTTGACGCTCTTGCCCAATTTTCTTGTGCTGTACGCCATTAAAGGAAGCAGCGCCAGCGTCATCAAAGTCAGACTCCAGCTCCTGTAAAACGCGAGGCCGAGAAGGAATATTACCGTGGGTATTTCAAGCACAAAAGCTTTTAAGATATCCGACATCAAACTTCTCAGCGCTTCCGCGTCATACATAATCCTTGATATGATCACGCCTGAAGATTCTTTTGTGAAATAACCGACCGGAAGGTTAAGTACGTGGTTAAATAACCTGTTCCTCATATCTCTCACAAGCTGAAGGCCGGCGGCTTTCATCAAGTAATTCTGTCCATAGTTCAAAACACCCTTTAATGAAATAAGCAGAAAAATGCCGAGCGGGAAAAGCTTCAGATACTCATATTTTTTATCCGCTAATATTTCATCAAGCGCAGGTTTAACAGCCCATGCAATCGCCACAGTTATGCCGGAAACAAGGAGGCTGAGAATAATTCCAATAACAACCTTCTGCCAGTAGGGCTTTGTAAGCCTGATTATCTTCCTGAGAATTTGCATGTTAATAGTATACTCAACTTGTAAAATTATGGAAAAGGAAAGCAGAGGCGGTCCTTGGGCCGCTACAATAGACATTCCTTAAAAACCATGTTTATAGTCCGGCTGTATTGTCTTTGGCTGCTTTTCTGCTGTATTATAACAAATCGCATATTTTTAGAAGGGAAGAGGAATTTATATGAAAAAGCCATCGGCAAAAACAGATTTTAAAGGCAGGACCATTCTCGTTACAGGCTGTGCAGGTTTTATTGGGTGGAAGGTCTCTCAGCTTCTGCTTGAGATGAACAGGAAGGTGATCGGCGTTGACAATATCAATAACTACTACGATCCCCGCTTGAAAATGTGGCGCCTTGGAATATTGAAAAAATATCCGGCCTTTAAATTCTACAGAGTTGACATCGGCGATTACAAAAAAACAAAGAAGATTTTCAGCGGCAATAAAATCGACGCTGTCATCAACCTCGCTGCAAGGGCAGGTGTCCGCGCGTCAGTAGAAGACCCGTGGGTATATTTGCAAACCAATACACAGGGGACGTTGAACCTGCTTGAATGCTGCAAGGACCATAAAGTCAAAAAATTTGTACTCGCCTCCACCTCAAGCCTTTACGCGTCACTGGATATGCCGTTTAAGGAGACCTCAATAACCGATACGCCCCTTGCGCCGTATTCCGCGACTAAGAAAGGAGCGGAGGCGCTCTGCTATGCGTATCATTATCTCTATGGTCTTGATATAACCGTGTTGAGGTACTTCACCGTGTACGGTCCCGCGGGCAGACCTGACATGAGCATCTTTAAATTTGTAAAAAACATGGACGCAGGCAAACCTATTCCGCTTTTCGGGGACGGAAGCCAGACAAGAGACTTCACGTATATCGATGATATTGCAGACGGCACAATAAGGGCGTTAAGACCTGTGGGCTATGAGATAATCAACCTGGGCGGCGATCACCCCGTAAAACTCAATTATGTCATCGGACTCCTTGAAAAAAATCTCGGCATAAAGGCAAAAGTCAAGAGACTGAAAATGCATCCGGCTGATGTTACCGCGACATGGGCGCATATAGAAAAGGCGAAAAAACTTCTGGGCTGGAAACCGAGGATGCCTCTTGAGAAGGGCGTAGAAAATACCGTCAGATGGTTTGTGGAGAACAAGCAGTTTTTAAAGAGTTTGAAGTGGAAGGACTAAAACTCCTTATACACTTTCGCTAATGAATCTCCGGCCACGTGCATTTTGAATTCATTGAAATATCCAAACGGCGTGGTCATCACTGCATAACCGGTCCTCGTTAATCTCTCCTCAACTTCGTGAAGCAGGGCTTGCGCAAATTCCGGGGATGACTTGCTCGCAGACAGGTGATTGAATGAATGGAGCACGACATTTTTTGTATTGAATTTACCGGCAATCCATTTCGTGTTCTTGACGAATTTCTGGATGACGCTGTCCCTGTTCGTTTCATCCTCCGCCTCTGAGTGGTAAAAGACCACTGCCGCATTGCTCATGGATTCCTCTTTCTCGGCGTCAGGCACATCAGACAAGGTTTTGGACGCGGTCTTATACCACCACTCGTGTACATAAAACATGACAAGTTTCATGATTTTATTTTCTTCCCCTTAATATTGCGGCCAGCGCTTCATTCACTTCTGTATATTTAAAATGATACCCGGCTTTTAGCGCCTTCTCCGGCAGGACCCGCTGCCCTGTAAGGAGCACGCCGCCAAGTTCTCCGAGAGTTAATTTTACAATAAAACCCGGAACTGCAAGCCACGACGGCCTGCCAAGCGTCTTTCCGAGCGCGGAGCTGAATTCTTTGTTTGTGACCGGATTAGGCGCGGCAGCATTCACAGGGCCGGAGACTGATTCATTTTCAAGCGCGTGCTTTATGATGCCGACAACATCATCTCTGTGAATCCACGAAAACCATTGTTTCCCGCTTCCGATAGGGCCGCCGAGAAAAAATTTAAAAGGGACCATCATCTCAGGCAGCGCGCCTCCGTCTGATTCCAGCACGCCTCCGATCCTGACAAGCACAACCCGGATGTCAAATTCCTGCGCCCTCAAAGCCTCCGCCTCCCATGCCTTGCAGACCTCTGCGAGAAAATCTGAAGCAGGCGGGGTATCCTCGGTAACGTATTCATCCCTGTGATCGCCGTAGTAGCCTATAGCAGAGGCGCTGATCAGGACTTTCGGCAATCCTTTCAAAATCTCCCCTGACCCCTCTTTATCAAAGAGGGGAATATTAGAAAATCCCCCCTTTTCTAAAGGGGGGCGAGGGGGGATTATTTTTTTCATTGAATCTACGAGCGCGCGTGTCGTATTTACGCGGCTTGACATGATGAGTTCCTTGCGCTTTTTTGTCCAGCGTCCCGGCGCTATCGGCTCACCGGCGAGGTTGATGACCGCATCAAATTCTGAAATTGTGTCGGCAGAAATAAGCGCCGGCGGGTCCCATGTCAGCTTGTCCTTTGAATCTGACGGGCGTCTTGTGGTGACGACAACCGTATGCCCGGCGTTGCGCAGTTCACGGCTTAAAGGTGTCCCGATAAACCCTGTCCCGCCTGTGATAAGTATGTTCATATTCCACTCCTTGTCATTCCCGCAAGCGAAGCGCGTCGGGAATCTCTTTTAAAGAAGGATTCCGGGCAAGCCGGAATGACAATAAAAACCGCTGAAGTTATAAATAGGCATTAATTAAAATCAATCCTCGTGAAAATTATTTTGCAGAATCGGCGTCCATTCTTTCCTGAACCTGACAAACTCCTCTTTTCCAATCGCGTCCCGCATCTTTCTGAAAAAATCGAGATAGAAGTGGAGATTGTGCAGGGTGTTCAACCTCATCGAGAGGATTTCCCTGTTCATGAAGAGATGGCGAAGATAAGCCCTCGAATGATTTTTACAGGTATAACATTTACAATTCGGATCAAGCGGACCCGGGTCCTGCTTGAATTCCTCCCGCTTAATGCTTACTCTTCCAGTGCTGGTAAACAAGGTCCCGTTCCGTGCATTTCTCGTGGGCATAACACAGTCAAACATATCAATGCCTGCCGCTACCGCCTCAAGCACATCAAGCAGGTCCCCGATGCCCATAAGATAGCGCGGTTTATCCTGAGGGAGAAGGGGAGTTGTAAAATTTATCATCTGATACATTAGTTCCTTCGGTTCTCCCACGCTGAGCCCGCCGATTGCGTACCCGTCGAAATCCATTTCAATCAACTCCTCCGTGCTCTGCTTCCGCAAGTCGGCGTATACACCTCCCTGAACAATTCCGAACAAGTTCGGAAGCGCAGAAGTGCAGGAGTGCAGAAGTGCAGAAGTATGAATGCTCAGCCCTTCATCACTTTTGAACTTTTGCTCTTTTGGACTTTTGGACTTCTGCTCTATTGTTCTATTGCTCTTTTGCGCTTCTTTACACCTTTTCGCCCATTTTGTCGTCAACTGCAATGAGTTCAGCGCGTATTCCCTTGTTGCGGGATACGGAGTGCATTCGTCAAAGGCCATTGCGATTTCCGAGCCGAGAGCTGCCTGTATCTCCATCACAAGCTCCGGCGTTAAAAAATGTGTGGAGCCGTCAAGGTGCGACCTGAATTCTACTCCGTTATCAGTTATCTTTCGTAAAGGCGATAAGCTGAAGACCTGGAACCCGCCGCTGTCAGTGAGAAGGGGTCCCTTCCAGTTCATGAATTTATGAAGCCCGCCAAGCTGTTTGATTATTTCATGTCCGGGACGCAGATAAAGGTGATACGTATTGGAAAGAAGGACCTCCGCGCCGAGCTCTTTCATTTCGTCCTGATTCATTGCCTTGACGGTCGCACTGGTGCCGACAGGCATAAAGGCAGGGGTGTTTATGATGCCGCGCCGGGTATGAAGCTGCCCGAGACGGGCGCTGCCGTCTGTTTTAGTTTTTTTAAATATAATTGTTAACTCCGAAAGCGACAGGATTTCAACTCTAAACTTAATAGTGCGCTGTCCATATCCCTGCTGCGACTGCGGAAAAGCTCAGCGCGAGTATGACCCAGTGAAAGACTTGTAATATGAAAAATATCTTCTTTGTGTCAAGTTCTTCCCCTGCAGGCGTTGTAAAGATCTTCTTGAAGATGATTTTTTCGAGGCCGAATAACAGAGACGCATATAACGCCCATACAAAAATCATTATCCACGCGCCGACGTTTAATCCTTTTTCATTAATTAAATACAGGCCTGAAAGCCCGACGAGAATGACCATCGCCTTAGCGATCTTTGAGAAGCGGTGCTCCACCCCCTGAAACATCATTACCTGTTCAAGAGAGCTGCTTCCTCTCTGTATCATCGGGAAAGTAATCATGGTGACAAACGCCACCCCTCCGATCCAGATAATGACGGCGATTACATGAATGATTAAAGCAACAACGTATAGCATTATGAGCCTCCTTTAAAGTTATAGCTCGGTGCGGGTATGGCTCAAAAACATATTGCGCGATACCTTGTGCCGTCGTTGCGGCTTGCAGTAATCCTTCCTTTAAGAAAGATTCCAGACAAGCTGGAATGACGTATTCACGTGAACAGGCACTTTCAAAAATCTCATCGCTTTCAAGATGTTTTTGAGCCATGCCTGCACCAAATTCACATCCTCTCCGGCGCGCTGACGCCTAAAATTTTCAGGCCCTCTTCAAGCACAATCTGCACAGCCCTGCAAAGAGAGAGCCGGGCCTTCGTGAGTTCCGCGTCATCCGATATCACCCTGTGCTTATTGTAGTACGAGTGGAACACGCCGGAAAGCTCCTGAAGATAATATGTTATCCTGTGCGGCTCCATGGAAAGCGCCGCTCCTTCAAAAACCATCGGGTATTGAAGGAGCCTTTTGATGATGGAGATTTCCTCATCTTCTTTTAATGCTGAAATGTCTTGACTTCTGACTTCTGACTTCTGACTTCCGACTCCTCTTTCTTCCGCCTGCCTGAATATGCTCGATATCCTGGCAAACGCGTACTGGACATAAAATACCGGGTTCTCCGCTGACTGTTCTTTCGCAACCTCTATGTCGAATTCAAGCTGGCTGTCGGCCCGCCGGGTAAGGAAAATGAATTTCGTAGTGTCCGCGCCGACCTCGTCAATTACCTCGCGCAGGGTCACAAATTCCCCGGACCTTTTTGACATCTGGACCGGCTCGCCGTGTCTTAATAATGCAACCATCTGAATAAGTATGACCCTGAATTTTTCCCTTGGCAGGCCGAATGCCTCAAGCACCGATTTAAGCCTTGGGATATAACCGTGGTGGTCGGCCCCCCATATATCAATAATTGTATCAAATCCCCTGTCGAGCTTGTCTTTATGATATGCGATGTCAGAGGCGAAGTATGTGTATTCACCGTCCCGCTTTACAATGACCCTGTCTTTGTCATCACCAAAGAGAGTGGATTTGAACCATACAGCGCCATCCTTTTCATAAATATAACCACGGTCCGCCAATGCGTCTATCGAACTTTCCACTTCAGACTTCCGACCTTTGTCTTCCGGCTTCACGTAAAGCTCTTTTTCACTTTGCCATCTGTCAAAGACAATGCCGAAGTCTCTCAGGTCCTGCGCGATATCGGCAAGCATCTTCTTGTAAGCGACGTTTGTGAAAAATGCCCCGCACTCTTCAAACGTTTTGTTAAGGTACTTATCGCCGGCCCTTTTGATGAACTCATCCGAAATGGATTTAATATATTCGCCCTTATACCCGTCTTCAGGGAATGGGACATTGTTCCCCAATAATTGCTGATAGCGCGCGTACACGGACCTCCCGAGGTGCTTGACCTGAAGCCCGGCGTCATTGATGTAGAATTCCCTTTCCACATCAAAGCCAGCGGCTTTAAGAATGTTGCACAGGGCATTGCCTACAGCCGCGCCTCTTCCGTGACCGATATGAAGCGGCCCTGTGGGGTTTGCGCTGACAAATTCGACCTGCACCCTTCTGCCCTTCCCGAGATCAGTCCTCAGCGCTGAATGCCTTTCTGTCAGGAGCTTTTCAAATTCCCTGTAAAATAATTCCCTCCTGAATTTAAAATTAATAAATCCGGGCCCTGCAATCGTAACGCTTTCAAAGATGTCAAATCCCCCCTCACCCCCCTTTTCTAAAAGTGGGATGCTTGCATTAATTGCCTCAACAATCTCCTCAGCGATTTTCCTCGGAGGTTTTTTCAGGATCTTTGTCAGCCCCATTGCCACAGTGGTAGCAAAGTCACCCATTGCCTCATTCTTCGGGACCTCAACATCTACATCGGGGGTCGCGGCAAGGCCCCACTTTTCTTTAAGATTTTCGAGTGCGTTCCGAACGGTGTCTATAACGATCTGTTTCATGAACAATAAGTTTAAAGATACATTAATAGTAAGTCAACAGACCGGCTTAAAGAAGATAATGTTTTACACTTTATGTTAAAATTTCTTTGAAAGTGTCGAAATATCTTACAGTAAGTTTTGAACAGCAAAAAACCGTTCCTGAAATATCAACATGTTAGCAATGGCACATGGCTTGCTTTGTTTTTTACCATAGGATCTTGCGTGTGGAAAATGCTTATATTGTGGGATGACCTATAGCTATAATATGAACATGGACACTTACGGCATAGGGATGGAAATGAGAGACTCTTCGGATAGACGCAGATGTCCTACCCCTATTATCAGCAGATACACTTTTTGGGGTGGCAGAAGAAAAATTATCAGGAGAGAATCCGACAAGAAAAAATACCTGTTTGTGGACTTATACAGCACAAGGCTCCTGATAGTAATTTTGTCCCTCCTGTGCCTCAGTTGCTTAGACGCCTATTTAACTCTTGTATTGATAGAAAAAGGCAAAGTTGTTGAGGCCAATCCGATCATGGCGCATTTTCTGGAATACGGTTTCATGCCTTTTTCAATCATAAAATTTGTTGTGACCGCATTATCGCTGATTGTTTTATGCCTGTTTAAAAATGTAAATATCACAAGGATCGGCCTGCCTGTCGCAATAAAAATATATGTTATAGTCGTTGCATATGAATTTTATCTTCAAATGATTTAAACCCCGCCTTTCAATTGATTTTGTTAAAACACCGTGGTAAATCTTCTATAATAATAAAAACATTCCGCGAAGTTATTTAATTATCCGGAGACGGCATTGAGCAGGTTTTTAGTATTCTTCTTTTTAATATACGGCCTGATGCATGTGTATGCCTTTTTTAAGGCAAAGGCGGCTTTCCGGTTTAAAATTAATAAAGCTGTCCCTCTGATTGCCTTTATGGCTGCCATGATCTCCTCGCCGTTCATTATTTATTCATCGGAAAGGCACGGGTATGAATTCATCGCAAGGCTGATGTCATATGCCGGTTATCTGTGGATGGGGGCCTTATTTTTATTCGTTTCCGCCTCTGTAGTATTTGAGCTTTGCCGGTCCATTGGTTTTATAGTTAAAAGCAATTTATCAACAGCGTTTACTTCACCAAAAATTTCTTTTTTCGTGCCGCTTCTGCTCTCAATTACAATAAGCGCTTACGGCTATTTTGATGCAAAGAATATTCGCGTTGAACACATTACGATTAAGACCGCAAAGCTCCCGGCTGATATCAGCAGTTTGAAAATAGCGCAGATCTCGGATGTGCATATCGGGCTGATCATAAGAAAGGAAAGATTGAAGAAAATTCTCAGCAAAGTGAAAGCTGCAAATCCCGACATCCTTGTGTCGACAGGCGACCTTGTGGACGGGCAGATTAACAGGCTTGAGGGGCTGGAGAAACTTTTTAATGAGTTCAATCCAAGGTACGGGAAATTCGCCATCACAGGCAATCACGAGTATTATGCCGGGCTTGGACAGGCGCTGGATTTCACAAGGAGGGGAGGATTTACAATTTTAAGAGGAGAAACTGTTGAAACAGCGGGAATAAATATCGCAGGGGTTGATGATCCTGCCGGAAAAGCTTTTGGACTTTATAAAAACATTTCAGAAATGGAATTGTTGTCCGGATTGGACCATGGAAAGTTCACCCTTTTGCTTAAACACAGGCCGTTTGCGGACAAAGACTCGGCCGGCCTTTTTGATTTGCAGCTCTCAGGCCACACGCATAAAGGACAGATATTCCCCTTCAGCCTGCTTACAAAATTTTATTATCCGTCGCACTCAGGACTTTCAAACCCTCTTAACAATTCTTATCTTTATGTAAGCCGTGGCACCGGCACGTGGGGGCCTCCGGTCCGTTTTCTTTCCCATCCTGAAGTGACATTGATTGAATTGGTGCGGGAAGATAAATTTAAAAACGGCAATTAACCACAGAGGGCACAGAGATCAAAAAATTTCATATTCAAACAGTTATTCACATTAGCTTCATTTTCTCTGTGATCTCTGTGGTTAACTGTTTTTTAGGACAATCATCCGAATAGTTTATTTATCAGTCAATGCCATAAGGCCGGGAAGCTCTCTGCCTTCAAGAAGCTCAAGCGCGGCTCCGCCGCCGGTTGAGATAAAAGAAATGCTCTCAGCAACGCCGGCCCTGCTTACCGCAAGGTCCGTGTCTCCGCCGCCTACAATTGTAAGCGCGTATGCGTCAGCAACGGCGTGAGCGATGGCAAAGGTCCCGCGCGAAAAGGCGTCCACTTCAAATACGCCCATCGGGCCATTCCATAAAATGGTCTTTGCGCTTTCCAGCGCCTCTGAAAAGAGTTTCACTGACGCAGGGCCTATGTCGACAGCCTTCCAGCCGTTTGGTATTTCCTGGGCGGTGACGAGTTTTGTTTCAGCCCCGGGCTCGATGCTCTGGGCAATGACACAGTCTACGGGGAGATAGAATTTTATTCCCTTGGATGTTACGCTTTTGATTATTTCATTGGCAAGGTCGAGCATTTCATTTTCCACAAGGGAGTCTCCGACATTGTATCCCATGGCCTTCAAAAAGGTGAACGCCATGCCTCCTCCGACGATGACTTTATCGACCTTCTTTTCGAGGTTTTTGATACTGTGGGCTGCGCCAAAGGCATCGTTGACATAGTAATCGGCAAGCGATGCCAGCTTTTTGCTGAACTCTTCGTCGTTCTTCTCTTCCTCGGGGTGAAACCGCAGATTCTCAATAAGCAATATATCGCCGGCGGACATCTTACTGGCTGCCGCTTCAGTTTCAGGGCCGATACAATCAGGAAGGAATTTTACTTCCTTCTTTATAAGACGCTGCAGCCTTCTTGCGACGGATATAAGGCTGTACCTCTTGTCAGGCTTGCCTTTGGGCCTTCCGAGGTGTGACGCTAATATTATTTTAGCGCCTTCGTCAATAGCGTAATTTATCGTCGGCAGCGCTGAACGGATCCTTCTGTCGTCAGTGATGTTGAGATTTTCATCCAAAGGCACATTGAAATCCACACGTACGAAGACCCTTTTGTCCTTAATGTCCAGGTCCCTGATGGAAAGTTTATTTAATACCCCTTTAATCGGAATAGAATGACTGTTATCCATGACTGTTAGTTACCTCTTTTTTTCGATGTAAAGCATAAGGTCTTTTAACCGTGTGCTGTATCCCCACTCGTTGTCATACCAGGACAGCACTTTTACCATGTTGCCCTGCATTACTTTGGTAAGCTCTGCGTCAACAATGGATGAATGCGGATTGCCGTTGAAATCTATTGATACAAGCGGCTCGTCACAGTATTGCAATATTCCCTTGAGCGGACCTTCAGCCGCTTCCTTGAGGGCTGCGTTAACTGATTCCGCGGTCACCTCTTTTTCAACGTCGGCCACGAGGTCCACTACGGAGACATTCGGGGTGGGGACTCTCATTGCAAAACCGTCCAGCTTGCCTTTTAAATGGGGCAGGACCAGACTGACTGCCTTCGCGGCGCCTGTTGTTGTCGGTATCATCGAAAGGGCTGCCGCGCGCGTCCTTCTCAAATCCTTGTGAGGGAGGTCGAGTATGCGCTGGTCATTTGTATATGAATGTATTGTGGTCATAAGTCCGCGCTTTATTGTGAACTTCTGGTCAATGACCTTTGCGATCGGAGCGAGACAGTTTGTTGTGCATGACGCATTGGATATGACCTTGTGTTTTGATACGTCGAGGGTTTCTTCATTGACACCCATGCAGATTGTGGCGTCAGGCTCTTTTGCAGGAGCGGATATAATGGCCCAGCCCGCGCCGGCTTCAAGGTGCTTTGAGGCCCCGGCCTTGTCAACGAAACGCCCTGTTGATTCAAGCACTACGTCAACCTTCAAGTCCTTCCATGGCAGTTGAGCAGGGTCTGTCAAAGCGGTGACCTTTATTTCCCTGCCGTTTACCACGAGGCTGTTTTCCTTGACCTTTATATCAGCGTCAAAGGCGCCGTGAACGGAATCATAGCGCAAAATGTGAGCTAATGTTTTTGAGTCAGTGAGGTCGTTTAGCCCCACAATTTCAATCGAGGGCTCTTTAGAGCATATCCTGAAAAAATTTCTTCCGATCCTTCCAAAACCGTTAATGCCTACACGTAAAGCCATAAGTCCTCCTTTAGTTATAAATAGCGGTTAGCAGTTAGCGATCAGCAGTCATTAAAAGAAGCTTAAAGCTGCCTGCTGACAGCTAATTGCTATCAGCTTGTTTCAGACTTCCATCACTTCCGTCTCTTTATGATAGATAACATCATCTACCTTCTTGATATAGATATCCGTAGTTTTTTGTATTTCTTCTGTCGAACGTTTGGTATCGTCTTCGCTTATGTGTTTATCTTTTTCGAGCTTCTTTATTTCTTCATTGGCGTCGCGGCGGATATTCCTGATGGCAACCTTTGCCTCTTCGCCTCTTTTATGAACGTGCTTGACAATGTCTTTTCTGCGCTCTTCAGTAAGCGGAGGAATGGCAATCCTGATGATCTTGCCGTCATTGCTCGGGTTTAAACCGAGGTCTGACTTCTGAATGGCCCGTTCAATGTCTGCTATAATCTTAGGGTCCCATGGCTGTATTGTGATCAGCCTGCTTTCAGGCACGCTTAATGTCGCGACGTGATTAATAGGGGTTGGCGTCCCGAAATAATCCATGGTGATGCCGTCAAAGACAGCCAATGAAGCCCTGCCCGTCCTTATTCCACCAAGGTCTTTTTTTAGGACATCTATAGCCTTTTCCATTTTGTCCAACAGCTTTTTTTTAACCTCTTTTTGCATGAGGAATTCCCCCTTTCACCACGGTGCCGATTTTCTTGCCTTCTAAAACTTTTTTGATATTGCCCTGTTTCATAAGGCTGAAGACCATTATCGGCAGGTTATTGTCCATACAAAGCGATATGGCGGTTGAGTCCATTACCTTCAAACCCTTCTTAAGGACATCTATGTAAGTAATCTCCGAAAATCTTTTTGCGGAAGGATCTTTCATCGGATCGCTGGTGTATACCCCGTCGACTTTTGTTGCCTTCAATATAATATCAGCCCCTATCTCCATGGCCCTCAGCGCCGCTGCCGTGTCTGTTGTGAAATAGGGATTGCCGGTGCCGCATGCGAATATTATAAATCTTCCCTTTTCAAGATGCCTGACCGCCCTCCTCCTGATGTAAGGCTCTGCAAGCTCGCGCATCTCAATCGCAGACAATACCCTTGTCGGCATCCCGTTCATCTCTAATGCGTTTTGCAGAGCAAGGGCGTTTAACGCTGTCGCCAGCATACCCATGTAATCGGCCGAGGTCCTCTCCATACCTTCCGCGCTTGCCTCAAGCCCGCGGAATATATTCCCTCCGCCTATGACGATTGCAATCTGAACGCCCATCTTTGAGATGCCTTTAAGCTCTTTTGATATATATTGTACTACCTTCTGGTCAATTCCAAAACTCTTGCTGCCCATCAGGGCCTCGCCGCTTAACTTAAGCAATACGCGTTTGAACCGTGCTTGTGCCATATGGTTTTCACAGCCTTACTTGAGCTGAGAGGCAACCTCCTCGCAGAAATTTTCCTTCTTCTTCTCGATACCCTCACCGACCTGGAACCTGGCAAACCTGAGGATGACGGCGCCGTTGAGAATATCTTTGACCTTTTGCTTGCCGTCCGGATCTTTGATGAAGAGTTGGTCAACGAGGCAGGTATCTCCGAAAAATTTTTCCAGTTTGCCTTCCACTATCTTGCCGACAACGTTGGCCGGCTTGCCGGATTCCTTAGCTTGCGCCTCGAAAATTGCGCGCTCACGGTTGAGGTCTTCGGCAGGCACGGTCTCCCGGCTCAAATAAAGAGGAGTGGAGGCTGCGACCTGCATTGCGAGGTCTTTGCCAAGCTGTTCGTCTCCTCCCTCATAGTCCACTATGACTCCGATGCGCGTACCGTGCAGGTACGAGGCGATCTTTCCGCTGGTTTCAAAACGGACAAACCTGCGGACAGACAGGTTCTCGCCGATCTTCTGTATAAGCTCCTGCCGCTTTGCTTCGACAGTGGCGTTTCCAAGTGTCAGGCTTGAAAGTATTTGAATGTCAGACGGGTCCTTCTGCGAGACAAGTTCAGCAATGTCTCCTGCAAACTTCTGGAACTCCTCATTCTTGGCAACAAAATCCGTCT
This sequence comes from Nitrospirota bacterium, assembly GCA_016213945.1. GTDB lineage: Bacteria > Nitrospirota > Thermodesulfovibrionia > UBA6902 > UBA6902 > SURF-23. The sequence goes on along the minus strand of JACQZF010000011.1, from coordinate 1,509 downwards.
CGCTGTTGACCTCTACAAGCACCCCGGTCGTCCCGGAGACGCGCAGGGCAATAACTCCTTCTGCAGCGATACGCCCGGCCTTCTTGGCCGCAGCCGCAAGTCCCTTCTGGCGCAGCAGGTCAACGGCCTTATCAAAATCTCCGCCGCTCTCGGTGAGCGCCTTCTTGCACTCCATCATGCCCGCGCCGGTCTGTTCTCTAAGTTTTTTTACTGCATCTGCTGTAATCATCCTGCAACTTCCTCCTTCGCCTGCTTCTCTTCTTCAGCTACCTTTTCTGCAATGGCCTCTTTCTCAGAAGATTCCTGGGCGGCCTTGTTCAGAATACTTTTCCCTTCAAGAACTGCCTCGGCTATTTTTGATGAGATCAATTTAATGGACCTTATCGCGTCATCATTGCCTGGGATAACATAATCAATGTCGTCAGGATCGCAATTGGTGTCAACAAGTGCGACTATCGGTATTGACAGCCTCTTGGCTTCGGCAATAGCGATGGACTCTTTCTTGGGGTCTACGATAAAGATAGCTCCGGGCAGGCCGGTCAGATTTTTTACGCCGCTCAGATTTTTATCGAGGCGTATCCTTTCCATTTCATATTTAGAAACTTCTTTCTTGGTCAGGAGCTCGTAGGTGCCGTCTTCTTTCATCTTCTCTATCTTCTTTAATTTCTCAATCCCCTGTTTGACCGTGCTGAAGTTAGTCAGCATTCCGCCGAGCCAGCGCTGGTTAACGAAATAAGATCCGGCCCTCTGCGCCTCCTCGATTATCACATCCTGCGCCTGTTTCTTGGTGCCGACAAACAGGACGGACTCTCCGCGAACAGAGATGTTTTTGACAAAATTATAGGCCTCCTCGAACATCTTGACTGTTTTCTGGAGATCTACGATGTAGATGCCGTTACGCTGCCCGAAGATATATTTTTTCATCTTGGGGTTCCAGCGTTTTACCTGATGTCCGAAATGGACACCGGCCTCCAAAAGCTCTTTCATTGTTACTACCATGTGTGTACCTCCTCAGTTTTTTTCCTCCGTCCTTTCTCTCTAAATTCCGTTTAGCCGGAACACTGGCAGAGAGAAGATTGGGTGGACGTGTGTATTTAGAAGATAAAATCTTCTCTAAAGCATTATAAGACTATCATAAGCAATGGGATTATTGCAATAAATTTTCAAAAACTAATCAATCCACAGATTGCCCAGATTTACGCAGATTTTTATTTAGACTTATTATTTAGAGTCTGTTTATAAACTCGAACATTAACCGTCATTCCCGCAGTCTGTTGAGCGGGAATCCAGTCTTCTTAAGAGGTTCTGGATGCCCGATTAAGGACTTCGGGCATGACAAAAATAAAAAACAGCAATTTATAAACAGACTCTATTTAGAGTCTGTTTATAAACCGTCGTTTTTTCGACGGGGACGCAGTTTTCTATCATCTTTCCCAGTTCTTTGCCGTTGCATCGAGACACGGGATCACTTTCGCAGCCCGCTGCATCAATATTTCCGTTTTTTTGGCG
>JACQZF010000010.1 GCA_016213945.1 Nitrospirota bacterium | reverse complement strand
TCCCCTTTTTTATTATCCGTCAATAAAGTGAAGCACCGCCGTAAAAATGTTTTATTGTAATATGGTCTCATTTCTGATAAATTCACCTTTGTAAATCATGGATGAGATCTCGAAAGATTATGTTGTCTCTTTTTTTAACAAGACCCTGATGCTGCATGGCGACAGGCCCGAGGCCGTGGGCTGGTCTTCAAAAGGACAGCTTTTACGTCATCAGTCGATGTGTGGGGTCGGGAACATTAATAACAGCAAGGTCCTCGATTTCGGCTGCGGCAAAGGCGACTTTTATCAGTTCTTACAAGACAGAGGTATTCATGTCCGCTATACCGGCCTTGATATAAATGAAAGGCTTGTTGCCATCGCAAACAAGAAGTATCCTGAGGCGGATTTCAGGGGCTTTGACATAGATAATGATGTCCTCGATGAAGACTTTGACTTTATATTTCTCTGCGGGGTTTTCAATTTAAAATTTGAAGGGGTGGACGGGACGATTAAAAACACGCTTTCAAAACTCTTTCAGCATTGCAAGACAGCCATCGCCTTTAACGGCCTTTCAGCACATGATCCGAAGAAGGATTTTCAATTGCACTATATCTACCCTGAAGACATTCTTGATTTCGCAGTTAAAAACCTCTCCCCGCATGTTTCGCTCAGGCAGGACGTAATACCTTACGACTTTACAATGTTTGTATACAGGGACATCAACAGGCTTGCAGCCGACAAATAAGAAGGGGATGAATATTTAAGTGTGGTCAAAGCTCCTGCGGCGCCTGCATTTTCTGCTGCCGCAGGAGCCGGATGATTAATTCCCACAGCAAATACGTCTCATGCTCTTCTTGCCTGTCGGCGAGACGGACATTACAACATCCACCTTGTTACCGCAGAGACTGCAGAGCTTTGCAGAATTTTTTGCATCTGACCTTGCTGATACGTCGGTCTTTGATTTTACTTTTCCTGCCATTGTACATTCCTCCTTTCATCTTTACAAATTTCCCGCACGCATTTGTAATGCACACAAATTCCCTAATGTATCCTCTGTTTGATTTTGTACGACGAGGACAGCAAAACGGCACGTACGCAGAATTTAAATATAATCTATAGCCGGAAACATTGTCAATGCATCGTCACTTTGCTCTTAAATAAAAAAAGTTTTTGAAGGGTCTTGCAATTTATGGTCTATTGATGTTATTATTTTTTCGTTCTTTGTAAAAATTTCCGGTGGCTATGCCGGAGGGGCTACACCCGTTCCCATTCCGAACACGGAAGTTAAGCCCTCCAAGGCCGATGATACTTGGGTTGAGAGGCCCTGGGAAAGTAGGTCGCTGCCGGATTAAATTATAAAAAAAGAAGACTTGGTGTTTTACCGGGTCTTCTTTTTTGTTTTATTGGCCCGTCACGCTAATTTCCTTTATCATCGAAAGAAAGGGTCCTTTATTAAAGGACACTATTTATTTAAAACGATAAGTGGAGCCATATAAAAAATTTAAATTTATAAATTTGTTGCTTGACATGAGATTGGATGCTCGATTATTATTGTTCTCACTTTTTCATTATCATTTTTTAAAAGGAAATCCATGCACGAAGCTCCAATAATTTTTCCTGTAAATATGATTGTAGCAATGGGCATCCCGCCCTATGTAGCCTTCTCGTGGGTTGCGACCGCAATTATTCTCGTTGTAGCAATAATGGTCAGGACGTCTGTCAAAATGGTCCCTACGGGTGTCCAGAATTTCACGGAAGTCATCTTTGAATTCTTCCTTAACCTCGCAGATACAACTATCGGGCATATGGGAAGGACCTTCGTCCCGTTGATTGCGACACTGGGCATTTATATACTTGTCTGCAACTTTCTCGGACTTATACCAGGGTGTGAAGCGCCTACCAGTAATTTAAATACAACGGTAGCTCTGGCCCTGCCTGTTTTTCTTACCACGCATTATTACGGAATAAAGGAGCACAAGCTCAATTACATAAAACACTTTGTCGGCCCGATACGGTCGCTTCCAGCTTTACCGTTAATGATTCTCATGTTTGTTATCGAACTGATCGGACATCTTGCAAGGCCTTTGACATTGTCCGTCAGGTTATTCGGCAACATGATAGCAAAACATAAAATAATCCTGATCCTCGGACTGCTTGCCCCGGCATTTGTGCCGTCGGCAATTCTGGGACTTGGCGTGCTCGTATCCGTAATTCAGGCGTTCGTTTTTGTTTTATTAACGACGTTGTATCTTGCAGGTGCGGTTGAAGAAGCACATTAAATAAATTACTCACAATAAAAAGACTAAAGGAAAGGAGGAGAAATGAGAAGAATATTGACAGCAATTCTATTATCTCTCACCCTGATATGCATGATGGCCCCAATGGCTTTAGCGGCAGAAGCTGCTGCTGAAGGTGCGGCGGCATCTGATGCAAAGATGGGTTATTTCGGATGGGCGGTCCTCGGTTCAGGTTTGGCGATCGGACTTGCCGCATTTGGAACCGGTATTGGTCAGGGAATTGGTCTCAGTAAGGCCGCAGAAGGGGTCGCGAGAAATCCGGGCGCTTCCGGAAAGATCACAACAACCCTCATCATCGGTCTTGCCATGATCGAGTCACTCTGTATCTACGCGCTTGTTGTGGTTCTGATTGTCCTCTTTGCAAAACCGTTCGGCTTTTAATTAATAATTTGTTAAAAAGTTGAATAGCACTAAAGGAAGGCGGGATTCCTGCCTTCCTTTAGTATTTTCCCTGCCCGGCAAACTCAACAATTTTTTATCTAAAACTGTTAAAATTTCAGCTATATAAATTCACCACAGAGGGTATAGAGAAAATAAAGATTCCGGACAAGCCGGAATAACAGAACATTACATCATTCCCGCTTGCCGGGAATCCTTATTTACTTTTGAGAACAATCGTAAAACTTCTAAATCCTTTGCGGTTAATTAAGGTGTATAAAGGAGAAGGTTGTGGGATTTTTTGACAAACTAAAGCAGGGACTTGCCAAGACAAGAAAGGCGCTTATAGAAAATACCGAGGCGCTTTTCAGGGGAAGGGCTGTTGATGAAAGCCTTCTCGAAGACCTTGAAGAGGTATTGATCATGGCGGATGTCGGCCCGCAGGCAGCGGCTTCCATCACAGGGGCCTTGCGGGAAAAGGTGAAACAGGGCAAGTCATTTAACAGTAATGGTCTCAAGGGGGCGCTGAAAGAAGAGATCAGGGCCATGCTCAAAACAGGCGCCAGCATAATGTGCGCGGGTGAGAAACCATACGTTATTCTTACCATCGGAGTTAACGGCGTCGGGAAGACAACAACGATCGGCAAGCTCGCGCGGCGTTTTACCGATCAGGGCTTTTCCGTAACGCTTGCCGCCGGAGATACCTTCCGCGCAGCGGCCATTGAGCAGCTTGAGATATGGGCGCAGAGGGCAGGGGCGCAGATCGTCAAACACAGAAGCGGCGCAGACCCCGCGGCAGTCGCATTCGACGCGATAGCCTCAGCCAAGGCCAAAAATATCGACGTTGTAATAATCGACACCGCCGGAAGGCTCCACACAAAAAGCAACCTGATGGAAGAGCTTAAAAAGGTGAAACGCGTGATCAGCAAAGAGATACCTTCCGCGCCTCACGAGGTCCTGCTTGTGGTGGACGCAACGTCAGGACAGAACGCCATTAATCAGGCAAAGATATTCAATGAGACTATAGGCGTGACAGGGATAGCGCTGACAAAATTAGACGGCACCGCAAAAGGCGGCATTGTCCTGGCGATAAACAAGGAACTCAATATCCCCGTCAAATTGATAGGCGTTGGCGAGGCAGTTGAAGACCTGCAGGATTTCAATCCCGCCGAATTTGTCGATGCGCTGTTTGATTAACACCGACTCGTTGTACTCTCAATTGCAATTATCCTCAATGGACTTGAATCTGATAGCTCACTCTCTTCTCATGATCTCGAAAAGTGCAGGCCTCAGCTTTTGGTAATCATACTTTTTTTGACGAACACCTTTGCCATATCGGATATGGTACAGATGGGGAGGGAGTTTAATAGGCTGAAATGGAATCCCCTAAAATTATTTTCTTGCAATTCCCAATAGAAATCAGTCAAAATTTTGCAATACTTTTTGGAGGGGAATTTTATGGAAAAAGAACTTGTCTTGGGAATTGATTATGGCGGTAAATATACAGGGCTTGCAGTAATTGATCAGAGAAACAATCAGGTATTGTTTGCAAAGACCGTAAAGATGCGTGATGACATCACGGATATTCTTAAAGGCAGAAGAGAGCAGAGGGGAATAAGGCGTACTCAGCAAACCAGAAAAAAACGGGCCACAAGGGCCTGCTACTGGTAAATGCTTGTTTACGCTTAAGCGTGGTGATATCGTGAAGTACGAAGGCGAAACTACAGTTTATAAAATAAAGAAACTTGGGACGTCTCCTGTTTTGGAAGTAATAACAAAGGCAGGTGACGAAACTGTAAGGAACTCCGCTTCTGCTACAAAGTTAATTAAATTGTCCTAACCCACAATAAAGCTTATCGTTACCGACCGGTAGAGGTTGGAGCTGAGACAAACCCCAACGTACGGACTTCCTTCATTGTACTTTTCACTGGCATTTTCATGCCGGCGGAGCGTTTTACAGTCAGAGGGCTCTATTAAATTTCGCAAACCCCGCAGGGTTTATTGCAAAAAATAGCTTTTCGAAAATTTTGCGATTCACGTTGAAAAAAACCAGTGAATCTACAGCATAATTGAAGCAGTATCACTCCACTTTTTCAAAGAGCCGTAACTGTAACGAGTGAAACAACAAGACAGCTACGCCAATACTTTCATTTTCTTGTACAAAAACTCCGGCGCCATGTCTGCACCGTTGTCCCACACGATTGTTTCCATGTCCGAATCAACCTTGAACGCTTTGAACCTTTCAATATCTTTCAAAGGTTCAAAAACCTCGCCGTAGAGTTCATGCTTCAGATCAACCTCGCCTGTTGCGCCGTCATTAAACCTGAGCCAAATTACATAATCATGTAAGTACCTTGCTTCTTTGACGTGAAGTATCATTTTTACACCAACGGTTTTATTCTCATCAATGGCTTATTCCCTTCAGCCAACTTCCAGTCATTCAATAATTCCTCTTTGTGAAACTCTCTCCATTCCTGGATTATGCTCAGTGCCCGCCCAGGAATATTGCCGGAGATTTTTCCTGTCTCAATTTCAACAGTGACTTCCTCATCTCCATACTTTGCATGGAAATGAGGAGGATTATGGTCTCGCCAGTACATATAAATAATTATACCGAAAAAACTGCTAATTGTCGGCATTTATGTTGTCCCCTCGCCTTTTATAACAGACTGAACTGTATCGCTTGTAAGCGGCCCCAATCTGTAATATGATTACATTATACAGTCACAAAATTCAAGATAATTTTTGGGAGGGAACATGGATAACGACGCATTTAAAGTCTCCCGTATTAATCCTGATTATCAGCCGGTAGAAACTGTTAAGCTGCCACCCGCTCAATTCAATCTTTTTACAGGAGAAGCAGAGCCTGTTCCTTTGTTAATTGACAAAAGTGTTGAAGAAGAAACATTCATTGATGAAGGAATCTCTCTAATAAAAAGCGGTGATGCTTCACAGATAGTTTTATCCGGATTCGGGATTTATCTCGGCAAGAAAAGCGAGAGGCTGATTGTCAGGAAAAGCAATAAAATAATCTATGAATTTCCTCTCTTCAGGCTTAATGAAATCATTGTTTCTTCTCACGGCATTTCGCTATCCTCTGATCTCATTGAAGAGCTATGCGAAAGGGGGATTAAATTGAACTTCCTCACCAACAGCGGCAAGCCGTACGCTATGCTTTCTTCTCCGATGCTTTCTGCCACTGTGCTCTCAAGGAGAGAGCAGATCATGGCATTTAACGACGAAAGAGGGCTTGCGTTTTCAAAGGCAATTGTTGAAGGAAAAATTGGGAACCAGGAAAGGCTCCTGCGATATTTCGGCAAGTACATTAAAACGGTTGATAATGACAGGTTTGACAGGATCGAGAAAGTTGCCGATGCCCTTAAAAAGATCAAGGGCGAGATAAAAAACGTTGCCGGTAAAAACATTGAAGATGCGAGAAACAATATAATGGGCGCAGAAGGGGTATCCGGCAGATTATACTGGGACGCAGTGAAAGAGATCATCGGAGGTAAGGTTGAGTTTTTCGGACGCGAAACAAGGGGCGCGAGGGACATGGTAAATTCCCTGCTGAATTATGGTTACGGAATTCTGTATTCCCATGTTTGGGGCGCAATTATAAATGCCGGGCTTGAGCCGTTTGCCGGATTCCTTCATGTAGATAGACCCGGCAAACCGTCTCTTGTATTGGATTTGGTCGAGGAATTCCGCCAGCCTGTAGTTGACAAGGTCGTAATCGCTCACGTCAAATCTCGGTGAAACGCTGAAGATGAAGGATGGGTTACTTGAAACAGAAACACGCAACGTTATCGGCAATAAAATTATTGAGAGGATGGAAGCTCAGGAAACGTTTGAAGGCAAGAGATACAAGATCAGATCAATTATTCAAATGCAGGCAAGAAACCTGTCATCTTTTTTGAGCGGCAAGAGAGAGTACAAAACATTCAGCTTCAAATGGTGAATGATGGAAGAGCATACGGTTTATCTTTTTTATGACATAGAAGATGACGCCATCCGCAATAAGATAGCGGACACCTGCAAGGATTACGGGCTTGAAAGAATTCAGTTCAGCGGGTTCTGCGGCATCTTAAACAAAAACAGGCGTGAAGAGTTTTTCCTGAAACTGACTTATCTTATCAAAGATAAATCCGGGAAACTTCTTATGCTCCCCGTCTGTGAAAAAGATGCTAAAGCCAAAAGAGAATTCATACAAAAGGCAGAGGATGATCCCGCTTCGGGTAAGTGATCTCAAACAGTTTGTCTATTGTCCGCGAGTTGTGTTTTACAATTACGTTATGCCCGTTGAAAAAGTTTCTACTTTCAAAATGGAATACGGGAAAGTTGCAGAGGATAAAATAGACCGGCTGGAAAGCAGGAGAAAGCTTTTGAAATACGGCTTAACACATGGGGGAAGGGAGTTTCACAAACAGTTATATTCTGAAAGCCTCGGTTTGTCCGGTAAGATGGATTTGCTTATTAAGACCACTGATACTTACTATCCGGTGGATTTCAAATTCACTACGTCACAACCGCACAAAAATCACCTTTATCAGCTTCTGGGCTACGCCATAATTCTTGAAGACCTTTACAATTGCAACGTTGCTAAAGGGTTTGTATATTTGGTCCCCAAAGAAGACGCGGTTGTTTTTGATTTAACAGATGAATCAAAAAAAGAAGCAGGAACGATGCTCAATGAAATCCGCTATATTATCTCATCACAGCAGATACCACCGGCTGTGCCATCAAGAAATAAATGTACTGATTGCGAATATCGAAACTTCTGCGGAGATGTGTTTTAAATCAACAGCGGCTACTTCTTTTTTGAAGCGCCCTTGCCGAGTTTCTTTTTTGCGGCCTGGGCCTGTTCGGAGTCGGGGAATTTCTCTATCAGCTTTTCGAGGATTATCTTTCCTGTCTTATCGTCCTTCAAAGCATAAAAAGCCAGTCCCTGCTTTAGCAATGCGCCGGGGGCTTTGGTTGTCTTTGGGTTCTTTTTCAAAAGCTCTTCATAGGCGAGGATGGCGTCTTCATAGTTTCCGTCTTTGTAATAGCTCTCGGCTATCCAGAAACGGGCGTTGTCCGAATATTCGCCTTCAGGATAATCTTTCAGCAGGGCCGCGAATTTTTCCCTTGCCGCCACGGTCCTGCCATCTTTGTATTCCTGATATGCCGCCATGTATACGTCTTTCACGTCCGCCTTCTGAGCGTCTTTTTTGTCCTCAGGTTTTGCTGCTTTTTGGGACTCATCCGCAGGCTTTACTTCCTCAGGCTTTTTTTCTTCTTCTTTTTTTGCGGCAGGCGGTGGAGTCTCTTTTTCTTCAAGTTTCTTGTTTAATTCGCTGATCACAGTCTGCAGCTCCCTGATCTTTGAAGAGAGCTTTTCCCTCTCAGAGATCATTTCCGCTGAAACCTTCTCGGATTGATACCGGGACTCTTCAAAGCGTCCGGTGAGCACCCGGAATTCAGACGTGATGGACTGGATCTGGACCGTAAGGTCCGAGACGTTTTTTGCCGACAAATCCTGCGCGGCCTGCAGCGCCTGGACTTCTTTTTCGAGAGCGTCAAGCTTTTGCTGTTGGGCCTGCGTCTGCGAGCTTTCTTTAATATCCAGGACCTCAGACTTTAATTCATTCAGGCCATAGCTTACCTTGCCTACATCTTCCGTTGTGGCGCATCCGGTGAAGATCAGCATAGAGCAAAGGGCAAGGAGCAAAGAGCAGGGGTTGAAGAATATGTTTTTAGATTTTATTGAATTCATGATCTTTTTTTGTCATTCCGGCTTGTCCGGAATCTTTTTCCTTTATCAATCTGCAAAGGTAAGGATTCCCGACAAGCGGGAATGACATTCTTTACATGTTTAGTTTACGCCGTATTTGCAAAAGTAGTCGCAACCTTTACTTGCCTGAAGCGACAAAGTGGTCCCTTCTGTTTTTCTGCCAGCATGTTTCATCTTGCTCCGTACAGATGGGTTTCTCTTCGCCATAAGTCACAACAGATATCCTTGATGGTGACACCCCGAGAGAGGACAGATAATCTTTTGCAGCCTTGGCCCTTCTTTCCCCGAGCGCGAGGTTATACTCGTTAGTGCCCCTTTCGTCGCAGTTCCCTTCAATTGCAATATTGACCTGTCCATTCTGCTTGAGATAAGAGGCGATAGCGTCAAGAGTAGGCCTGCCGTCATCCCTGATGCTGTACTTATCAAAATCAAACAGCACATCTTTGAAAATGGATGATACATCTTTCGCCGGCTCCGCTTTTACAGGCAAAGCGGCTTCCTGTGTTTTGGGCGGGACAATCTCCCTCACCACTTCCCTTTTTACTTCCGGAGCTTCAGCCTTGGGCGCTTCCTGTTTTACAGGTTCTTTTGGCATTACTTTTTCTTCAGGAGCAACAACCTGCTTTTTCTGACAGCCGATAGCAAGGACCATTAATAGGACAAGTATAATTTTTTTCATAATGTAAGTCTCCTTTTTCAGTTATAAATTTTTATTTTAAATAAGGCGACCATTTCGGCGACATCGCCTTAACGTTTTTCGGCGTAATCCTTCTCTGCTCACCTCCGTTTGTCCGCATTATGTAAATGCCGCGGCTTCCGTCCCTGTCGGAGTCAAAGGCCAAAAATAATCCGTCGGGTGAAAAAGATGGAGTTTCGTTGTTCCCGTCGAGAGTCAATTGCCTAAGCACCGATGAATCAGATTGTATCATGAAAAGTTGATTTTTGCTATCCTTTTGTCCGACGTAAGCAATCCATTTGCCGTCAGGGGACCATGCGGGGGAAGTATTATATGAACCCTCAAAAGTTATCCTCCTGACGAATCCGCCGTTTGAATCCATAACGTATATCTGCGGAGAGCCTCCCCTGTCTGATACAAAGGCGATTTTGGAGCCGTCAGGGGAAAATACCGGGGACACGTCTATGCCGAAAGACCTGGTGAGTTTTCTAAGATTGCTGCCGTCCACACCGGCAACATATATTTCGGAGCTGCCGTCTTTGGAGGAAGAAAAGGACACCTCATTTTTCGGAGAGACCCCACCGACAATATTGAGTCCTTTTGAAGTGAACATCACCTTCTCCCTGAAATCCTGCATGTCCAGATAATATATTGCCCACTTGTTTGCCCTCTCCGCGGAATAAAGCAGCAGCAGCCCGTCACCGGACCATGAGTGACTTGTGGTCAGCCCGCTTGAGATCAATCTTACGGCGTTAGCGCCGTCCCATTCCATTAAGTAGAGTCCCCTGCCTTCCTTTGCTGACTGGACAAGATAGGAGATCGCTGTCCTGAAGACGCCGTTGTTGCCCGTAACAATTTTATAGATGTCATTTGAGATGGTGTGGGCTATAGCGCGGCTGTTCTTCCCGATATATTGTTTCTTGAATATTTCCTTGTTCTCAATCAAGTCATTTACGGTGCAGGTGACTATTTTTTCTTCTTTGAACTCAACCTCTAATTGCACGGTCATTTCAGCGCCGGGCACATCCGGATCAAGAAGGGAAAAAATCCCGGTGAAATCAAGGTCGCTCCTGACGATCCACTCGATTTCTTTTGCCTCAAAAGGGCCTTTGGTGGAGATCGATACCGGGAGCTTTTTTATGGCCGGAGATGAAATGTCGATGTATATCTTTGCGTCAGAAGAAAGAACACAGAACACAGAAGACAGAACACAGACGAGAGATAAAAAAATTCGTCTGGCAGCAGATATATGTTCTGTCTTATTCCTTCTGACTTCTGACTTCTGACTTCTGACTTCTGGCATCATTTATGGAACCTCACTACTATTTCATTTTCATCAGGGTGCGGCGGAAGGGGGCTTGCCTTTAATACCGCATTTACAGCGGAGCGGTCAAAAAGCGGGTTGCCGGACGGCTGTTCAATTTTATATGAGACAACCTTTCCGTCTTTATCCATTATAAAGGATATGATCGCCTCAAGGTCTGCGGAATCTGCTTCAGGGTAGACCCATTCATTTTTTATCTTCCTGATGATCATGGCGTAATAAACATCCCCGCTTAGAGATTGCGCGGCGCCCGGAAAGCCCTGTCCCGTTGAAGCGCTTCCCTGAATGTTCTGTCTGATAACGTCTATCCCCTGTGCCCTCTCATCTTGTTTTTCTTTTTTCAGTTTTGAAAGTGAGCTTATCGCGCGGAGCCTGTCGATCTCTTTTGTCACTTTTTCTTTCTCAACTTTTTTTTCTGCCAGCCTTTCGATGGCCTCAAGGGACATATCCGCTTTTGATTGCGGTGTAATTGACTGGGGAGGTTCTTTTAGCGCGCCTGTTTTGCCTTTTGCCGCATCTGCTGACACGGGGGCCTTTTCTTTCCTGACATCCGCCGGGCCGACAAGATCGACAAAATAGGTTGTATATTCGCTTTCTTTTGTCTTTAGCGGAACGGTCACAATTGCTATGAAGATTAAATGCAAAATAAAGGAGGCGATTATAATGAATTGAAAATTCGGTTCTTTCCCGATGTACAGATGCTGCTTCATTTAATGCGAGCCTTCGGCTCAGTCACCATCCCCAGCTTTTCAATGCCGATCTCTCTCAATTCTCCCATTACAGTAACTACCATTCCGTAGGGGACGTCTTTATCCGCCTTGAGAAAAACCTCCCTGTCGGTCAACCTGGACAGCTTTGCCTGCAAGGATTCCATCGGCACTGCGGCGTTGTCCAGATATATCTTGCCGTCTTTCTTTACCGTAATGACGATCCTCTCGGCCGGGGTCATTTCCTTTCCCTTGGCCTGGGGCAGATTGACATCGATGCCCTGCTGAAGGAGCGGGGCCGTCACCATAAAGATAATCAGAAGGACGAGCATGACGTCCACAAAAGGAGTGACGTTGATTTCAGAAAGAGCCTGTCTGCGCTTCTCCATGTTTCCTCACAAGCTGCTCTATCAATTCATCGGAAAAATCTTCAATCTTGGCTATATTCCTGCGCGTTCTGCTGAGAAAATAGTTGTAAGCTACAACTGCCGGGATTGCAGCGGCGAGTCCGGCTGCGGTGGCTATCAGGGCTTCTGCGATACCGGGAGCGACTACCGCAAGAGAGGCGGCGCCTATCCTGCCGATGCCCATGAAGGAATTCATTATCCCCCACACTGTGCCGAAAAGCCCTATGAAAGGGGTGGTCGAGCCGGTTGTTGCAAGGAAGGTGAGGTATCTTTCAAGTCGGGCTGCCTCCATTGTCTCCACACGTTTAAGCATCCCCTTTATCTCCTCAATGCCTGCGTCATCTAAAGAATACGCGGCCCTGAACAGGTTTGCCAGAGGACTGACGGCAAGTCTCTTCGTAGACTGATAAAGAGTGTCCCATTGCTTGGCTTTTAAAAAAGCCTGGAGAAATTCCCCGGATTCCTTTTCGACTTTTGAAAACAGCCTGAATTTATAAAATATGATCGCCCATGAAAAAATCGAAAAGGACAGCAGTATCAGGAGGACAAACTTTACAACCAGCCCTGCCTTTAATATAAGTGTTAATACCGTGTCGCCGCTCATAGTTCAATTAAATAAATGCAATTCCCTGGCTTCAAATCTTCTGTTTTCTGTGTGTATTCTGTGGTCAAATAAATTTATTGAAAGTTTAAAGGAAAGCGGACAAAAAGTCAAAAGATTCCAGGCGAAATTTCAGGACGATTTATAAAATTCCTAAATATATTTATTCATTCATTGACAAATAATTTATGCTATGGTAATTTTTTGTCCACTTTGTCTTGAGCAAACTCTTCAAATTTTTAATCATTAAGATTAGGAGCTTAAATGTTAGAACTCAACAAATGGTTTTTCGCCCAGCTTGCTAACTTTCTGCTGCTCCTTGTCCTTCTGAACATTATCTTATTCAAACCGCTCCTTCGCCTTTTCAAGGAAAGGGATTCCAGAATCAACGGCGCATTAGACGAAGCCAGGGCATTCGATAAAGATAAAGACGGCATCCTCGCTCAAGTCGACTCGAAATTAGTTGAAGGAAGGACGAAGGCGAAATCAACTTTCGAGGCCTTAAGCAAGGAAGGCATGGAAGAGCAAAAGAAGGCGCTTGCCGCAGCCCAGAGTTCCGCTGCCGAGCTGAACAGTAAGGCAAAGGACGAGATTGCGGCTTCAACAGAAAAGGCAAGGGCGTCACTGAAATCCGACGTTGAGAATTTTTCAAAACAGATCGTGGAGAAACTGGTCAAAGCATGAGAAAGTCAGAAGTCAGAAGTCAGAAGTCAGAAGTAAAGGCAAAAAAATATCTACTGCTGGTGTTCTGTCTTCTGTTGTCTGTCATCTGTATTCTGTCCTCTGCAGCGGCATTTGCCTCCGAAGGCGGAGAGCACGCGGAACAGGCATTCACCTGGAAGGACTGGTTCTGGCCGGTCATTAATTTCGCGGTACTTGTGGTTATTCTTGTTTTTTTCGCGCGCAAACCTTTTTCAGAGTATTTCAAAAAGCGTACGGAGCTGATCGAAAAGTCTCTCAAGGAAGCGACCGAGGCAAAAGAGCTTGCGCAGAAGACGCTCAATGAGGTCCGCGCAAGGCTTGGAAATACAGACCGTGAGATTGAAGAAATAATTGCCTCCGCAAGAAAAGCCGGGGAGAAGGAAAAAGAATTGATCATTGCCGAGGGCGAGAAGATGAAGGAGAAGATCCTCGAACAGGCAAAGACGAATATTGATTTCGAGCTGCAGAAGGCAAAAGACAAGTTGAAATCCGAGGCTGCGGCGATGGCGCTGGACCTTGCGGAGAAGCAGATAAAAGAAAAACTCGGACAGAAAGAACAGGAAGCTTTAATAAACGATTATATAAAAAGGCTTGAGGCCAAAAACTGAAAATGAATAAAGCTGCCACAGAGAGCACAGAGGTAAAAAATAAAATGTTTTTTAAAATTAATGTGCTTTTCACTGTGGACTCTGTGGTTAAAAACTTATGAACAAGAACCAGATCGCAAGAAAATACAGCAAGGCGTTGATCAGCAACGTTGAACTTCCGAAGATACCGCTTGTCATAGAGGAATTAAAGGCGTTCTCAAAGCTCATTGACGCCAACAGGAAACTCAAACTGCTGTTTGCGGGCATGATATTCTCGGAAGATGAAAAGGGCAAGGCCCTGAGCGCGCTGTTCCCAAGCCTCAAATTTTCCGCTGATACCGAGAAGTACCTGAAACTGGTCGTCATGCATGGACATCTTGCGGCGATCAAGGAAATCATTGCTGCTGCGGTAAATGCGTACAACGAGAAACAGAAGAAGGCAACCGCCGTGGTCATATCTTCAGTGCCGCTTGATAAGAATCACACCGACAGGCTCAAGAATGCCCTCAAGGCGATGACACAGAGAGAGATCGATATTGAGAGCCAGGTGGACCCTTCACTGCTTGGCGGTTTTGTTGTCAAGGTGGGTAGCACAATTTACGACAGCAGTCTAAAAGGCCAGCTCCGCTTATTGCGGGCTGAGTTGATACGATAAAAATAATTTAAAGCTGATAGCTGACAGCCAATAGCTATTAGCTACTTGATACACGGGGGTGTTTGATGGCAATTACAGAGCTAAAAGCTGACGAGATAAGTGAGCTGATAAAAAAACAGATTACTGATTTTGAGAAACGCGTTGACGTAAGCGAAGTCGGGACGGTCATCAAAGTCGGCGACGGTATCGCGAAGATATACGGCCTTGACAAGTGCATGGCTTCAGAGCTTCTCGAATTTCCCAACAACGTGTTCGGGATGGCGCTTAACCTTGAGACGGATTCAGTCGGCGCCGTTCTATTCGGCGAAGATACTCTTATAAAGGAAGGCGACATTGTAAAACGCACGGGAAAGATCATGTCCGTGCCTGTCGGAGATGCGCTGCTCGGAAGAGTGGTCAATGCCATCGGACAGCCTATTGATGGTAAAGGACCGATCAACTCAACAGAGACCAGGATAGTAGATGTCGTGGCCCCCGGTATCATTGACAGGCAGCCTGTCCGCCAGCCCCTTCAGACAGGTCTTAAAGCGGTAGACGCCATGATCCCGGTTGGAAGAGGGCAGAGAGAGCTTATCATCGGCGACCGTCAGACTGGGAAAACCGCGATAGGCATTGACGCCATTATCAACCAGAAGGGTGGAGACGTTTTATGTATATATGTCGCAGTCGGGCAGAAGCGTTCAAACGTTGTGCGTGTTGCCAAGAAGCTCGAAGAGGAAGGCGCGCTGGCCCACACGATCATTGTTTCCGCGACAGCGAGCGAACCTTCACCTTTGCAGTACATCGCCCCTTACACGGGCTGTGCGATGGGAGAGTATTTCAGGGACAAGGGCAAACACGCACTAATAATATATGACGATCTTAGTAAGCAGGCTACGGCATACAGGCAGCTTTCGCTTCTGCTCAGGCGTCCCCCGGGACGTGAGGCGTTCCCCGGCGACGTTTTCTATTTACATTCAAGACTGCTCGAAAGGGCGGCAAAACTTTCCGACAAATTAGGCGGCGGCTCCCTTACGGCGCTCCCGATCATTGAGACACAGGCCGGCGACGTTTCAGGTTACATCCCGACAAACGTTATTTCCATTACCGACGGTCAGATATACCTTGAGCCGGAACTTTTCTACGCCGGTGTTAGACCTGCCGTTAACGTCGGTCTTTCAGTCAGCCGTGTCGGTGGCGCGGCGCAGACAAAGGCTATGAAGCAGGTTGCCGGAACTCTTAGACTCGACCTTGCGCAGTTCAGGGAAATGGCGGCATTCGCCCAATTCGGTTCCGACCTCGACAAAGCGACTCTCAAACAGATAGAGCGAGGCAAAAGAATGGTTGAACTCCTTAAGCAGGGACAGTATGTCCCGATGACCATGCAGGACCAGGTAATTGTCCTGTTTGCCGGCACACAGGGTTTTCTCGATGATGTCCCGGTTGAAGCTATTAAGAAATTTGAAGAGGAGTTCGTGAAATTCATACGAGGCACAAAGGACGAGCTTCGCAAAGAACTCGCTGAGAAAAAGGCAATCGATGACAGCCTCAAGGCAAAACTGGTCCAGGCAATAGAAGAATTCAAGAAAGGATTTCAGGCGTAAAGGCAGCAATCAGCGATCAGCTGTCAGCGATCAGTGAAAAACTGGTTCCTGGCTGATAGCTGACAGCTAATAGCTGACAGCTAAAATATGGCCACTTTAAGAGACATTAAAAAAAGAATAAAGGCAGTTCAGAATACGCAGAAAATTACCAAAGCCATGAAAATGGTGTCTGCGTCAAAATTAAGGAAAGTGCAGAACAGGATGCTGGATCTGCGGCCTTACGCTGACAAGATGCAGGATGTCCTCATGAGCCTTGCCAAAGGCGCTGACAGGGAAGCGCATCCCCTGCTTGCCTTCAGGCCCAGGAAGACTGTGGAGGTGCTGGTTATTACTTCTGACAGAGGCCTCTGCGGCGCTTTCAATACGAATATTCTTAAAGCAGCGCAGAAGTGTATTGACGGTTTCAAGAAAGACGGATTTGAAGTCAGCATAAGCACCGTCGGCAAAAAAGCAAGGGATTACTTCAAGCGAAGAGGCGTTGCCTCTCGTAATTCCTGGACAGGCATCTCAGGAAGCGTGAGTTTTACAAATGCCCAGGAGATTGCCAATAACATTAAAGAAAATTTTATAAATGAGACTATCGACGAAGTGACAGTGGTATATAATGCTTTCAAATCGATGGTGGCGCAGACAGTGACGGTGGCGCAGCTTCTCCCATTGGCCCCCGTAGATGAAGGGAAAGAAGGGACCGTCTCTGAATCCACTGTGGCCGATTTTATTTATGAGCCTTCCATGGAGGCGATCTTTGACAGGCTGATTCCGAGAAACGTTGATATCCAGATTTACAGGGCGCTCCTTGAAAGCTCGGCATCTGAAGAGGCTGCGAGGATGTCCGCCATGGAAAACGCGACGCAGAGCTGTAGTGAAATGGTCAGTACGCTCACGCTTCAGTTCAACAAGGCCAGACAGGCATCCATTACGGGTGAGCTCATGGACATCGTCGGCGGCGTAGAGGCGTTAAAAGGATAGGCTTGGCTGACAGCTCATAGCTAATAGCTGAAAGCTTTTTTTGATATTTGATTTAAATTAATGGAGGACATAGATCATGAATGAAGGTAAAGTTGCTCAGGTCATCGGGGCCGTTGTTGATGTTGAATTTGAAGATAAAATGCCTGAAATTTTAAATGCACTTAAGATCGCTCAGCCGGGTGACAAGGAAAAGGGCATCCCGGATATAAATATAACACTTGAGGTCGCTGCCCACCTTGGCGATAACATGGTGAGGACTGTTGCAATGTCCGCAACCGACGGACTTGTCAGGGGGACCAAGGCTGTTGATACAGGACAGCCGATCACAGTTCCAGTCGGAGCAAAAACTCTCGGCAGGATCATGAATGTTATCGGGGAATCCGTGGACCAGTTGGGGCCGATAGAGTCGAAGGACAGGCTGCCCATTCACAGGGAATCCCCTCATTTTACACAGCAGGACACTTCGACTCAGGTATTTGAGACAGGCGTTAAGGTTTTCGATCTCCTTGTTCCGTTTGTTAAAGGCGGAAAGATGGGGATGTTCGGCGGCGCGGGCGTCGGTAAGACAGTTGTTATCATGGAAATGATCCATAACATCGCGATGGTCCACGGCGGCGTGTCGGTGTTCGCAGGCGTCGGTGAGAGAACAAGAGAAGGAAATGACCTCTACCTTGAAATGAAGGAGGGAGGCGTTCTTGAAAAAACAGCCCTCATTTACGGTCAGATGAATGAGCCGCCCGGAGCAAGGGCAAGGGTTGCGCTATCGGCACTTACAGTTGCCGAATACTTCAGAGACGAGGGACAGGACGTTCTTATCTTCCTTGACAATATATTCAGATATACACTTGCGGGCGCGGAACTTTCAGCGCTCCTTGGCAGAATGCCTTCAGCGGTCGGATATCAGCCAACACTTGGAACTGACATGGGTGTTCTGCAGGAAAGAATTACATCTACAAACAAAGGCGCCATCACCTCGATGCAGGCCATTTACGTCCCTGCTGACGATCTTACAGACCCTGCTGTTGCGACGGCATTTACACACCTTGACGGAACAGTCGTTCTTTCAAGAGGTATCTCAGAGCTTGGTATTTACCCTGCTGTTGATCCCCTTGATTCAACATCGAGGATCCTCGACCCGCTCATTCTCGGTGAAGAACACTACATGGTTGCGAGACAGGTCCAGATAGTTCTCCAGAGATATAAAGAGCTTCAGGATATTATCGCCATTTTAGGGATGGAAGAGCTTTCTGAAGACGATAAAATATTGGTTGCGCGCGCAAGGAAACTTCAAAGGTTCCTTAGCCAGCCCTTCCATGTTGCAGAGACATTTACAGGTACTCCCGGCAAGTACGTAAAACTTGCGGATACCATTAAGGGATTCAAGGCAGTTGTTGAAGGTAAATACGACGACCTGCCTGAGCAGGCGTTTTACATGGTCGGCGGAATAGAGGAAGTAGAAGAAAAAGCCAAGAAACTGGCTGGAGCATAATAAGAACAAGTGAGAAGTTAAAAGTAAGAAGTTAGAAGTATAGAAAAGGGCAGTTACTTCTTATTTCCCACTTCCTACTTCTTACTTGCTAAAGCAAAGAGGATATAAATGGCTGAGAAACTGAAATTAGATATCGTTACACCGTACGGTCACGTTTTTACCGATGAGGTCGATGAGATAGTCGCCGCCGGGAGTGAGGGCGAATTCGGGGTCCTTCCTGAACACGTACCCTTTCTTACCACGCTTAAGGTCGGGATGCTGACCTATAAGAAAGGCAGCGAGACCGGATACTTTTTTATCAGCGGAGGATATTCAGAAGTCGGCCCTGATAACGTTACAATACTTGCCGACAGTGCGGAAAGATCAGATTCTATAGATGTTGAAAGGGCCAAGGCTGCCATGAAAAGGGCGGAGGAGCGGCTTAAACAGGCGGAAAAATTCGATCAGGCCCGCGCAACTTCTGCACTCGAACGCGCGATAGCGAGAATACAAGTCGCCGAGAAGAGATAAAACAGGCTTATATCAACGTGCAAAGGGCGGTTTTAAGGACCGCCCTTTTTTATTTTCACAGGTCATTAGACAATCCTTTCTTTTTGATGTTATGTTAATTTCATGAAAGCAGGTTTCTATCAATTCAACCCGGGCTTCGGCAAGAAGGAAGATAACATCCGCAAGGTTGTGTCCGCCGTAAAGAATGCTGAAGTTGACTTCCTTGTGCTCCCGGAGTTTTTTGCAACAGGCTATCAATTCATTTCTCCTGACGAGGTGGCGGAGCTTGCAGAGCCCGTGCCTGACGGCTATACAACTGAGGCGCTTTCGGAGCTGTCGAGTGAAAGAAAAATATTTATAGCTGCAGGCCTTCCTGAGAGGCATGGTGACAAGTTTTATAATTCAGCCGTTCTCACGGGGCCGCAAGGCTTCATCGGCGTTTACCGTAAGACGCATCTCTTCTTCGAGGAAAATCTCTATTTCACTCCGGGCGACACGGGTTTCAAGGTCTGGAATACTGAAATAGGACGTATCGGCATCATGATATGCTTTGACTGGTTTTTTCCTGAAGCCATGAGGTCGCTTGCGCTTTCAGGCGCGGAGGTTGTCGCGCATCCATCGAATTTGATCCTTCCTCATTGTCCTGACTCCATGCCGGTCCGGTCTCTTGAGAACAGGGTCTATGCAATAACCGCAAACAGGACAGGTATTGAAAACAGGAAGGCCGGACAGTCGCTCAGGTTCATAGGCAAGAGCGAGATCGTTTCGCCAAAAGGGGAGATCCTGGTGAGAGCGCCTGAAGACGAAGAGGTTTTAATGGCCGCAGAAATTGATCCCGGCACAGCGAAGGACAAGAAGCTTAATCCATTCAATGACCTCTTTAAAGACAGGCGGCCGGAGTATTACAAGCCGCTGTCCTGATCTGCCAGACAAAATAATCCCTTGACAGTCGGTGCGAATCATAATATATATAAGGTAAATGGGAACACCTTATATATAAAAGGAGG
Source organism: Nitrospirota bacterium (assembly GCA_016213945.1). Classification (GTDB taxonomy): domain Bacteria; phylum Nitrospirota; class Thermodesulfovibrionia; order UBA6902; family UBA6902; genus SURF-23. Next base: position 3,611 of record JACQZF010000010.1, on the reverse strand, counting down.
AATCATGGCTATTTATGTTGCATTAAGCACCCTGACTGATGACGGAAGGAAGACACTCAAGAACCATCCCGACAGGGTCAAAGAGGTAAACAAGGAAATTGAGGCAATGGGGATCAAAGTGCTGGGCCAATATGCCCTGTTAGGCCCGTATGATTTTGTGACCCTTCTTGATGCCCCAAGCAATGAGGCCGTACTGAAGATGTCTGTTGATCTCGGCTCGCGTGGCACTGTCCAGTTAATGACCATGCCGGCCCTGTCGGTTGATGCTTTTGTAACATCCCTCAAGTAAGTAAAAACCGTAATCCGTAACGCGTGATGCGTAATCGGAAAGAAAGCCCATCACGCTTTACAGATCACGCATTACGATTTCACTTGGCCACAAGTGTGCAAGTTGTCATTCCCGCAAGCGGAGCGCGTCGGGAATCCTTCTGAAAACAAAGAAAGATTCCGGACAAGCCGGAATGACAAAGGTGTCATCTTGATTGCAAAGTAGAATACCACTGACACGGGTTTACTTTTATCTTTTCATTCTGGCATCCTTATTAAACCATGAGAAGATATTTTCAGAGGCTTGCGGAAGCTGTTTCCGTACTTCTTATCTTTGCCTTTCTTGCAGCCATAATAACCTATATTAATCTGGTGACGCCCCTTTCAACTGAAGAGAAATGGCAGGAGATCAGGGTCCCCGAAGGGGCGACCTACTCTCAGGCGATCACCATTTTAAAAAACGAAGGCATCATCGAAAACCGGATCACCCTGATATTGCTTGGCAGGCTGACCATGCAAGACAGAAAGCTCAGGCCCGGTTATTACAATCTCAGCGCCTCCATGACGCCGCTGCAGATCTTCGACAACCTTATTAAAGGAAGGTCCATACACTTCACAATAACGATACCGGAAGGAAACGCGCTTGAAGACATAAGGGTGAAACTGAAAGAGGCCGGGCTTATCAATTATGATTCATGGAGGCTTGTTTACAGTAAGGATTTCATGAATTCCCTTGGCATAAACGCCCCGAGTCTTGAGGGCTACCTGTTCCCTGATACGTACATATTTGCAAAAGGGACGGAGCCTTCAACGATCTTCAAGACAATGGTCCAGCGCCTGCGCGAGAATCTCGACCCTTCTCTCATGCAGAGGGCGAGAGGGCTGGGCCTGAGCGAGAACGAGGTCCTGACCCTCGCCTCGATCATCGAGAAGGAGGCGTATCTCGACCAGGAGAGGCCGCTCATATCAGCGGTTTGTCATAACCGTCTGAAGAAGAAGATGAAACTCCAGGTGGACCCCACCGTCATTTACGGGATCCATACCTGTTTAAGCTGCATAACAAAAGAGGACCTGAAAAGGAAAACCCCTTACAACACTTATGTGATAGAGGGACTGCCACCGGGGCCCATTGCGTCCCCCGGACTGAAATCCATCAAGGCCGCGCTTTATCCGGCCAATGTCAGCTACCTGTATTTCGTCGCAAAGAATGACGGCAGCCATTTTTTCTCCCGGACAAACGCGGAGCATTCACTGGCGGTCTTGAATTATCAGCGCAATAAGGAAAATAATACTGCTCAACATGTTGAAGAAAAAGCCAACTAAACAAATAACCCTTGGCGGAATTAAGATCGGCGGGGGCGCTCCTGTCATCGTCCAGTCAATGACGAAGACGGACACGCGCGATGTGTCTTCAACCGCGTCACAGATAAAAAAACTCGAATCCTCAGGATGTAAGATTGTCAGGGTTGCCGTTCTGAATTCCGACGCGGCAAAGGCAATAATGGCGATAAAGAAAAAGATAAAAATCCCGCTCATAGCTGACGTGCATTTTGACCACAGGCTCGCCCTTGAAGCGATGAAAAGCGGCGCGGACGGGCTAAGGATAAATCCCGGCAATATCGGCAGCAGGGAAAAGGTGCGGGAAGTCGTCATCGCTGCAAAGGACAGAGGCGTTCCCATAAGGATCGGCGTCAACGCAGGCTCGCTTGAAAAGGAGCTTTTGAAAAAGTATAAACATCCTACCCCGCAGGCGCTTGTTGAAAGCGCGGGCAGGCATATTAAAATTCTTGAGGACCTGAAATTCACCGCGATCAAAGTCTCTCTCAAGGCATCTGATGTCATGAAGACAGTTGATGCATATAGATTGTTCTCCAAAACATACCGCTATCCCCTCCACATCGGAATCTCAGAGGCAGGCCCTGCCTTTCAGGGAACCATCAAGAGCGCGGTGGGATTGGGGATACTTCTCTCGGAAGGCATCGGAGATACTATGAGAGTTTCACTTACCGCAGACCCGGTTGAAGAGGTGAGGGTCGCATACGAGATTTTAAAGTCCCTTCACTTGCGCCAGTCCGGCCCGGAGATCATCTCCTGCCCTACCTGCGGACGCTGTCAGATAAATCTCAGGGGAATTATCGGGAAGGTTGAAGAAGGTTTATTAAAAATCAAGAAACCCCTGAAAGTCGCTGTAATGGGCTGCGTTGTAAACGGCCCCGGCGAGGCGCGCGAAGCCGACATCGGCATTGCCGGAGGAAAAGGCATGGGCATCCTCTTCAAACACGGCAAAGTCGTGAAGACTCTGAAGGAGAAGGATTTGTTCAGTGTCCTCATGAGAGAAGTGAAGAAGATGTGATGTTGTCCCCCTAAAATTCTTCACGCTTAACTTTTGGAATCGTCAATACACGCCTTCTTAACCAAACCATATTTTCAATGCAAAAATGCCTTGCTTTGGTATAAAATGTGTCAATACTGGGATTGAACGAAGATAGAGATGCCGATTTGAAACGCATTGAAAAGCTACAACAACGTGGCTGGAAGCGGGTGGGTCCTTTGCAGAAGTATATATTAAGCATAGAGAATCAGAAGATGTTGAGCGGCAGGAACTATTTAACATGGGAATGAAGCAAATACCTCTCTCTAATCTACTTAAATATTGCTTAGGCTACATGCGTCTTACGAGCCGTCGCTCCTATTCTGTTCAAGACAAATTTGCGGTATTCCTTGATAAAGAGACCTTTGATTTATCAGTCCTTTTAGCTACTGATGTTAATGAGTCTCTCTCCTGCCTTATTAATCTGCCTGTGTTTTACTCAGTAAAGCCTAAAGAGCTAAAACCGGAAATAGAAAAGCAGTACAGGAAGGAAAAGTTGATTGCGGAAAAGATTGAGGAGATATACAACAAATACAAAAACGATGAGTTCACAAAGCAGATTAATCTTAATTTTGGATATTATGAAATTGAGTTGCCTCCAGATATAGAGAATTTGGATACCCCAGAGGAGATAGAGGAGCAACTTAGGAGCAAAAGCAAATCATTAAGCAATGGGCCATCTCGCGACTCATTTACTCTCCAGCAACCTGAACAGCAACAATCTAGTGTAGTGCGTCTTAAAGAGCTTTACATATAATGGGAGATCATGTATAGTATATGCATGAGTAGAATGGCAGCGCAGATTGTTTTATCCCCGGAGGAAAGTGCGACTATAAATATGTGGGCACGTGGAAAGCGTTTTCCTGTACGATTAGTCCAGAGATCGCAAATTATTCTGATGGCAGCGACTGGAGTGCTGAGTCAGGATATTGCTGCAAAACTTGGGACATCGAGGCCAACGGTGCAACTCTGG
>JACQZF010000009.1 GCA_016213945.1 Nitrospirota bacterium | reverse complement strand
TAATGTAACCGCTTCACGCCTAAGACAAGCGCTGACACAACAGGACTTGTACCTGTGGCGCCGTTCCACTTCAACTGAAGGCGAGTTTTATTGCCTGATGGCAGCGCGGACATAACGGAATTGTCTTTACTGAACTCAAGCATATAAAAGCCGTCACCGACGCTTGACATTTCATATTCAAGCATGTTCTGGGACTGTATGGATTTTGCAGGAACGGTACGGTAAATAAATCCGTAATTGTCTTCTATCGAAAAATCATTTACCACACCTGAATTGTCGTCACCTGAAAACGGGACGCCCTCTGTAGCATTAATGCCTGTGTGTACCAATAGAGCAAGGTATCCAAGATCTTCACTGCGTTCAAGATCGATGTAGCCTTTTGATGCCGCAACGGCAGGAGTATTTATTATGTACGGCAACATCAAGGGTTCACCATCGGCTGACAACATTACTTGTGTTCCTTCAATTGTTGCATCAAGGGTCACAGTTATGGCGCCGGTGTTTACAACGGTGAAAAGATCTGATTCGCTGCCGAGCGTGATATAACATTCAAACGATGTATATCTTTTTGTGTCCGCTATTGTGTCCATCTCTCTGAGCAGATGCGGCAATGCAAAATAGATCGGGATCGTTAATCTATATGTGCCGTCCGTTGCCAGGACAATAGGTTCATGGACCGGCGCAATTGATGTGAGCCTCTCGAACAGGTGATAGATGCCTTTACCATTGGCATTAACTAATACCCCATCCCTGTCAGTCTTGATTAGGATGCTTTTTATGATATTAAGCAACCCGTCAATTTTTAGTCCCGTTGGGGGCGTTGCGCCTTTTGTGTATGCAAACTTAAAGTCAAGAAAAAGCGTATAGAACCCATTGCCAAGCGGGAATATGTCCCTCATCTGAGTCTGGCCTGATTTATTCAGCGCCAGGCCTGCTACTATATTTTGGGTTTCAATTGTACCTCTCATTTATTGTTTCCTCACTGTTCTTTAGGTTTTTGGTTATGACTTCAGAGAAGCCGGAACGAATTTGGCAAAAACGATAAGGCCAACAACTACCGCTCCCACCATCAAAGCTAATTTCTTCGGGTCCATCTTTGTTCCTCCTTTTAAGGTTTAAGGTTTATGTTTTGATTTAAACAAACGTCTCTGAGGAAGTCATCAACCCCCATTGTCCCTTGTTGTCACAATGTACATACAATATGCTATAATTACTCATGCTCTTTGAATGGGACCGGAAAAAGGACCAGCAGAACAAAAAGAACCACGGCGTATCTTTTGAAGAGGCCGCTGAAGTATTTGACGATCCGTTGTGTGTTTCGTTCCTGGATAAACGCTTTGACTATTTTGAAGAGCGCTATATTTCCATAGGACATTCAAAATCAGGGAAGCTGCTGATAGTCGCGCACCTCTATTATCCGGGAGATCAAGGCGATGAAATAACGCGGATGATCTCAGCAAGAAAAACCACTAAAAAGGAGCGTAAGGAATATGAAAAAAGAACGGCTGAAAGAACATGACAAATATGAGCTTCCCGACGAAGTTGATTTCTCGGGGAAGGAAGTATTCGTAGGCAGGTTTTACAGGCCCAAAAAGGTATCTACCACATTAAGGCTCGATAACGATGTTATTTTCTTTTTCAAGAAGCTTGCAACTGCCAAAAAAACCGGGTATCAAACCTTGATCGGGGAAGCGTTGCGGGAATATGTAAAGCATCACTTAAAATCAGCGTAGAGTTATTATTTCTTCGTAGTTATATTTCAGGTAACTGTATTTGGGCAGCCCGCGGATCAGCTCAGGCAATTCAGAGCTCAAATTTTCAAAATATTCCAGGTCCCGTTTCTCTGTCACTCTGAAAACATAGAATTCGTCCGTCTGTGATGTAAGGTCCCTGCTGATATTCGCCGGTCTCCTCGAGGTGGTCACAAGATCGATGTTGTAATGCCTTCCGTAGTGAATTACACGCTTGAAGTTTTTGTCCTGGACACGCGGAGAATCAAAGAAGTCTACCTCGTCGATTATCAGCATCACATTTTTAAGCCTAATAGCGATCTCGCAGATAATAGAAAAATCATTCAGCTCGAAACTGCCGAGGATCAAGGGATCCGTGATAGAGATTTTTTTTGTGAGGATATGGTCAAGCAGGTCCTTAGCAGAAAAAAACCGCTTGCCGTGTTTAAACTGTCCAAGCATGTCTACGATTATCGCAGGCTGCGTTCTCTGGTCCAGAAACTTTCCGGCAAGCGTTGTTTTTCCGTAGCCTCTACGGCCTATAATTGTTCTGATCATTTGCCAAGTTCTTTTTGTCTGCGGCAAAGAAGCCAAGAAGCCCTGTTCCAAGCATACTCATGATCTGTCCGATAATGCTTAACGTAGGATCTGGCAATGTATTTAGGTAGCCGCCAAGCGCCGCGATTCCGCCGAATAATGTTGTCCGCCAGTTCATTCTTTCACCTCGCTTTCTTTTGTGGATTTGTTATGCTGCTCTTTTAAGTCCTTTAGCTCCGACATCTTGTCAGACACTACCCATATGACGCCGCCGGCAAGCGTTATCTCGGGGTAATTGTCAAAGTTGAGATTGTATTTTTTGACTGTTCCGATCATGCCGATCCTGAGCAATAGCTTCTGCGCCGGATTAATCGGCGTCAATCCCTTGCTGATGCAGAAGCCGTCACACGCGGACAGGATGCTTTCAACAAATGCTTCGCTTTCATCTTCCTGCTGTCCCGGCTGTTCCGTCTCGGGCGCCGCTGTGCCGCCGTTTTCGTTGAGCTGCTCTTTCAGCTCCTCAAGCGTTCCGAGATTTGGAATGTCTGCTTGTGTCTCTGAATTCATAACCAGTCGTCCTCCTCTTCTGTATTTTTCTTCTCTAAGGGTTTCGTTGAGCTGCCCTTGCCGTACTTTGCGTCAATGTCGGCCATGATACCATCTCTCAATTTCTGTGCAAGCTCTTTGTCATAGCTGTTCAGCTTTGCTTCAATCCCCGCGATCCGTTGAAACAGTCCCTTCACCTGGTCCGTGTCCACCTTGCCTAATCCTGATATTTGAGAGCGTAGGCTTGCAATCTCCGCGCGTATGCTGTCCATGCGCGGACGCCCTGCCCTGCTCTTTGGCTTTATCTCTACTGCTGCTGTTGTCATTTTTTCAATTACCTCCGATCTTGTAGACTTCAATCCTTAACTTGGGTTTTTGCTGATGCCGAAATTTACACGCTGTTATCTTGTATCCGTTGCTGACTGTGACATGCTTATCATGATCGCCGTCTAACTTCAAAATAGTTTTCTTTATCGCTGTGAATAAGCATTTCCTCATTCAAATAATGACGCTTGATTTCTCTTCGCGTTATGCTTTTCTACTCTCTTCTTTGCTTTTTGAACTTTGATGGATTCTTCCTTATTAAATTCTTTCCAGGCCAGGCGGATTTCTTCATCCGTGACTTTAAAGCTGGTGTTCCTAATGATGATATATTTGATCTTTGATATATGGTCCGGATTTGTCATATCAAAGTTACCGAGTTGATAGATATTTTTTAAATGGTGTTCAAGCATTGCTTCCTCCAAGCTCATACATTTTTTCTTCAATAAATATTTTTGCGCCATATGGCGGGATCCCGCCGTTTTTCCTCATGGCGCTTCTTGCAAGTTTTTCAAGCCGATTGTATTCGGCCTCGCTCAGTGAGCTTATAAAGTTTTTAATCTCCTGTTCCTCTTCTTTTTCCTTTGCCTTTAATGCCTCCCTTTCCGCCGCTTTCTGCTTTTTGTCCTCTGCGGCTTTTTTCTTTCTCTCTTTCTCTGACTGCTCATGCTCCTGCACCTTCTCCCACCAGTCCGGGCCCGCTGCTTTAAAAGCCTTCACGGGATTAAATGCGACATTGAAGCAGGTGTGTAATAACTGCATAGCGTCTTTCATGTCGCGCTTTGATACGCGGTATTGAAACTCAAGCCCTGACAGAATGTAGTAAAGCTTCTCAGCGTCACGCGACTGCATATCAGAAAAAGGACCTGCGTGAAGGTTCTGGAAATATCTTGACTGTTGAAGGAATTTCGTGGTCTTGATCCTGATGAACTCCGCCGGATCTACCGGGATGTATTCAACGATCCTGCCGTTACGCTCGATCACCTGACAGGCCCCGTACTTGGCAAGCTCTTCTTTGTGTCGCTTAATTTGCCTTTTTTTATATCCGCGAATTTCTGCAATCTTCCTGTTTTGCGCCTCGCCGTGGAGCTCCGGGAATTTCAGCATCATCGCCCATGTAATTAAAGCTCCGTCACTGCAATATTTGCCGCCTACTTTCTTATACAACAACTTTGCGTCAATAATTAACGGCTGCTCGTAGATGTTCATGATTTGTTATAATTACTGCTATGGACTTTATTTTGAAGCTCTTTAACGGTCTTCTTAATTTCTTCAAGCTGCTCATTAATCTTACTCAACTCAAAAACAAGGTCGATGAACTTGAAAAAATAGTAGGTGAGCTTAAGAAGGAAATAGATGCCGCCAAGAAACAGAATCCATTGCCACCAGTTAAAAGAGAATATTGTTTCTATCAAAACGGTCTCCTTTATTTGAAGGGCAATAATAATTTACCTTATTGCCCTCAGTGTTTTGAATTGCAGTAACCTTCATTTCTTCACCTGCAATAACAACAGTGTATTCTCATCCTTGACCATATAAACCTTGACCTCATCGGACGGCTGAATATTATTGATCTTGCAGAATGCCTCAGGAAGTGTGATTGACAGGCCCCTCTTACCTGCCTTGCACGCGCGATATATTTTCAGGAATATAGGCTGCATTGGATAATATTATTAGACGGTTCCTACTATTGTCAAGCAAAATTATCCACATAGCTGATTTTTCAGTACAGTATCTTTATTTAGTATAAATACTACTTGTGAGGAAATTATTTTTAACAGATTGATTTAATGAGATAATTAATTTAAAGTGGTGTCAAAAATGACACCAGTGGTGTCAAAAAAGACACTGGTGGTGTCAAAAATGACACCGATAAATATTTTTTGTCAAGTAATAAAATACTTGACATGTTAGTAAGTATGGACTATAATTTGAACATTGAAAGGGGGAATTTATATGACTGAATTTGCAACATATGTAGAAGGAATAAAAGTTAAGCTTGGAATAAAAAGTGACAGGGAATTAGCCTTGAAACTTGGAATAGCTCCACCTTCACTTTGTAATATTGTAAATGGTCATGGAATCCCCTCTGATGATACATGCCTAAAGATCGCGGCGCTTGCCGGGGACGATCCAGAACAGGTCCTTCTTCTCGCGCACAAAAGCAAGGCAAGTGAAAAGTCAAAACCCTACTGGGACAGCCTCTTAAAAAAAGTCGCCGCCATGTCCCTTCTCTTCGCCATCGCCTTCCCCCTCTGCATGACCACAACAATGTCCGCGACAAGATATATTATGTAAAGTTAGATGTTATCCATTTCTTTGCAACTGACTTTGTTCTAATAAATTTAAGGAACTGTCTTTCTCGTATCTTCTGCTGAATTTCTCCGACGATTGGCCCAGGTACAGCATTCATAAGTTTTAGTATTTCATTTCCTCTTATAAGCGGTTGAGTTTTTATTTTCATAAAACAACGTGCTCTTTCAAGCAGAGGTAACATTTTCTTCTTATTGAGGATAGATAATATAATTGCTATTTCGTAAACGCTGTCACTTGCTATATTAAATATCTTGAACAGTTTTTTATCTGTAAGGCATCCTCCACTGTGTGGATAACTTTCATAAATATCTTTCAGTTTCTTTTTTATTAAGTTGCTCAATCTTAGCTTCTGAGTAATGTCTTGTAAATCTCCACTATTTTTTTTGAGCAGTAACAAGGCAATCCGAACAAGACCGGCTGATTTTAGGCCCTGGCTAATATCAGCACAAAGAAAGTGATGTATTTTTTTGTACTTATACATCTTGCTCAGACGAACATTGAATTTTTCTATGGATTTTATATTAGTTGTTAAGATGTGCGGGCTTAACTTGAAGATATTAATGAGAACCTTATCTTTATTACACAAACCAAGCGCTAAATGAGAACTGTCACTGTTTAAAAGCTTTATTATTTCTTCAGTGATCCTTTCGGAAGCGGCCGTTGTAATTAAGGGAGAATATTTTTTGAGAAACTTCCTTGTGTTTTTATCGATTGTAAAGCTCAATTGCGCTGAAAGCCTGTAAGCCCTAAGAATCCTCAGCGGATCATCTTTGAGATTTTTCGGATTGATTATCCTGATTAATTTACTTTCAATATCTTTGATGCTCCCCAATGGCGCAATAATTCCTGTCTCAGGCGACCATGCTATTGCATTTATCGTAAAATCACGCTTAGACAAGTCCTCAAGGATACTATTGGAAAAATACGAAAAGTCCAGGAAGCTATTATCTTTTAATGCTACTCGATAGGTCTGATTCCTTTTCAGGACAATAAAGGTGCCCTTAAAGTTCTTTGCTGTTTTTTTTGCAATCTTTTCAACGTTGCCTTTTAAAACAAAATCCTTATCTTTAGACTTGTACCCAAGTAAAAGATCGCGTATATACCCGCCGACAAGGAAGATATCTTTTTTAAAATTACTGAATATCCATTTATTAACAGGGTCAGACAGGATTTTTTTTGTGATATCCATACAAAACGATACAAGATTCTGAATGGAAGATGCAAGAAGAAGCTTGGTTAGCTGCGCATCTCTGCGTTAAGGGTGTTTTTAAGTCTCTCTACAATAACTGAGTGCAGTGAATCAACTTCCTCGTCTGTGAGGGTCTTGTCAACCATTCTGTATCGGATTGAAAAAGCGAGGCTCTTTTTATTTTCGGGAATTGGCTTGCCGGTGTAGATATCGAATAAACTGACTGACTCAATAATGTCCGAATCAATATTTAATATTTCTGCCTGCGCCTGCTCAGCAGATATATCCTTTGAGACGATTATGGCAACATCTCTTTCTACATACGGGAACTTGGGTAATGATATGAAAGTTTTTTTGAATGAAATATGTTCCAGCAATTTCTCAACATTATAAATTTCAAACATGTTTAAATTGCCTGTAATGTCGAATAACTCAAGGATGCGGGGATGGATTGTCCCGATCGAGCCTATGGGTTCACCGCCTACAGTTACAGAACAAGATTTTCCGGGATGCATATATGGCTCCACTGAGGTTGAGTCCTGTTCAAAGCGGTAGTTTGTTATTATTAAATCCCTGAGAAGGTTTTCAATAGCGCCTTTCAAATCATAAAACCCATCATGTTTGTCCCCATATAAAGATGCTGACATGTCTTTATTATATATGGCAGCTAACTGAATGGCTTCATACGGAAGTTTGTCTTCTGAGGGAAGGAAGACCTTCGACACCTCAAAAAAGCGTAGCGCTTTTTCACCCCGGTTCAGGTTCAGTCTCACGTTATTAAGCAGCGAAGGTAAAAGAGTGGTCCTCATTGCCGCCTCTTCTTTTTTGAGGGGATTTTTTACTAAAATCAAATTTCTTCTTTTATCATCAAACGGGACATTTAGTTTATCGAGAGTATCCGGATTAAAAAAGCTGTAGTTGATTACCTCCGTTAATCCTGATCTTGACATGGAATTCTTAATCGCCCTGATGAGGTCCTGCCGCTTGTTTACAGGGGCAGGCCGCATTTTGATGTTCGGCAGCGTTACAGGAATTTTGTCATATCCGTACAACCGTGCTATCTCTTCTATGATGTCAATATCTCTCTGGATATCCTGCCTGAAACTTGGAGGGGTAACAAGGAGAACATCCCCTTCCCTTTTAATGCTAAGATCGAGACTGCTTAAAATATTCTGAACGACCGTTTCTTCGATTTGAATGCCGAGCAGGGAATTTATCTTTTTAAAGATTACCGGAACCTGCAAGGGAACATATGGTTCAGGATAAATATCAGTCAATTGCGAAATTCGCCCACCCGCGATTTCAGCTATCAGTTGCACGGCCCGGTCAAGGGCTTTTGCAATATTGTTTATGTCCACTCCCCTGGCAAACCTGTAAGAGGATTCGGTTGTGAGATTAACACCCTTGGCCGTAGGCCTTATTGACGCAGGATTAAAATAGGCGCTTTCAAGCAGTACATTAACTGTTTCAGAAGACACCTCGGTATTCAATCCGCCCATGATACCAGCTAAAGCAACCGGCTTTTCAGCGTCCCATATTAAAAGCATATCTTCCTTTAAATTCCTGTCTTCGTTATCGAGAGTCCGGAAACTTTTCTCAGTGCCCGCTGTCTTGACGATTATTTTTCCGCCTGCCAGGTTATCAAGATCAAACGCGTGAAGGGGTTGACCCATTTCCATAAGCACATAATTAGTAACGTCCACAACATTGCAGATCGCTTTTACTCCGTGAGACTCAAGACGCTTTGAAAGCCATTCAGGTGAAGGCGCGACCTTCACGCCGTGAATTAATCTTGACGCGTATCTCTGGCAGAGGTGGGGATCTTTGACCTCAACCTCAGGCCCCCTGCCCTCCTGCTCCCGAATCTCAACAGGTTTTATATTTAAAGGAATTCCTAAGATCGCGGATATCTCGCGCGCAATGCCGATGATGCTGAGACAGTCAGGCCTGTTGGGAGTGACGTTGATATCAAGGATAGCATCGCCTTCGATTTCTTCCATTCCCTCAACTTCAAAACCGGACATTGTAAGGGCATGGGCCAGTTCTTCAGGTGACAATTTGAAATCAACAAACTCTTTAAGCCAGTTGAATGAAGCCTTCAATTATTTAACTCCCTCATAAAAAGGTGAAAAAACAGTTTTGCCGCACCGGACCTGTCTTGTCATTTGATGCTGAACAAGTGCGGCATGACATTAAACACAGGCTGAATCCTGCAGCCTAAAACTGCTCAAGAAATCTTTTATCGTTTTCGTAAAACAATCTGATGTCGTCAATACCATACTTGAGCATTGCAACGCGCTCGATTCCCATTCCGAAGGCAAACCCTGTGTATTCTTCAGGATCATATCCTGCCATTTCAAAGACCCTCGGATTGATCATGCCTGCGCCGAGTATCTCAAGCCACCCGGTATTTTTACAGACATTGCATCCGGCGCCTTTGCAAATGACGCATGAGATATCAATCTCCGCGCTCGGTTCAGTGAAAGGAAAGAAGCTGGGCCTGAAACGCAGCTTTGTATCAACTCCGAAGACCATATGGATAAAAACTTCAAGCACTCCTTTCAGGTCGCTCATTGTAATATTCTTGTCAACCATGAAACCTTCCAACTGGTGGAACATCGGGATGTGCGTCACATCAGCATCGCACCTGTAGACCTTTCCCGGGGCGATGACCCTTAGCGGCGGGACATTGTTCTGCATGACACGCACCTGCACGGACGATGTATGTGTCCTCAAAACAACGTCATCAGATATGTAAAATGTGTCCTGCATATCGCGAGCGGGGTGGTTCTTCGGCATGTTGAGAGCTTCAAAATTATAGAAGTCGAGCTCGATCTCAGGACCTTCTTCAACGTTGAAACCTAAAGAGGTGAATATTTTTATGATCTCATCAAGTACCTGAGTTGTGGGATGGAGACGCCCGATGGGGATGTAGCATCCGGGGACTGTAACGTCAATACGCTGGGTCTGGAGAATTTTATTCAGTTCAGCAGTATTGAAGGTTTCTTCATATTTACCAAGAAGGTCTTCAATATAGATCTTTGCTTCGTTTAGAATGCGCCCGTATTCGCGCCTGTCTTCCTGGGGAATAGAGCCGAGCGATTTAATCTTGCCGGTAAGTATACCTTTTTTGCCAAGGTATTTGACTTTCAGGTCCTGTATTTCTTTGAGGCTTTCAGCTTTCTCAATTTCTTCCCGCGCAAGATTCTTTATGGACAGGATATCATTGAGCATTACCCTTCTTGACCATTTCTACAAGGTTGTTAAAACCCTGCGGATCGTTGTAAGCCATGTCAGCAAGGGCCTTCCTGTTCAGTGCGATATTAAGTTTCTTGAGTTTGTTCATGAATTGGCTGTAAGAAAGTCCCAGCGCCCTTGCAGCCGCGTTGATCCTTATTATCCACAGGGACCTGAAGTCTCTCTTCTTCAGCTTTCTGTCTTTATAGGCATAGGTCAATGCTTTGTCAACCGCTTCGGTTGCAATCCTGTACAGGCTATTCTTTGCTCCATAATAGCCTTTCGACATCTGGAGAACTCTCTTCCTTCTCCTTCTTGTTTTAAAACCACCTTTAGCTCTCGGCATTTATAGTTACCTCCTGAATTTACTATTTACATTATGTCATTGCGAGCACCCAAAAGGTGCGCGGTCATTCCGTCTAACACTTAAGAGACTGCTTCGTTGTTACGATTCTCGCAATGACAAGTATCAGACAATCTCGAAACGTAATTATACAGTATTTATTAAAATTTTTGAATACGTAATGTATTAATTATAAAAAGATGATGCGATATGCCTGATTAGCTGTAATTAATTAGGGAGCATTTTCTTAACGTGGTCAAGATTTGCCTTATGTACTAATCCGCTTTTTCTTAGATGCCTGGTCCTCTTAGAGGCCTTGCTTGCTAAAAGATGGCTTTTATATGCCTTAAATCTTTTTATCTTTCCAGTCCCGGTCTTTTTAAATCTCTTTGCAGCTCCTCTGTGTGTTTTCAGTTTTGCCATTTCTACCTCCTCTCTCCGTATTCTGTATGTTATTTAGGCCCGAGAACCATTGTCATGCGGTTGCCTTCAATTTTTGTGGACTGTTCAACATTGGCTGTCTGGGAAAATTCCTCAAGGATGCGGGTAAAAACCTTTTGCCCTATTGACGCATGAACAATCTCTCTGCCCCTGAACATCATGGTAATCTTCGCCTTATCTCCGTGCTCTAAAAATTTTTGAATGCTTTTCATCTTGAAAAGCAGGTCATGCTCATTGATCTGAGGCCTGACCTTTATCTCTTTAACATTTATAGTCTTGCTTTTTGTTGAATGCTTTTTGCTCTGCTGGTAACGGTATTTGCCGTAGTCCATTATCCTGCAGACAGGAGGTGCGGCACCCGGGGCCACTTCAACAAGATCGTAATCCTGCTCTTGTGCAAGCTTTATTGCATCCCTGACATCCATAACGCCCAACTGGCTTCCGTCGCTGCCTATTACCCTAACTTCTCTTGACCTGATCCACCTGTTTATCCGTAACTCTTTTTCTATGATTTCCTCCTGTTTGAGATTTCATCTTTGAGAAATGCTATTAATTTTTCAACAGACATTTCCCCGACATTTTCTCCGTTTCTTTTCCGGATATTTACTATATTATTTTCCAATTCTTTATCACCTATTATACACATATAGGGCGTTTTTAATACAGCAGCTTTCCTAATTTTATAACCTATTTTCTCATTTTCTCCGTCCATGTCAACCCTTATCCCCTCCTTAATCAAGGAGTCCATGATGCTCCTGCAATATTCTACATGTCTGTCTGAAATAGTCAATAAGGACAGTTGCACCGGGGAAAGCCATAACGGAAACGCACCCGCGTAATGTTCGATCAGCACACCAAAGAAACGCTCCAGCGAGCCCATGAGAGCGCGGTGTATCATTATCGGCCTGTAGTCTTTGCTGTCCGCGCCCCTGTATGTAATGTCCAGCCGTTCAGGGATATTGAAATCAACCTGTATCGTACTGCATTGCCATTGCCTGCCGAGGGAATCTCTGACTTTGATATCGATCTTGGGCCCGTAGAATACACCTTCTCCCGGATCGATTTCATATTTCAGCCCTTTATGTGTGAGCGCCTGCTGCAATGCATCGGTTGCCTTTTTCCACGCCTCTTCAGTGCCCACGTATTTTTCAGGCCGTGTTGAAAGGTATATGTCATAATCTGAAAACCCAAAGGTCGCCAAGATGAAGAGTGTAAATTCCAGCACCTTCAGCACTTCATTTTCGATCTGATCTTCCCTGCAAAAAATATGAGCGTCATCCTGAGTAAAACCCCGGACCCTTAGAAGTCCGTGCAGCACACCTGAACGCTCGTACCTGTAAACAGTGCCGAGTTCGGCAAAGCGCAAAGGCAAGTCCCTGTAGCTCCTCAACTGGCTTTTAAAAATATATACATGGAAGGGACAGTTCATGGGTTTTATTTCATAGTCAAGTCCTTCTATCTCCATCGGCGAGTACATGTTCTCTCTGTAAAAATCCAGGTGCCCTGTCTTCTTCCATAGATCAAGCTTTGCCATATGGGGCGTGTAGAGTATCTGATAGCCTGACTTATAGTGTTCGTCCAGCCAGAAGCTTTCAATGGCCCGTCTGATCGTTGCGCCGCGCGGATGCCAGAGG
Organism: Nitrospirota bacterium; assembly: GCA_016213945.1. Lineage (GTDB taxonomy): Bacteria > Nitrospirota > Thermodesulfovibrionia > UBA6902 > UBA6902 > SURF-23. The sequence goes on along the minus strand of JACQZF010000009.1, from coordinate 26,047 downwards.
ACCAGTCCTGAACCTATATCATCGTTCATGCTGAAAAGGTCCAGCTCTTTTCCGAGTCGCCTGTGGTCTCTCTTCTTGACCTCTTCAAGGAATTCGAGATGCTTTTTTAATTCATCTTTTGTAGGAAATGAAACCCCGTAAATGCGCTGGAGCATCTTGTTCTTTTCATCACCGCGCCAGTAAGCGCCTGCGACAGATAAAAGTTTGAACGCCTTAACTTTTCCTGCGGATTCCAGATGCGGGCCTCGGCAGAGATCGATAAAATTACCTTCCTCGTAGAGGGAAACCGTCTCATCCGCGATCTCATTTATAAGTTCCACCTTGTAGGTCTCGCCGCGCTCCTGGAAAAATTTTACAGCTTCCCCCTTCGGCATTTCTTTTCTCACAAACGGTTTGTTGGCCTTTATGATCTCCTTCATCTTTTCCTCGATGCGGGGCAGGTCTTCCTGTGTAAAGGCATGATCGCAATCGAAGTCATAATAAAAGCCGCCCTGAATAGCAGGGCCTATCGCAAACTTTGTGTCCGGGAAAAGTTCCTTAACGGCATGGGCCATAATGTGGGAAGTGCTATGGCGGTAGACTTCAAGAAATTCCTTATCGCTTTGTGCTGGTCCTAAAATATTAACCTCCCAGTAATAGCTATTAGCTGTCAGCTTGCAACAATAAAAGCTGGGTTAAGCTTCTTCTTCGGCTGACCGCTGATAGCTGTCTGCTTTCTTAAAAAATGGTAGGCACGAGGGGTATCGAACCCCTGACCTCTTCCGTGTCAAGGAAGCGCTCTCCCACTGAGCTACGCGCCTTCAAGTTTGTATAAGATAACATTTTTCCAATCCTTACTGTCAACATTACCTCGCAAAATTATCCTTTGCACGGTATTTCGGTGACCAATTCAAGGTTTCTTTTGTGAGCATATTCGTTCAGGAGGGCGTAAAAGGCATTTCTAACTGCGGTTTCATTCGTAGAGCCGCCGTACTGCAAAATGCGGTCAAGTTTTGAATAGTATTGATTGATGAGTTGTATGGACATTTGGTAGCTAATAATCTACAACATATTTCAACTTTTAGGAATTGAGAAATCTGCCTCAGCTTCTCTTTGCCTGCATTTTTATAACCAGCTTCATATCAAGCGCATCGGCAATTTTCTGTAAGGTCTCCACAGTCGCTTTTTTAAAAGCTCCTCTTTCAAGACGTGATAACGCAGGCTGTTTTGTGCCGATCCTCTTTGCAAGCTGTTCCTGTGACAGTCCGGCCTTTTCCCTCGCCTTTATCATGCTTTCTAAAAGCTCAAACTCTGTGTCGAGGTCATGCCATGCTTTTTTAAACTTGGGGTCCTTCATCTGCCCTGCAATATGTTCCTCTAATGTCCTTCCCCTGACATATGTTCCTTTCATAATTTATTCTCCTTCTCTGAGTATAAAATCATTCATTCTCTTTTCTGCAATCTCAATTTCTCTCTCAGGTGTCTTATCTGTCTTTTTGATGAAGCCATGTAACAGAATAAATCGCTTCCCTGTAAAAGTGAAATATAAAATCCTGACAGCGCCCTGGCTGTCTTTAATTCTCAATTCCCTTATCTTGCCTTTTATCTGTTTGGTATAGGGTTCTTTCAGTAAAACTCCATAATCTTTTAACAGCTTGATAAGTCTGAACACTTTAGCTCTTGCATCGGTTGAGAGTGATTCAAGAAAATCCGATGCCGGTTCTTTACCGTCTTTACCTCTGTAGTATTCAACTGTCCAGTGCATAAGCTATTATAACATAAACGTTATGGGAGGAAGAGAAAGATAAGGCTTATTATATTGTGCTTTTTTTGTGCAGTAGATAGACAAGAAAACTAAGGGAACTGACAGAAAATCTCCTCCCGCAAGGGCAACCCTTCCCATCGTCCTTTGCGCTAACCGCTTTCAATAATGACACCGCAATCTTCACATCTGTATTTCGAAATTCCTGTTTCATTCAACTCTATCTCTTCAAAGTCATAACGCTTCTCGCTGTATGTCTCAAAACATTCAGGACAAGAGCTCTTACCGAGTTCATCAGCCTTGATTGTCAAATGGCAGTGCCTGCACCGCAGCATGTTCTTCACTGCAGGCAATAGCACGAGATTACTGTGATTGCATGACGCCATATCGAATATCTTTTTTTATTGACGAAATTTTTTCGTAAGAAAGATTCCGGACAAGCCGGAATGACAAGACTACAGTCTACACAGGATGCTTCACAGCTCCCCAATATCTCTGAAGTTTGTCTTACTTTTGCACTTTTGCTCTTCTGACTATTGCACTTTCAAGTTACTTGCCGTTAATTAGGGCTTCCAGTTTTTCAACTATCGCGCCCGGCTCGGCAGGCACCCTTTTGGGGCGGATGGCTTTAAGATCTACATCTGCCAATTTTTTTACTGAAGGGCACTGCGGAATTGGAATGTCCGGATAGTTTTTTTGAAAATCAGGGAACTTCGATGGTGACGCGGTCTCAAGCACCGCGATAACTGATTTGTCGCCGCTGAAATACTGGCGGTATCTGAAAGACGCTGCCACGCCTATCACTCCATGCGGTTCGAGGACGATGTTATTTCTCCGCCAGAACCTTACGATGTGGGCCTCGATGTCTTCGTTCGTGATTATGTCCTCTCCGAAAACATCTTTACGCAGGCTTCTCACCACCTCCGGCGAGATGCTTCTTTTTTCTAAAAGGATGTCTGGTATATTTTCCGGAGATTCGCCGTACAGATAAAGGATACGCTCAAGGTTTGACGGCACTGAGATGTCCATGGAATTTGCAAGGGTGTTCTTGTTGCTGAGACTGCCGGAAGATGTCCCTTTACCGACAATGTTCGCAAAGATATTATTGGCATTCGTGCCTGCGATAAAAACTTTTACAGGCAGACCCATCCGCTTTGCTATCAGTCCCGCGGTGAGATTGCCGAGATTGCCTGAGGGCACAGCAAATAAAATATTCTGGCCAGGGAACTTCTTGTTGAGCTCCAGCCAGATATGGAAGTAATAAACGGTTTGTGGCAGTAACCTCCACACCGATATGGAATTGGCCGAGGTGAGGTTAAACCGTTCACGGACATTATTATCATTAAGCAGCCTCTTGGCCAATTGCTGGCAATCGTCAAAATTCCCATTGACAGGAATCGCGCGGACATTTCCCTTAACTGAGAGCATCTGTTTTTCCTGCACCTCGGAAACCCTGTCAGCGGGATACAGGACAAGGACATTAGTATTCGGCACACCGTAAAAGGCCGTCTGTATCGCCGTGCCGGTATCACCTGATGTTGCAACGATAATAGCGGCCTTTCTATTCCTGATCGCGAGATAATGGCCCATAAGCCTTGCAAGAAATCTCGCGGCAAAATCCTTAAAGCTGCAAGAAGGCCCCCTGTCAAGCCGCGCAATGACAAGATTGTTGTCATCAGTGGCTTCCTGGATCGGAATGATCGTCTCGCTATACGCGCCTTCACAAATGTCCGCAAGAACGTCATCGGGGATATCGTCTTTAGGGAGAAAGCCCCTCATTATCACCCAAGCCAGTTCCTTGTAAGTAAGACCTGATAAATTATTGATGGCCGCTTCGGTAAAACAGGGAAGGCAGGCCGGCATGAAAAGCCCGTAATCAAAAGAAAGCCCCCTTTCAAGCACAACATTCCATTGATAACGGTTCTTCCCGACATGGTCCCGCGTAGAGACGAACAGGTGTTCGTCTTCCAAGCTATCGGGCAGAAGCTGACGCAATTTATTAATGTCCATTTAAGTCTCCTTTGCAAAACATGAACGCGCGATTTAAATACTCGTACCTATAATTTATGCAATGGATGTCTCCGTGGTCAAGTGCCTCTGGCCCCCTGGCACTTTTGCTCTTCTGCACTTTTGAACTTTTGCACTCTCATCTCCCCGTTATTTTGTTAAAGTTGTATAATAACCGCATTCATGCAACAGAGCTTTTTCGCTGCCATAATACACCGCATGAAGCGATTTTATATTTATAAGAAATAAGATGGAGTGAACATGCAATGTTAAAAATCAGGGATGTGTTGCTGTCAAAAAGTTCCGCTGTCTGGTCGATAGGTCCCCAAGATACCGCCTATACGGCAATGGAGATCATGGCGGAAAGGAATATCGGAGTATTAGTCGTCATCGACAAGGACAAGGTCGCTGGTATAGTTTCCGAGAGAGACCTGGCCAGAAATATAATCTTGAAAGAACTGTCCCCCAGGGAAGTACCTGTCAAAAAAATAATGACAAGGGAAATATATTGTATTACTCCAGACAAGTCCGTTGATGAGTGCATGGGCGTTATGATAACCGCGCGCATCCGCCACATGCCTGTCTTTGAAAACAAAAGACTGATAGGTGTCGTAACTTATGGCGACATCGCAAACGCATTGCTTCTGGAGCAGAAAATAAAGATCCAGGACCTGGAGAACTACACTGCCTGCGAGTCCTTCTCATTCGATGAGAAATAGTCAACGCGGGATGACAATTAACTTGAATAGGTGTTTGCCGCGAGTGAACACGAATAATCACGAATGATTAATATTAGCAATACAAATTTAGCTGCAACCTTTTTGTTCTATTCGGGCCATCCGTGAAATTCGCGGCTACAATGTCTTTTTTAAATTTATAACTACTACGTAAAGAGAGGATGACAATGAGAGAATATGTGATGATTCCGTTTCAGGTAAAAGAAGAAAAACTTGATGAGGCGAAGAAGGCGATAAATGAACTTATCTCCAGGGTGAGGGAAAAAGAGCCTGGAATACTGCTCTATAATTCATTTCAGTTAAAGCAGGACCCGACAAGGTTTATTCACTTTATAATTTTCGCCGACAACAATGCTCATATGAAACACCGCGCCGCTGCATACGTAATGGACTTTGTGAAAAAGCTGTATGAACTTTGCCCTGAGGAACCGTTTCCGATCTTTCTTGAGAATTTTGATTCATGCGGGACCGCAGTTGAAACATTGGGGAAATGAACTACCCCGCAGATGTCATTCCAGATAAAGACCTCGGGAATGACGGATACTTTTGCACTTGTGTAACTTATGAACTATATCAATATCGACAACAGGTCCGGACTTAGATCATATCTTGGGAAGTTTGAAGAGAAAGGACTCCATATCATCGCCCTGGATATAGAGGCGGAGTCTAATCTGCACGCTTACGGAGAAAGATTATGCTTAACGCAAATCTTCGATGGAGTTAACAAAGTAATCATTGATCCGTTCAGGATAGATAACGACAGCCTCAAGCTCCTCTTTGAGAACGCGAACATACTGAAAGTAATGTATGACGCAGGGAGCGACCTGTCTTTACTTAAAAACTCTGCCGATATAGAAATCAAATCGATACTGGACCTGAGGCCGGCTGCCGATCTTCTTGATTATGACAAGAAGGACCTTCATTCGGTAATTGCATTTGAGCTTGGAATATTCCTGGAAAAGAAAAAGAAATTTCAGAAACATAACTGGGCAAACAGGCCTGTATTTGAAGAGGCAATTGATTATGCCCTCAATGATGTCATACATCTGCTTCCATTGAAGGATGTCATTTTAGCGAAACTTTACGCAAAGAAATTATTTGAGCCTTTTTTCCTGAAGAACTTGCAGATCCAGAGCAAGGATTACACCAGGAACCCGGAAGACAAGTACAGGAAGATAAATGGATACGGCAGGCTCCGGGACGACAAAAAAACCGTTTTCCGCAGAATTTTCGATATCAGGGAAAAGTACGCGAAACGATGCGACATGCCGCCTCATAATGTTATCCATAAAGCTGATCTGATCAACATAGTCAAAGACCCAAAATACGTTAATAAACTCCGGTTCTCAAAAAGGATCAGCACGGATTTAATTCAGGACATACTGCACGAACTGAGAGCGGCGGTTGAAGCGGATTAACATAAGTGCAGAAGTGCTTTGTCATTCCGGCTTGTCCGGAATCTTTCTTTTAATAAGGATTCCCGACGCGCTTTGCTTGCAATGACAATCTGTATTAGGTCTACAGATATTTATAAACAGACTCTAATTAAACAATAGGAAGAAACAATGACACGGATAAAAATATGCCCTAATTGCACAACGGAGTATTTTCCTCATATCGAGCGCTGCGCTGACTGCGGCGCGGTCCTTCTGACGCCTGAGGAAAACAAAAAGATGCAGGAGGAAAAGAAGCGCTGCATGGACAAGTCCCTGGAGAATACGGTCGTTGTCAGGGAAGGCAGCTTAAAGTGGATGGATGAGCTTTATAATGTCCTTATCGGTTCGAATATCCCCTGCGGTGTCCATACCGATGCCGGCTGCAAAAAAGGATGCTGCGGAGATACTTACCGACTGCTGGTGTCATCGGAGAATGCAGAGAGGGCAAATGAGCGCATAGAGGAACACTGCGCTAAACTCCATCCTGAGCTTCAGACTTCAAGGGAAATGATGAGCCAGGGGAAGTGCCCGGCATGTGCCTCTCCTGTGAGTGATGACGCGGTTGAATGCCTTGATTGCGGGTTGACCCTTCTTATTATTGAGGACAAATAACGGGCGATTTTCTAAGCACCCTTTTTTACATCCAGTTTTTTTAGTATCCCCTGTATGTCAATATTGTTTTTAACGAGCTGCTTTATTTGCTGGAGTTTTTCTTTCTCGCGTATTTTTAATTTGCCCATGACCTCTTCTATTTTTTCAACCGTCGAATAGGTGTCTTCATTGACTGAGATAACAGGCACTCCCTTCAATCCGGCGCTCCCGATTATAACATCATTGGGCAGGAGGCCGCCTGTAAGGATGATGCATTTTGTTGAGGTGTCAAGGGCCGCAAGCTGTATGTCGGCGCGGTGCGCCCCTGTAATAACGGCCTTGTTCGGGGTCCGCCTGAAGAACTTCAGGGCGTTGTCTAAATCCATGGCCCCGATTGAAAAGTTTTCGACAAGTTCATCAAGCTTATCTTGCGCGCAGAGCACCTGTCCTCCAAGCGCGTTTACGAGGGTCCTTACAGTCACGGCCCTGAGAAGCGGGGCCTCGGGAATCAGTCCGAAGACTTCTATCTGGTGCCGCCGCAGATACGGGCGGACTTTCTTTGTGATAAATTCCAGGGAACCCTCCCTCACCTTGTTTAATATGACGCCTGCAAGTTTTTCCCCGAGTATCTCCTTTGCGCCGAAAATATCATCGAGAGTTTCTTCATTCTCCCACGCCTCGATCAGCAGCGCGGCGGCGGCTGTGTCCTTGACGATTTTGATACTGTTTATCCCGAAGACAGAACCCTCAAACAGGTCCGATGTCCCTGTAATGAAGACTATGTCCTTGCCTTTCATGGACTTGATTGACTTGAGGATTTTTTCTTCGGTATGCTTCATTTTTCCTGAGAGGGTTGTGTTCAGTTTATCAAGGGTCAGAACAAACGGCGACAGCGACGCGGCTGGTTCGTCAAGGCGCAGGGCTTCTTTAAAAAAGAGGGCATCGGCATCAACCACTTCTCCCCCGATAATCAGCGGGGACTTGCCCAGAGGCTTGATATATCCAACCTTGTAACCCTTTTCCTGAAGGATGAGGGAGAGTCCGAGCGTGATAAGAGTCTTCCCCGAATGCCTGCTCATTGAGCCTATGTACAACCTTTTCATATTAACCTCCGTGAATTATTATCCTTGCGTCCAGGGCAATGGCGCCCTTTGTTTTCACTACTAAAGGATTGATGTCAAGCTCCTGGATCTCAGGGAAATCCGTTATCAGTTGATTGAGCCTTTGCAACGACTCCACAATGGCTTCAAGGTCAACGGGCGCTTCACCCCTGATTCCCTTTAAAAGATTATATGACCTGATCTCACGAGTCATTTCCCTTATGTCTGTTTCCGTAACAGGTATTATCCTGAAAGACACATCGCGCAATGCCTCGACATAAATCCCCCCGAGTCCGAACATCAGCATGTGCCCGAAGGTCCTGTCATAGGATATACCGAGGACCACCTCTTTACCGCCGCTTACCGTCTGATAAATATTTACTCCCATGATAAGCGCATTAGGCACCCTCCGCTTCACTCCAGTGGTTATCTCCATGAAGGCGTTTCCCGCTTCTTTGCGGTCCTTGATGCCGGTCTTCACTCCCCCGACATCCGTCTTGTGAAGGATGTCAGGAGAAGACACTTTCATGACAACAGGGTAGCCTATCTTTGCGGACTTCGTCTCCGCGGCGAGTTTGTCGGACACAAATGATCTTAACGGGAAAATAAACCCGTAAGCGCCAAGACAATCGCGCACCTCTTCCTCTCCAAGAGAAAAGCGCCCTTTCATAACTGTGCCCTTGATTATTCTGCCTGCAACGTCTTTATTTACCGCGTATGTCTTTCCTTTTTGGGTTTTCCTTTTTTTCCAGCGTGAAAAATCAACAAGCATTTTGTAAGACCTTATAGCATCTTCAGGATAAGGATAATTAGGTATGCCCGATCTTCCCAACTGTTTGACTGCATCTTTTACGCTTTCCATCCCCATGAAAGAAGTCACTACAGGTTTTGCGGTCTTCTTAGAAGCCGAGATTATATTCCCCGCTGTTCCGGCGGTGTCGGTCATTGCCTGCGGCGTAAGAATGACAATGAGGCCGTCAAAATCCCTGCTGTTTATCACCTCATCGAGCACAACGCCATACCGTTCAGGTGTTGCGTCACCCAGCACATCAACTGGGTTGTACAGGGACGCGTTCCTCGGGAGTTTTCCGGACAGCTTTTTGATTGACGCTTTATTCAGGATGGGCAATGCAAGGCCTGAGTTTTCCGCCTCGTCGGTTGCGATGATTCCCGGGCCCCCGGCGTTGGTAATTATAATTATTCTGTCAGAGGACGGGATTTTACCGCCTGAAAAAATCTTTGCGATATCAAACAGCTCTTCAACTCCCATGGCCCTGATAATGCCTGTCTGCCTGAAGGCCGCTTTAAAGGCGGTCTCTGATCCGGCAAGCGCGCCTGTATGGGAAGACGCTGCGCGCGCGCCTGCCTGGGTCCCGCCGGATTTTATAAGGATTACCGGTTTCTTTGATGTGCATTGCTTCGCGACCTTAATAAAAGTCTTCCCGTCTTTTACATCCTCAATATAACCAAGTATGACTTTTGTTTCCTCATCATTCATCAGATACCGGATGAAATCCGTCTCATCAAGAGCGGCCTTATTACCGAGGCTGATGAATTTTGAAAACCCGATTCCGCTGCCGATGGCCCAGTCAAGGACTGCTATGCCGAGCGCGCCGGACTGTGAGAAAAAAGAAATCCCGCCTTTAGGAAGCATCCATTTCGAGAAGGTCGCATTCATATTATTGCCGGTATTCATTATGCCGAGACAGTTCGGTCCCAGCAGATTTATCTTTCCTTTTACCGCTATCTCCTTGAGTTGCTGTTCGAGCAATGCGCCTTCAGAGCCGGATTCCTTAAACCCCGCGGAGACGACAATGGCTGAACCCGCTTTTTTCCTTATACAATCACGGAGGACGGAAGGAACACCCGGCGCGGGGACTGCAATGAGTGCAAGCTGCACCTCGTCTTTTATTTCCTCAAGTGAGGGATAGACCTTCAGTCCCTTGAGAGAACCGCCGGAAGGGTTGACCGGGTAGATATTGCCTTTGAACCCGAATTTCGTGAGGTTGTCCACCAGCGCATATCCCACCTTTGACGGATTATGCGAAGCGCCGATGACAGCAATTGATGCCGGTTCAAAAAGTGTATTGAGCATTTATGTAATATGTGAAAATAAAATTATGTCATGTCGATAAAAGTATAGCATCGCTTCCACCCGTGTCAACCAGAATAGAGAGAGTTAAGTTGGTTAGAACAGCCCCTCCACTGACAGATACCTTTCACCGGTGTCGTAGCAGAACGTAAGGAAACGGCTTCCTGCCGGGACCTCCTGTATTTTTTTCGAGACACCGGCGAGAGACGCTCCTGAGGACACGCCGACAAATATTCCTTCTTCTTTAGCGCATCGCTGCGCGTATTCAAAGGCCTCCTCTTTTGTGACCTGTATGATCCCATCCAGAAGTTCCTTATGGAGTATCCCCGGAATAAACCCCGCGCCTATGCCCTGTATGGGATGCGGGCCCGGCTTGCCGCCGCTGAGAACCGGTGAAGCGGCTGGCTCAACGGCAAAGACTTTCAGATTTGGAAATTCTTTCTTGAGGACCTGAGAGCATCCGGTTATGTGTCCGCCTGTTCCAACGCCCGTGATCAAATAATCAATGCCTTCGGGAAAATCCCTGAGAATCTCCTTTGCGGTAAATCTTCTGTGCGCCTCTGTGTTGGCTTCATTTTCAAATTGCTGAGGCATCCATGCATTTGGCACCTCCCCGGCCATTTCCGCGGCTTTATCAATTGCCCCTTTCATCCCCTTCTCCTTCGGGGTGAGTATGAATTCAGCTCCATAGACAGACATCAGTTTACGGCGTTCAATTGACATTGATTCAGGCATGACAAGAATGAGCTTGTATCCCCTGACAGCCGCGACCATCGCAAGGCCAATGCCAGTATTGCCGGAGGTCGGTTCAATAATAACGCTGTCCTTTTTGAGAATGCCTTTACTCTCAGCATCCTCTACCATTGATAACGCGATACGGTCTTTGATGCTACCACCGGGATTTGAACGCTCCAGCTTCATCCAGACCTCAGCCCTGTCACCGAAAAGCTTATTGATCTTTACATGGTCCGTATTGCCGATTGTCTCAAGTATGGTCTTGACTCTCATTCATCCTCCTTATATTTAATTGCAGGATTATATTTCAGTTATACAATTCGATCTGCTCAAGAGAAAGGTTAACCCGGTTTATTCATGAATTCTTATTTGGAGCAAGTCATGGTGCAAAGACTAAATAGTTACGAGTGACGGAAAGGTGGAAGATTCTACTCGTAACTTTGTTTGCATCGTTCAATATCTCTTCTCACCTAACTTGCTCAAGGTTTATGAATAATGTGGATTAGAAACATTAAAGTCCAGGAAATAATGGTGCCGGAGGGGGGACTTGAACCCCCACGAGGTTGCCCTCAGTGGATTTTGAGTCCACCGCGTCTGCCATTCCACCACTCCGGCGGATTAGCTGTTAGCAGTTAGCTTTCAGCAATCAGCTAAAAACAAATCCTGTTCTTTTGCTGACCGCTGAAAGCTGACGGCTGACAGCTTCCTCAAGTCTTAGACAATTAAGATAAATAAACTATTCAACAATAATCAAGAGACAGAGGGTGTGAATTGTTAAATATTGGTAGTAGAAACATGCTTAAATGGTTAAAGTTTCCTCATCTTTTAACCGAATACAATAGTAGATTTTAATATGGGGAATCGCTTTGAGAGATATTTATAATTTGAAAATATAAGAGGAAAACAAAACAATGTTTGTAATAATAGGAATGGTTGTTGTACTTGGAGCTGTTATAGGAGGCTACCTGCTGGAACATGGGAATATCCATCTTCTTTTTCAACCGATTGAGCTTCTCATTATCGGCGGCGCCGCGATTGGCGCATTTTTTATCTCATCGCCCTCAAAAGTTGTAAGCAGCGTCTCAAAAAATATTTCCAGAGTTTTCTCTGCAAAGGGCGCGAGCAAAGCTGAATTCCTTGAGGTGCTCGGGTTGCTGAATGCCATATTTTCAAAGATGAGAAAAGAAGGCCTTATCGCCATTGAAGGTGATATTGAAAACCCTAAAGAGAGCGCAATCTTCACCAAGTATCCAAGTGTTCTCAAGAGCCATCATGCTGTCAGTTTTATTTGCGATAATCTTAAAGTAATCATCTCCGCCAATGTTTCATCCTTTGAGCTTGAAAATATAATGGAGCTCGAAATGGAGTCGCATCATCACGAAGCATTGATACCTGCCCACAGTGTCTCAAAGATTGCCGACGGCCTGCCTGCACTCGGTATTGTTGCGGCGGTGCTTGGGGTTGTTCTTACAATGGCAAAGATCTCCGAGCCTCCTGAAGTGCTTGGCCACAGTATCGGAGCAGCGCTTGTCGGAACGTTTCTTGGAGTCTTATTAAGTTACGGCTTCGTGGGTCCGATAGGGACACATCTCGAGCACATTGCGGAAGAAGATATGAAACTCTTTCAGGTCATCAAGATTGCGCTTGTGTCCTTTGTCGGGGGCGCGGCGCCGCAGATAGCAGTTGAGTATGCAAGGCGTGTTATCCCTTCAGACGCAAAACCCGGCTTTACCGAGCTGGAAGAAGCCATGAGAAAATGAGTAAAGGCAAAGCAATAATTGTAAAGAAAGTTAAAAAAAATGGCGGGGGGGGACATCATGGCGGAGCATGGAAGGTTGCTTATGCCGATTTCGTGACAGCAATGATGGCTTTTTTTTTGCTGATGTGGCTCTTGAATATGACATCCGAAGAAAAAAGGGCGCGCCTCTCCACCTACTTTAAATATTTCAGTATTTATGATAGTGGCGGCACATCATGGATGGATAAATCAAGTGAGATATTTAATGAGGCCGGGGAGTCCAGCCAGAAGGCCATGATGGAAAAGTATGCAACTGTTGCTAATCTGAAAGATATGGAACAGGAACTCAAAGAAGGCATAATGAACCAATTAGGAGACGCAAAGGACCAGGTAGTGGTGGACACCGTGGACGGGGGGGTCCGCATTCAGATGACTGACAAGGACGGCAGCCTTATGTTTGAGACAGGCAGTAACAAATTGACGCCGAAGGCAAGGAATATTCTCCAGGTGATAGGGAATAATATCAAAGGCATTCCCAGTAAAGTCGCAATCGAGGGGCATACCGATGCCTTGCCTTATTCCAGGAGCGATTACAGCAACTGGGAGCTTTCCACTGAAAGGGCATCAACAGCAAGAAAAGAGCTTGAGGCATACGGACTCGACTCTCAGAGAATTGACCGGGTTTCAGGATTTGCAGACAAGGACCCGCTTATAAGGGACAATCCCAAAGACCCTCGTAACAGGCGCATCAGCATAATTTTAAAAGCGCCTGATGCCGGTTATAAACCTGTGAAAACTACTGAGCAGCCAGTGACAAAGAAGGAAGAACCGCGCCTTATAATTAAAAAATTTGACGAAAACCTGTCATTGATTAATGATGGGGCTGATGCAGCGGGTAATAAGACTGTACAAAAAACTTTCCCAGAAAAAAATGACATTAAGGATAAATGGCCCCCTGCTAATACCTCAAAGGAAACGCCTGTCACAACCAAGAATAAAGAAAGTGCACCGGCGCCATCCGCAGTCAACAAACCACCTTCCGTAATTAAGGAACTTTCAAGCCCTGTCATATCAAAAGATGATCTGTTCAGGTAGAAACAAAAGGCCTCAGTTACAGAGGCAAGCGTTTTAAGGTTGAGGTTGATATTCAATCCGCCTGAAGCGTGATTACAAATGAAGTGCCCTTCCCTTCTTCGCTCTTTACGTCTATTGTGCCGCCCTGTTCGGCTATGATCCCGTGGGCTATTGAAAGGCCGAGCCCCGTGAAAAGGTGAGCATGTTCTCTACAATTTTTTTGCACCTTATTGCTGAATCATATACATTCGTCAGGTATTTCCTGGTGGTCTCGTCTCTGTCACCCATGAGAAGCATCTCTGTATAACCGATTATCCCGGTTAAAGGATTATTTATCTCGTGAGCGACGCCTGATGTAAGCGTGCCGAGGGACGACAGTTTGTCGAGGTGATAAATCTGGTCTTTAAGCCTGCGGGTCTCGGTGATGTCCTTCATGACATAAACCATTGCGTCATGCTGATCATATGATATGGGGAAACAACTTATCAGATAAACCGCTTCGTTGATTGTCCTTTCAACGGAACCGGGGCATGATACGCCATTGTTTTTCGGCGACACACACCATTCGTGCGGCTCCACCAGTCCGAAAAGTTCATAATACGGCTTCATTATTATATCGGGAGGCTCTTTGCCGAAAAGACCGGCAAACGCCTTGTTGGTTCTTAATATCCTGAAATTGTTGTCGATAACGAAGAGGTAATCGGTTATCGCATCGATTATGTGTTGCCACCATTTTTGGCTTTTCCATATCTGTCTGAACAGTTCAGATTTTTCTCCAAGCTCCTCTGCAGTCTCTCTGTTGAAATCTATCATTGCGGCTCCTTCTTTCCCTCATCCTCGCTTAAGATGACAATGTCAACTCTCCTGTTCTTCGCCCTGCCATCCGGCGTGCTGTTTGATGCAACAGGCCTGTATTCAGCGTAACCGATAGCGGAAATTCTTTCAGGCTGGATACCATGGGCATTTAAAAAATATTTTGCGACATTGATAGCGCGCGTAGAAGACAGCTCCCAGTTGGAGCGGAACTCTCCGCTGCTTATGGGAATATTGTCGGTATGACCTTCAATACGCACCATGTTGGGATAGGTTTTAAGGGTCTTGGCAACCGCGTCAACCACAGGCCTTGCCTCCTCCCTGAGCTTTGCAAAACCGCTCTCAAATATAAACTTGTCCATTACTGATATTACCACACCTCTCTTGTCCCTTCTCACATCAATCCCGCCCTTTGATTCCGATATCAACATGCCGAGCACGTCTTTTACGTCAGACTCGACTTCCGCATCGCCGGGAACGATCGGCTGAATGCCTTCAATAACGGCAATGGCGCTGCCGTTTGGCCCGGCGGTGTGAAACGCCGAGCGCATTGATTTTACAAACTTGCCAAGCTTGTTCGTGTCGACATTACTAATAGCATACATCGCGGTGAAAAAACAAAACAGAAGGGTGACGAAATCGGCGTAGGAAACCATCCACCGCTCAACGTTCTCGTGTTCTTCTTCCCTTCTTTTCTTCATTTTGATAATAAGTCTTATAGGTCATGAAAGACCTATAGTTTTTTTGATATGAACGCATTCAGATATTCCCTGAGATAAAAAGGGTTCCTGCCCGACTGAATGCCGAGCACCCCCTCTATTATTATCTCCCTGAGAAAGACTTCGTGTTTCATATTATTGGCGATCTTCTTTGCCATCGGCAGGAACAATAAATTTGCCGACCCGACGCCGTAAACTGTAGCTACAAAGGCAACTGCAATTCCTGCGCCTAATTTTGTCGGCTCGCTGAGATTTTCCATTACGTGTATCAGCCCCAGTACGGCGCCGATTATTCCTATCGTAGGGGCAAAGCCTCCCGCGGATTCAAACACCTTTGCCGCCCTGAGTCTTTCTTCCTCGAAGGTACTGTTCTCCTGCTCAAGCGTACTCCTGAGCGCCTTTGGGTCTATCCCGTCAATAACAAACCTCAACGCCCTGTTGAAGAAACCATAATTGATCGACTGTGCGTCTTTGTCAAGAGACAGTATCCCGGTCTTTCTCGCCTTTGTGGCAAAGGTTATAATTTCTGAGATAACGGCATAGTCTTTAGGCAGCAGAGGGTCATCAAAGAAAATGTTCCTCAGCGATTGGGACGCGAGCTTAATGTCTCTCATCGAGAAACTCAGGAACGTGGCGCCGAGTGTACCGCCGAATACAATCAATGCGGCAGACCCCTGAACAACGGAGGTAATCCTTCCGCCTTCAAGAAGGTTGCCTAACAGTATCGCTGATATGCCAAGCAGTATGCCTGCAATGCTTGCCTTATTCATTTACTCCTGTTCCCGCGATTTTCTTATCGCCTCTCTTTGACAATTAAAGGTGTACTTTATTATTTCATTTCTTACAGGCTCGGACATATTGAGATATTCAAGGGCCACTTCGCAGGTCTTGTCGTCAAGCGGCTCAACCCTTTTTACCTCTCCATAAGCAAACACCGCAACCGGCGGAAAAGTCGGCAGGAGCAGTTTTATCTCCAGTATATCGCCTTTTTTTACAGGCCTGTTGATAGTGAATTTTATTCCTGACGCGCTGATATTTACCGATTTTTTCTCCGGCGTTAAAAGCCCTTCCTTTTCAAGTATGAAATGATTTATGATGAAGTCGAGCCTGGTATTAATCTCCTGCATCATGGCATATAATTTTTCACTATCTGCAAATTCCGCAGAACTGTCTTTGAAATCTTTTTCAGTTTTTTCCCGGGTATCGTGCAATGAAAAAGCCTTTGAGCTTGAAAACCCCGTTTCCTTGCCGAAGTCAACCGGGTTTGCAACAACCGATATCACATCGTCCACCCTGAAGTAGCTTCTCTTCTCTCCTGCATTGAAACTGCCTTTTTTTTCAGACGACATTTTTGCCTCCCGTAATTTATTAAAATTCCTTCTTTAAATCATTCACCAGAGAACTGTACTTTTTTATTTTTTCATCTCCGGACACCAGCCGCTCCTTCAGGATTTCAGCTTCATCAGCGTTAATGATATTCAGCTCTTTCAGCTTTTCAATCCTCACCAGTGAATCAGGCGCAGCGGTCGTATTATTTCCTCTTCCGGAGGCCCTGGCCGCATCATGATTTTTGCACGTCTCCTTCAGTTGCCTTGCAAGCCTCTCATTTTCATCAAACAGGCCAGTCATTTTATATGCGTTTCTGACAACCAGCAGGAGCTGCTGCATTACAAACGGCTTAACGATATAATCATACGCCCCTTCCCTTACGGCCTCCAGCGCAGTATCGAGCGTACCGTAAGCAGTGAGTATCACTACCGCGACCCTATGATTTGATTGCATAGCCGTCCTTAAAACCGTCATCCCGTCAGCGCCCGGCATCCTGAGGTCAGTTATCACCAATTTTATATCTTCAAACATGAGAAGCCTTAAGGCTTCAAGACCGTCAGTCGCAGTAAGAACGGCATATCCCTGTTCACTGAGAAACTTCACAATAACTTCCCTTACCATTGCGTCATCGTCTGCAACAAGAATTTTGAATTCATGTTTTTCCACTTATCTGATTTCTCCTTCCCCAATTTCCTCATCAAGCCGAAGCACCGGTTCACCCCTGCTCTTCATCAGGCCGGCATTTCTTTCCGGCTTAATTCCCGTATACCGCAATTTTCCCGCCAAGGGCGTCCAGCCATTCGCCCTCTTGATCAAGCAGCGGGGAAAGTTCGTATTCAATAAGGTCCGACAGCATTATCCAGTCTTTTGTCTCAAAGGCTGAATGCATTTCCTTGAAAATATTAAGTCCGGAATCATGGCTCGATATCGGATCTGCCGGCAAACCAAAACCGTCAAAGTAATTGATGCCCTGCTTCAGTTCTTTGATGAATTCCATAAAGTGCCTGAGATCGTTTATGTCCTGCACCAGGCTTGTAAACACGTTTTCGCTTTCCTCCACCCTTAGAGACTGGACATTACCCTTAAATGATTGCGACAGTCCCTGCGCAACATATCTGGCGTCATTAACGCTGTCTTTTATTGCCTTCATTATCTCCGGCATGTTAACTTCCTTCTTTAATTGGGTCATTTTTCCCTCCTGTTCATTAAAAAAATTAACTTTATCTTTTTCCTCAACTGATTTTTGTTTTACTCAGGGAATGATTTCGGACAAGCCGACATGACAGGCGCTATGTCATTACCGCTTGCATGGAATCCTTCTTTTTCCGGCAAAACTGAGTGTATCTCTGTGTTCTTCTCGTTTTCATATGCCTCAACATGGTTTGTTATTGAATCAAAAAACAACATAATTTTTTTCATTAATGTCGACAAACATCCGGCCCTGGTTATTAAATCTCTGTATATCCTGTGTGTATCTTCAGTCAATTTAAGGAGATCATCTCCTTCGAGGGCCTCTTTTGAAAATGCAAAAACAATTATAAGGGGTCTTAGACATGGATTTGCGTGTCCAATGGTTTTAATTTGGTCATCAATTGACTCCAGGCTGTCGGACATAGCCTTGAGCTTTTCAATATTCAGGTCATCCTTCCGCGCTTCTTTCTCAAGCAAGCCTGCTGTTTCGGCCCCTTTGTATGCAAGACTTATCAGCTCTTCGAGCGCGTTGATTTCTTTATACAGTGAAAGAGAGAGCTCCGAGAGGTTCTCCAATGTATATAAAGATGACAGCGCATCACAAATTTTGTAATCGGTCTTGTCCTGTTCTTCATTCGATCTTCCAGGAATCGTATTCCATACTTCCCGGTAAAGGATGCAATAAAGCATCTCTTTCCTGAGAGGTTTTTTCACGACAGGATAAAATCCAAGAAGCCCGTCATCTTCAAAATACGTCCTGTAAACCTGCAGGTTATTCCATATCGGTGAACCGGCTGTAGCTAACAATGATTTCCGCCCCAGGCTTTCTTTTACAACCTCAAAGATAATTTCCGGGTTTATGACATCCTTGCATACCATATTGTTACACTTCACATCAAAGGCGCAGGGAACGCAGGGGATATCCGCCTGGACAACATAATGTCCTTCGCCGTACGGTCCTGTTTCCATGAAATGTACATTTGCGGTAAAAATGTCTATGACTTTTGTCCCTACAGCGGTGGCAAGATGCAGAGGTCCGGTGTCATTACTAACAAAAAGGACGCACCTTTTAACGAGCGCTGATAATTCCCCGATATTCGTCCCGCCGATAAAATTTACCGGTTTGCGTTCTGCAAGGGTCTCAAATTCCCTTCCCAGATCAGTCTCGGATGGAGAACCAAAGAGGACTATCTTTGCATCAAATTCACGCGTGATCATGTTTGCAAGCGCGGCAAAAGCAGACACCGGCCATGTTTTATCACTCTTGCTTGCCCCGAGATGAATGCCGAAAAGCAGGCCGTCATTTTTAACTCCACGGTCTTTCAAGAGAACTTCGGCCCTTTCCCCGTCCTCATCCTGAACTTCAAAAATCAGCCCCTTCTTTTTCGGCATCACGTCGCCAGCCTTCAGATACATGTCCACAAGATGAAATGGATTGTAGTCCCTGTTGGGAATGACATTGAAGAAGTATCTTAACCAGTGGTGTCTAATCATCCTGTGCCCTTCACCGTCTACGGTATTCCCTCTTATTTCCTTTGCACTGACGAGAGAAGTTATGAGCGCGCTTATCGGAGAATGAGTAAGATTCATTGCAAGGTCATACTCCTTGCAGTTAATCGTGTCTATTAATCCATCAAGGAATCTGAAATTCTCCACAAGGTTGTATTTCTTCTGTACAAGCCTCTCTCTGAAGCCGCGCATATCAAACGTAATGAGATCGTCAATAAACGGGATGCCTTTGCAGATCTCAGCAAATGAAGAATTAATTACAAGCGTAATTTTGCCCCCGGGGTTTGCCTCCTTGAACCCGGCCATCAAAGGTGTAGTCTGCAGGAGGTCACCCAATCGTGTAAGATTAATGATTATGATTTCTTTCACAGCCATTATTATTTTGTAAACTCGTTCATGACGAGCAACAACGTCTCTGAACGGCTCAGGTCTCCTTCATTTGTTTCTATGTCTTTCACTATATCGTAAAGGGTTATTCTCTCCCTGTCTGAAAATCGTGAAAGATATTTTGACAGCTCGCTGTCAGCGCCAGCTTCTCCAATAAGGGCTTCAACAACTTCGCCTTCCACAGACTGTGCCTGCGGCTGAAATCCACTGACAGTCAGAAGATTCAGCATCTCAGTCATTCTGTGTTTATATGTATGTTTCTTCAAAACCTTTTGCCTTGCGTTTTCCGCTAACATCTCTCTTTCTTCCGGGGAATTGAGATAATGGTTGATTTTCTTTCTAAGGTCTTCAAGGTCTTCAAACACTACAATCTCTTTTCCTTCCTCAAACAAATCCGCAAACTCCGAACGCCTGTCGACGAGCTGAAATGCGCCGCAGCCAGCTATTTCAAAAGTCCTCGGATTCACGAAATCGCCAAACGGATTTATGCCTTTGTGATAGGTTGAGGAGTGAAGGTTTATGCTTATCCTTGACGCGTTGAATATCTTCACTATCTCCTCTGTGACAATCCTCTCCCCCGACCTTTGCAGGCATCTTGCAAGAGATGAATTCATGTCCCAGTCCGTGCCCCATATCTTGAAATCATAATCGAGCAGTCCTTTAAACAAGTGTCTCCTGTTGTAATATCCCGCCCCGACAAAAGATATGTCGCTGCCGTAATAATGTTTTTCTTCATCAGTCATTTCAACTTTATTATGGACGTCACTGCTTGCGGCAAGGGGAAGATAATGAAAATTACTTTTTCCGGCTTTTTTTAATTCATCAAAGAACGCGCCCCTCTGAATAGTGAAGAAATAATCATAATGTCCGGCTATATTTTTCCAGTAGTCCATCACCCTGAAATCCTCAACAAACCAGTATGCGGTAGGGATGCTGCGCTGCCTGAGCCTTTCAAGACACTCGATTGTCAAAGGGGCCTGAGCAAGGGCAAAGACGAGGTCCGGCCTGAAGGTCTCACACCTTGCCATGACTGCTTCGGAAAGAAATGCTGTTAGATAATCTATCAGCGTCTTATATCTCAGTTTGTCTTCTGTAATATTTTTTGCATAAAACAGGGCATCCGCAAACCTGCTGTTGTCGATGAGCTCAACATTGTGCCCCATCTTTTTCAGCGTTGAAGAACAATACATGGCAATGGGAAGCGAGCCGCCGAACAAAGGGCTGACCACAAGGATTTTGAGGCCCTTGTTGATCCTCTCAAGTGATTTCAGGCGTGTAATCAAGTGTTCAAAATATTCACGGCTGATGCTCACAGAAGGTTTATGATGGAGAATTGCTGCCTTTTTACCCCCCTTAATTCCCCCCTTGCCAAGGGGAGATATAGAGGGGTTTTCATCCGTAACTATCTTTATCTTTTTCAAAATAGAAGTCAGGCAGATGGACCCCATGGCTGTCTTTAAGATATCAAGGCGCGGCTCAAATACTGTTATTTCCTTGCCGGTATTTTTGCACAATTCCACAACATGATATCCAAGTCCGAACCCCAGCACAGAGATCGACTCTGCTTCCTGAATATCTTTTTCATAATGCAGGAACCAGGACCTGGCTTCTTTTATGGGATCGTACAGGCTGTGCAAAGAAATATTATCAACTTTTAAAGACGGCATCACTGTTTTCGTGTCAACAATTTTCAGTGAAGTTTCATTATTGTGCTTCAGTATGGATTCAGCAAGTTGAGGGTTTACTTCACGGAGCGCGGACAGATTTTTTTCAAATACCGTCTGCATTCTTCCTGTACATGAAGAAGAGGTGGTTACTCCTTTTGAGGACCCGATGACCCTTTTCCAATTAGTGATAAAAGTTTCAAGCGGGAATTTCTCAATGACGGTTTCCCTCGCCTTTTTGCCGAGAGATTCTGCAAGGGACTGGTCCCGCATCAATTCATTCAGCCTCTTTCTCAGATATGTCACGTCCTGTGAAATATATCCGTTGACGCCGTCGATTAGCGGAGATGTCGCGTTGGCAACGGAGACCACCGGCATCCCTGTGGCCATTGCCTCAAGCATTGAAAGGTTATATCCGTCATCATACTGATCGTCCAACATGCTCAGATAAACCCTGTGGCTTTGCAAATAACTTTTGTATTCATCCCAGCTTGCCGGTAAATGCGCTTCAGGGGCAGCGGGACAGTCACCCAGGAGCGTGCAGGGAACGCCGCCCAGGACATTTTCAATATTCTTTATGCTGTGGGGCGTGAGCCCGTTTTTCGCAATCAACGCCCTGGCAATGCCGCCCTGATAACCATTGTATTCGCTCATGTCTATACCGGGGAGAATTACTTCTCCGCCGAATCCCCATTCTGTTCTCTTTGATGAAGATATAAAAACCAGTGTAATGTCCTTGATTGAAGAGAGCACCCTTGTTAGATCTTCGCGGAATTTAATTTTGACGTCTTCGGGAAGAAGCGAGGTCATGAGTGAATATTTTGTGTGGAAGAGCTGAATGATCGGGGTGTTGTACTGATAAGTTAATAAAAGGTCATCTACGTTCTGGCAAATAACCTTATCATATTCTCCGTCCACGAGGCATTTCAGGGCTTCATCTTCAGTTATAAGACGGCATCCCGGAGGTACCGGCCTGAATTCTTTTATCCAGCCGAACCGGCTGCCTTTATATACCTCGGCAATATCGAACTGGTAGCCGGTCTTGGCTAAAAGATGTATGTACCCTTCATGCCAGTTGAAAATCAGTATTCTCATTGCTCTGTTGTTTCACTTAAACATTTCATGATCACTTTAAATAAGTACGGTATTCCCATAATAAAAAAACCTTAATCTGATAATAAGCAAGTCTCTTGCCAATATGATAAACACCAGGAGATAGACTGACCTGCGCAGATGGAAGGACTGAAACCAATGGATTCTAAAAGGATATTAAGAGGGGTGTTCATCCGGCTTATTGTAACTCTCCCCGATTAACACGAACATACAGACGTCAACCAGTTGACATGAGACAGCGATAATCCGCCAGAGCGGACACTCAGCCTGCCATTGCATTTTTTTCAAAACTGATGAGTTTTTCAAGGTACTCTTTTGCCTGCCCGTCATCAGGGAATAATTTAATTATCCTGTCCAGTCTCTCTTTTGCCTCTTCCACAAACCGGTCTCTCAGCAACAAATCCACCAGTAAATACTCGCTGTCTATATCAGGCGGAAGATCTGGCAGACTGTTTTTTAAATAGCTTACCGCGTCCTGTTTATTCCCCTTAAAATAAAGGGCGTCGGCATTATCCCTTAAACGGTAATGCATATAATTTTCTTTCTTTACAAGCAGGCAGCCGTAGTCGCCGATATTCGAAAAATGATAAAACTCTTTTTCACAGGTAAAAGGGCCGAACTCTTCATATGTCCAGAAAGATAGATGCTCTTCGTGTGAATTGCCGAACATCGGGGGCTGGGTCCATTTCTCCCCAAGCGGTATATTGATGATCATGTATTGGCGGCAGTGCTTGACGCACTTGTCCAAAAACTGCCATGCCTTTTCTTTCGTAAAATGCTCAAGAACGTCGCCGAGGATAATAAGGTCATACTCTCCTACCCTGTCCATTACCTCGAAAGAGTCGCCGATGTATATATCATCATAAATGGCCCTTTGATGCGCCTGAATGTATTCAGGGAAAACTTCTATCCCGTCAATGCGAACGCCCCAGTTTTCTTTTTTGTAGTTCCCACCGATCATTACATCGAGCAAGTCCCTGGCAAGAAAACCCATTTTCCCGTTGCCAACCCCTATGTCAAGGATGGACGCCGGTTTTATCATTTGAAAAAAGCGGATCATAGTGGGTATATGGCTGTAAGTGCTTGTTGGCATTATCTCTCCTTTTATCGTTTTAAATATTTGGCTAACTATATCTTTTTTTCATGACCTGAATTAAATTGCCGATCCTGTGCTTATACGTGTGCTCTTTGAGGACCCGCTCTCTCCCTCTCCTTGCGATCTCATCTCTCTTTTCAGAATGACCGAGATAAAATTTCACGAGACCCGGTATTTCATCTTTGTGTTTATAAACAACGATCTCATTACCTATATCAAAAAGTCCATCGAGACTTTTCTGATAATCGGTAAGCAGAAATGCGCCGCATGACGGGACATCAAAGACCCTCTGGTTGACAGCCTCTCTCATCTGAAGGCTTGTCGCGTTAAAATTGATTTTACAGGCATTGTAAAAACGGGGAAGCTCCTTGTAATAATTTAACGGCGGCAGGAGTTTTATCTTTTTACTGTCCAGCAGGACTTCCCATCCTTTGTCACCATGAACATGGAGGCCCACATCTTCAAACATCCTGATACATGAAAGCCTGTAAATTAATGTTGCCTTCCAGAGCACCGCTGCCTCAAAATCCATCTTCTCCTTTTCAGAGAGTCTTTTCCCCTCTATCAAAAGGGGAGCAAGGGGTGTGTTCATATTTTCATCATTCATATCTTTAGCGCCTGCATATTCTTCAGCCAGCCTCGCAATCAACGGATGCATCGCCTTATCAAATTTCGACAACCATTTATTTACAGGTTCAATCATTGAATTCGCGACAAAGCCCGCGTCGCACGAATACCCCTCTATGCCCCCCGGCTTAAAAATACTCTCATCAGTGCCAAGGGGCAGGTATTCGACAGATTCAAAACCCGCTGCTTTCATTTCCTCGATATACGTCCTGTCCCATAAAAAGAGCGTCGCATATGGAGACACATTTTTTTCAAACGCCCTGACAATGAGACCGGGGCTGTCAACATACCAGGACGCAACAGGCATCTCGATTGATTTAAAAAAAGAAGTGAGCGCCCCCGTTTCATCAAAACCCAGATGATTCATTGTCAGTATGAAATCCGGTTTGAATTTCAGTGTCGCCTCGACTATTCTCCGTATCAAGCCTTCATTATCATAACCGCTTTCAACTCCCCCCTTGACAAGGGGGGATACAGGGGGGTAGTTTTTCACCGGAAACTTAACAACGTCATGACCTAAAGATGCCAGCGCCTTTTCAATTTCCCTGACAAGGAAGTAGCCTGAGTCAATCAGCAGGACATTTAATTTTTCTTTACTGAATTTCGGATATCTCAGGCGCTCCCATAATTTTACGGAAGCAGTTTTTTTCAATGAAGAAAATATCGGCTGGTAATAAGAGGGGAATGCGGACACCTCTGAAGACAATGCGAAGACGGAAACCGGCTTTATGCCCTCTTTCATCTGGCGGCCTGTTATTTCCCTGAGAGCTTCGTCAGATGAAAGCCCGACGATAAATTCCACATTCCAAAGGGGGACCCCCGACCCTCTTGCAAGCTCATATATTTCAGTATGCGCTTCAACTACGAGGACTTGCGCGTCAGGAAATTTTTTGACCAGTTCCGCGACATGATAGCCGAGACCGAGGCCCAGTACAACGAGCATTCCTTTGCCGTCAAACTCAAATGCGCCGACAATCGACGTTGCCTCAGCCCATGGATCGTAAAGGCTGTGGATGGTCTTTTCAGCGCCATCCTCACCCATCACCCTGAGGGTTTGGGCCCCACATTTTGTTTCCAGCAAAAAATGTGCATTAAGAATAGCAAACACCTTTTCCCAATAACCGGTCTATTGTTTTCAGTTCAGGGGTCAACCGGTTTGAGGCTTCCAATTCAATATGATAAAGCCCGGTCCCGCTGCCTGCTGCCATAGCAAAGATCTTATAGATGCTGGAGACGAATTCTTTCTCCCTGTCTTTCAAAGTACGCTGGTTGTTATAAAGATACTCGGCAAATTCCTTAAAGTGGCCCATGAATGTTGAGATGAAAAGGTTCTTCTTGAAGTTGTATTTCCTTTCCGGTGTGAAAGCCATATCTTTTGTCAACTGCCTGATTAACGGACCCAGCCCATCATTTTCAGAAGCTTTTGTCTTCTTTATTGGTATCTCTATCCTGTCTGGAGACAGTTCCATGTTTCTCTGAAAGATATTGATGAATGACCTGATGGCTGTCAGAGGGTCAGAGGCGACGACGCCTGATTCGGCAACGGAGACACTGATCAGATCATAAAGGCCGGTGCAGCTCTCCATCAGGTCCTGCCAGCTTAAATCATTCGTATCAAAAAAGTGCGGCAGGTCATTCTTGAGTGTATATATCTGCGCCTTTGTGCCGATGTAGTTACGTTTAAAAACATCATCCGCGCCCTTCTCATGCCAGTGGTAGACACCGGTTGATGTCAGATAACCGATCGGCATTCTCTGTTCAAGGAGTTTCACGCCGAAATCAATGTCCTCCGCATTTATCAGGGGGCTGAACTGCGTCTTTGCAAAAACGTCCCTTCTGACACAGGACGAGACATTATCAAAGAATGTAAGCCTTCTTTTAGTGACGCTGTCAAAGAGCTGCCAGTCTATATCTCCTGCATTTTCTGACATCGAGTAAATGGTGTCTCCCTCAAAACCCAATGACTTTGTCATGATATCGTTGGCCCATAAACTGAAAAGGTCTGCCTCCGGCCGGGTAAACTGCCTTGTTGAAAGCGCAGCCAATTCAGGATACCCGGCAAACGGGCATATCATGTTATACAGCCAATAGTTGCTGACAGGCGTCGCGTCCTGCACTGTAAAAACTATATAATCGCCGCTTGCTTCTGCCGCGCCAATATTCCGGGTCCTGCCGTGGTTGAATTCACTTTGCGGAATAGTGATCACCTTTGCGCCAAACTCTCCGGCTGCCTGAACAGAGTTATCTGTTGACTCGGAATCCAGGACAATAATCTCCACATCCTCAACTTTTTTCTGTGAGCGTATTACACTCAGGAGATGCCTTAACTGCTCCCCGCCGTTTTTGAC
>JACQZF010000022.1 GCA_016213945.1 Nitrospirota bacterium | reverse complement strand
AGGATGTGTGGGACAAGGGGTAAATTTTTACAGCGTGAATAATTATCCGCCAGGATATTCATACTTATGGAACTTCGGAAGCGGTGCCACTCCAGCCACTTCCACACTGCAAAACCCAACAAATATTGTTTACTCCACTTCCGGAGCAAAAACAGTTACACTCACCATAACAAGCGGCAGTTGTTCGGGTACCAAAACCAATGTTATCACCATCAATCCTTCTCCTTCGGCCACTTTCACTTCCAATGCTCCGCAATGCACGGGAAGCGAGGTTAGTTTTACCAACACCGGAAGCACCGGAGCAGGAACAACTTATTTCTGGGATTTTGGAGCGGGAGCAAGCCCGGCTACTTCCACTTCTGAAAATCCTTCGGGCATTATTTATTCCACTGCCGGAACAAAAATAGTAACACATACTGTTACCAATAATTTCGGCTGCGCAACTTCAGCAACGCAAACCATCACTATCAATCAAACACCCACAGCAAGTTTCAGTTCTACTGCACCGCAATGCACCGGATTGCCTGTAGATTTCACAAACACAGGAACTGTGGTAGGAGTAACATGGGCATGGAATTTTGGTGCAGGAGCAACGCCAGCGACTTCTACAATTCAAAGCCCTACTGGAATTATTTATTCCACACCGGGAACAAAAGTTGTATCGCTGGTTACAACAAATTTAACTACGTTATGTACGGACAGCGTTTCAATGACCATCAATATTAATCTCACGCCCACTGTTAGTTTTGTTTCCACCGCTCCTCAATGTCAGGGAAACACGGTAAATTTTACTAATACAGGAAGCACAGGCATAGGGTTTTCTTATTTCTGGGATTTAGGACAGAATGCTATCCCTGCCACTTCAACGACCGAAAATCCTGTTGGAGTTTTATATAGTAGTAGCGGAACAAAAACAGTTACCTTAACAGTTAACAAAGGCGGATGCTCTGCCTCTGTTATCCAGTCCATTACCATCAATCAGAAACCAACGGCAAATTTTGCATCCACTGCTCCGGAATGTACGGGGCTGAATGTTGATTTCACCAATACCGGCAGCACAGGCGGCAGTTGGACGTATTCATGGAATTTCGGTTCAGGAGCAACACCCGCCACTTCTGCCTTAGAAAACCCTTCCGGTGTGGTTTATTCAAGCTCAGGCACAAAACTCGTAAAACTCGTGGTAACCGACGGAACCTGTTCAGACAGTATTACTTATACAATTAATATATACCAGTCACCGACAGTGAGCTTTACTTCAACCGAACCCGAATGTGCAGGCACAGGCGTTGATTTTATCAATACCGGCAGCACAGGCAGCAGTTGGTCATACTTCTGGGATTTCGGACAGGATGCAATACCTGCAACTTCCTCTACGGAAAATCCGGTGGGCGTATTATACGGCAGTTATGGCACAAAAACAGTAACATTTACTATTTCCAATGGAAATTGTACAGAAACCACAACCGGCACAATCACAATAAATGAAACACCCATAGCCGCCTTTACTTCCATCTCATCCAATTGCACAGGCGATTCGGTTGATTTTACCAACACAGGAACATCTGCTGCCCTTGCAATAAACATTGTAAATATTACCGATGCAACCTGCAACGGAAGTTGTAACGGAACTTTTATCTCTTCTGCTTCAGGGGGAACTACACCTTATACATATCAATGGAGCAATGGTCAAACCACTCCAACAGCTACCGGATTATGTGCAGGAACTTATGCAGTAACCGTTACTGATAACTTAGGAGTTACAATTACTAATTCGGGTACTATTACACAACCTGATGTACTAACTGCGGTAATTTCAAGTCAAATCAATGTTACCTGCAATGGCGGTGCTGATGGTTCAGTAGATTATACTGTTACCGGAGGTGTATCGCCATATACATATAATTGGAGCAATGGCGCAATTACAGAGGATATTACAGGGCTTACCGCAGGAACATATTCTGTCACCATTACCGATAATAATGGATGTACCACAAATCAATCGGTAACCATTACACAGCCTACAGCTATTACAGTTGCAACAACTAGTACAGATGCTACGTGCCTGTTTTCTGATGGAACTGCAAGTGTAACTTCTTCCGGAGGAGCCGGCTCACACACTTATCTTTGGTCGGATGGACAAACAACAGCAATAGATTCCTTCCTTACAGCAGGTACTTATACGGTAACTGTTACCGATACTGCCGGATGCACAAACATAGCAACCGCTTTTGTAAATAACACAGGAGCGCCTTCCATTACATTAGATTCAGCGTCAACATTAAACTGCAGTTACGACTGTAATGGAATAGCCATTGTTTCTGCATCAGGCGGAGTTCCTCCATATACATTTTTATGGAATGACCCCGCTGCTACTGCTAATGATACTGTTAATAATTTATGTGCTGGAACTTACGCTGTTGCTGTAACTGATAATGCAGGATGTTTGTCCAATTTGTCTGTTGCCATTAACGCTTCTGCCACTGTTTCTGTTTCAGCTATCATCAGTAATGTTAGTTGCAATGGCGGTAATAATGGAGCGATAGATATCACTATTACAGGAGGCATTTCTCCTTATACCTATAATTGGAGCAATAGCGCAACCACCGAAGATATTTCAGGTCTTTTACCCGCAACATATTCTGTAACCGTAACAGATGCAAACTCTTGCACAGCAACTTTAACGGGTGATATTACCGAGCCGGCTGCTTTGTCTGCAAATACCTCATCATCTCCTGCCATTGACATCAATTGCAATGGAAGTGCAACAGTTACGGGAAGCGATGGAACAACTCCCTATTCTTACCTGTGGAGTAATTCATCTACCACTGCGGCTATCAATAATTTGTGTGCGGCAACTTATTCGGTTACCATCACTGATGCTAATGGATGCACTAATACTGCAATAGAAACTGTAGCCAATAGTTTGTCAGGCGTCCCCATTTATTCCTGGAATTTTGGGTCTGGCGCTTCTCCTGCTACATCAGTCAGTGCAAATCCGGCAAATGTTGTTTATTCTACTCCGGGCACCAAGACCGTTGTGTTGATAACCACTCTTGGTTCCTGCTCTGATACCTCTGTTCAAACGATCAACATTACCGAAACGCCCGCACCGGCGTTTACACACACAGCACCGCAGTGTGAAGGAGCTTTTGTTGATTTCACTTATACAGGAACAATAGATACCAACTGGACTTATGCATGGGATTTCGGAACTGGAGCGTATCCTTCAAATTCTACGCAAAAGAATCCTCCAAGCGTAGTTTACACGGGCTTCGGCTCAAAAACTGTATTACTGACAGTTTCAAACGGACTGTGTTCTGAAGTAGCAACGGCAACATTTACGATAAATCAAACACCTGAAGCAGATTTTACTTCCAATTCATCTTATTGCACTTATGACTCTGTAGATTTCCAAAACACAGGAACAACCGGAGCGACTTATGAATGGACTCTCGGCTTAGGTGTTACCCCTGCAACAAGTACAGACGAAAATCCGCAAAATGTTTATTATTCCACAGGCGGAATAAAAACTATAGAGCTTGTTACTACACTTGGAAGTTGTACAGACACAAGTATTCAAACACTCAACATAACCGAAACACCGGCACCGTCGTTTACACATACAGCACCGCAGTGTGAAGGAGCTTTTGTAGATTTTACATACACAGGAACTACTGACACTAACTGGACTTATACATGGGATTTCGGAACTGGAGCGTATCCTTCAAATTCTACGCAAAAGAATCCTCCAAGCGTAGTTTACACGGGCTTCGGTTCAAAGACCGTGCTGCTTACTGTGTCAAACGGGATGTGTTCTGAAGTGGCATCGGCGACATTTACCATAAATCAAACACCTGTTGCAGATTTTACATTTATTTCATCCAATTCCATAAATTGTACAGGCGATTCAGTGGACTTTTTAAATACAGGCACTACAGGAGCAATTTATGACTGGAATTTTGACAGCGGGGCAATACCTGCAACATCCACGACAGAGAGTCCGCAAAATATTGTTTATTCAAGT
>JACQZF010000021.1 GCA_016213945.1 Nitrospirota bacterium | reverse complement strand
ACGGCTCGCACAACTGGCACGGACCACACGAATATGTTTGCGTGCAAGATATGGAGTTGGCGGTGAAGATGTTGATCGAGTTGGCGCAGTTGTGGGCGAGGAAGGGTGAGAAGTATAAGAGGTTGGCGGCGAGCTAGATGTTGGAAGTTTGACGTTGGAAGTTAGAGCGCTGATGAGAGTCGGCGCTCTTTTTTAATCCTGCCGTGAAGGAGAAATACAAGTTGCTCAAGATGTGGGATGGTGGAGCAGTTGGAGCAAGGAAAGTTGTTTTGAGATAAAATTATCATTACTTTTTTTGCGGGGGGCATTCGATTTATGTTTAGAAAGCTTTTACCTTAACCAAGCCTACTACTAATAGATAAGTTTATGTGACTCGTACATAACTTTTGACTAAGCTCAAGGAGAATCTATGGCTCAGGTTGCACAAAACACGTCTGCGATAAAAAAACGCCCTTCGACAAAAACGTGGTTTATTGTTCATGTGATTGTTCCACTATTGCCAGTTTGTTTAGGGGTTTTGGTGCGTTTTATTTCTAATCCCGTATTTTCTTTAGCCACATTTAAAGCCGCCGATTTTGCACTATCTGTAGGACTAGTGGTAGCTTTTGCTCGCCAGAGTTTATTGAACTCGGAAAGGGTTCTAAGTAATTCTGATGAGGAGGAAGAGATCGCTGGCGGCGCAGCTATGTTGTTGTCTTTTCTATTCACCTGTTTTGTGTTATATGCGATTACAGAATCTTTTGATTCCATAGTGAATGGCCGCCAAATTAAAGAGATGAGCGACTCTCTTGTATGGGCTAATTGTGTTGCTTTCATCGTTTCGACAATAGCATTATTTCAGGTTATACGTATACAACGAAGTTTCAAACTTAAGACGAGGATATTATGAACTATTTATCGGATTTGTTGCGCTATTTATTATTGACGACAAGAAAGATTTATTCAAACGCACCATTTATTATTACTCTACTTTCTATCGGGACGTCGGCGGTATTTGCGCTTTACTTCTTTGGAAATACTATTGGATCAATTGATAACATTTCGATTATTATTTTTATTTCATCCCTTATTTTACTGATGTTGTCAGTAGTTGCGAGTTTAACGCAAATATTAAATCGCGACTTGCCTGTTGCATATCGAGTGGCAATTGTAGGTTTCCCCAAGTCAGGTAAAACCACACTGATTACATCCTTGTTCGGTGAGATTTTTGCCCAAAGAGTCCTAGGAGTAAATGCAATACCAACTGGTCAATCAACGATAGAGCGGGTAAATGCTGATCTGGCTAAACTGGCTAAAGGTCAGAACTTGGGCCCGACAACGGATCAAGACTTGTTTGCTTACAGAACTAATATACGATTAAAAACATTTCCGTTCTGGTCGACATACAAGATCGAGTTCGGTGATTTTCCGGGAGAGGATAGCAGTGAGTATATTAAAAATTTTGGGCCTTGGCTGCACACAACGCCCTTTTTTAAGTGGATGGTCGATGCTGATGCGGTTGTGTTTGTAATTGATATAGGCCGATACCTCGATACCAATTCGAGGACCGGGTATGTCGTAGAAACAACTGCGGCGATTAGGGCCGCTTGGCAAAACTTTGTCGACTATGCCGATAGTGGCTCTCGGTTGGCAAAGCGAAAGCGATTAATTCTTGCTTTTACTAAAGCAGACCTGTTTGATGCCGAGGTTGACCCGCTTGAACAAGTACTGTCGAATAAAAAAGATGAACGCGCTCTCAATGAGGCGATAGCAAGACTTGGTTTTGGTGATCAAGCGCCTCCTCTCAGAGAAATTAATTACTACTTTCTGGATCGTGGTAGGAGCGATGTGAAAGCGGATTACGATGATCTATTATCCTTTCTTCGTAGCCAGAATCCAAATTTCCGTATGGTGTTTACAAGTTGTTTTGGCACTGTTAAGGGCGTTCGGCTAGGTATTGCGGAGCTTTTCAAAATGGTATTGCCTGTCTAGATTACATCTTTGTAACTTTCTCAAATATCTCTGTTGTCGTGTTCCATACTAATCTGTGTTTGGACTTTTCATGAATCTGATCTTATAGAAAGGTCGGGCATTCGCTATAGAAATCAACCAAGAAAATTGATATACAAGTCTCCTCTCCACCGCCGTGTTCTAACAGTCTTCAGCATCGCTATCTTCGTCACCTTACTGTTTCGCCCTGTTGGTACAAGTAACCATTAAAATGAAACTTCATTGTATCTACGAAGAAGCGTTGACCCGTATCGAAGAGCTGCAAGCCAAGGACGATGCGGCGATCAATCATCTATGCCGCACGCAGTTTTTGATGCACGGCAAGAAAACAAACAACGCTATTGTCCTGCTTCACGGCTTCACTAACTGCCCACAGCAGTTTGCGAGTCTAGGAAAAACTTTTTTCGATCATGGCTTCAACGTGTTAATTCCGCGCATCCCGCGTCACGGCTTTGCAGATCGTCTAACGAAAGAACCGGCGCGCACCTCGGCGGAAGAGATGGTGGCGTTCACGGTTGAGGTGGTGGACATCGTTCAAGGTCTGGGTGACCACGTCACCGTGATGGGTCTTTCGGGCGGGGGTGTGATGACGGCTTGGGCGGCGCAGTATCGCTCTGATGTGGACAACGCCATCATCATCGCGCCGAACTTCGCTTATAAACTCATCCCCAAAAATTTTACGCGAGTGATAACGGGTGTCGCTCTCACTATCCCCAACATTTTTATTTGGTGGGACGACAAACTCAGGTTGAACACCAAGCCCGATTATGCCTATCCGCGATTCTCAACCCGCGCCATCGCCGAAGTGACCCGACTCGGTTATGCCATTCGGTCTGCGGCGAAGAAAACAAAGCCGTTAGCGAAATCTATTGTGATGGTGTTGAACGAAACGGATGAAGCGGTTGACAACGATGTGCCGCTGCAGTTGGCGGAGAGTTGGCGTGCAAATGGCGGCGAGGTGCGCGACACTGTTTTTAAAGCGGAGATGAGATTGAAACACGATCTGATCGATCCGAATCAGCCGTATCAACGGATTGATGTTGTGTATCCCATTTTGATGGAATTGGTGAAGGGTTAACAATGGCGCGTCACACACGTTGTCAAGGCGCGATCCTGCGCGATCATCATATCTTGCTCATCACGCATCAAGAGCATAACGGCGGGCGCAAGTATTGGCTTGTTCCGGGTGGGGGGCTTGAAGATGGCGAAGACGAAGTGGCTTGCGTGATCCGCGAAATGCGCGAAGAGACAAATCTTGATGTGCGCGTGGAGCGTTTGCTGTTAGATGAAGAAGGAATTCCACTGGGCGTGTATAAGCAACTGAAGACGTTTCTTTGCACGCCTCTCGGCGGCGACGCGAAACCCGGTTATGAACCTGAAGAGGAAGCCTCAAGCGTATACGGCATTACTGATATTGCTTGGTTTGATCTGCGCGATGAATCGTTGTGGAATGATGCGATGAAGTTAGATGAGATCACCTATCCACAAATGAAGAGGATACAGAAGGCGTTGGGGTATTAACAGCTCACCTTACACAGGTAGACGCAATTTAAAGTTTGTCACCCTGAGTGCAGCGAAGGGTCTCGACAGTAATCACAGAGATTCTTCGCTACGCTCAGAATGACAGTGCGTAAGGTGAATTAACAGATAACCGACGGTTACGACATTATGCGTAGTATTTGCTTGCCTGACGCACGAATTGGTAAAGTCGACTTTCGAAGATGCCTTCTTCGCACTTACACCTCTTTTACCAATAACGCTACCCCCGGATAATGGCTTTTGCGCCATTTTATTTTTCGACTGGACTTACGCAAAAGCCCTATCAAATGACATAATTGGGCATGTCAAACGCTCAAAAAAAGAAAGTCACCCGATTGGATTATTGTCAGTTTTTGCTCAGTAGTCAGATCAATTACACGCAAACCTATTTTGCCGATCACTCCGCACAGTTTAGCCATGATGCGATCAACCGTTATGCGGCGGGCGATCAGATCCCGCCTCGGCTGGTGTGGGAAAACGTGCAATCTCAAATCGTACAGAGTAAAAACGGTTTTATCATCTTCGACGATTTTGTGTTAGACAAAAACCACTCTACCCAAATGGAATTGGTGCGTTACCAATGGAGTGGCAATGCCAAAGGAGTCATTAAAGGGATCGGGGTGGTGACCTGTGTGTACGTCAATCCCGATACCAACCAATTTTGGATCATTGATTACCGTATCTTTGCACCTGATGTCGATAAGAAAAGCAAACTGGATCATTTACGCGAAATGTTATTCAACGCCGTGCATCACAAACATTTGCTTTTCCGTGTCGTCTTAATGGATACGTGGTACGCGGCAAAAGACGAGCTTTTATTCATTGAACAGTTGGACAAAATTTATTACTGTCCCGTGAAAGACAACCGTTTAGTTTGCCTAGATCGCGCCAGTAAAAAATACTATCGTGTCGATCAAATACTCTGGTCACAAGACGAACTCCGCGCAGGGTGCATATCAAACGGGTCAAACCATTTATCAAGTCAAGCACGGTATGCTCTCGGATTATCTGCGTCAGCAATTCAGGTCACCCGCCGTGCAGATGACCCTTGCGTAAGTCCAGTTTCGAGATTCGACAGGGAATATCCAAGCCATTGCATCACAATCTATTCTCTTGATTCTGTCTATCCACGCAAGTATTCTTTGATCCATTGTTTTTCCATACGCCACTTTAATGTCCGGGACCACAAACACAAATGCTAATCGTCTTTGTCCGTGAGGGTGTGATTTTCGTATGTCCTCACACGCTCGTTCCATAACTTTTTGAATTCTGTTTGCAACATCTACATTTACAGATGAAGCACCTGACCAACATTGTTTAGCTTCGATGATAAAATCTTGCCCGTCTATACTCAAATACAAATCTACCCGCCCCTTGAATTTTCGCTTTGCTTTTTGCGCTCCGCCAGGTTTTTTGGTTTTTTCATCTACAAATTCTTCAAAGACTAAACCATGTGATAACCAAGCGGCTCCAGCAAAGATACTAATATCTGCTCGCTCGTTATACCACCACGGAACATCCTTTCGATGCTTCCATATATTCGCTATCTTGGTATTTAGCGAAACCCACTTTTTTAGAATATTTGATAAAGGAAGATTTGGCTTACAGTGTATCCCTTTGAATTTTTTCATTGTTTGCCTCCGCAAGTTAAGAGTTTGGCTAATTTCTCTTTGTCGCTTTATCAATCACTTCCGCCACCGCATCCCACGCCAACTTACGTTTGAAATCTTCATCGAGCGGTAACGGGCGCACTTTTGCGCCGTCGCTGCGTGGGTTTTGTTTGGAAAGCCACGTATATTTATCGCTCAAACCCCAAGTCAATACGGCGATCACATTTGGCTCGTCCAGAGTTGTCGAGAGAAAAGTTCTGTAGGCATCGGCAACGGCGATGTCGCGCGCCGCTACGTCTCTGGGTAATTTCCGATCGGTCACGTCGAGTTCGGTGATCATGATCTTCAACCCCAAGGCGGCAACGTCGCTTAAGAACTTGCGAAATTTAGTGGCATCAAATTTCTTCTGGCTCAATTCGCCGTCGAGGTGCGCTTGAATGCCGAGCGCGTGAATCGGGA
>JACQZF010000025.1 GCA_016213945.1 Nitrospirota bacterium | reverse complement strand
GAAATTTGGAACTGTGGCAGAGACCACAGGGTGTAAAAATTTATTATGAAATCTTGAGAACAATGGAGGATAGCCGTGCTTGATAAGATCAATCCCGATGAAACTTCAGCATGGAAAAAGCTTCAACAGCAGTATGAGGTAATGAAGGACAGGCACATGCTTAACCTGTTTCGTGAAGACCGGGACAGGTTTCACAAATTCTCCCTCCTGCATGAAGACATGCTTGTGGACTATTCCAAAAACATAATCACTGAAGAGACTGTCAGTTCCCTTTTGCAGCTTGCTCATGAAGTCAATCTTCAGGATGCGATTGATAAGATGTTCTCAGGCGATAAAATAAACGAGACTGAAAACCGCGCAGTGCTTCACACGGCCCTGAGAAACCGCTCGCAGGCCCCAATTTATGTTGACGGAAAAAACGTGATGCCTGATATTAATTTCGTGTTAGAGCAGATCGAGTATTTCTCAGACACCGTTATCTCAGGCGGGTGGAAAGGTTATACCGGGAAATCGATCACGGATATCGTAAACATCGGCATCGGCGGATCAGACCTCGGCCCCGTGATGGTGACCGAGGCATTGAAGCCGTATTGCGCGCCGCATTTAAAAACTCACTTTGTCTCAAACATAGACGGCACTCACATCGCCGAAACTTTAAAGAGGGTCTCTCCTGAAACAACCCTGTTCATGATCGCTTCAAAGACATTTACAACTCAGGAGACCATGACCAACGCGCATACGGCGAGGAAGTGGTTTTTGGAACCGGCAAAGAACGAGGCATACATCAAGCGTCACTTTGTCGCGATCTCAACCAACCATGAGGAAGTTGCAAAATTCGGCATTGACCCCGCCAATATGTTCCGCTTCTGGGACTGGGTCGGCGGCAGATATTCATTGTGGTCCGCGATCGGGCTTTCCATCGCGTGCTCCATCGGCTTTGACAATTTCAAAGAATTGCTTGAAGGCGCGCATTCGATGGACAGGCATTTCAGGGAGACGCCGTTTGAAAAGAACATTCCCGTTACCCTCGCATTGATTGGCGTCTGGTACAATAATTTTTTCAGTGCAGAGACAGAGGCGATACTGCCGTATGACCAGTACATGCACAGGTTCCCCGCGTATTTCCAGCAGGGCAATATGGAAAGCAACGGCAAATATGCCGGCAGGGACGGCAGGGAAGTTAATTATCAGACAGGCCCTGTTATCTGGGGGGAGCCGGGGACCAACGGCCAGCACGCCTTTTATCAGCTTATACATCAGGGCACGAGATTGGTCCCCTGTGATTTTATCGCGCCTGCCATCAGCCATAACCCAATCGGTGATCATCATAATATCCTGCTTTCAAACTTCTTTGCCCAGACAGAGGCATTGATGAATGGTAAGACAAAGGAAGAAGTAATTGAGGAGCTCAGGGCGTCAGGGAAGGGCGATGAAGAAATCCAGAGGCTTGCGCCTTTCAAAATATTCAAAGGCAATAAGCCGACCAATTCAATATTGATCAGGAAGCTGACCCCGCGCTCGCTCGGCAGTTTAATTGCAATGTATGAGCACAAGATTTTTACACAGGGAGTGATCTGGAATATATTCAGCTTTGACCAGTGGGGAGTTGAGCTTGGCAAGCAATTGGCGAATAAAATTCTGCCTGAATTAACTGACGATAACCAAATCTCATCACACGATTCATCAACCAACGGTTTGATCAATGCTTTTAAAAAGATGAGAAGTTGATACGCTGACGAGTTATTGATGCGCTGAGGATTGTCCTGGGAATGAAGACGATCTCCTCAGCTTTCAGGTTCGGAAAAGAGCTTCTGTTGCTTTGCTTGTAAATGCATCATTTATGGTTTCATGCTTTCCATTTTGAAGCTTGAATCCGCTGACTAAATGTTGTAATTCCGATGCCAGGGCGCTCAAGTCATGACTTGCTTTGGAAGACTGTTGAGCATTCCCGGCAGTATCTCTGGATACAGTGGCTACTGACTCTATAGTGGATGATATTTCTTCACCCACGGAAGATTGCTCCTCGGTAGCGGTGGCGATTTGCTGCACCATGCCTGTAACGTCTGAAACCGCAGTAACTATCTGTTGTAAAGACTCTCCTGCCTGGTTTGCTGATTCTACCCCGGCTTCAACTATTTTTGCGCTGCTCTGGATGGATTCTATTGCTTTAAGGGTATCATGTTGAATTCCTTTTATCATGTCCCCGATCTCACCTGTGGCGAATGTGGTCCTTTCCGCTAATTTTCTTACCTCATCAGCTACCACGGAAAAACCTCTTCCCTGTTCACCCGCACGCGCAGCTTCAATAGCTGCATTTAATGCCAGTAAATTGGTCTGACTGGCTATATCGTTAATGACTTTTATAATCTCTCCAATCTTCCCTGAGCCTGCGCCCAGGGTCTCAATGATTGAAGAGGCTTCTTTTACTGATTGATATGTCCGGTACATGCTATCTACGGTCAGGATGACCTTTTCACCGCTTTTCACGGTAATATCATTTACTTCCTTTGTAGAACTTGAAGCCTTGTCGGCGCTCTCGGCGATATGTGTCACCGAGGAGGCCATCTCCTGCATGGCAACAGCCGCGCGGTCGGATTGCGCATTTTGCTGTTCCGCGCCTAAGGCGATCTGCCCTGAATAGGCTGAGACTTCCTCTGCCGAGGAGGCCACCTGGTTGGTTACGTGCGCTACCTTGCTGATTATTTCGTGGAGTTTTTCTACAAAGCGGTTGAAGCACATTGCAAGGTTTCCTATTTCGTCATGTGTTGTTACCTCAAGCCGCTGGGTCAAATCTCCTTCACCACAGGAGATATTCTGAAATATTCGCAACAGTTGTTTCAGGGGAGCCGTGATTGACCGGATGATAACACTCATTCCGAATACAAGCAGGGACAAAGCGATCAGGACGCCTGCGCACACAATTATTATGTTCTTACGCAAATTCCCGGATAAGGCGGTATTTTTGTAGCCGAGCTTCAGGCGGCCTATAGGTTTTCCATCCGCATCGGTAATCTTACGTTCAAAGATCAATAAGGAGGAGTTGTCTTCAGGTTCCATGATGCTTTTGGTAAGCGGTTTGTTTTGCTCATCGTAGAATACGGCAAACTCAACTTCAGGGTCTTTTGCTATTTCTTTAACAAAATCATCCAGCGCCAGATAATCGAAATTGGCAAAATACCCGACGCTGATCTTTGCCATAAAATCCGCAACGCTGTTCCCTTTGGAATTCATCATGGATTTGATGGATGCATTATTGTTCAGCATCATAAAAATTCCAAGCCCGCCGAGCGATATTATCATCAGCGCCAGCATCGGGACAAGAAATTTTTTGCCGATTGTGTTGACTGAAAATAGTTTCATTTTATCCCCTCCTTATTCAAACGTCTGTTTGCCATGTCATCCATATTGTCCTTCCCACTCAATTTTTGCAATGAGCGGTAAATGTTAAAAGGCTAAAAACTGAAATCAAAGGACTTGTCTACGCCAGCCTGTTTTAATAAAGCAACTGTGTGCGTGAAATCCTTTTCAGTGGTGTCTATGTATCCCTGAATACTCATTCCGTCACGGACAGCCTTAGCTTCAGCGGAGGCGTCGCCTTTCAGGGACAGAAGCGCCGATTTTACTTTTTCAGCAAGAGGGGGACTGACTTTCTTTGAGACAATTAAAGTCCCGTCAGGGTTCTCGCCGTCGTCCTCTCCAACTATCTCAAGCTCCGGGTATTTGGATTTCATTTTGTCCCAGACCCTGTTCTTTACTATTGCTAAATCAGCAGTCCCTTTTGAAAGCGCATCAATAGCAGCGCCGTGAGAGGCTGCATTCATCATTTTTGCAGCCGCCTTGTGACCGCCAACAGCGTGGAAATAAAATTCACCTGAGGAAGCAAGGCTGCAGAATATTACTTTCTTACCCTTGAAGTAGTCGCCTGAACCTGTATATTTCGGCGTGCCTTTAGGGGCGAGTATGACAGCCCAGTAAGTGCTGTTGCCGTCATTGCCGGCAGGCCTTACAACAGGATAAGCAACGCCCTTGATAACCATCGATCCCGCAACCCCGGAGCCGCTGAACATGGCGTCCGCTTTCCCGTCCTCAAACATTTTTGCTGCCTCTGTATAATTAGAAGTGCCTACAAATGAAACATCGACCCCTTTTTTCTTCATGAAATCCACGAGCGGCCTGTATTGCTGGGCTGCCCCTTTCTGGTCCTGCATGATGGCTATCTTAAATTCCTCAGCTTGTGAAAAGCTGTAAGTAAAACATATTCCTGTTGCAACAATCAGAAATATGCCCAATAGTTTTTTTGCGTTCATATTGCCTCCTTTATATTTTTTCTGCGGAAATATCAATTATCTAAACAATTGAAGTTTCCTAAAGTTCTAACAAATAAAATACTACAGCAAAAAGCCTCACAAATATGCTATCGGAATATTTGCGAAAACCTTAAGTGTTTGACTGATGGAAGCAGAAGCATGGTTCAATGGTATGTCGAGATTGACGGGCAGGAAGGGGCGATCTGAAGACAAGGATGTAGATTTGGGTCATCTACGAACGGGGATTCTCAAGAAATGGATTCCGCATCAAGGTGCGAAATGACATTAGCATTTCCAACTCAGATGCCGCGCATCTGATGGAGGTAGTTCACTTATTAGTGCTAATTCGTGTAAAGTAGCGGCTAACTTCTTACAACAAGCACCGCGCACTCGGAGAGGCCGATGACTCTCTCTGTAACGCTGCCCATCAGGAGCCTGTCGATCCCTGTCCTGCCGTGACTTCCGACTACGATCAGGTCTGCCTTCTTTTCTTTGGCCGTATTGATGATCGCCTCGTAAGGTTTGCCTGAGTAAATAAATCCGGTAGCAGAGACCCCTTCTTTTTCAGAGGACGCCTTCAAGTCCTTGATCGTGCATTCCGCCATTTTCAGTTCTTTTTCGACAATGGTTTCCTTCATCATTTCCGTATGAACGATGTCAAACGGCGACGCGGTTTCAGAAGGCACAACGGAGATTGCGATAAGGGTTGAGCCGCAGCGTTTTGCGATGCCTATGGCCTCGCGCACTGCCGCTTCGCTGTATTTCGAGCCGTCTGTGGCCACAATGATCCTGTTGAATTCGATATTCGCAGCCCGCGGGACCACGAGGACATCGCATGGGGCGTGGCCTATTATTTTCGCGGTTTCACTGCCCATCATGAGCCTCTTGAGTCCTTTTCTGCCGCGCCTTCCGGTTATTATCATGCTGACCTTATTCTTTGCGGCTTCTTCAACAATATATTTGAACGGGTCTTCGCCCTGTCGCGCGATGATTTCGCATTCGACACCTTCTTTTGAAGCCATGGCCTTTACTGCCTCAAGATGCTGCCTGGCCTCTTTTTCCGCCTTTTCAACAAGCTGGGGCGCGATGGTCTCATATTCAGGGTTGGTCTCAATTACATAGATGGCGAATAATTTACTCGAACATGTCTTTGCAAGTTTTATCGCCTCTCTTATCGCGCCTTCGCCGAATTCTGAACCGTCTGTTGATAAGAGGAGTCGCTCAATTTTTACTGTCGGGCAGGATTGCGCCATTTTAGTGTCCTCCTGTTTTTAGAATTCCGCTTGCGGCAAGAGCCAATACGGCTATTTCAGCTATTGCTATGATCACGTAAGGAGTATCTTTCTTTCTGATGAGTATCGGCAGTATGACGAGATAACATAAGATAGTTAAACCCGCAAGCATGGCGATTCCAACAAAATTCAGATAGTCGCCTTTACCTGCCAGCGCGGTCCATCCCCAGCCTGTCGGTATATTGAGGGCCTGATTGAAATCATGCGCTCTCATGCTCCAGTACGGCACCGTTGAACCCGGCGGGGTTTTAGAAAGGTTTTCAATCGGCACGTAGCTGGGCAGCGCCCCGGATATGTAGATAATGAAAGTGATTATGAGCAGGGCCAGTCCGAACCACATCCCTTTATTTAAAATATTAGCATATGCTATTTGCTCCTCTGAAGCCTTTGTTCTCTCGTTGCTCATGCTTTTCTCCTTTATTAAAATTTAAAAATGCCAATTTCTTTTTTCAGCTCTATTTCCAGATCTCAAGTCCTTTTAACAAAGCCCTTAGCCCTGCAAAAAGTAAAAGCCCGATGACCATCCATTTGATAGCCTTGGGTTTTGCTTTTGCAAGTATCTTAACACCCACCATGGAACCGAGCATGATACCTACGATTGAAGGCACCACGATCATCGGCAGCACCGCACCCTGGTTCAGGTAGACCCAGGCCGCCGACGTGTCGGTGATAGAAAGCAGGAACTTGCTCGTGGCAACAGAAATTTTCAAAGGGGCGCCCATGAGCAGGTTTAAAACCGGGACATTCGCCCAGCCGGCCCCAAGTCCGAACATACCCGCCATAATGCCGATCACGACGAACAGCATCAGTCCCTGCGGCGTTTTATGAACAGTCCACTCCACGTCCTTGCCGATAGACTCTTCCCTGTAGATTCCCATAATGCCGAGACTCTGCGAGAGGTTGTCCGGTTTGGGCACGATGGGGAAGTCAGACTTCTTGGCAGTAGCCATGATGAGTACGATAAGCAGGATGGTCGCACCCAAAAGAATATTAACGACATTAGGTTTAAGCGCCAGTCCGATCATAGCGCCCACTATGGCAGCGGATGATGCAATTAATGCAACCGGCAATGACAGGCGCAGGCTTGCGAGGTTTCTCTTCAGAAGTCCGGGCCCCGCTGCGAGCGCTCCTGCAAGAGCAACGAGCAGCCCGGCGCCTCTCACGAAATCGATATTGAAAGGGAAAAATCCGCCGATAATCGGTACAAATAAAACTCCGCCCCCGACACCGCCTAAAACTGCAAGGATCCCGAGGACAAATGTTACTACAAACAAAACCAGCGGCCATATCCACCAGGCGACATTTGAATTTGCAACTGCGGGGGCCTCTGCCGCTTCAGTTGAAGCGAAGACAGAAACTGCTCCGACGATCAAGGCTGTAAAGATCAATAGAGATAGAACGGCCTTTGAAATTTTCAGTGTTTTGTTAGGCATTATTCGTCCTTCCTTTTATAGAAAATATGTTAGAAATTATTGAAAGAAGATTGCTTCAATTTGAAGCACTGCTGTTTTATTTTGTAACAGGCGATTTATTTTAATGAACTCAACTTAGAAAATCAATGAAAATTCAATTTATAAAATTATAAGGATGGTTGATGTGATGAAGTGTTGATCCTGACAATCTTCCTATCCGCGTCTGGCTAATTAAAAATTTCGTGTTTTGTTAAAATAAATCCGTGCCCACAATTTTAGTGACAAACGACGACGGGATATCATCGCCCGGTATTAAGATGCTTTCAAAAACCCTCCGGTCCGCAGGCGATGTTTTCGTTATAGCTCCGGAGACTGAGCAAAGCGCGGTTGCTCACGCGCTCACGCTGCACAGGCCTTTGAAGTTTGAAAGGGCAGGGCGCAATGCATTTTTTATAAACGGTACGCCTACAGACTGCGTTATCGTTGGAGTAAATAAAATACTTCCCCGCAAGCCGGATATAATAGTTTCCGGGATCAATAACGGCGGCAATGTCGGCGATGATGTAACTTATTCCGGTACGGTTGCCGCTGCGATTGAAGGGACATTGCTCGGCATTCCGTCTATTGCAGTATCTCTTGTCAGGAGCAACGGTAACTTGCGGGCCCGTGCTTCGGGTTATAAGGCAGCAGCGGAATTTGCCAGAGAGATGGTCCTGAAAGTTTTTAAGAAAGGCCTGCCCGATGACACCCTGCTGAATGTCAATGTGCCGGATACCTGCAGGATAAAAGGTGTTAAGTTTACAAAACAGGGGAAAAGGGTGTACGAAAATGCTGTTCAGGAATTGTCCGACCCGAGGGGAAGGCAATTTTACTGGATTGGCGGTGGCGCGCCGCAGTTGGAGGCAGGCGAAGACACGGACCTGGACGCGGTCCGTAAAGGATACATTTCCGTGACGCCGGTGCATCTCGATCTGACGAACTACAAGGCACTGGAGTTGATAAGAAAAGAATGGACAAAGGGATTCAAATGAGCAGACATTCAATTATCAGGCACAAAGGGGCAAAGGCACAAAGGCTCAAAGGGATTAAAGACTTTGCGCCTCTGTCCCTCTGCGCCTCTGCCACTTTCTTATTATGAAACACTACGACGTAATTATAGTCGGGGCAGGTCCTGCCGGCATATTTGCCGCCCTTGAACTGGTCAAAGCAAACAAAGACATCAAAATACTGCTTATTGAAAAAGGTAGGGACATCGAAGCAAGGATATGTCCATCTTCCGCCCAGGGCATTCCGTGCA
This sequence comes from Nitrospirota bacterium, assembly GCA_016213945.1. Classification (GTDB taxonomy): domain Bacteria; phylum Nitrospirota; class Thermodesulfovibrionia; order UBA6902; family UBA6902; genus SURF-23. The sequence goes on along the minus strand of JACQZF010000025.1, from coordinate 30,374 downwards.
TTACTTGTCCCGAATGCGGCCTGTTATGCGGCTGGGGCGGCGCCGGGGCTTTCAGTGACGGCAAGCTCACACTTTCAAAAGAAACAGGCGGAAACCTGTCACGATATGTAGATGAAGCCGCGCTTGAAGGGCTTATAAAATATACCGACGAAATTTATGTAAAGTACGGCGCACCCGCTGAGGTCTTTGGCGGCGACATGGAAAAAGTTGAATCCCTCAAAAAACTTGCTGATGAAAACAGCATGACCCTGGTGCCTTCCAGAATAAGACACATTGGCACAGACCGCTGTCCCGCGCTTCTGAAGAGTATCAAGGCTGATCTCAATTCAAAGATCGATATCGCGTTTTCCGAAGACGTCAGGACTATCTTGACCGGGGACGGTAAGGCAGCAGGAATTGAAACAGGCGGCAAGGAAACTATTTCCGGGAAGTTTGTAATTGTTGCGCCGGGCAGGGAAGGGGCGCTCTGGCTTGAAAGGCAGGCAAAGACAATGGGGCTTTCATTGCTGAAAAATCCCGTGGACATCGGCGTCAGGGTCGAACTTCCTGCATCCGTGCTTGAACCTCTGACAAAGATTACATATGAACCGAAGCTTATTTTTTATTCAAAAAAGTTTAATGACCGTGTGAGGACTTTTTGTGTAAACCCGTACGGCGAGATAGTCAAGGAATGTGTGAAAGGCGTGTGGATCGTCAACGGGCACAGTTATTCCAACAAGAAAACCGGCAATACAAATTTTGCGCTTCTCGTCAGCACACATTTTACGGAACCTTTTGACGAGCCGCATTTATACGGGAGGTATGTTGCGAGGCTTGCCAACCTCCTGGGCAAAGGCGTGATCGTTCAAAGGCTCGGCGATCTGCTGGCAGGCAGAAGATCAACACGTACAAGGATTGCAAGGGGAAAGGTCAAACCTACGCTCCCCGACGCGGCCCCCGGGGATCTGAGTTTTGTGCTCCCGCACCGTTACATCACGAACATCCTTGAGATGCTCAAGGCGATGGACAAAATCGCTCCGGGAGTTTACAGCAAACATACTCTGCTGTATGGAGTTGAGGTCAAATTTTACTCAAGGCAATTGAAGCTGAACAGCAGCCTCGAAACCGAGATTGAAAACCTGTTCGCTATCGGCGACGGCGCGGGAGTAAGCAGGGGACTGATCCAGGCCTCCGCCTCTGGTATAATTGCAGCAAGAGAGATATTGAGAAGGATAGCTGTTAGCTGACAGCTTACATCTGAACATGGCATACGAAAAAGAACGTTCTGAAATGGTGGAGTACCAGTTAAGGGACCGGGGCATCAAGGACGAGAGGGTGCTTGCCGCGATGGAAAGTGTGCCGAGGCATCTGTTTGTTGATGAATACCTGCAAAGCAAAGCTTACGATGACGGGGCCCTGCCGATAGGCGAAGGGCAGACGATTTCCCAGCCCTATATGGTAGCTGTAATGACCGAGCTGCTTGAACTAAAGGGAGATGAAAAAATCCTTGAGGTAGGCACTGGGTCAGGGTATCAGGCCGCGGTGCTATCAATGCTGGCCGCGGAGGTTTTTACAATCGAGAGAATACAACCGCTTTCCCTGAGGGCGCGGGGTGTTTTAAAACAGTTGAATTACACAAATGTTCACGTGATAGTTTCTGATGGTACAGTCGGACTGCCTGAACATTCTCCATATGACGGGATAATAGTTACCGCAGCAGCGCCTCATATTCCCCAGCAATACATAGAGCAGTTGAAAGTTAACGGAAGGCTTGTCATCCCTGTCGGCAGCAGATACTCACAGACACTCTATAAAATAAAAAAGACCGCCACAGGGATAAGCAGTTTAATCTCAACGCCCTGCGTCTTTGTTCCATTGATTGGAAAAGACGGATGGGACGAGAAAGAAGTCTAAGGGCAGTGGCAAAGTTTTAAAATAAAGGAGTATAATTTGGGAGCGTGATTATTTATTTGTCACCCTGAACTTGTTTCAGGGCCTCACGTTATTAGATGCTGAAACAAGTTCAGCATGACAAGTTTAATTAAAGAATTGGTTTTACTTACTCCTAAATTTCAAATCACTTTCTGGAGGGAAGATGCTTAACGAGTCGAAATTTATCTGGATGGACGGAAAATTTGTTAAGTGGGGTGACGCTAACGTTCACATCCTGACCCATACTTTGCACTACGGCACTGGAGCGTTTGAGGGCATCAGATGCTATAAGACCAAAAGCGGTTCCGCTGTCTTCAGATTGAAAGAACATGTGGACAGGCTTTTTGATTCCTGCCATATCTTAAAGATCGATATCCCGTTTTCACATAAAGAAATTGAGAAAGCGATCATTGACACCGTAAAAATCAATGGACTCAAGGAATGCTACATACGCCCTCTTGTTTATCTCGGCTACGGGGCGATGGGCCTGTATCCCAAGGAAAACCCTGCAAGGGTCGCGATCGCCGCATGGCCGTGGGGCGCATATCTTGGAGAAGACGGGATCAAGAACGGCATAAGGGTAAAGATATCTTCTTTTGCGCGGCATCACGTGAGCGCGACTTTGACGAAAAGCAAGACCTGCGGAGACTATGTAAATTCAACGCTGGCAAAACGCGAGGCGCTCGCGTGCGGTTATGAAGAAGCGTTGATGCTTGACACAAGCGGTTTTGTCTCTGAAGGCACAGGCCAGAACATTTTTATCGTCAGAGACGGCGCGCTAATCACACCGCCTCTTCCGTCGGTCCTTGAAGGCATCACCAGAAAGAGCATCATGGAGATGGCGCGGAGGGGAAAGATCGAAGTCCGTGAGGCACACTTTACGCGCGATGAGGTCTACATCGCTGACGAGGCATTTTTCTCAGGGACTGCCGCGGAGGTAACGCCCGTGCGTGAAGTGGACGGAAGGACGATTGGAACAGGTAAACCGGGACCCGTAACAAAGAAGCTTCAAGGCCTTTTCTTCAAGATCGTAAAGGGAGAAGTGAAGACCTACAAATCCTGGCTGGCGTATGTGAAGTAATTAAAAAATATTTCCAGGAAAGTTACCAAAACTCTACCCCGGCTTTAGCCGGGGTTTTTATTTTTCTTCCTGTCAAAGTGTTGACGTCGCATTTTTAATATGGCAATATATACCCATGCAGCGTATCCTGGTAATAGATGATGAAGCATCTATCAGAGGACTTTTAAAAGATTTTCTTGAGACCAAAGGGTTTGAAGTCCTGACCGCTTCCGACGGGGAAACCGGTCTGACTGTTCTAAAAGAAGATAAGTTTGACCTTCTGTTGCTTGATCTTATGATGCCGGGTATGAACGGCATGGATGTTCTTCGCAATATTGCCTCTGAAAAGATCGATGTCACCCCGATAATGATCACCGCACACGCCAGTGTGCAGACCGCGGTTGAGGCGATGAAACTCGGGGCCTTCGACTATATTACAAAGCCTTTCGATCTTGAAGATATGTTCTTTACCATAAAAAGGGCGCTTGATGTTTCACAACTTCAGGAAGAGAATATCAGGCTGAAGAAGGAACTGAAAAAGAAGTTCAGCACCCACAAGATCATAGGAAACTCCCTGCCGGTACAGAATGTTATCAAGTTCATCGACAAGATCGCCGATACCGACAGCACCGTGCTTATCACAGGGGAAAGCGGCACAGGCAAAGAACTTGTCGCAAAGACAATTCACTATCAGAGTTCAAGGGCGCGCAATACATTTGTCCCTCTGAATTGCGCTGCTATTCCAAAAGACATTCTTGAGTCCGAGCTTTTCGGCCATGAAAAAGGCGCGTTCACCGGGGCCGTCAATACAAGGATCGGGCGTTTTGAGCTTGCAAACAACGGCACGCTCTTTCTTGACGAAATAGGCGAGCTGGTCCCTGCGCTCCAGGTCAAGCTGCTCCGGGTCCTCCAGGAAAAAGAGTTTGAAAGGGTGGGCGGAGTAAAAACCATAAAGGTTGACGTGAGGATCATTGCCGCGACAAACAGGGACCTGGAAAAGGCAGTGAAGGAAGAGGCCTTCAGAGAGGACCTTTTCTACAGATTAAATGTGATCCCGGTCCACCTGCCTCCACTCAGGAGGATGAAAGAAGATGTCCCGCTGCTGGTCGAACATTTTATCGCGGAGCTTTCAAGAAGGAAAAAGAAAGAGCCTCCGGTCATCTCCCCTGAAGTGATGCGGTATCTTACAGACTACAGATGGCCCGGCAATGTACGGGAGCTTGAAAATCTGTTGGAGCGCCTCATCATCCTGAAGGAAGGAGACACCATTGTCCCTGAGGACCTTCCCGATAGGTTCCATGAAAAACGCCAGGCGCAAAGGGGCCTTGCAAAAATGCAATCATTGTCATCGGAGGGCGTGGACCTTAACATGATGCTTGATGAAATAGAAAACAATCTGATCATTCAGGCGCTGGAAATGTCCAAAGGTATAAAGAGCAAAGCCGCAAGCCTTCTCGGACTCAACAGGACCACACTGATTGAGAAAATGAAGAAGAAGTCCATCGACTTCGGCGCGAAGACAGTTGAGTGAAAAATAAATAAAAGCAGTCCAGTTCCCCGTCATTTTACTGACGCAGATCTCCCTGGTAAAATCTTAAAAAATCAATAGTTGAAATTGGCACGCTACTTGCTGTTTAGCAGGCATGAATGTTTTATGTGCAGTTATCACACTAATGCTGCTTGCGCTTTATCCCCAACCAGATGGGTCACACGCCGCTCTTGAAAGTGACAATGTTCCTCTTCAAATCAGGGCCAGCGATCATCCCGGATTTTTAAGAATTGTCCTGGAAGGACCGGATGATCTGATATCAAAGGGCAAGGTGAGTCAGAAGGGACATGAGATCATGGTCAACTTTCCCGGCCCGGCCTTCGCGGTGAAACAGCAAAAGCTTCCTGTTTCTTACAGGAAAAACAATGACGCCCTTATATTCGCCCTGAAGAACAGTTCCGACCTGAAGATCTTCTCACTTGACAGCCCGAGCCGCCTTGTAATTGACGCATATCCAAAGGCGGACACAAAGACGGTCAACGCGACAGAAAAGAATAATCCCCCCTTAAAAAAAGTTGGGAACACACCCCTGAATCCCCTGCTTAAAGCACCTACTGTTGGTCTTAATAGAGGGGACAAAAGTTCCCCTTTGAAAAAGGGGGAGGCAGGGGGATTTTCAAATAGAATTATTACGACATCTGCCGGCAGGAAGCTTAAGACATTGCCTTATGAAGGCGACGGAGATTTCAGTAATAAATTGTCAGAGCAATATATAGATACTAAAACGGAGGTAACGGCCTCTGATAAAACAACCTATGACTACAACTTCATTCCCGAAAAATATAAAAAGGTATGGTCGGTTTTAAAGGCTGAGAATAACCCGTTTAAGGTAATAGCAGAGCTTTCCGCGAACAAACCAAATGATGCCGACTCCCTCGGCATTTACCACTTCATATACGGAGAGGCCCTGGACGGCGCAAAAAAATATCTTGAAGCCATTGAACAGCTCAGGCTTGCGTACGTATATTCAACTAATACGGAGTTGAAAGAACTGGCGTTTATCAGAAGGGCGGAGATTTATCAGAAGACCGGGCTCGTATATGAAGCAAAAACTAACTATTCCATCTTTATAAAAGATTTCCCGTCTTCAAAATATATTGCGAAGGCCCATCTCGGTTTTGCAAACAGCCTTTCAGCGACAGGCGAGTTTTCCGAGGCGGTCCGGCACTATGAAAATGCGGGCAGGGGGGCCGATGTGCTCTTCAGCATGGCAAATGCATTGCAAAGATCCGGGAAGGTTGAAGAGGCAGGGAAGGCCTATCATAACGCAACCCTCGTTGACAGCTCCTATCCCGGGAAATCGCCGGAGACGTACTATTTAATCGGTGAGAATATGCGCACGGCCGGCAGGATTACGGAAGCAAAAAGGCATATGTCAGGAATCAATACGGGCCCTTTCAGAGATAACGCCATCATCAGCCTCGGTCTGATTGCAATGGAAGAGGCGGATTATCCCAGGGCCATAGAATATTTTAAGTCGGGAGCTTTCTCAAAAGACAGAAAAATTAAAGAGGAGGCCTTACTGAATCTGTCGCTGACCTATTTGAAGGCAAATAATTTAAAGGAATCCATATCGAGTCTTGAGGAAATCAGACACAGTCATTTTGACTCCTCAGGCAGGTATAAAGAAACCCTGATCCTGCTCGCGAAGCTTTACAGGAAAGAGGGAAGGGGTAAAGAGTCCGTTTCTTTGTTAAAAGAAGTCGTTTACGGAAAAGAGCCGCCTGCGGAGGCATTCGCGGAACTTGAGACACTCCTGCTTGAGGCAGGCGAAAGGACTACAGGCGAATTAAGCCTCGCGGACTTATGGAAAGAGGTCGGGCAGTGGATGCTTGATCCGTCAAGGGAGGAATTCTTACTGAAGATTGCAAATAAGCTGAAACCCCACGGCGGGCCGTTCCTGAAGCTGTGTTCATGGCTTGTGGAAAATACCTCCGGCAAGGCAAGGACCACTGCCGCTCTTGAGCTTGCGGATTATTATGTCGGGCTGGGGAATATGCCCGCGGCAGAGAGGTACATAACTGTTTTTAAGGATTCAAAAGCGAAAGATGCCGGAGACGCGGTGCAGAGGATAGAGGCAAGGATAAACTACTCTAACAAACGTCTTGATCCGGCATTAAAGAATCTCATGGCAATAAAAGAATTTGAAAGCTCTGATCTGAAGCTGCTGGGAAAGATAATCAATGCCGTTAAAGAAACGGCTCCGGACAATACACAAAAAGTTGTCGCGTTTTATGAAAAGATGATAAACAAGTTTGACGGCGACGCAGAAGACTACATAATGCTGGCTGACTATCATTATGACAAAGAAAGAGACGACAGGGCGCTTTCATATTACGGGACCGCTCATGAGAAAGATCCGGATGACGAATGGGCAATGTACAGGCTCGGCAGCATATCCGATACCGACGGGAAAAATGAAATGTTAGACAAACTGCAAAAAGGCGATTCACTGATAAGCCGCCTGGCAAAGACAAAACTAAGAGGGCTCAGCATCATAAACAAGATTGATGAGGTATATCAATAATGGAAAAGGCGCTCAAGCTGAACGAGGCATTTTACAGTTTCACACAGGCGTCAAAAAGCCTTGAGACTTACTATACTAAGCTCAGCGAACAGGTCAGGTACCTGACCCAGGAGCTGGAGCGGAAGAACGCGCGGGTAAGCGAGCTTGAAATACTGCAGGAGAGGAATTCAAGGCTGATAGCGATGGGAGAGATGGCGGCGAAAATCGTGCATGAAATAAGAAGCCCCCTGTGCAGCATAGAGCTGTTTGCTTCCATGCTTTCCAATGATCTTAAAGGGTCCAGGCATGAGGAGATGTCAAAGGGCATCTCAAGCGGGATACACAGCCTTAATAACATTCTCACCAACATGCTTATGTTCGCAAGAGACCAGAAGCTGTCTTTCAGGGAAGTGAAACTCAGCGACGTGGTTGCTGACTCAATGACAATGCTGAAGCCTTTAATGGAGATCAGGGGGGTCAGCGTTTCAACGAAGCTGACGGATGAAATTATCGACGGCGATCCAGAATTACTGAAGCAGGTCTTCATGAATATTATTTTAAACGCGGCCCAGGCCATGCCCGACGGCGGGAGACTGGAAATTGTCATGGAGGCTGCGGACGGTTTCACAACCGTTTCGGTCATTGATGAAGGCGAGGGGATCAGCCTGGAAAATATCGAGAAGATATTTGATCCGTTTTTCAGCACAAAGGACAAGGGCACCGGGCTAGGACTGACAATAGCCTACAAGATAGTCCAGCGCCACAACGGTTTTATAAAGGCGTTTATCAATGAAAATAAAGGCTGCACCTTCCGCCTATATTTTCCTGAAAATAAAAATAACCCCTCTGTATCTCCCCTTGCAAATGGGGCTACCCCTCTTAATCCCCCCTTAGTAAGGGGGGAATTAGGGGGGTCTATTTCTGGAGCGGCAATATGAAATCAATACTTGTTGTGGATGATGACACACAGTTAAGGACGGCGTTAAGAGAGGCCATTGTCAGGATGGGCTACAGCGTGATACTTGCGGAAGACCCTGTTGACGCGCTGAAAAAACTTGATGAGACCCCGGTATCGATGATAGTGACTGACATGAAGATGCCGAAGATGGACGGCGTTGCGTTTATCAAAGAGGCAAGGAAAAAGACCGGGAGCCTGCCGATACTTGTCATTACCGGTTTTGCCACAGTTGAAAACGCGGTCAATGCCATGAAGGAGGGCGCGTACGATTACCTGATGAAGCCGTTCTCATTCGAGGCCCTGACAAAGGCGATCGGGTCCATCATGTCGAGCGTTTCACAGGGCGGCGATGAGGTGTTGACCAACAACGAGAACATGAAAAACCTGGTCCAGCTTTCACACAGCGTAGCATTAAGCGACATGACAGTGCTTATTTTAGGCGAGAGCGGAACAGGAAAGGAGCTTCTCGCAAGATACATTTACAAGACAAGCCACAGGAGCAAGAAACCTTTTATCGCGGTGAACTGCGCCGCTATCCCCGACAATCTCCTTGAGTCCGAGCTTTTCGGCCATGAAAAAGGCTCCTTCACCGGAGCGCTGGACAGAAAAACAGGCAAGTTTGAGCTCGCCCACGGAGGCACGATCCTCCTCGATGAAATTGGAGAGATGACCGCAATCCTGCAGGCGAAACTCCTGAGGGTCTTACAGGAAAGGGAGGTTGACAGGGTAGGGGGCAAACAGCCTGTCCCGGTAGACGTGAGGGTCATCGCCACAACCAACAGGGACCTGCAGAAAGAGATAAAGGAAGGAAGGTTCAGGGAGGACCTTTTTTACAGGCTCAGCGTATTCCCCATTCAACTGCTGCCTTTAAGGGAAAGACCGGAAGATATCCTGCTGCTTTCGGAGCACTTTGCAAAAAAGTTTTCCGTACAGCTTAACAAGACCATCACAGGCTTCTCGGATGATGCGGTTGAATTATTAAGGACAAGACAGTGGAGAGGAAACATAAGGGAGCTCGAAAACGCAGTGCACCGTTCAGTGCTTATCGCGAAATCGGACCTGATAAACGCGGACGACTTTATGCTTGAAGGGAATTTAAGCCAGTGCAATCCGGGCAACGGAAGTTTAAGAGGCATGGAGATGGACCTGATCATGAAAACCCTTGAGGAGACGAAAGGCAATAAGACAAAGGCAGCGAAGAAACTCGGGGTGAGCGTCAGGACCATCAGGAATAAACTTCAAGAGAATGGGAAAAATTTTCCCGCAGCGTGGAAAAATTGACAGATGGTCAAAATAGAGGTTAGGCAGAGAAGAAGACAAGAAGGTGAGTAAAGACAAAAAAAGCTTTCAAATCAAAGCCTCACAACTACTCAGGTCCTTAACTTCTTTGATTTATTATATGGCACGATTCTTGATGTAATAAGGGAAGTAAGGAGATAAATTATGGACAAAGGTTTTAAGATTCTTGAGGGATTAGTTCAGGCTGCCAATATAAGGCAGAAGGTCATTTCCTCCAACATTGCCAACGTCGATACGCCCGGCTACAAGGCAAAGGACGTTAAGTTCAATAATCTCCTTAGCAGTGAAAAGAAGCTTTTAACAACTAACCCCAAACACGTCGGCGGCGGAAATGCTTCAACGGTAAGCAGCACGGCAAAGGTTGAAGACAATCTTTCATGGGAAGACAAAAACAATGTCGAGCTTAATGTTGAAGTGGCGAAGATGACCGAGAATTCACTGCTGCACGACACAGCGGTGACGATTTTATCATCTAAGATAAGGATGTATAAAAACGCCATAAGCGTCAGGAAGTAAAGAAGTGCAGGGCGGGGCGATGCCTTGCCCAGGTCAAGATAGTGAAGGATTTTAAGGGAGGCAGTAAATGGATATCTTTAAGGTGAGCGCAACCGCCCTTGAGGCGCAAAGGATAAGGATGAACACAATAGCATCCAATATGGCAAACGCGCAGACCACAAAGACGGAGACCGGCGGCCCGTATGTAAGGAAGGACGTCGTGTTCTCAACGATGCTCATAAATTCAAATCCTTCTGAAAAACTCGAAGGGGTCAGAGTCAGCAATGTGGTCCCGGACAATAAACCGCCGATAACGATTTATGATCCGGGGCATCCTGACGCTGATGAAGACGGCAACGTCAGCATGCCGAATATCAACGTCATTGAAGAGATGGCGAATATGATGATGGCGCTAAGGGCCTATGAAGCAAACGTCAAGGCGTTTAATACAAGCAAAGGCATGTTCCAGAAGGCGCTTGAACTCGGGAGGGTATAATGGCAGACATAACAATGATTAAAAATATCGGCAGCAATATCGCGACTAACTCCGCTTCGCAGAAAAATCCGGCGGGCAGTGTTTCCGGGGCCAGTTTTGACGAAGTTATAAATGAAGCGATGAGCAAGGCCTCGCAGCTGCAGAACGATGTTGACAAGGCGGTAGGCGACCTGTCAAAGGGAGGCGATGTCACAAGCGCGATCCTCGCGGTGGAAAAAGCTGACATGTCGTTTCAATTGATGGTTGAGATAAGGAACAAGCTTATAAGCACTTATGAAGAAGTGATGAGGTTGCCGGTTTAGAGTCAGTGACGAGTGATGAGTAAAAGCACCCCCCTTAATTCCCCCCTTAGTAAAGGGGGGACACAGAGGGGTTAAAAGGAGAATGAATGGCGGCTATCGACAATGTTTTTGAAAATTTAAAATCCTGGCCTGCTTCAAAAAAGACCGCGGCCCTTGCAGTGCTGGTGATAAGCATTGCCGGCATAATCCTCCTGATGTCATGGATGCAGAGGGTTGATTATCAGGTCCTGTATTCAAACCTTTCAGAAGAAGACGCGGGGAAAATAGTCCAGACCTTACAGGAAAAAAAGATTCCGTATAAAATCGGCGATGGCGGCGCTGTGCTTGTTGCCTCGGACAAAGTTTATGACACAAGGCTTCAGCTTGCCTCGCAGGGTCTCCCTCAGGGCGGCGGTGTCGGGTTTGAAATATTTGACAATACAACTTTTACAACAAGCGAGTTTGTACAGAAGCTCAATTACAGGAGGGCGCTTGAAGGGGAACTTTCCCGGACCATACGCTCTCTCGCCAGCGTGCAGCAGTGCAGGGTGCATCTGGTGGTGCCTGACAAATCCGTGTTCGCCTTTCAGCAGGAGAAGCAGGATGCCACAGCCGCTGTTTTTCTGACGCTTAAACAGGGAAGGAAACCCAGCAGCAGTGAAGTGGACGGCATAATACACCTTGTGGCAAGCAGTGTGGAAGGACTGAATCCGGAAAATATTACCGTTGTCGACAGCAAAGGCGATCTCCTTCAGAAACCCACGAATGACAGTATGCTCAGTCTCAGCGGGTCCCAGATGGAGTATCAGCACAGTTACGAATCGAACATTGCACAAAAGATCGTCAGCATACTTGAACCCGTTGCCGGCAGGGGCAAGGTAAAGGCCAAGGTTTTTGCTGCGTTTGATTTCACAAAGAGCGAAAGGACCGAAGAGAAGTTTGATCCCGAAGGAGTTGTTGTAAGGAGCGAGCAGAAGAGCTCCGAAAAGTCCACCTCCGGCGCGCCTGCCGGTGTCCCCGGTGTCGCATCCAATCTGCCCGGCGGGGCTGTCCCGCAGTTTGCAGGTTCACAGGGACAATCCTCGAAGCAGGATGAAATGATCAATTACGAAACGAGCAAAACAGTAACCCATGTAGTTGAATCACCGGTTTCGCTTGAGAGGATGACGGTGGCGATACTTGTTGACGGCATTCTCCCTTCGCAGCAGGGTTTGGGGGAAAACGCAAAACAATACGTTCAGCGTTCTGAAGAAGATGTTAAATATTATGAAGACATAGTTAAAAAGACCGTTGGCTTTACCTCCGACAGGGGAGACGAAATCAGCGTGAAGGTCATGCCGTTCAGGGAAATGGCGGTTGAGGACGCCAAGGATGCCCCAACGGAAGTCATGCCCATCATAATGACTGTTTTGAAATATTTTATACCGGTTGCCGTTGCCTTATTGTTCTTTCTCTTTGTAGTGCGCCCTCTGATGAAAACGCTTTCATCAATGCCGGTCAGACAGCAGTCTTATCCCGGAGGCGCGGCTGAAGCAAAGGCGATAGATGAAAATCCGCTTCAGGCCAAAGAGATACCGCTTGAAAAGAAAGTCATTGACTGGGCGAATAAAAACCCGCAGCAGGCGGCTGTCCTTGTGAAGGGCTGGCTGGAGGATAAATAGATGGCGATGAACGGGTATGAGAAAGCCGCGATATTTTTAAGCGCTGTCGGAGAGGAGACGGCCTCACAGATTTTAAAAGGCCTCGACCCGGAAGTCATAGGTAAAATCACCTCGTTCATGTCGCGTATGAAAAGGACTGACCGTACAAAGGTAGAGAGCGTCTTTGTCGAAACCCTGGAAAAGGTAAGCAGCGGCGACATAAGCCAGGTCGGCGGCGAAGAATATGTGAAAAAGATATTGACCAAAGGGCTTGGAAACGCCGATGCCGAGAAGATCCTCGAGATGGTATCTAAAGAAAGCCCGCTGGAATCATTAAAATGGGTAAACCCCAAGGTCCTTTCAAGCTTTCTCGTGACTGAACATCCCCAGACTATCGCCCTGATTTTATGTCTTCTTGATTCAGAGCAGGCGGCCGCAATTATGGAGGCCCTGCCGGAGCAGGTAAGAGCGGATGTTGCGCTCAGGGTGGCGTCAACCGAGAGGATACCTGAAAGCGCGCTTGAAGAAATAGAGGAGGTGCTTAAGGGACAACTGGATATAGGCAAGGGGAACCAGGGAAAGTCCTTTCAGGGCACAAAGGTAATTGCCGAGATATTAAACCACTGTGACAGGACTACAGAGCAGAAGATACTCGGGAACATAGAAGGCAGGGACACGGCAATGGCGGATTCGATCAGAGAGCTTATGCTGGTGTTTGATGACCTTGAGAAGATAGATGACAGGGGCATCCAGCTTATATTGAAAGAGATAACTACCGAGGACCTTACGCTTGCTTTAAAAACAGCTACCGACACATTTAAGCAAAAGATCTTCAAGAATATGTCTCAGAGAGCGGTGCAGATTTTGAAGGAAGAGATGGAGACAAGAGGCCCTGTGAAGGTGTCTGATGTTGAGAAGGCACAGCAGAATATCGTCAAGGTCGCAAGGAAGCTTGATGAGGAAGGCAAGGTAGTGATAGCTGGAAGGGGCAAGGAAGAATTTGTTTAAGCCGGGGATTTCAAAGCACGCTGAGACATCTGTTTTCAATATGCCTGTTCTTGAAGAAGACAGGAGGCCTTTAAGCCGTGAATCAACTATGCAGAGGACGGAAGAGATCCAGCGGCAGGCATATGAAGACGGTTTTGCATCAGGCGAAAAGGCCGGTTATGCGGCCGGGGAGCAGAAGGCCCTTGTGCTTATTGAAGGGCTTGAAAAGATCATTAATGAGATAACAGAGGTTAAAGATACTCTGGCTGAAGCGCTTCAGCAGCAGGCCGTTGATCTTGCGGTCGCAATAGCAAGGAAAATAATAATTGAGGAGATAAGCACAAAGCCGGAAATTATTATTACGATGGTAAAGGAGGCGCTGAAGAAATTGCAGCGTACTGGCGCCATTACAATCAAAATTAATCCTGCGCTGCATGAACTGTTCATTAAGAATAAACAGGAACTGATTGACATCCATCAGGATATAGTCTTAGAAGTGATTTCCAGTGTGCCGGTTACGGGGCCTCTCGTAATAAGCAAAACGGAGGAAGTAGTAACGGACATTGATTCGCTTTTGGCAAAAGTTGTTGAAGAGATGAAAGCGGGGAAGAAGTCAGAAGTCAGAAGACAGAATACAGAGGAAAGAGGGCAGGGCCAAGGGCAGAGGGCAAAGAGTGAGAATGAACTAATGCCAACTCTTAGCTCGTAGCTTTAAGCTCTCAGCTATAAGCTTTAAGCATATTTCTAAATTATGATTAACATCGACCTTGCGCCATACATATCGTCTGTTGAGAATTCTGACCCGCTGAAGGTCTACGGAAGGATAGTGGAGATAACCGGGCTTACCATCAAGGCAACCGGGCTTGATGTGAGCATAGGAGAATCGTGCAGGATTTATTCTGACAGTGCACCTTCAGTTGAAGCGGAGGTAGTCGGTTTTAAAGAAGGACAGGTCATCCTCATGGCCACCGGCGAGATATCCGGCATCAGACACGGCAGCCGGGTATTGCCTCTTGGGCAGAATGTTTCAGTAAAGGTTTGTGATGAACTTGTAGGGAGGGTGCTTGACGCGGCAGGCAAACCGATAGACGGAAACGGGCACATAGACGGGATGGATTATCTGCTTCATAAAACATCCCCGCATCCGCTGACGAGACAGATGATTGAAGAGCCGATAGATATCGGCATCCGGACAATCAACGGCCTGCTCACTTGCGGCAAGGGGCAAAGGGTCGGGATCATGGCAGGCTCGGGTGTCGGGAAAAGCGTCCTGCTTGGCATGATCGCTAAATATTCGGAGGCCGCGGTAAATGTGATAGCGCTGATTGGTGAAAGGAGCCGCGAGGTCCGGGAGTTTATTGACAAGAACCTTGGGGAAGAGGGGTTGAGAAAGTCCGTTGTGGTTGTCTCTACGTCAGAGCAGACACCGCTTGCAAAGGTAAGGGGCGCTTTTACAGCCACGGCTATAGCGGAATATTTCAGGGACTGCGGGAAAAACGTCCTGCTCCTGATGGATTCGCTGACGCGTGTCGCTATGGCGCAGAGGGAAGTCGGCCTTGCAGTCGGAGAGCCCCCGACAACAAGAGGGTACACCCCTTCGGTATTTGCGCTTCTTCCGAAACTGCTCGAAAGGGTCGGCACTTCAGAAGGCGCGGGCAGCATTACGGGGCTTTACACAGTCCTTGTTGAGGGCGACGATATGCTGGAGCCTGTCGCGGACATGTCGCGGGCGATACTCGACGGGCACATAGTATTATCGAGAGACCTCGCAATGGAAAACCACTATCCCTCCATAGATGTTTTACAGTCCATCAGCAGGGTCATGCCTCATGTTATAGATGACAGGCACAGGGAATACGCAGGCAAGTTCATCGAGGCGCTGTCTGTATATAAAAAGTTTGAAGACATGATAAACCTCGGAGCTTATAAGCATGGTTCAAATTTTAAGGTTGATTATTCAATAAAGCTTATAGAGAGGTTCAAAAATTATCTCAGACAGGGCATGGATGAGCGGATAGATTTCGCCGACAGCATACAGGGATTATATTTTATCTTTGATCAAATGGAGAAGGAAAATGCCTAAACAGAAGACGGTCTCAAAGATATTGAAATTAAAAGACAGCAAGAAGAAAGAAGTTGAGATGGAGGTAAAGAAAGCGGCTGATAAGGTAGATGAAGAGAACACCAAACTACAGTCCCTTGAAAACAACTTTACCGACATGCTCAGGTTCTTTAATGAGAAGCAGGAGGAAGGCTCTCTGGACGCGAACAACCTGATTTCATGTTATGACTTTTTTTCACGCATTAACGGAAAAATAAATGAGCAGAAAAAAGTCCACGCGCAGTGCCAGGACGAGCTTACCTGTTTAAAGGACACGCTTGTCAGCGCATACAAGGACAAAAAGGTGGTTGAGATACTGCATGAAAAGATCATCAAGCGCGAGCACAAGGAAAAATTAAATCTGGAACAGAAAGAAAATGATTTTTTTGCGATTTCAAGGAGGTCAAGATGAAAAAATTATGGGGTGATAACCCTCTTTTGAAAAGAGGGGTCAGGGGAGATTTTCAGGTGATAAAATTAATATTCCATGTTTTTTTGGTAGTGTTGTTTATATCGTTTCCTGCATATGCTGAGGATGATGCGGCAGGCAACGCAGAGAAGCAGAAGCTTGAGCTTGCAAAGAAGGAAGAGATTATAAAACAGGAGACGGAACGGCTTAAGATATTAAAGAAAGAAGTTGAAGATGAGATCTCTAAATATTCCAACATACTGCAGCAGATAGAGAAATCCCTGCAATTGGCGGAAGAAACAGGCAACAAGAGATTGAGGCACGTGGCAAAGGCATATGAAGCTATGCCGCCTGAAGACGCGGCACAGAGGCTTGTCGGTCTCGACAATGAAACCGCGATCCAGATATTACTCAAAATGGAGAGCAAAAAGGCCGGGCTTGTCATAGGCATGATGGATTCCAAAAAGGCAACGCTCTTAACAAAAGAAATAGCAAAGTTGAAGATGTAGTAATTAAAGGCTCACTACCCCCCTCTGCATCCCCCTCCTGGTAAGGGAGGGGGATTTTTTTCATAATACATTAAGAATTAATCTGCTTAAATATTTATAATATCTGAATTGAGTGATTCTTTTTTTGTCATTCCGGCTTGTCCGGAATCTTTTCTTGCTTTCAGGAGGATTCCCGACAAGCTGGAATGACACTTATTAGGTGGGTAATAGTCATTAAATATTTTCGAGATTTTTTTCAGATTAAAAAGATGCATATCGATAAATTAAAAGCTTTCTATATTCATACGGTAAAAGCGCTTATTTTTTTACTCCCGCTCCTGCCTCTGTATGTATCAATGTCATTAATGTTCCCGTATATTGAGGGTAGAAATCACGCATTCAGAATTATTGTGGAGCTGTCTGCGGTCTTTTGGGCAGGGCTTTTAGTATTGGACAAACAATATCGTCCCCGTTACTCTCCGGTATTTTCATCAATCCTGATTTTTACTTTCATAGCAGGGCTGGCGGACATTTTAGGAGTAAATCCTTACAAAAGCTTATGGTCGGGCTTTGAGCGCATGGAAGGATATATTACAATCCTTCACCTCGCGCTTTATTTCATGATCATAAGAAGCGTTCTCAGGACTAATAAGGACTGGGCAATCTTTTTCAATATCTTTATTTCCGCAAGCGCAATCGTCGGTTTATACGCCCTGTTCAATAAACTGGTTGCGGGAAATGTTTACAGGGAATCCAGCACAATAGGTCATCCCGCTTTTCTCGCGTCGTACATGCTGCTGACGGCCTTTATCGGATTGATTTTGTCCCTGCATGCGGGAAGAACCTGGTTGAAATATACGTATTTGACATCAGCGGTGATCAATTTAATCGTAGTTTATTTCACTGCAACACGGGGGGCGATTATCGCGGTTTTATCGGGCATAATATTTTTCAGCCTTTTTTATATCTTCAGCAGGTGCGGGACACCGGGGGAAAGGCTTTACAGGAAGATAGCGTTATCCGCCCTGGCCGCCTGCATTATCCTCCCGGTAATTGTTTTAACTTCTTATAAACAACCTTCCTCGCTGCCGCCGGAACTGGAATTTCAGAGCGCTTTGCCCCGGTTTGCAACTGCGTCAATCGACGCATCTATTTCTTCAAGGACCGACGCCTGGAAGGTGGCCTGGGAGGGATTTAAAGCGAAACCCGTTTTAGGCTGGGGTCAGGAGAATTTCACAAGTTTGTACACTCTGCGCCCTGTTCCTTACGGAGGAAAGACGTCGATGGACCGGGCGCATAATATAATCATGGATTGGCTGGTTAATGCGGGGATAGCGGGACTGCTCTCCTATCTCTCGCTTTTCGGCGCGGCGTTTTTTGTAATCCGGCGTCAGTATCTCAAGAATGTCATTGCAAAAATCGAGGCTGTCACCCTAACCACTGCCCTTGCAGTTTATTTTGTGCAGAACCTGCCTATATTCGACACGCTTAATTCGTATTTGGTTTTTTTTACATTACTGGCTTACATTGATAATCTTGAGGGTCCTGAAAAATTGCCGCCCCCTGTCAGCAAAAGCGATCAGGACAGACTGCAGGTAAAATCATTGGCAGCAGCCTTCATAGCGCTGTGTTTCTTTTCGGGCGCCGCTTATTTTATTCATTACAAGTCTGCAAGGGAATCATATCTTGCCACCCGGATAATGTTCGACTTTAAGGAGAATAAATACAGGTCTTTTTTAACTGTATTGGATGATTTCAAGAAAGCGCTCTCTCTAAATACTTTCGGCAATACGGAAGTCCGTTTGCTGATGCTGAATATTTCAGGTGAGATATTGAGAAACAGGACTTTTGCTATTGAGGGCGCAGTGAAGTTCGTAGAGACAACTGCGGCAGAGACAAAAAATCTGATCGCGGATGATTTTTATAACCTTGAGCGCAGGGTCATGGTAGTTGATTTTTATCACGATATCGCGGTCTATGAACCGTCTTTCATTTCGAAAGCGGAGGGCATCATCAGGGAGTGCATGAAGATCAGTCCTGACAATCAGTGGAATTATTTTGCCCTGGCAGATAATTACATACTCAAGAAGGACTACGAAAATGCGTTCCTTGCCATTAAAAAGGCTGTGGATATGGACCCGCATAATGAGTTTGTGCAAGTAAAAATGGCCCTGGCCGGAATCCTTACTTCGAGAAAGGACGCAGCCGATGACGCGTTGGAAAAGGTCCGAAAGTTGAGAGTGTCAAAGTATGACATTATCGCGTCAGGCAAGAAATATTTTTTAACGGATGACGAGCTTCTGGCTTTTGCGAATGCTGCGGAAGTGGCGAAGGATTATGATAACGCGCTCCGGTTTTATAACAAGCTTATTGAATTATTCCCTGAGTCAGCGCCGGGCCATTTCGGTATCGCCGGGATTTATCTCAAGCTTGGTGACAGGGACAGCGCAATTAAAGAAGCCCAAAAAGCCGCCGAGCTCGACCCGGTAAATTTTTCCGGGAGAATAAAAGAGATCATCGAGTAATTAAATTAATCCGGCATGTAACTATTCGTGTCCCCGATCAAAGAAAAGAGCAGGCGGCCTGAGACCGCCTGCTTTGTTTATTATTTATACTTTTGTACTTTTGCGCTTCTGCTCTATTGCTCTTTTGTTCAGTTTACGGCTCGCTTACTGATTTGCCTTTTACAGGCCAGACGTAGTAAGTAGTGGCAACCGCTTTCAAGGAAGAGATGCCGGTCCCCATGTCAACGGACCATGAGTTGCTTGTGCCGCTGGAAGAGGACGTCCAGTAAGCTGAGTTCTGCACACCCCCAAAAGGATGACCGGTAGTCACCGCAGGATTAAATTTTGAGAAATCAATCAGGGTGCGGAGTTCTTTTCTGTTGGGCAGCCGCCAGTCTCCTTCTAAAGAACCTTCACCGACGGTCAAGCCGCATTCACCAGCGTTAAGAGTATTTGCAAATGCAACAGCAGTTGCCCAGGTTCTCTGTGTGCCATCACAATTGGCATCTGCTGTCCATATCAGTCCGGTCACATTGTCCCTTACTGTCCCGTCACCGAGATCAGTGAATCTCGGATTGGCCAAGGCCACGCCTTTTTGTAAGTCGCCGTCAGAACCTGCCGGAGCCACTATCGGGGCTGCCGGCGTTTGCCCTGTCTCTGCTACCTCAGCATCTGCTGCAAATACCGCGTTTGCTGCCAAAAGCATTAAAACCATGATCATGAAAATTTTCTTTGTCATATCTTTTTCTCCTTATTTCTTCTTGGGCAGCAGCACAGTTGATCGCTGTGCTGCTGCTTTACTTTCGTCCTGTTGCACTGTTGCGCTTGCATGTACTTACTTTCCGCCTTTTACGGGCCAGACAAAATATTCAGCGTCTGTTTTAGGTTTGTTATCAACACCCAGAGAGTAAGCAGGGTAAGTGGCCGCTGCTGGCGAAAAGTTTACTACCAATGCGTTGGCTGTTGTAACTGCATAGGTAGTAGACGACCAGTAGATGCCTGAACTCGTAACAGTATCATTACCAACCTCCGGCGTACCGTTCGCATTAACTGTAAATGCCTGGACATTTGTAAAGCCCTGTGCTGTTAACCATGTGACATTATTACCTTGAGAAAGATTGATAAGACTCTCAAGCTCGTTGATGTTTGACAGCCGCCAGTTTCCTTCTAAAGAACCTTCACCGACGGTCAAGCCGCATTCACCAGCGTTAAGAGTATTTGCTGCTGAAAGTGCATTTGCCCAATTTTGCGCTCCAAAACAATTGGCATTCTTCAGCCATATAAGCCCTGTGAGGTTGTCCGTTATCGTCCCGTTGCCATTGTCAAAAAACCTCGTAACGGGCCAGGCAACGCCTCTTTCCAAATCGCCATCGTCGCCAGGGGTCTGAGATGCGGTCAGTCCTGTTTTAGGGACATTGACCCTTATCGTCAACGATGAGTTCCCGGAAAAGGCGGTGGCAGGATAATCCGCTGTGATTGTTGAGGTCCCGGTCCCGGCGGGGGTTACAAGTCCAGCGGTGCTTATAGAAGGAATTGTTGAACTCCAGTCTACACAGGCTGTCAGAGTTGATAGTGCTCCGTCGCCGGCTGCTGCGAATTGCTGAGTTGCCCCTGAGGCTATAGTGGTATCAGGATGAGTTACCGTGATAGTGGTAAGTCCGGCAGAAGTACAATTGACTACGTTCAGTGTAGCAGTGTCTGAAATGGCCCCCAATTCTGCCTTAATAATTGTGCTGGCGTCGGCGCCGGCAGCGGCAGAGGTAGCCAATCCCGCTGCATTGATAGTGGCAACCGCTTCATTGGATGAGCTCCAGGTCACCAAAGATGTTATATCCGGATTAGAGCCGTCATTGTAAGCTCCGGTTGCCGTAAATTGCAGTGTCTTGGTTCCGAATGCAAGAGATTGATTATCAGGCGTTACGGTAATGGATTCGAGCACAACCGCGGTCACAGTCAGTGTTGTGCTGCCTGATATGCCTCCCGGTGTTGTTGCAGAGATCGTTGTTGTCCCGGCAGCCACACCAGTAGCCAAACCTGCAGCGTCTACAGTAGCAGCCGGTGCGCTGGAGCTCCAGTTAACTTCTGCTGTGATATCACCGGTAGTGCCGTCATCGTAAGTGCCTGTTGCTGCAAATTGCTTGGTTTTCCCTGTGAAAATGGCTGGGGCAGCAGGCGTTACCTCGATAGATTCCAGGCCAATGTCGACAGATTCTTTTACAGTCAGCTTGGTGGTGTAAGAACTGCCGTTATATGTTCCAGTGATAGTTGTGTCCCCGATACCCGTAGCTGTCACCAGGCCCGCAGCATCGATAGTGGCAACCGCTTCATTGGATGAGCTCCAGGTTACCGATGATGTCAAATTAGCTGTGTAGCCTCCTTCATAAGTACCGGTTACTGTAAATTGCAGGGTGTTTGGAATATCATTGTTATCAGCATCCTTGACCTTAAGAGACATAACCGGGTTTACAGGTTTTACTTCTACAGAGGCAAGTATGCCTCCGGTTCCAGTTCCATTGTCGTCGTTATCTATCTTTTTGCATGCATGCAGACTTATAGCAAAAGCAATCAACGACAATATAATAAATAATGTTTTAAGCAAGCGAAATATTCTCATCTTATCCCTCCGGTGTTATATGGAAAAAAACATTCAAAAAATATATTTGCTACTTCTTATTCACATGCCCTTCACCCTCCTGTCCGTAAAGATTAAAAACCATCCCTCTGATGCTGTATTCAAATGGTCAATTCTGTCTCTAACGGCTTGCAGATCCAAATTATCTCTCGTGAGTCTAATATTTTGCGGAGCGATTAAATTTATCATAGTTTCATCACCATATGCAAGCATGTTGTGTTGGTTATATCTATAGCTAATAATCAAATTTGAAAAACTTTCAAAAACTTTATTGACATCATTCAGTAAATAACTTATAATTTTCCATCTTTTCTTTTCATTCACAAAATCACGAGGAGGTATGATGAGGGTAATGAAGCAGATGAAAAACAAATCCGTCTTTTTTCTGACCGGGGCAATCTTAATTTTATGTGCAAGTTTTGCAATAATGAGCTGCGGCAATGATCCGCAGCAAAAGGTGCAGGAAATAAATGCAGGGGCTTTCGCGATAGATTGCACCCGCGCTCCACTTAATTCCGCTAATAAAAACCAATGCGGGGCTTTCGTTTTTGATCCAAATCTTCTCACCCGGGCAGATATAGCCGGAAAAGAGTTTACAGTCGAGGCATGGATAAAGAACAAGGCAAGCGGAAAACTTAATGGCGGCATTTTCTCACGTTACGGCGGTGTCGGCGGTATGGCATTGTATGTTAAAGATGATGTGCTTAAGTTCAGGGTCAAAGTAGGAAGCAATTATTTTACGTTGGCTGCAAACGTTAGTTTACCGGCCAATGAATGGAGGCATGTTGCGGGCGTGCTTGCTAACGCTAACCACACAGGTGTCCATAGCGCCTGTGCTGGCGCAGAGTCCCAAACACCTCATATGGATATTTATGTAAACGGAATCTTTAGCGGTTGCGCATCTACAGACTCTAAATTTGTTCCAACTGATGAGCCGCCAGCTACCGGAGAAAACCCATATAGTAAAATATTTATGGGAATTGTGCCGGATCTTGTAGGAACAAAAAATGTTGATGAGAATACGGACGGCGTTGCTGACGAAACAAACCATTGCACTGTAAATCCATCTGATCCTGTCGATCCTAAATACAATCCGGGACTTGACGGTCTTTGTCATGACCAGAGATTCGAAGGTATGATTGATGAGGTCAGGTTCTGGGCGGTTGCGAGGACCCCTGAGGCTATTGTGAACTGCATGGGCAATGAACTTGATCACGCATCGGCGCTTTGCAGGATCGATACGACGACCTTAAAGGGTTACTGGCGTTTTAACGAAGGCGAAGGCGCATCAGCTAATGATATATCGGGATACGGTTTTGCCGGGGCTATATTCAGTCCCTTCAGTTTTGATTTTAAAGACGCCTGGACAACCGACTCACCACTTTAAATGAAATGTAAGATCATAAACGGGGACGGACGAATGTCCGTTCCCGTTTTTTGTTTCTGCTATTCAACAGCATTAAAAAACCTGTTAATATCTTTTTCCACTACATTGACACAAAAAATAGAATTAACTTACAATTGATTGTGAAGAACCCTGCGGCAGAGACCGCAGGGCGTCCATTATTTGAAAGTTTATTTTTGGTGTCATTCCCGTAAGCGAAGCGCGTCGGGAATCCTTCTGGAAAGATTCCCGACAAGCCGGAATGACAGAAATTTGGAACTGTGGCAGAGACCACAGTATGTAAAATATATCAAGTCTCACAAAAGAGGAGCCAATATTGATGGACAATTCAGTGAAATTCACCGGGAATATGAAATATAACCGGGTAATAATTCTCGGCTTCGATGGACTGGACCCCAAATTATTATCTTACCTGATGCAGCGAGGTGACGTACCTAACTTCTCCAGGCTTGGCGGAATGGGCACATATTCTCCATTAGCTACGAGTAATCCGGCGCAAAGCCCGGTTGCATGGGCCTCAATAGCCACGGGCAATAACCCGGGGTATCATGGTATTTTTGATTTTTTAAACCGAAGAGTGACTGACTATATGCCGCAGTTGGCAATATTAAAGATGAATCCCAAAAACGTGTTTGGCAAACGGGAGCAGATGTTTTTACCCGTGATGCATGGAAATTCGTTTTGGGATTACACTTCCGACAGCGGTATCCCTTCAACGATTTTAAAATGGCCGATGACCTTTCAACCCAAACAAAACAAGGCAAAACTTTATGCAGGCCTTGGCGTCCCTGATATAAAAGGCGGGCTTGGCAAGTATGCATTTTATACCACAAGAGATATTACCAAAAAAGAAGATGGATTCGAGAAAGTCATAAAAGTTAAGCTTGAGGGGAATAATATAAAAACATATATCTCAGGGCCTAATATTACAAAGCTTACCTCAAGGGACACCGCAAAAGTTGATCTTAATATCAGAATACATTCCGATAATTCAGGGATAGAGATGAACGTGGACGGTAAAAAAATAATGGTCAGACAAGGCATGTGGAGCGATTGGATAGAATTGACATTCAAGCTCGGTCTTATGAAAACCGTGTCTGGTATTGTTAAGTTTTATTTACACAAAACCGCTCCGGAAGTCGAACTCTATATGACAGCGGTCCAGATAAACCCGAGGGACCCCGCATTCGTCATTTCGAGTCCCGATGATTATATCCGGGAGCTTGCCGGTGAAGTTGGACAGTTTTATACTCTTGGCATGCCTGAGGACACGAAGGCCCTTGAAGAGGGAAGAATCGATGAAGAAGCTTTTGTTACAATGTGCGATGAAATAGTTGCCGAACAGGAAAAGATGCTTTGGTTTGAATTGAACAGATTTAAGGAAGGGCTGTTGGCTTCTGCTTTCTTTTCTACTGACAGAATACAGCATATCTTCTGGGTAACTAAGGACCCGAGGCATCCTCTTTATAATAAGGCGTATGCTGAAAAGTATGGACATGTCATTGATGATTATTACAGGAAAATGGATGTCATCCTTGGTGAAGTCATGAAACAGGTCGATGACAGGACCGCGTTTATGGTTTTTTCAGATCACGGATTTGCAAGCTTTAGACGGGCTGTAAACATAAATTCCTGGCTTGCACAGAACGGCTTTATGACTCTCACTCAAAAAGTCTCCGGAGATGATTTAGAAGGCGGCGGACTATTTCAATACGTCGACTGGAAAAAGACAAAGGCATATGCCCTCGGTTTCGGAAGCATTTATCTAAACATTAAAGGGAGGGAAAAACACGGCATAGTTGGAGCAGGTGCAGAGGCTGAATCTGTAGCAGGTCAGATTGTTGATAATCTTATACGCTTAACCGACACAAAAGATGGGCAAGCAGCCGTTAAGAACGTGTATAAAAATAAAAATATTTATTCCGGCACTCAGGCCGATGAATCTCCTGATCTTGTTGTTGGATTTCAGGAGGGGTACAGGGCGTCATGGCAAACAGCTATCGGCGGCGCGCCTTCAGAGCTTATCATAGATAATTTGAAGAAATGGAGCGGGGACCACATCGTTGATCCTTCTATTGTCCCCGGGATCCTGCTCACTAATTTTAAGACAAACAGCAAAAGCCCATGCCTTATGGATATTGCGCCTACTGTGTTGTCTTGCTTTGGAATGGCAGGAGTTGATATGGAAGGCAATGCATTACTGTAAGAGTATCGTAAGTATTGTCTTTTTCTTTCTTCAACACTTCGGGGATTAATCAGGAGAGATTTATCTTCTTCCTGCGTTTTAAACTGCGTTTGATTACAAAGACCGCCCCACCGGATATAAACAGCACTGAACTGATTGGTTCGGGAGTAACCGTGAAGCTTGTTGCACAACTGGTGTTTTCTCCGGGTGCTGAATAGAACGCGTTTACGATCCAGTTGCCTTCTTTTGGGTTAATGGAATCCCAGTTATCTAAGATAAGCCTGATTTCATCTGAACCGCTTGTGTTAAGCAACTCTTTAGAATAAAACGTATTAGTCCCTTCAAGTGTCCACCAAGATAATATATAGCTAATGTTGCTCGACGGGAGTTTCCAGTACAGATACGGGGTCTCGTCTGGAGCGAATTCTGTATTCTGTGTACCGTAACTATCTGTCGTATATGGTCCTGTACCGGGGCATGTGGGACAGGTTGACGCATTTAAGTTATTTGTCAATGCTATTAATGTAATGCAGATAATTAACAATATTTTCTTTATCATTCTCTTTTCCTTGCTTAAAAATGCAATATCAGTCTTTCTTATCAGAAATTATTTTTTGAGAGATTCGAATATTTATAGACTCTGTTCTTATTGTTTTTTTACCGTTGCCATTACCGTTACCATTACCATTTTTATAAATATCGCACATTTCAAAATTATTGGAACATAGATACACCGCTCGTTCTATGTCCTGGCTATTCATCTTTGCGCAGTAGCAATCATCAAAGGGCTCATAAATAAATGGACAGCGTGTCTTGTTTGTAATTAGATTCAACATATACCTCCTTTATTAGGCAGGTAAATGCAAGCTATATGCCAGAGGATTAGGAAAAAGCTGGAATACTAATTGTAATTGTGAAAACAAGAGGTTATATGTGCAGATTGAATTAGTCTGATATATTTGAAAGGGCTAAGAAACTATTTTGCACATGGGCACGTTGGCACAGAAGTGTGACATGTACCACTTTACTCGACTTTCTTTGTCTCTGTTTTTTGTGCGATAATTTTTTGGGCAAGGTGGGAAGGCACCTCTTCGTAATGAGAAGCTTCCATCGTATAAATGCCTCTGCCGCTTGTTAAAGAATTTAGCTGGTTGGCATAAGTCAATATTTCCGCCATCGGCACAAGGGCCATGATTTTCTGGTTCCCGCCGGCCTGCGGTTCAACGCCCTGTACCTTACCGCGTTTTGAATTGAGGTCTCCAATTACATTTCCTAACGACTCGTCAGGTGTAATGACTTCTACCCTGACTATCGGTTCAAGAATGATAGGCTTTGCATTTTGAGTCGCGTTTTTTAACGCCATGGAGCCTGCTATTTTAAACGCCATTTCCGAAGAATCCACCGTATGATAAGAACCGTCGTATAATGTCGCCCGGATATCTATGACCGGGTAACCGGCGATTAAGCCGTCTTTCATGGACTCTATAATTCCTTTCTCAACGGCAGGAATATATTGTCGCGGGATCACGCCGCCGACAATATTATCAACAAATTCAAACCCTGTTCCTCTGGGAAGGGGCTCGATTTTTATCCAGCAGTCGCCGTATTGTCCCCTGCCGCCAGACTGTTTTTTGTATCTGCCCTGCGCGCTTGACGCAGCTTTAATTGTTTCCCGGTACGGGATTTTCGGGGTTTTCATCAAGACGTCTACTCCGAATTTCCTCTTCAGTTTTTCGAGGGTGACTTCAAGATGCACCTGTCCCATGCCTGCAAGGATCATCTCCTTTGTGTCTGCATCCCTGTGGAATTTCAGGGTCGGGTCTTCTTCAAGCATTCTGTGAAGCGCGGTGCTGACTTTTTCCTCGTCGCCTCTTGTTTTAGGCTCTATCGCATATGAGATCATGGGGTCGGAAAACTGTACAGGCTCAAAAAGTATGGGATTGGCGACATCCGAGATGGTGTCACCAGTTTGAGAGTCTTTGAGTTTTGCGACAGCCGCTATTTCCCCAGGCCCGACTTCTTTTACGGGGACCTGTTTTTTGCCGAGGAGGTAGAAAATGTTACCCATCTTTTCTTTGCTGTCGCGAGTGGAATTATAAACAGTTGAGTCTGCCTTTAAGACCCCGGAGTAGACTCTGAACAGCGTCAGCTTGCCTGCAAAGGGATCAGCTATGGTCTTGAAAATCTGCGCGGAAAGCGGCTCGCTCACGACAGGCTTCCTCTTGATTTCATTTCCTGTCTTTGGATCTTTTCCATTAATCGGTGTTATGTTTGCTTTTTCCTCAGGCGAAGGCAGGCAGAGTATTACCGTATCAAGCAGTTGATGAATGCCGATATTCCTCGTTGCCGAGCCGCAAACAACCGGGATAAATCTCCTCGTGATGGAGCCTTCCCGAATACCCTTCTTTATTTCATCATTGGTGAGTTCTCCTCCTTCAAGGTACTTTTCAAGGAGCGCGTCATTTAATTCCGCGATTTTTTCAATTAGCATCTTGCGGTATTCTTCAACCTCAGTTTTATAGGCATCAGGAATTGCGCCTTCTGACGGGGTCCCGTTCTTATACGTTACTGCCTTTAAGTTAACAAGGTCGATGACTCCCTCGAAGTCATTTTCAGCGCCGATGGGGATATTCAAGGGAATTGCGGTAGAGCCGTAAGATTTTTCCAGATCGCTCAGGGCCATTTTAAAGTTGGCGTTTTCACGGTCCATCTTATTTATAAAAACAAGCCTCGGTATCTCATAACGGCAGGCGAACTGCCATATCTTTTCCGTTTCAGCTTTTACCCCGGACAAGGCGCTTACGATAACAATAGCGCCGTCAATAGCGCTGAGACAGCATTTTGTGTCTTCAATAAAATTTATGTATCCGGGAGTATCGATGAGGTTAACTCTGTGTCCGCTCCAGTTGCAGAAAGCGCTTGCGGAAGATATCGAGATCTTGCGCTCTATCTCCTCTGTTTCAAAGTCGGTCACTGTAGTCCCATCCTGAATGGTCCCGATCCGGTCAGTCATTTTAGAGTCAAAAAGTATTGCCTCAACAAGTGACGTTTTACCGGCCCCGCCGTGAGCGATTACTGCAATGTTCCTGATTTTTTCAACATCGAAGTTCATAAGCCACCCTCCCAATTTAAAGATTTCAGAATATGATAAAATTTATCCACAGATTTCGCAGAGAAATTACGCATTTTCAATTTCGTCATGCCCGAAGTCCTTAATCGGGCATCCAGAACTTATTAAGAAAACTGGATTCCCGCTCAACAGACTGCGGGAATGACGGCCTAATGTTCGAGTTTATGGACAGACTCTATTTATTTTATTATCTCTTCAATGACCGGCTTGTATTCAGCTTTTGTTTCAGCGTTGCGCGACCATAGCTTTATTGCGATAAACGATAATATAAGAGAGCTGAAGCCGGCGACGGCAGCGACAAGATCGGAGTTTGAGCTTCCCATAAATCTTTCGCCCAGGTTTTTACCGATTATTGCGCCTCCGATCAACGCGGTCAAAGGGATCCCGTAAACGAGGAGAGACCCCTTTAAATATAATTTAGGGTTCATCGAGATCCTTACGGTTTGTCCGACCTTTGCATTTACCGGATTAAGCGCTTCAATTTCCATCCCGGCATCGGAAGGTTCGCACGCGCCCTGGGCCGCGCAGCCTTCACAGCCGCTGCGCCTGTGAACGAGCACCTTTGCGATGTTGCCATCTGTCTTTGAAACTATGCCGGTCTCTTCAATCATAATAAAGCAGCCATTAGCTATCAGCGATAAGCTTTAAGGAGAAATTTTTCGATTTAGCTTACAGCTTATTGCTGATAGCTTACAGCCTATTCATCCTCTCAATAATTTATACTCAATACTATCGACAAGCGCCTGGTATGACGCTTCGATTATATTTTCCGATACGCCGACGGTCCCCCATTTGTGAGTTTCATCTCCTGATTCGATCAGGACCCTGACCTTTGCTGAGGTGCCGACGCCTGCGGTCAACACCCGGACTTTATAATCCAGGAGCTTCACATGCTTGAGCTGCGGATAGAATTTCTCAAGCGCTTTTCTAAGCGCGTTATCAAGCGCGTTAACAGGGCCGTGTCCGGTCGCTGCTGTGTGCTCAAGTGTTTTTCCAACTTTGACCATGATGGTCGCCTCGCTGACCGGGTCCCCGCCTTCTTCTCTTTTCTCAACGATCAGTCTGAAACCCATAAGGTCGAAAAATTTCCTGTGAAGGCCGAAGGTCTTTTTTATCAAAAGTTCAAAAGACGCCTCAGCCCCCTCGAACTGGAACCCCTGGTTCTCAAGCTCTTTCAGTTCCCTCACTACCTGCGTGACCTTCGGTGAATCAGGGTCGACCTTTAATTTAAAGTCTTTTATCTTCCTGATGATATTGCTCCTGCCGCCGAGGTCGGACACCAGTACTCTCTGATAATTTCCTACTGTGTCAGGCCGGATATGTTCATATGTCTGGGGATGCCTCTGAATTGCGCTGACATGGATGCCGCCTTTATGCGCAAAGGCGCTGTCCCCGACATACGGCTGTCTTTTAAAATGCCTCATGTTCGCGATCTCGGTCACAAACCGGGAGACATCCTTTAATTTCTTTAAGTCCGTATCGCTTATGCAATCAAACTTTAATTTTAATTTCAAATTGGGAATGACGGAAATCAGGTTGGCGTTGCCGCATCTTTCGCCTAATCCGTTTATCGTCCCCTGTACCTGCATCACGCCGTTTTCAATGGCAACAATAGAGTTTGCCACTGCGCATTCGGAATCGTTGTGGGCATGTATGCCGAGGGGGAATTTAAATTTCTCCGATACGGTTTTTACAATTTTCGCTATGTCGGGGGGCAAAGTCCCTCCGTTTGAATCGCAGAGCACGAGACAGTCAGCGCCGCCTGTGACAGCGGCCTCCAGGGCTTTCAGCGCGTATTCCGGATTTGCCTTGTAGCCGTCAAAAAAATGCTCCGCGTCAAAGAATACTTTTGATACCCTCTTTTTTAGATACTCTATCGAATTGTAGATCAGTTCAAGATTTGTCTGTTGTGAAACCCTCAGGGCCTCTTTCACATGAAAGTCCCAGGTCTTTCCAACAATGGTAATTACAGGGGTTTTGGCGGCAAGGAGCGCCTTGATATTCGGGTCATTGTTTACTTTGTTGGATGCGTGGTACGTGGAACCGAAGGCCGCGAGCTGGGCGTTTTTGAATTTAAACTTTTTTGCCTTGTTAAAAAATTCCGCGTCCCTTGGATTTGATCCGGGCCAGCCGCCTTCGATGTAATGGATGCCCAGATCGTCGAGCTTCCACATTATCCTCAGCTTGTCTTCTACAGAGAAGGAGACGTCCTCTGACTGGGCGCCGTCCCTTAATGTCGTATCGTATAAGTCAATTTTGCGCATGGCGTTATTTTACCATATCTCTGAAACCACTGAGTCACTGAGACACAGATAATAAGTTAAAGATAAGAAGTTTC
>JACQZF010000024.1 GCA_016213945.1 Nitrospirota bacterium | reverse complement strand
TGTCAAGCCAAAATAAGAATGTCCGGTTTTTACCAAAATAGAAATGTCCGGTTTTCATGTTTGAGTCAACGCTGTTTCTGTTTGCTGATAATTGTTGTTTTGTATTTCAGGCTTATACCTCCTCCAGGGATGATCTGCAGAAGGTGTATGGCCGACCTTCTTCCTGATAATTAAGACGATAGGTTTTTTCAGTTGTCTTTCAGGTCGTTCGGTTATTTCTTTGAACCTTAAACAGTTGTCATCGTGTGTCATTACCATCGTCCCGTTTATTCTCTCTTGTACCTGAACCTTGTTGGCCGTTGTTTTGTCCAATATCTGATAAAGCCTGCCGTTGTGCGATATTGTAAAGTCATTCCTCAGGACTCTCTCTGTCTTTATGCAAAGGATGCTGTCAAGCTTCATCCCCCTGGGAATCTTCCTGTGAATGTCTTCTTCTTTTTTGGCTTTAACAGAGAATTTCCTGTTGTAGACAGGCAAATACCCTTCTAAGAACCTGTTGGCTTCCTCTATCGTCTTTATCCCCTTTAACCGCATCTCCTTTACCACTCTGTCCTGAAATGTTCTAAACAGCCTCTCTATTCGTCCCTTTGCCTGCGGCGAAAGGGCATGTATCACCTCTACCCCCATCTCTTTCATCGCCCTTTCAAATTCGCTCATCGGCTCCGTGCCCTCTATCGCTTCCTTGACCGATAATTTGGCCGGCGACTTGTACGTTGTATGTCTGTCTACATAAGCCTTTACCGGTATCCCATACTTCCTGGCATACCTTTTAAAACTGTCCATCGCAGGCATTGTCCCTTCATATTCGTAAAATCTGCCGAACACCTTGCCGGTAGCATCGTCTATATATCCCATTAGCACGCATTTCGGTCCCCTGCCTTCAAACCAGTCATGATGACTGCCGTCTATCTGTATCATCTCCCCATAATAATGCTTCCGCTCACGCCATTGACGGTGCTGCCTGCCCTTTCTGACTTTCTTCCAATCCCCTGACTCTATCAGCCATAGCCGCAACGTCTCATCATTTATGCCAATGCCGTCTATCTCTTCGAGCTTCTCCGTTGCAAGCGTCGGCCCAAAATCATTATATTTCTCCCGGTAAAGCCTTATCGCCTCCTCCTTGATACTCTTTGGCAATCTCCTGCCCGAGGGCTTGCCCCTCAGTTTATGGGCCATCCCTCCTTCCCCTTCAAGCCTTGTCCTGTTTATTAGTCTCCGTATTTGACGGTCACTTAATGATAGTATCTCCGCCGCCTCGATCTGCTTTAACACCCCTTCCATTACCTTCTTGATTACGTGTAACTTCTTCCACTCCTTCTGACTGAGCATGATAATGTCCTTTCTTGCCACTTTACCTCCATATTAAAAAGAAGGCAGTTTAGCACCTTTCAACCGGACATTCTTATTTTGGTTGTTTAGGACATTATCATTTTGGTATTACACGTGAGCAGGGCAAATTGACATTTTTTAGGATACAGGATTGTTATGAAGAATTTGTGAATGCACGCTTCCGTTTTTTACGCCTTTACCCTCGTCAGCCTCATTGCGTTTAAGATAACAGCGAGGCTCAGACCCATGTCCCCCACTCCGACTGCGATCCAGAGGTTGATAAACCCCAGAGAGGCGAGTACAGTAAAACTCCCCTTGATCAAGATCGAGACGAAGAGGTTCTGTTTAACAACCTGCATGGTCTTTCTGCTTAATGATATGAGGTAATCAATCCTGGACAGATCATCATGCATCAATGCAATGTCTGCCGTCTCTATGGCAACGTCGGAACCGATGGTGCCCATTGCAATTCCGACATTTGCCTTTGCAAGCGCAGGCGCGTCGTTGACCCCGTCGCCGACCATTGCAACAGGGCCGCATTTGCCGGCGAGCTCCCCAACGACCCTGACCTTGTCTTCAGGCAATAATTCAGCATGATATCCGTCAATTCCAATTGAACCCGCCAATGCCTCCGCGACCTTCCTGTTGTCACCGGTCAGCATCTCCGTTCTTATGTTTGCTTTCTTAAGGCGGGTAATTATCTCATGCGCATTCTGCCTTACCATATCAGCAAGCGCTATGACCCCAACTGCCTGCTCCCTGGTTGAAATAAAAATAGAGGTCTTCCCTTCCTTCTCAAGCCCGGGCAGTTCGCCAGGCAGGCTGATAGACAAATTGTCGAAGAGGTTCCTTGCGCCCGCGTAGTATGTATTGCCGTTTATCAGGGCCTGCACCCCCTTACCTTTAACCGACACAAAATTATTTATCTCCTTCAACTGAATGCCGTCCTTATGCGCCCTGGTAAGAATGGCCTTTGCGATGGGATGCTGCGAGCGCGCTTCCATGGAAGCGGCGATGGAGAGAACCTCATATTCGGAATGTCCGTTAAACCCGATGACGTCCGCTACTTCAAGCCTGCCCTTTGTCAGAGTGCCGGTCTTATCAAACGCGCAGGCCTTTACCTTGCTCAACTCTTCGATAAAAGTTGCCCCTTTAATTAAGACCCCGTGTCTCGCGGCGCTCGATATTGCCGAGACCATTGCGACCGGCGTTGAGATCGCCATTGCGCAAGGGCAGGACACGACCAGAAGGACCAGCGCCCTGTAAAACCAGTCATGCCATGGGTAGGCGAGAATGAAAGCGGGGATGAAAAACGTCGCGAATGCCAGAGAGATCACTACGGGGGTATAATAACGCGCAAACCTGTCTATAAATTTTTCAGTCTTTGATTTCTGTTTTTCCGCCTCTTCAACTATCCTTACAATCCTGGAAAGGATAGTGTCCTCTGCTTTCCTGTCAACCTCTACCTCGATATAGCCGTCCTCATTCATTGTCCCTGCGAAAACCTCATCCCCTACAAACTTGTCTGCGGGCAAGGACTCTCCTGTTATGGTCGCCTCGTTAACGGATGACTGCCCGGCAATGACCTTGCCGTCCATGGGGACCTTTTCACCGGGACGTATGACAACGATGTCTCCTATTTCAACTTCATGAGTGTGAAGCTCGGTCTCTTTGCCGGCCCTTTTTACCCTCGCAGTCTCAGGGGCCAGTTTCAGCAACTGACTGATTGATTTCTTTGCATTATCGCCTGCATATTCTTCCAGGGACTCTGCCACGTAAAAGAGATATATTACCGCTGCGCCCTCTTCGCCGTGCCCGATGAAAAAGGCCCCGAAAGACGCTATGCTCATGAGAAAGTTCATGTCCAGCCGCAATTTGAAAAGCGAGAGGACCGCCTTCCTCAAAATGTCTTTCCCCGCCACTGCCACGACTGATATAAATATCAACTGCGCGGCAAAACGGTATGAGGTCAGGAAGTTAATTACCAAACCGGACAATAAGAGCAGCCCTGTCGAGATACTGATGGTCAATGTCCTGCGTTTCCAGAATGGGGGCTTTTCTTCAAGGAAGTCAACCGCACAGCACGAGCAGGTCCTCTCGTTGCTGCCGCATGAGTTTGTCCCGGTCTGTAGTTTGATTTGGCTCATAACTTTTCTTCTATTCTCTCACATGTTTTAAACCCTGGTTAAACAGGGCCTGAATATGTTCGTCAACCAGAGAGTAGTAAACTATCCTGGCCTCTTTCCTGAATTTTACCAGACGCATGTTCCTGAGGGTCCTCAATTGATGCGAAACAGCGGAGATGCTGATGCCCAGTATGCTTGCAATATCGCATACGCAAAGCTCTTCCTCTGAAAGGGCGTGAATTATCCTTGTGCGGGTTGGGTCAGCCAGCACATTAAATGTCTCCGCCAGCTTACCGGCTTCATTGTCGGTAAGCATTACTTTTTTAACGGCCCTGACCTTCTTTTTGTCTATGGTTTTTACTTCGCAGACGTCCTGCTGCTTTTTCGGGGGCATCGCAGACTCCTTTCTATACTTGTTCACTTGTTCAAGTATAGCATTTACCCTGATTGCTGTCAAAAGCGCGGTTTAGCCGTTAAAGACATGCCCCAGCAGTAAGTCGAAGACGTCCCGGGCTTTTACGGTTTGTGAGTTGAGAAGCTTTGGTTCGGTGGTCATAAAGACTGGCCCCTCGTCATCATTGTCAGTCACCCTGCCGTGAGAGCCTTTGACAAGGCTTGCGTCAAGAGGTATCACGTCCATGAGGTAGCGGAAGCCAAGGACCTTTTTTGCAAGCGTCAAGCCGATCTTTAATTTTGGAAATTTAATTGCGGGGTCAATAAAAAGCTCACACGGGTCATATCCGGGCTTTGAGTGGATGTTTACAGTGCGCGCGTAATCAGGGGCCTTTGCATCATCGTCCCAGTAATAATAGGTAAACCAACTGTCGCTCTTTGAGATGAGGACCAATTCGCCCGACCTCTCGTGATCGAGCCCGAATTCCCTTTTGCCTTCCTCATCCAATACGCGCTCTACTCCGCGTACATTTTCAAACAACTCTTTCACGGCAGGGATGTCAGATTTGTTTTGAATATAAACATGCGCAATCTGATGGTCTGAGACTGCAAAGGCGCGGCAGGCGCCGAAGTCGATATATTCACGGCCCAGGTCAACCTTGAGGGAAAGATAGCCTGCATACCTCAATGTCCTGTTCGGGTGAATTGCGTTCTTCACAGGTGTTATTCCATATTCGGAGAGGACAACAACCCTGCATCCTCTCTCACGAAAGTAGTTGATGAGCTTTCCGCAGAGGGCGTCGATCCCGGCAAGGTCTTTTTTAATGTCTCCGTTAGGGCCTGCTTTCTGGAGGATGTAATCGAGGTGAGGCAAATAAACAAGATTGAGAGTTGGCCCATAGCTTTCTTCAATAGCCATTGCAGCCTTACCAATCCATTCGCTTGCAACAATGGAGGTTGCCGGGCCCCAGAACTGAAAGAGCGGGAATTGTCCGAATTCCCTATTGAACTTGTCGCGCAGCTCCGGAGGGATGGAATAGCAGTCAGGGAGTTTTAACCCATCGGAGCAATACAACGGGCGAGGCGTCACTGCCCAGTCAGCGTCAGTCACCATGTTGTACCACCAGAAATTGTTCGCGCAGGTAAAAGAAGGATCGCGCCTCTTTGCAACATGCCAGATCTTTTCTGACTGCACAAGCCTGTTGGACTGACGCCAGAACAAGACCTCGGAGAGGTCGCGGAAGTACCAGCCGTTTCCGACAATGCCGTGTTCCGACGGGAGCTTGCCTGTTAAATATGTCGATTGAACGGAGCAGGTGACAGCAGGGGTGATCGTTTTTATGTTCGCGCTGTTTGAAAGCAGCGAACGCAAATTCGGTGTATGCCCGCCGATAAGCGAGCGGGTCAGTCCGACAACATTAATGACAACGGTGCGTTTCATAAAAAATATCCTCAGATTTCGCAGATTACACAGATTAAACTTTAATACTAACTCATAAATTAGGCGTCATGCCCGAAGTCCTTAATCGGGCATCCAGTTCTTTCATTGTCTGGATTCCCGCTCAAAGGACCGCGGGAATGACATTTATAATTATCCATAAAAAAGATCTGCGTCAATCTGTGTAATCTGTGGATTAATTTTTTTCTTTTATCTGCTCCTGCACCCACTGTATCTCACGGATTATTGATTGAGTTACACTGTTCATTTGCAATTCAGAGGGAAGAACATCCCATGTGTATGTTTCAACCTCAAGCAGGATGTTTTTGTCCAGCCCCCCCTTAATTCCCCCCTTGTCAAGGGGGGACACAGAGGGGTTATATAAAATTGAGATAACCTCCTCTGTAAAATCTCTCGTCGTGCCGTAAGAATCAGACTTGTCAAAAAAGACAGGCACGTGAAAATGAATTCTCCACTCTTCTTCCGCATTTTCCTGATAATCGCGTAACGCGTCCGAAAGGTCATTGTAGCGTATCAGTGAACCATCCTGTTTCCGGACCACCGTTTGATGAAGATAGCACGGCTCTGCGAACTTGTCCAGCGTTTCCCTGTGCGGTTTTACTAAACGCAATGCTGACGACACCTGGACCTTGCCGAGCCTTATGCCTGACTCATCGATCCGTGAAAGAGCTTTTGATGGTTCTTCAAATTCTACGGCGTGGTGACAGCAGTCAAAACAGACCCCGATATTTTCTTTCAATTGACCGGGAAAATTCATCTGCCCTAAAAAATTGACCACATCTTCCGTTGTCTCAAGCACACATCCAGGCTCCGGTTCAAGAGACAGGATGATCTCCTTCCCGCTTCTCTGTTTCAGGCTGTCAAGGTGTTTAAGTACGGTCATCAGGTTCTTTCTGATAATGTCAAATCCCCCCTCGCCCCCCTTTGATAAAGGGGGGATGGGGGGATTACCAATGTAATCTTTGAATCCTACCGGAACAGTAGATATTGAACCCGTAACGCCGGCAGGCATCCAGGCATCCAGCAAACCCGCAAGCCTTTTCGTATACTCAACGCGTTTTCTGTCACGCCAGTCAGGGAGATACACTTTTTCTTTTACGATGGGGGAATGAAACGAGCCGTACGGGAAACCGTTTATCGTTGCAACGTAGCAATCCTGCTGCTGACACCATTCGGAAAAACATGCTGAGGCCTTTTCGTCTATTTCAGTTGATGCAAGATTTGAAAGACGGAGGCCTATTGGAAATGATTTGTCAGGCGACACAGTTTTTTTTACTTCAAGAACATGTGTGCGCAGGTTTAATAACACCTCATCCCAGCTCTCACCCGGATGAATGTTTGTGCAGTAGGTGATCAATTAGACAGAACTCCTATCATTCTGCATGTGAATAAAACTATTTTGAATTATATCAAGTAATCAGATGCAAAAGCCATTTTCACTTATTCCGTCATTCCCGGCTTGACCGGGAATCCAAATATTTTTTGACACAAAAAGAGATAGCTTGTGGCCTTATTACAGTGAGATCACTAACCATCCCTCTATTGTTCTAAAGAATTATTACCTCGTCCTCGGCGTTGCGCTCGTCTCATTGGAATTCATAGATTCCTGCCCGTTTGAATTTATCCAACGCACGACGTAGTAATAAGTAGTGCCGTTAGTTACTCCAATATCTAAGTATGTGCAATACGTCGTCTTATAATTTGCCATCACTAACGTATATGGTCCGTCTTTAGTTGTGCTCCGGTAAATGTTGTATACTATCGCGCCTGTAACAGAGCTCCATACCAGGCTGACTTTTCCGCTCTTTGCACGGGTTGTCAGGTTCGTAATCGGTTCAAGGTCGCACGCATCCCCTTTTCCATCACTATCTGAATCAGCCTGGTTGGGGTTGGATATTAAGGGACAGTTATCAATGCAGTCAGCTATTGCGTCGTTGTCTGAGTCAGTATCTGCCATTCCGCACCCGCATGTTCCGGGTACAATTTTATTGGTATCAACAGGACACTGATCGTTACAATCCGCTGTTCCATCATTGTCTGAGTCTGTATCTGCTATTCCACACCCGCAGATACCGGGGTTTGTCTTTGATGAATCATTTGGACATCCGTCCTGATTATCTGGTACTCCGTCACCGTCAGTATCTATGACAACATTTTCACATACGTCCCCGATGCCGTTATTGTTGCTATCCGTCTGTTCAGTATTGGATACTGAAGGACAATTGTCTTGGTAATCAGCAACGCCGTCATTATCAGTATCTATCGCCATTATACCGAAACGCATATTTGATATTTCAACTACAGATTTTCCATTATTAAAAGGGTCGAGACGGCAAGTTAAAATATGTTTACCCGGGTCAACGTTACCAAGTGAGATTATATCCGAATGGTTAACATCATTTAAGGACAGTCTTTCGTCAACTTTGTAAATTAGTTGCCCATCAAGATATATCGAGAGTAATCCTTCTGTCAGTGAAGTAAATTTATAGTCAAAATCTAACGTATTTCTTTCTTCTGGAAAATCTAAACTTAAGCTTATCCATACAGGCGAGCCAGTAGACAATGTTAACCCACTCTCTGAAAAAACGACAGTGCCTGATTTACTTCGGGCTATTTCATCAGTATCAATAGAAAAACTCAAACTATTTCCACTATATATAAAGGAAGGTTTTTGTTTGTTGCAATTGTTTGAAATAAATTCTGAGTATGTACACCCACAATAACTGTAATCAAATGAAGTGAGTTTGCAATCTCCGCCTCTTGGATATAATGTAATATCATCTGGTGTTGGACCTGAAGGATGCATTGGTAATTCACTGCGGCCTGATTCTAATGAAAACTTAAATCCGACCGTATTCTGAAAATCAACTGGCGAATTAGAATCAGCGGTAAGATTGTAAAATCTATACGGCCAAGAATGCATCTTTACTGGATTTAATGTATATTCTGGATCTAAAGAAGTGATATCGAAATTAAAAACATTTGGAAGATCCGAATCAGTGGTATCAATCCAATCCGCAACTAAATGACGCTTATCAACATATTGTTCTGCGAAATCTGCATTTTCTCCATAAAGAGATTTTTCACCATTAGGATCATAGGCATCGAGGAAGGTTGAATGTATTATTGTTGAGGGCAAATATTCGTGGATAAAATTTGTTGCCGTATCTATAACATTTGAGCCAGCACTATGCGCAATGAAGTGAATATATTCATACCTTGTTGCCAATAAGTCTTGTGCAATTTTTTTCCCAATATTAAAGGCACTTGAATATGCCTCACTAGGCAGTTTTGGCAGACAAACTTTACCCAAAGTGTAATCCCACGTACAAACACCCTCGGACGCCTCTTTTTCCCAATCATAACTTTGAACCTCCCAATTGCCAATCGAGCACCAAGAAGTTTTATTGTCGGAATTAATGACCGCATTCTGACTTAATCTTTCACATATATTTTTAACCATATCATTAGCCCATGCCGCAGCGCTGCTATTCCATCCATGTGTAATTAGTACAAGTTTTCTTGTTGTGTCAGATTTTTGAGTAATAGTTTCATACTCCGGTTTTTCAGGAGCTAAATTAATATGAGAAGTTGGTTGGCCATCTAAGACCGTAATATCTTTACTGGCTATAACATTTCCATTAGCATCTTTAACTATCCATTGGTAATCTCCTGCTATTAAATCAGGAATAAAATAATTGTCCCACGCATTGACGATATCACTGCCTTTAAGTTCGCCGTTTTGTGTTATTTCAACAATTATGCCTTCTGATGAATAAGGCGGCAGAAATATTTCACCCCCAATAGCAGGCACCATATATGTATTAACCGCTTCAATTAATGGATCTATCTGTATTCCAAGATAGTTCTCGTGTTTTAACGTTGAAGTAAATTCAATAAAATAACCGCTCTTTGTAGTTGACAATAACCAATACCCTTCAACAACTCCTCCTGCTGGCACATCGCCGAAGTTTATAGTAAGCCCATTTGGTGAAGATGAAGAACCGTTAAGCACAAAACTTATCGGAATATTATTTTCATTCTCTACAATCCTTGGCTGAGCAGAAGAAATAACTATATTACGAGCAGTACCGGCGCCATTGTTTGTGACCTTAACTTTGATCTTCACTGGCTTACCAGCCATAACTACATAAGGCAAGTAATAGTCCACAGTCAACTTTGGCATAGGTTTAACTGTTACCGTTTCAGATTGTGTTGTGTAGCTGAAGCTATTTCCTCCGTAGGTATATTCAATTTTAGCTTTGACTGTGTAATTGAGTCCCTCGGCTTTAGTACCGCCTGCGCTGCTGCTTGGAATAAGCTGCCAGTTGACTTCGGCAGGGCCTGAGACATTTCCACCTTCTAAAGAACTTATTCCTGATTTCTGAGTTACTACTACAAAGAAAAGAGAACTTGCATCATTTCCGTCATTGTCTTTAATGACAAGATTCAGTTTTACATTATTCAGAGAAGATACTGTCGGTTTAAGGTTGAGTTTTGCATTGAATGCCTCCCTTTCTATAGAGACCTTCTGGTCTATTTGCAATTTCACTTCACCATTTTCCATAGGAGTTGATGGAATTATTCCGCCAACCCACACACAAGAAGGACATCCAAATGAATCTACAATTATCGTGTCTGTTCTGATAGTGGTTATCGAAACCGGGATAAGGTAATAGTCTTTCTGTACTCTGTCTATCCAATTTCCGCTAATCCCAATGTAATTAGGCTTACCAAGGAATGTCTGCCTGTTATTAGTCAATTGTGCCTCAAGATCATCTTTTAGAGTGTCGATGTCGTATGTAACTGTATCGCCTTTGAAACTTAGTCTTGTTTCATTAAGCTGCCCATTCCATATTGATGAGTTGCTCTCTATAATGCTCTTATTGTCTGGTCCGCCAGACACATGCGTAACGGCCTTAAGCCCGTTGTCCAGATTCATCACTATATTTCTGTTGCTCTTAACAGATAACCTGTATGTTGTTCCCTGATATTCGAGATCATTCAAATTCCCATCAGTTTCATCATTGATAAAAGATATTCCGGAAAGTGAAAGATCCTGAGGTTTCCAGTAAAGCACAGGGATAGGTGTCGTTGTTGTGCTCTCATATGCATTTCCTTCGAGAGAGAAAGTATAGTTCGCAGATGCAATAATGTTCCCCAGATTCCTGTTATTCAGCTTTGCATTTGCTGCATCAGGAATAGTGGCCTTAAATGCTATCTGAACGCTCTCCTTCGGGGCGAGTTCGCCGATAAGTATTGTCTGCTGGCCGTTTGAGAACACGAGTTCAATCTCAGCATCCAAAGAATCAAGCCCGGTTGCATCAAGCATTAAGTCTCTAACCGGGGCGTTATTGCTTGTGTTTGTTATATCTATTGTCCCTTCATATGTTTCTTCAGGGAAGAAAGACATATCCACCCTCGAAGGCTTTGCATACAGCGTCGGTTTGGTTAAGTTAGTGGTATAGGTAATATTAAGATTTACAGTGTAATTATCCTGTATGGTCGTGGGCGTTACAGAAAAATCTATATCTACCAGATTCGTTACCATTATTATGCCTATTGCCTGAGGAGTAGTCCCCGGTTCTACTGTTATCTCTCCTTTGACCTGATCATGTTTCACGGCATTGATAATATAGCGGTAGTCTCCTGCGGGAACATCACTGAAGAGTATATAGCCTTCGCTATTGGTAATGCCTTTTATAACGCTGTTATATTCCTGCTGCCCCTGAGGAGTAACGTTGATATAAAATTCTTTGCTTATCAGATTGACTTCCGCACCTGACACTACTGAGCCCGTATCGTCATAAACCTTAAAAGCAACCTGTCCTACCGTCGCAGTAGTTACCTCTACAGTTATATAGACAGGCGTAACGGTTCCGTTGTATGAAAGATCAAGCTGAACAACGTATGTCCCCATCATGACATTTGATGATGGATCGATATATATCTGGAAAGTCTTTGACTCTAAAGGTCCTATTACTCCCAAGTCACCGTTCATGACAGTAATCCAGTTGTAAGTAACTTTGTCACGGACAGTTACTGTAGTGTTGAACATTGAGGCATATCCCTTGTTTGTAAGAGTTGCAGACTTTGTTACAGGCTCATTAATACGTACTCCTGCCATAAGAGGATTAGGTGTAACTTCCGGTAAACTTACTGCCTGATAAAGTCTGACTGTGATAACCGCAACTTCCCTTGAACCTTCTGCTGTATCTGCGTTCAGTGTCAAAATAATAGGTGTTGCCGGTGGACTTCCCGGATCTGCGGTGATTATCACAGGGATTGCAATAGAACCGCCAGCATTCAGCGTTGCCGGTAAACTTGAAATATCTATAGACCCTTTTGCTGGATCATTTGAATTATTATTAGCAAGAGCGTATTGAATGCCTGTTAAAGCTGTATCACCAATATTTTGCAGATTGATGTTTACTGTCTTTGAAGAGTTCATGGACATGTCAAGAGTTATATTAGCCGGCTGCATCAAAAGTCCGAGGATACGGAAGGAAGCATTAGCATTCTTCCCCAAACCCTGATACATGGCGCTCGCCTTGATCGTATATAGACCTGCTTCGTTAGAGAGAGGCTGGAATGTATAGCGGAATTCTCCCGATGTATTTGTGTATGCTGTGTAATAACGATGGTAGCCATTGTGTTCAACATCAATGGTTACAGTGATATTATTCAACGGGCTGTTATCGATAGCTGTCACTTTCCCAAGTATTGGAACGTCCTGCCCCCGGTCATAGATCGCATTCTCAGGATTTACGGTTATATTAAATCCGCTGACGGTAACAGAGGCAACCACAGTATTATTGTTCTCTTCATTGTCGGCCTTATCTATTGCCCTTAACGCAAAGTGATAAGTTCCCTCTCTATAGATGCTTGCGATAAAGGATTTTGACGGATAGTAAATCGTAGCGAATGGAGCATTGTAATTAATAATACCAGTGCCGTTATCCCAATATAGTTTGTAGGAATAAATATCCGGTGACGGAGAATGGTCCCAGTCAAGTTTTATTCCTGTAGACGTGGCTGTGGCCCTGAAATTAGCAGCCTCTGACGGAGCAGTTGTATCCACGATAAAGTTTCTTGTCGCAGGAGTTGGGTCTTCATTCCCTGCCTGATCTTTGGCCTTTACAGAGAATGTATGCTGGCCATCCAAAAGATTATCAAAGGTTTTACTTGTTGTTGAATCAAATGGCCATGAATTCCCATCAAGCTGGTAAGAATATGTGAGCGCTCCGGGCATATTGTCACTGCCTGACCAGTTGAACGTAACGCTGCTTGTAACGTAAGACATTTCAGCGGGCCCTGATGTAATGGTTGTATCCGGAGGCACAGAGTCTAAAATTTTAACCTGAACAGATGTCTGCAGGTCATAACGGATATTCGTATTTGTATTCCATAAGGTGACGTTGTAATTACCCGCAGGTACAAAATTCCCTGAACTGTCTTTCCCATCCCATGTGCCTGTATAAACACCGGACGAGTCTGTAAGCTGGATGGTTCTGATATTACTGATTCTTGCTTCTAAATTCAGACCGGCAGGCATCTGTGCAGAAATAGTTGCGGCGCTTGTACCTGTAATTTCAAAAGGCGATGGAGTAACAGTAAGTGATTTGACAGAGCTTAATGTTAATGTGCCAGTCGCAGGGAACTGGTTTCCCGCGATGTCATATATCCTGATGGTACATATGCCGTCTTTTGGAATTACTCCATTGATTTTGCCGTCCCATGTCGCGACATAGGTTCCTTCACTTCCCACTTCTTTTAAAGATATTTTGGGAGTAGTTCCGCTTTGGGGATGGCTGATTGCAGCAGTTAATCCTGATTGTGATTTATCAGCTCTTACTGTAATAGTTACATTATTATTACCATCCGGGATAAATGGTTCAGGAAAA
Source organism: Nitrospirota bacterium (assembly GCA_016213945.1). Lineage (GTDB taxonomy): Bacteria > Nitrospirota > Thermodesulfovibrionia > UBA6902 > UBA6902 > SURF-23. The sequence goes on along the minus strand of JACQZF010000024.1, from coordinate 436 downwards.
GAGCTGATTGAAAATACAGCTATATTAACAACTACTGTTGCCTCAGGATAATACCTCACAGATGAATCTTTATAATAGACTCTCACTCTATACGTGTTTGCACCTGCGAAATTGCCATAGTTGTCCTTTCCATCCCATTCGGCAATATACGTCCCTGCGGTTTCTGTCATTGAAAGGGTCCTGGTTAGAACATTAGTTGTATTATTAAATATTCTTGTCTCATAATTTTGAGCGGTTGCACCCTTAACAGTTATGGTTGTAAAATTACTTCCGCCCGCTGTGAACTGATTTGGTAATACAGAAACAGAAGATACTCCTTTAACTGTTATCGACCCTGTTGTCGGTGACTGAATTCCAGCACTGTCATAGACAAAAACAGGATATGTTTCATCCCAGAAAATATAGTTAGAATTATCCCGAATTCCATCCCAATCCC
>JACQZF010000023.1 GCA_016213945.1 Nitrospirota bacterium | reverse complement strand
TCACAAAATATTCATGCCAAACTTTACATTATGACCTTTGCTGACGGCGACAGGGACACCGGCAGGGTCATAACAGGCTCAAGTAATTTTACAGAGGCCGGTTTAGTAGACAATCTTGAATTGAATGTGGAGCTAAAGAACCGCTCCGACTATGAATTTGCAAAAGACAAATTTGAGCGGCTTTGGAAAGATGCCGTTAATGTCAGCGAGAAATATATTGACACCATTGAAGGCAAAACATGGCTCAATCAGAATATAACCCCTTATCAGCTTTACCTGAAATGTCTCTATGAATATTTCAAAGATGAGCTTGGCAGCTCTGACGAAGTCTTTGCAAAATATCTCCCGCAGGATTTCAAACGACTGGAGTATCAGGAGCAGGCGATACTTAACGCCAAAAAGATTTTAGAGGAATATGGAGGCGTATTCATCTCCGATGTGGTAGGACTTGGCAAGACATATATTGCCTCGCTTCTTGCCGGACAGATAGACGGCAGGACTCTTGTTATCGCACCTCCGGTCCTGCTTGACAGGGAAAACCCCGGTTCATGGCCCAATGCGTTTTCCGATTTCAGGATACCGGCTGACTTTGAATCCATAGGCAAGCTTCAGGACATACTGGACAAGGGAACAGAGAAATACTCCAACATTATCATTGATGAGGCGCACCGCTTCAGGACGGAAACAAATATCACCTATGAAATGCTTGCTGAGATATGCAGAGGCAAACGGGTAATACTCGTTACCGCAACCCCGTACAACAACTCTCCTAAAGACATCCTGAGCCAGATCAAGCTCTTTCAGAAATCCAAAAAGAGCACGATCCCCAATCTGCCTGACCTTGAGGCATTTTTCAGCAGGCTGGATAAAAAGTTAAAGAACCTTGACCGCCAGCGGGATTATCCCGAATACATCAGGGTTGTAAAGGAAAATGCCCGTGAAATCCGGGACAAGGTGCTCAAATACCTGATGGTCCGTCGCACGAGGACAGAGATAGCAAGGTATTTCGCTGATGATCTGAAGCGGCAGAATCTTAAATTCCCTGAAGTTGAAAACCCGGAGCCTCTGTTTTACGGGCTCAATGCTGATGAAGATGAAATCTTTAACGAAACCATACGTCTCATCTCCCTGAAATTCAAATATGCCCGTTACACCCCTTTGCTTTATTACAAAGGCGGCATAGATCAACTTGAAAAGCAATCTCAGAGGAACATGGGCAAATTCATGAAGATCCTTCTGGTAAAAAGACTGGAGAGCAGCTTCTTCGCCTTCAAAAATTCAATTGACCGTTTCATTCATTCTTATGAGATGTTTATCAGGGAATTTGAAAAAGGGGATGTGTATGTGAGCAAAAAACATACTAACAAGATTTTTGAGTTATTGGAAAATGACGATGATCAGGCGATACAGAGATTAATTGATGAGAAGAAAGCCGACAAATATGACAGCAGGGAATTTACGGATGGTTTTATCAAAGACCTGCAAAGCGATTATGCAATTCTAAAACAGGTGAAGACGTTATGGCAGAAAGTCGACCGGGACCCGAAGATGCTTACATTTCTGGATGCACTCTCAAAAAAACAAACCCTGAAAGAAAACAAACTGATTATTTTTACCGAATCCAGGGAAACCGCCGAATATCTTACCAGGAATATAGATGAGAAGTTTCCCGGCAGCACGCTTTGTTTTTCGGGCGGGTCGGGTGAGGCAGTCCGCGACAGGGTAATTGAAAACTTTGACGCCAAGGCCCGGCATCCAAAAGACGATTACCGCATTCTAATTTCAACCGAAGTCCTCTCGGAAGGCGTAAACCTTCATCGGTCCAATGTGGTAATTAATTATGACATTCCATGGAACCCGACGCGCATGATGCAGAGGGTCGGACGTATCAATAGGATCGACACGCAGTTTGACCGGATACATACCTTTAACTTTTTCCCGACAAAGCAGTCCAATGACCAGATAAAGCTCAGAGAGGCGGCTGAGGCAAAGATAAACGCCTTTCTTACCCTGCTTGGCGGCGATGCGGCGCTCCTGACAGAAGGGGAGCCTGTGGAATCTCACGAACTCTTCAACAGACTGATATCCAATAAGGCAATCATCGGCGATGACGACGAAGATACCTCGGAGCTTAAATATCTTAGAGTGATAAAGGACTTGAGGGACAAAGATCCCAATACCTTTGAAAAGATCAAGAGACTTCCGAAAAAGGCCCGGTCGGCAAAATCAAATCCTGAAATTCAGGAATTTCTTATAACTTATTTCCGCCGTGGGAAATTGCAAAAGTTTTTTATGGCAGTGGATGCGAAAAACGCGCGGGAGCTTGATTTCATCTCCGCCGCCGCAATCCTTGAGAGCAAATTAAATGACAAAAAACTGAAACTGCCGGAGAGGTTTTACGAACTTCTGGATATGAATAAAGAAGCATTTGTTTTTGCTACCACTGACGGAATGCCGGAGGCGCACGGCAGGGCCGGGAGGGACAGCGCGGCCCGGATACTCGGAATCCTCAAGGCGACCATGAAAAACACAAAGCAGTTGACCGATGAGCAGGAGCTTTATCTAAGAAGGGTCTTCACTCAGCTTGAAGAAGGCGGTATTCCCAGGCAAACAGCCAAAGAGACGCTCAAGGCTTTGGACGAACTCAAAAAAGAAATAATGAATCCGTTAAAGGTCCTGGCAGTCCTTCAAACGCGGATACCTGAACGGCTCCTTGTAGGACACTATGCTGAACACCATCCTCAGTCCTTTGGAAAGCGAGAAGTTATTTTATCTTTATATTTAAGAGGGGAGTAAATATGGAAAACACAAAAATAGCATTGTTTAAAGGCAGGAAAATAAGAAAGACCATTTATAACAATGAATGGTGGTTTGTAATTGTCGATGTAGTGGCAGCATTAACTGACTCTTTACAGCCTGATGGATACCTTAAAGATATGCGGAGACGCGATCCGGAACTTTCAAAAGGGTGGGGGCAAATTGCCACCCCCCTTTTGATAAAGACTGAGGGCGGACAACAGAAAATTAACTGTGCCAATACCGAGGGCATTTTCCGAATTATCCAGTCTATGCCTTCTCCCAAGGCAGAACCCTTCAAAAGATGGTTAGCAAAGGTCGGCTATGAACGAGTTCAGGAAATAGAAAATCCGGAACTTGCCACTAAAAGAACACGGATGCTTTACAAACTCAAGGGCTACTCTGACGACTGGATTGAAAAGAGGATGCGCGGAATAGCCATAAGGGAAGAGCTGACTGACGAATGGAAAGAGCGGGGAGCAAAAGAGGAGAAAGACTATGAGATTTTGACTGCTGAGATATCCAAAGCTACTTTCGGAGTAACTCCGGTTGAATATAAAAACCTTAAAGGCTTAAAGCGTGAAAACCTGCGGGACCACATGGATGATTTTGAACTGATCTTTAACATGCTTGGTGAAAAATCCACCACAGAGATTCACCGTACGGAAGATTCACAAGGCATAATCAAATTAAAATCAGATGCCAAAGCCGGAGGAGATATTGCCGGCAATGCCAGAAAACAGCTTGAGAAGAGACTCGGCAGATCCGTTGTCACAAAAAACAATTTTCTTAAACAACCCTCAAGAACAAAGAAATTGTCAGAGAAATAACTTTGGACAAACAACAGGCACAGGATATTGTCAGAAACACCTTTGAAAACCCTTTTGATAAGGGACGCTTTGGCCTGTTTCTTAAAGATCTGTTTAACCACATTGAAGAGACCCCCTCAACAGTATACAGAGGAAACCTTATACCTGATGCCTATAAGCCATATGTCAGCACACTTGACCGGATAGGAAAATATCAGGATGGAGATGGGAATAAAATTGACCTTCTGGTAGTGCATCTAAAGAAAGAGACCTCTCTTGAGCGCGCCCGTACCATGCAGAGAAATTTTATCGCATGGTATCTAAACGGAAGCAGGGGTGGTGTACTGAAAGATGCCGCCTTGGCAGCGTTTGTTTCTCCCAACGAAGAAGACTGGCGGTTCTCGCTGGTGAAGATGGACTACCGCTTTGAAGAAGGGAAAAGCGGTAAAGTCAAAATCAAAGAAGAATTTACTCCTGCACGCAGATGGTCTTTTCTCGTCGGCAAGAATGAAAACAGTCATACTGCCCAGAGCCGTCTTGTCCCGATTCTCGCGGATGATAAGAACAATCCCACGCTTGCAGGACTTGAAGAGGCCTTCAATATTGAACGGGTCACCAAAGAGTTTTTTGAAAAATACCGCGACCTTTTCCTGCGGACAAAAGAAATGCTTGATGAAGTTGTTGCCGGAGATGTAAATATCAAGGCGGATTTTGAAGCCAAAGACGTCAACACAGTTGACTTTGCAAAGAAGCTATTGGGACAGATAGTCTTCCTTTACTTTCTGCAAAAGAAAGGATGGTTCGGCGTCAAAAGGGATGCTGAGTGGGGGACCGGCACTAAACATTTCTTAAGAGAACTGTTTGACGGCCGGCATGGCGCATACAACAATTTCTTTAACGATATTTTAGAGCCTCTTTTTTACGAGGCCCTTCGTATTGACCGGGGCCATGATGATGGATATTACAGCCGCTTCAACTGCAAAATCCCTTTCTTGAACGGGGGACTCTTTGATCCTATAAACAATTACGACTGGGTGCATACTGATATCATTCTGCCGAATGAGCTCTTTTCCAATGCGCTTAAGACCAAAGAAGGCGATAAGGGCAATGGTATTTTAGACATCTTCGACCGTTACAATTTCACTGTCAAAGAGGACGAGCCGCTGGAAAAAGAAGTCGCTGTTGATCCTGAAATGTTAGGCAAAGTTTTCGAGAACCTGCTGGAAGTCAAAGACCGCAAATCAAAGGGCACCTACTACACACCGCGCGAGATCGTCCATTATATGTGTCGGCAAAGCCTTATCAATTATCTGGCAACAGAGGTAGGGGCGCATTGCACTACGCCCTTACTTTCAGAATGTCATTCCCGCAGTCCTTTGAGCGGGAATCCAGTTCCATCAAAAGAAGACCTCGAAACCCTCATCAAATACGGCGAGCAGGTGGGCGAGAATGAAGCAACCGTTATTGCCAAGGGAAGAGAGACCGGTACTTATTATCATAAACTGCCGGAGAGCATCCGTCAGAATGCCGCGCTCATTGACGAGAAGCTTGCCAATATCAAAGTCTGCGACCCGGCAATAGGTTCAGGAGCTTTCCCTGTCGGCATGATGAGTGAGATTGTTAAGACTCGCATGGTTTTAAATTCATATTTGTGTCATTCCCGCGAAGGCGGGAATCCAGTATGTAAAAACCGGTCCACCTACAACTTCAAGCGCGAGTGCATCGAAAAATCCCTCTACGGCGTGGACATCGATCCCGGAGCGGTGGAGATTGCCAAGCTGCGTCTTTGGCTGTCGCTGATGGTAGATGAAGAAGACATCAAACAGATAAAACCGTTGCCGAATCTGGATTATAAAATTGTGTGCGGCAATTCGCTGTTGGGAGTAGAGAAGAATCTTTTTAATGAACCGGAGTTTAAGGAGCTGGAACGAATTAAGCCACTCCTTTTTAATGAAACCAGCCCGAAGAAAAAGCAGGAGTATAAAAATCAGATTGATGATTTAATCAGCAAGATCACCAACGGACATACAGAATTTGATTTTGAGGTTTATTTCTCAGAGGTGTTTCATGAGAAGAAGGGGTTTGATGTTGTGATTGCTAATCCGCCGTATATCCAGATACAAAGTTTCAGCGGCAGGCCGGAACAGGATGCATGGAAACGGCAAAATTATGCGACATACGTTAAAACAGGCGATGTGTATTGCATGTTCTATGAACAGGGTTTCAGCCTGCTCTCGCCCAAAGGCGTTCTGACTTTTATCACTTCTAATAAGTGGATGCGGGCGAATTACGGAAAGGCCATGCGAAAGTTTTTCATGGGGCATGGCCGGATTGACCAATTGATTGACTTTGGTGATTCCCAGCTATTTGAAAACGCCACCACCTATACGAATATTCTGGTATGGCGCAAGGACGATATAAGCAAGGAGATACATGCCTGGGATTTGAGCAAAGCATATGATGCCGATGTTTCACTCGAAGAGCTTCTTGTAAGGGAAGGGACCTGCTCGCCGTTATTCAGCCTTGATTCTTTTGTTATAGCCAAAGACGATCAGTTCAGGATCAGGAAAAAGATCGAGGTAGTTGGTGTGCCACTGAAAGATTGGGACATTGCTATCAATTATGGTATTAAGACCGGAATGAATGAGGCCTTCATCATTAATGGCAAGAAGAAGGACGAGTTAATTGCCGTAGATCCGAATAGTGCCGAGATCATCAAGCCGATTTTACGCGGGCGGGACATCAAGAAATATCGGGCTGATTTTGCAGAGTTGTGGATGATCGCTACGTTTCCAGCTCTGCAAATCAAAATTGACAGTTATCCTGCCATTCGAGACTATCTGAAATCATTCGGGAAACAATTGGAGCAAACCGGCAAGCCAGGCTGCCGGAAGAAAACGAGCAATAAATGGTTCGAAGTGCAGGATACAATTGCATATCATGCCGAGTTTGAGAAGGAAAAGATTGTTTATGCTGAAATCGTTTATGACTCAGCGTTCTACTACGATACGAAAGGTTATTATCCCGAAGCAACTTCATTCCTTATAACAGGGGAGCGTTTGAAATATCTAACAGCCCTTCTCAATTCAAAACTCCTTACCTATGCCTTTCGAACATTCTATGCAGGCGGTGACTTGAGAGGAAACACCTTCCGGTATAAAAAAGTGTTTCTTGAAAATCTACCTATTCCCAAAATCGATTTAGCCGCCCAGCGCCCTTTTGAAATACTCGTTGACCAAATCCTCGCCGCCAAAAAGAAACACACCCCTCAATCCCCTCTTGATAGAGGGGAAGTAAAGAATGCCGACACCTCCGCCCTCGAAAAACAGATCGACGAAATGGTCTATGCCCTCTACGGCCTCATGCCGGAAGAGATTGCGATTGTGGAGGGGAAGAAGTGAAAACTCTTAAGAGGCTGTGGTAGACTTTCTCATGGAAAGAACAACACCTTATTTCAGAAACGAGATTTTAAGGAAAAGACCATATCTTGAAATTGAGATTTGCAGAAATATAATTAGTAATCCAATAAAAAAAGAAACTCAACCTGACGGAAGAATAAGGTTTTGGGGTAAAATAGAAACAATGGAGAACAAATACCTCAGGGTAGTTACTCTGGAGGACGGCGTTACGATACACAATGCTTTCATTGACAGAGGGTTTAAACCTTAATAAGGAGGACGTGATTATGAAAATAAACTATTATGCTGATACAGATTCGCTTTACATTGATCTCTCTGAGAAGACAAGTGCGGAGTCATTAGAGGTCGCACCCGGTATAATCGTTGATTTTGATGAAAGCAATAACATAGTAGGCATTGATATTGATCATGCAAGTAAGAATCTAAACCTTACCAATTTAGAAATAACAAGCTTTCCCGCAAAGAAACTATTGCTTGCATCAGCAGGTTAATTGAGACTTGAAGATTTTATATTGCATCCATCTTGCAGAGTTGTTCTTCATCTCCAGCGTCGCCCAAATCCTCGCCGCCAAAAAGAAAGACCCCAACACCGACACCTCCGCCCTCGAAAAACAGATCGACGAAATGGTCTATGCCCTCTACGGCCTCACGCCGGAAGAGATTGCGATTGTGGAGGGGAAGGGGTGAAATGCAGATAAAATATTCAAAGCACATTAAGACAAGAATTACCCTGAGAAAAATTGACTATGACCTGCCGAAAAGAATATTTGAAAAGGCAGAAGATCGATACACAGATGCAGAAACAGGGCATATTATAGCAATAATGAAGACAGGAATTTATGGAAAAGAAAGGGATATAATGGTAGCATATAAGCATGATAATGAGGATGTTATGCTGATAACAATACACCCTTTAAAAGAAGGACAAAAGGAAAACCGTATTCAATCAGGAAGATGGAGGAAAATATAATGGAAGATTTCAAGGTCTTTTATGATGAAGAAGAGGACATTCTCTATCTTGCAAAGGAAGGTGAAGAGGCAGAGGTAGTAGAAATTTCACCGGGTGTAAACATGGAGCTTGACAGCAAAGGCAACCTTATAGGTGTTGAACTGTTTAAGGCATCCTGCATGTTTAAGGACGTCCTTAAATCTATGGAAAAGAAACTCCAGGTTGCATAACTTAACTGAACTCGTTGCCCAAATCTTCACCGCCAAAAGAAACACACCCCTCAATCCCAGCTTAAGGCACCTACTGTTGGCTCTGATAGAGGGGAAGTAAACACCGACACCTCCGCCCTCGAAAAACAGATAGACGAAATGGTCTATGCCCTCTACGGCCTCACGCCGGAAGAGATTGCGATTGTGGAGGGGAAGGAATAAACTATAAAAATACCAGGAGGTGAAAACATGATTACAAGCATTGAAAGAATAACATCAGACCCAAAGATATGCAGCGGCAAACCATGTATAAAGGGGACCCGAATCCCTGCGCATATAATACTTGATCTTCTTGCAGCAGGAGAAAGTTTTGAAGGGATAAAAAAGGCATATCCCAATATTACCGATGAAGACATCAAGGCATGTCTTCAGTACGCCTCTATTCTTGCTGATGAAGAAGCAGGAATAACAGCATGATGATTTTTGCCAATGAGAACCTCTTTGAACCCATTATTGACTATTTAAAATCTACCGGTGCAGACGTGCTGAGTATCCGGGACAGCGGACTTTCCGGCATTTCTGATGATGAAGTGTATGAGAAGGCATGCAGGGAAAGCATGGTTATTATTACCATGGATAAAGACTTCACAAGATTGTTAAGATTTCCACCGGAAAAATGCGGAGGGATTATCGTAGCCAAAATATATAAAAGACCCATTGATGAGACACTCGTGATATTCAGAAAATATTACCAGTCTCTAAAGGAGGAAGATATAAAAGGGAATCTGGTTATAATTACTCCTGAAGGTGTACGAATAAGAAGATCAATAAGATTATGATAACTTTTCAACGCTTCATCTTCCCTGCACAAACCATTCACGCCAACCACGACAGCACTGAAGTCCCCCGATTAGAAAAAGAGATAGACCTGAAAGTAGGCGCTTTCAAGCCCGAATATGCCGGTAAGATGCAGTTCTACCTTTCCGCACTAAATGACACCGTTCGACTATCCGAAGAGAATCCATCTATCGGAATTATTCTCTGCAAAGAAAAGAGCAGGACCTTTGTTGAATACGCTCTCAAGGACAGCAAAAAGCCTATCGGAGTATCAACATATAAACTTACTTCAAAGCTGCCCCGTGAGTTAAAAAAGTATCTGCCCGCGCCGGAAGAAATGATAAAAAAACTTGAGGAATTAGGATGATTGGTTGCCCCAAAGGAGACACCTCCGCGCTCGAAAAACAGATCGACGAAATGGTCTATGCCCTCTACGGCCTCACGACGGAAGAGATTGCGCTTGTGGAGGGGAAAAATAAATGAATAGGGGAAGAAATAATGGAACAAAATAAAATCGTAGTTTTCGGGAGCAAAAAAATCAGGCGGATCTGGCACAATGACGAATGGTATTTTTCCGTTGTTGATGTTGTAGCAGTGCTGACGGATAGCGTAAATGCACGAGACTATTGGTTTAAAATGAAAATACGAGTAAAGGAAGAAGCTGGATTTGAACTGTCGACAATTTGTCGACAGTTCAAATTGCAAGCTCCAGACGGAAAAATGCGAGAGACTGATTGTTCTAACACCGAAGGCATTTTCCGTATTATCCAGTCTATCCCTTCTCCCAAAGCAGAACCCTTCAAAAGATGGCTATCAAAGGTCGGCTATGAAAGAGTCCAGGAAATTGAAAATCCCGAGCTGGCCCAGGAGCGCATGAAGCAATTGTATGAACAAAAAGGATATCCCAAAGATTGGATAGACAAGAGGTTGCGGGGCATAGCTATCCGCCAAAATCTGACTGATGAATGGAAGGAGAGAGGGATTGAGACTGAATCGGATTATGCCATTCTAACTGCCGAAATATCAAAGGCGACTTTTGGCATAACGCCTTCTGAATATAAAGAATTAAAAGGGTTGATCAAGCAAAATGAAAACCTTCGTGATCACATGACCGATTTGGAATTGATTTTTACAATGCTTGGCGAAAAAGTTACTACTGAAATATCATACAAGGAAAAACCTGACACCTTCAAGAAAAGTAAAAAGGTGGCCAGGCGCGGAGGAAGTGTGGCAGGCATAGCACGGAAAGAAACGGAAAAGGAGTTGTGCAGAAGCATTGTAAGCAAACAGAACTATCTACCAATAAAAAATAAAATCAAATGAGAAAAGATATGATGTTGATTATAATGGTTAAGTCTGATGGATAAAATCCTCGCTGCAAAGAACCCCCCCCCCTACATCCCCCTTTTCTAAGGGGGAATTGCCCATCGCCGACACCTCCGCCCTCGAAAAGCAGATCGACGAAATGGTCTATGCCCTCTACGGCCTCACGCCGGAAGAGATTGCGATTGTGGAAGGGAAGAATTAGGGCCGACAAGGGCCTTGACTAAATTAGCTTGAAATGCTAACTTTACACTAATGAATAAATTTAGCATTTACCGTTTGGAGGGCTAAATATGCAAAACCAACCTTTTACAAATCCATTTAAACCTGGCGCGGGGCATATGCCGCCCTATCTCGCAGGCCGCGAGAAAGAGACTAAAGAATTTCTTCAGCTTCTGGAACAGACGACTATTCTTGACAATATGGTGCTTACAGGACTAAGAGGCGTCGGCAAGACCGTTCTTTTGGATAAATTTAAACCGTTGGCCATAGAAAGGAAGTGGTTATGGGTAGGTACGGATTTATCGGAATCTGCAAGTGTTACCGAAGAGACAATTGCACTACGGCTTCTTACCGATCTTTCTGTTGTGACCTCAAGCATTACTATCAAGAGGGAAGAAAAAACGACTATGGGCTTTGCTTCTGAAAAGTCCTTTATCGACCATAAGCTTAATTACAACACCTTAATAGATATTTTCAAATCAATTCCCGGCCTGGTATCGGATAAGCTGAAGGGGATTTTTGAGCTTGTCTGGAAAAGCCTTGCACCTTACAAGATTCGAGGGATAATCTTTGCCTACGATGAGGCGCAGACAATGACCGACCATGCCGAAAAGGAGCAATATCCTCTTTCTCTTCTGTTGGATGTTTTTCAATCAATCCAGAAAAAAAATATTCCGTTCATGTTGATATTAACAGGTTTGCCGACTCTTTTCCCTAAACTGGTGGAGGCGCGGACTTTTTCCGAAAGGATGTTCAGAGTTGTATTCCTCGACAAGTTAAGCGACCCCGAAAGCAGAGACGCTATAATTAAGCCGATTGAAGATGCAAAGTGTCCGATAAAATTTAACGAGGAGTCTATCAAGCTTGTTGTTAAGGAATCGGGCGGATACCCGTATTTTATTCAGTTTATCTGCAGAGAGGTGTATGATGTTTTTTTGCAGAAGGTTTCCGGAGGAAAACAGCCGTCGGTCCCTATGGAAGAAATAATCATGAAGCTTGATAAAGACTTTTTCTCCGGCAGATGGGCAAAGGCCACTGATAGACAGAGAGAATTGCTTGCAGTAATTGCAAGCTTAAGTAATTGTCAGGAGGAGTTTACAGTACAGGAGGTTGTCGCAGAATCAAAAAGGCGCCTGTCAAACCCTTTCAGCGGCAGTCATGCTAACCAGATGTTGTCATCATTAACGAACGCGGGGCTTATTTATAAAAACAGACACGGGAAATACTCGTTCGCTGTACCGCTAATGGACAGGTTTATACTAAGGCAAAGTATCGATGGCTTTATGAAGTAATGGAATAAGAATGCACTTATATTTCTCCAACATCTTTGAGGTATCCACCGAAGTCCTCGATAAATACGGGGCATTTAATATCTCCCTTGTCACTGACCTGCCGCTTTTTATAGACCCCTTTCTTCTCTTTAACAGCAAAAAGAAAGAATACCGGCAACTCCATGATGACATAATCAATTACTTGCGGTTTCTGAAGGATAAATCCACTGCCGGGCCTGTTAGCACAGGGCTCTTAAAGTCCTGGTATCACTTTTCAGAGGTCAAGGAGAATTGGCTCGGGTTCTGTGCTTCGGGCAATACAGGCCGTGGTCTTGGAAAAGAATTCGCTCGGGCACTTAATGATAATCTCCGGAATCTGTTCACAGACTTCGGATCAGAGAAGGTGACTAAAGGTAGTCATCTTGAAAAGCTGTGCCTCATTAAAGAGGGCGTAGGTAAAGATACGATAAGCGATTTCACTACTAACCTTATCAAAGAGTTCCTTCTGAAATATACCGAGACCTTTGCAACGAAGTACATCGATAAATCTTTGAGAAGGGAAATGGCTGTTGAGCGTGTCAGCTTCAATTATGAAACGGAATCATGGCAGTCCGATGTTTTTGACCTTCCAGTCTTTAAGGATAAGTATGTTTTGCTCAGTCCGAAAGAGATCCTCACCAAGGATGAGACATGGATTAATAAGCCGGACTTCTTCAGACAGTTTGACAGAATTCCACAAGCGATAGAGAATGATCAATTGCGCGCGCAGATAAATAATTATTTCCGCTCTGTTTTACCGAAAAAGCCAACAACGAAAGATGAACATAAAGCAGCCGCTGCGACTGCCCTGAAGTTTCCAGAAGTAATTGATTATTTTATCAAATACAAAGAGGAACACGGCGACGAGGCCGCAAAGAAAAGCTCTTTGGATGTGATTGATTCAAGAATGGTCTATGTCGATCAATTTGGCTCATTGGTAAACCTTCTATCACAGAAGTCGGCATTTTATTCCGTCACTGGCAATACTGCAGAGGAGTCCTTGAAGCGAATAGAGTTTCTGAAAGATGTAATCGAGAACAAGGGCGGGTATAAGATTTTCTACCATAAAGGTAAACCTGTTGCAAAAGAAGATGATATTCATATTCTTTTCAGGTTGACGTGGTTTGCCACTCCGTCTGATGTTAGCCGCGAAGTAAATGATGGCCGAGGTCCCGTTGATTTCAAAGCCTCACGCGGCAGTAAAGATAAGACCCTTGTTGAGTTTAAACTTGCCGGCAATTCTCAGCTCAGTAGAAATTTACAAAGGCAGCTTGAGATTTACAAGAAGGCAAGCGATGCCGACAAGGGATACAAGGTTATCTTTTATTTTTCAAAACAGGAGTTCGACAAAGTGCAGCGAACCATGAAAGCCTTGAATATGACCAATGACCCGTATATTATCCTTGTGGATGCACGCAAGGATAACAAGCCATCAGGATCAAAGGCATGAAAAAGAAAGACCCCACCGCCCTCGAAAAACAGATCGACGAAATGGTCTATGCCCTCTACGGCCTCACGCCGGAAGAGATTGCGATTGTTGAGGGGAAGGGGTAAAATAATTCATTGACAGGAGGGTGTAAAATGACTGTTAAAGATATGATCAAAAAAGAGGTTGACAATCTGCCGGAGCATCTTGCTGCAGAGGTTTACGATTTTATGATGTTCTTAGAGAGCAGGAGAGAGAAGTCAGTCCTTGCTCAAGCCGCACAGTCTTTATCTGCATCATCGTTCCAAAAAATCTGGGACAATGAGGAGGATGCGGTTTATGACAGCCTATGAAAAGGGCAATGTAGTTCTTGTTCCGTTTCCGTTCAGCGATCAAACCAGAACGAAGAAACGCCCTGCTGTTGTTATCAGTTCTACTGCATATAATCAATATTCATCAGATATCGTTATTATGGCAATAACAAGCCAGACAGAAAAGACTATTGGAGTTGCAGAATGCTTGATACAAAATTGGCAGGATGCCGGATTATTAAAACCGTCTGCCATTAAACCTGTTATATCAACAATAGAGCAAACCCTTGTTTTGAAGAAAATAGGCAAACTCTCCCCTCAGGATGTAACCTTATTGGAAACAGTATTGAAAGAACTTTTAGATTTGAGAACAAAATAGAGGCCGGTTCGTTATGCTCCAGCAACCCTTCATCACCCTCGTCGACCAAATCCTCGCCGCCAAAAAGCAACACACCCCTCAATCCCTCTCGGAATCGAGTCGTACCGACTTGATAGAGGGGAAGACAAGAACGCTGACACCTCCGCCCTCAAAAAACAGATCGACGAAATGGTCTATGCGCTCTACGGCCTCACGCCTGAAGAGATTGAGATTGTGGAGGGAAAAGAATGAATAGGGGAAGAAATAATGGAACAAAATAACATCGTAGTTTTCGGAAGCAGGAAAATCAGGCGGACCTGGCACAATGACGAATGGTATTTTTCCGTTGTTGATGTATGTGGGGCGCTGACAGAAAGAGCTGATGCGGGAACATATTGGAGGAAGTTGAAACAAGGACTCAAAGAAGAAGGAAGTGAAGTCGTGATATTTTGTCACGGGTTGATTGCGCCAATACTGGAGGCAATAAAATCAAATGAAAAAAATGAACTTCTCTGACATCCAGCAAAAACTCCGCAAGTTCGCCGAAGACCGAAACTGGGACCAGTTCCACAGCCCGAAGAACCTCTCGATGGCGCTTGCCGCAGAGGCTGCTGAACTGCTTGAGATCTTTCAGTGGCTGACAGAAGAGCAGTCAAAGAATATTGTCAATTCGGAAAAGGAAATCACGCAGGTGAAAGAGGAAATTGCGGATGTCTTTATTTACCTCGTCCGCCTCGCCGATAAATTGAATATCGACATCGAAAAAGAAGTCCTCGCCAAGATCGCCCTCAATGAAAAGAAATACCCCATCGACCTTTCCAAGGACAACGCGGTGAAGTACAACAGGCGATAATTGCTTGAGTTGCAAGTTACATGCTTTGACTGTAGACTTGAATAAAGACTTTATTAAGACCTTTCCAAGGAGACTACAATGAAACTTAGCACAGCCGTCAAACCTATAAGCCACATCAAAGCTCACGCCTCGGAGATAATCAGCGAAATATCCAAAACCGGCAACCCTGTTATTGTAACCGTAAACGGAGAAGCGCGGGTAATAATCCAGGACTTAAAAGAATATGAAAAAGACCGCGAAAGCATGGCTATGCTGAAGCTGCTGGCAATGGGAAGAAAGGACATGCTTGAAGGCAGGCATAAGCCGATGCGTCAGGCCTTTGCAGAATTAAAAAAGAAGATACGCTCTGCCGAAAAGCCATGAAGTACGAAGTCCGCGTTGATAATATTGCATCAGAAGACCTTTACGCAAGTTACCGCTATGTTGCGACTAATGATTCCCCTGCAAAGGCAGAGCAGTTGCTCGACAATATACATAAAGCAATGACCTCGCTTGAAACAATGCCTGCGCGGGGCAGCTTCCCTCCTGAGCTGCAACGGTGGGGGATATCCGATTTCAGAGAAATATTCTTTAAACCCTACCGCATCATCTATGAAATGAGAGGCAAAACCGTTTTCATTCACGCCGTGCTTGATGGACGTCGCAACTGCGAAGACCTTTTACAGCAACGGCTTCTGGGGACATACTAAGGGGTCATAAGTAAAGCCACATTGTTTGTCATTCCCGCAGTCAGTAAGCGGGAATCCAGACAGTCAGAGGAACTGGATGCCCGATTAAGAACTTCGGGCATGACGGATGAAATTATACGTGGCTTTACTAATGAACTCATTAGTAACTCTTGTCAATGTCTTCAGGATCAACTATATTCTTTATAAGAACAAAAGCAGACGAGGAGGATGATATGAAGATGCTATTTCCTGGTTTAATGTTTGTAATGGTGATTGGTTTTGCAGGTATTCGCACGGCGGCGGCAGCAGGTGACATGACTGCGCAGACGCCGGTGGAGGTAAAGGTCCAGCTTGGAGACAAAGACAACTCGCTCCGTTTTTTTCCTGCAACGATCGAGCTTGAAACAGGGAAGCTTTATAAGCTTGTCCTGCACAATCCAAGCCCGTCAGCCCACTACTTCAGCTCGGAAACCCTGGCGCGCGCTGTGTTTACGAGAAAGGCGCAGGTCCTTGGACCGGACGGAAAAACTATTGCCGAGATAAAAGGCATTATTTCAGAGATTGAAGTCTACCCCGGGGGAACAGCCGAATGGTGGTTCGTGCCGGTAAAAGCAATCACAACGAATGACCTTAAATGCACGGTAAAAGGGCATACGGAAGAAGGCATGGTCGGCAGCATAACCATCAAGTGACCCGGTCAGGTTTACACCACTTTTTACGAAACCAGGTCCGTCTCTATATTCATTGAGATCTTAACTTCTTTGCCGGCGATCAGGCCGCCATTGTCCATCGGCACATTCCATGTTAAACCGAAGTCTTCACGGTTGATCGTGACCTTTCCGGTAAGGCCCATGGTTGTGTCTCCGAACGGGCTTTTCACAGGGCCGAAAAAATCAACCTCTATTGTTACCGGACGTGTAATTCCGTGGATACTCAAATCTCCTGTTACCTTGCAGGCGTTAAAACCTGTCCTTTCGGCCTTAGAACTTTTGAAGGTCATCTTGGGATATTTGTTAACGTCAAAGAACTCCTCACTCCTGAGATGGTCATCGCGTTTCTGAATTCCAGTGTAAATGCCGGCAACGTCAATCTCCAGCGCAACAGATGTTTTGCTTATATCAGCCGGGTCGAAATTGACCTCGCCCGAAAGTTTATTGCACTGGCCGTGGACATAAGCGCCCATCATATGACGCACTTTAAATGCAGCTACCGAGTGGTCCGGATCGATCTTCCATTTAGACATAATTGTGTTCCTCCTTAGTTTAAATATTATTTCAGCCACGAATAATCACGAATTGACACGAACATAAAATAAATCAAAATTTCTCACCATTTGAATTGTCTAATTCATTTGTGTTGATTCGAGTGCATTCGTGGCAAATTTCCATTTGTTATTTCCATAGCAAAAACATTTTCGAGTTACTCAATACAGCATTGCGGGTCATCCGCAAGGATATCGTGTTCTCCATTTGCCGTTGGATAGGCGTACGCGATGGCCCTGCATCCCCGGCACTCAGCCCATCTCTTGCATGTGCCGCATTTCCCTTTATAACTATTTCTGTCACGCAGGGCGTTTAAGACATCCGAGGTAGCCCATACCTCCCTCAACGAATCTTTTCTTATATTGCCTATGGGAACGTGCAGCCTCCTGCACGGGACAAGTGTGCCGTCAGGGAGAATGGTAAGCCCCGATATTCCAGCGGCGCAGCCTCCAGTGGGGATGTCCCCAAGGTCGCTGTTATCAGATTGGTCTCTCAACTGTGAAGCTACCGGGTCGCCTGTCACTATTTCAAGCGGGCCCGTGTCAGTTGAAAATATTTTTTCATAGAGGGCCTTCACTGTGCCGGTCGCCAGCATTTCTTTTAACATTAATTCTCCCCTGCCTGAGGGAACGAGTCTTGAGAAACCGAGCTTGTGCACGCCGAGGTTTGACGACAGTTCGATCATATCCATAAAGCTGTCAGCATTAAAAGAAGACAGTGTGGCATTTAGTGTCACTTTCAGCCCTGCATCAAGGAGATGCCTGACGCCTTTCATGGAAGCGGAATAACTACCTTTGCCTCTTATCGATTCATGTATCTCTTCAGTCCCTTCGACGCTGACCTGCACTCCCTTTACTCCGAGGTCAAATAATTTTTTTGCCTTTTTGGCATCAATAAGAATCCCGTTTGTAAGCAGGTATAAACCAAATCCCTGAGAGCTGAGTCTTGAGAGGATTTCAAATAAATCTTTGCGCAGAAAAGGCTCTCCGCCGGTTATGTTGAAACTCGGAGAGAAATCTACCCCATAGTTTTTTTCCCATTCATTTAAGGTATCAGACACCTCATCGATTGTGCTGCATATCTCGGAGAATGACATCTCGTCCATGTTCCTGTCCGTCTGATAGCAGTGCTTGCAGCGGAGATTACATTTTTCGGTAAGATGCCATTGTATGAAAAAATCAAAGGCGTGGTTAATTGACATAGGTCTTGTTCAGGAAGAGATTTTTGAGCAAATATGGCAGACGTCTCTTCCGAAGAAATCCTCCGAGCGTACCTGCCATATCTGCTTTTTCAGTTGCTGGACCAGCAACTATCAGCTTTTTCAGCCCTTTCACTTGTGGCATAACCTGCCAGGATTTTCTTTTGCTACTTTCTTAAGGTTGTCCCAGAAGTCAGCCTCTTTTAAAAGCGCTTTTTTGCTCAAAGGTTTCTTCATCCCGTCTTCACCTCCTTCCTGATAAGGATTCATAATGAATAATATCATATCCAAATACATTGTCAATATTTTGTATCAAACTTTTCATTCATTGCTAATTTCAGGGCTTTCAAATTATACTGTTTCTTGAAATAAAACAGTCTATCTGCTACTATTTATGGAATTTAAAAATGAACGTCTCCGAGTCCCTTTTTGATCAACCAGTCAGCGGGCCAAAAGAGTCAGGAAAAGCGGGGCTGTTAAACAGGATAATAGCCAGGACCATTGACTTTATCATTGTTGCAGCGCTGTATGTGGCGATACCGAAGGTTGGTTTTTTTGCCGGGCTGACATATCTTTTGATAGCCGACGGACTTTTTGACGGCAGGAGCGCCGGCAAGAAGTTAATAGGACTCAGGGTGATCATTTATCATAATACCGATAAGGTCAGGGCCTGCAGTTTCAAGGAATCAATTATCAGGAATTTCCCCTTCGGCGCCGGATTTATGCTGGTCGGGATTTTAAACGTGATTCCTTTGATAGGCTGGATATTTTCTTTCATAGTTATTGCAGTCGTTGTGCTTTTTGAAAGCCTGGTCCTCGTGGGAAGTGAAAAGGGCATGAGAGTCGGCGACGAACTTGCAAAGACACATGTTGTAGAAGAGAAACGGGAGGATTAAATGTTTCATAAAATTCTTGGATGGTTTTCAAATGACCTTGCAATAGACCTTGGCACGGCCAATACCCTGGTGTTTGTGAAAGGCAAAGGAATTGTCTGCAATGAACCCTCTGTGGTCGCTATACAGAAGGACCGGGTGATCGCAGTAGGCCTTGAGGCGCAGAAGATGTTAGGCAAAACGCCTGCCAATATAATAGCAATGAGACCGCTGAAAGACGGCGTTATCGCTGATTTCGACAAGACAGGCGAGATGCTTAAATATTTCATCAGAAAGGTCCATAACAGAAAGAGTTTCGTATCTCCGAGGATCGCCATAGGAGTGCCCTCAGGCATTACGCAGGTTGAACAGCGCGCTGTTAAAGACGCTGCACAGGCCTCCGGCGCGCGCGAGATCTATCTCATAGAAGAGCCGATGGCTGCCGCAATAGGCGTGGGTTTGCCGATCGGAGAGCCGGTGGGCAACATGATCGTCGACCTCGGCGGCGGGACCACCGACGTTGCTGTCATCTCTTTGCACGGCGTTGTATACAGCAAGGCCGTGAGAATGGGCGGCGACAAGATGGATGAGGCCATAGTAAACCATATTAAAAACAAGGGTAGGATCCTCATCGGCGAAAGGACCGCGGAGCTTATCAAAAAACAGATCGGTTCCGCTTTCAAGGTTGATGAAGAAAACAGGAGCATGGAAGTAAAGGGGAGGGACCTTGTTTCAGGTATTCCAAAGACCGTCACGATCTATGAAGATGAAATCAGGGAGGCCCTGAGCGAAAATGTTACCGTTATAATAAATGCGATTAAGGTCGCCCTTGAAAATACGCCCCCTGAACTTGCCTCGGATATCGTCGACAGGGGAATTATACTTGCCGGCGGCGGGGCGCTCTTAAGAGGGCTGGATATGCTGTTGAAGCACGAGACAGGACTTCCCGTGACAGTTGCTGAAGACCCTCTCACTGCTGTAGCCAGAGGCGTCGGCAAGGTGCTTGATGAACTGGATATTTTAAGAAGGGTCACGTTTTGATAATAGAAAGCTCAGAAGTTGGAATATTCGTCATTCCGGGCTTGACCCGGAATCCAGTCTTTCATATCTGGATTCCCGCTTTCGCGGGAATGACACCTCCGGGTTTGATATAGAGTTTTGTTTGAGGCAGAACAGCCGCCTCTCTTTTATACATTAAGATGCATAAGAAAAAATTTATTCTCTTCGCCCTCTTTATTCTCCTCATATTTGCCCTGCTCACTTATCAGGGCATCCAGGGTGAAAGACGCATCACTGATTTCACCCTGTATCCTCTGAAAGTCCTTGAACAGTCCGGCTCATTCCTGAAAAAAGCGGTGAAATATATTCCTTTCTTGGGGGATGATGATGAGAAAAGACTTCTCTCCAGACTGAGTAAATGTGAAGAAGAAGGGACAAAATTCAAAGAGGCGGAATCTGAAAATGAGAGGCTCAGGGGCATCCTGCAGTTGAAATCCGAAAGGCCTGATTATGTTGCGGCCGCCGAGGTTTTTGCAAGAGACCCGACCAACTGGTTTCATATTTTATGGATAAACAAAGGACTGAGCAGCGGCATTGCAAAGGACATGGTCGCAGTCACTCCTCTCGGGCTTGTAGGAAGGGTCCACAGGGTCTTTAATGAGAAGGCCGACGTTATACAAATAACCGACGTCAATTCGTCCGTTTCCGTCAGGATGGAAACCTCAAGGGTGGAGGGCATATTGGAGGGAAGCGGGGACAATAAATGTAACCTGAAATATGTCTCAAAGGATTTTGAGGTTGTGGAGGGTGAGAACGTGATAACATCAGGGCTTGACGGCATATTCCCTGAAGGTCTTCTGGTGGGGACGGTAAGCTCTGTCGACAGGGAAGGCGGAGATGTATTTCAGATGATCGAAGTAATGCCGGCACAGAATTTAAATACTGTCGAAGAGGTCGTGGTGCTGAAGAGATGAAGCCGTTGTTAATTTACATCATCCTTGCTTATCTTGCGCTAACAGCACAGTCCATATTCTTCCACGGCATAAAACCGGACCTCGCGCTCGTGCTTGTATGTTTTTACTCAGTGAGGTACGGGCAGGTCAAAGGCGTAACTTACGGCGCATTGACAGGCATCCTGATCGATACCGCAAACGGGTTTATTTTCGGTCCTCATATTATCAGCAAGTCCATTGCCGCGTTTCTTATAAGCGCGGTCAGGGAAAATTTATTTGAATGGAATGCAACGATCAGCGCTATAACAATCGCAATATTTTCAGTGGTCAATATATTTCTGGTGCACATATGTTTTGAGACCTTTTCAAAAGTGTCATTTGCCGACAGGCCCTGGGGCATTTCAGTGATGGAAGTTATATACACTATTCTGGCCGCGCTGGTAATGTTCCCGGTGTTTAACAGGGAGAGAAGAAAGTGGAAGAGATGATATGGACAAAAAAATAAACACTGCTTTCTATGTCCTGCTCTGTATATTCTGCATCTTCGTCCTGAGGCTCTGGCACCTTCAGGTAATAAAGGGCAGCGAATACAAAAAGCTTGATGAGCGCAACAGGCTGCGGGTCGTTGATGTCCCCGCGCCAAGAGGTGTGATCTATGACAGGAATGATAATCCCCTTGTGAAAAACGTCATGTCTTTTGACGTGTCAATCGTCAAAGAGGACATACCGAAGGATTATGAAATTCTTTCAGAGCTGGGAAAGCTTGTAGTGCTTACAGCAGAGGAAATTAAGAAGCGGGCCAGGGCGACTGAGAACCCTTTTGAAGCCATTAAACTAAGGCAGGATGTCTCATTTGAAGAAGTCGCAAAGATAGAGGCAAAGAAGATTGATTTTCCGGGGCTGCAGGTGGAAGTGACGAGCGCCAGGGAATATCTCTACGGGCAAACAGCGAGTCACGTCCTGGGTTATCTCGGTAATCCCACCCCGAAACAATTAAGCACTCCGGAATACAGCGATGTCCCCAGGCAGGACTATATAGGGCAGTTTGGAATTGAGAAAAGATATGACAGCACACTGAGAGGCACACCCGGCAAGAAGATTGTAGAGGTCGACGCGCTTGGTAATGTAATTAAATTTGTAAGGATACAGAAGCCTGTAAGAGGCAATGATATCAAACTCACCCTTGACATCAATGTTCAGTCAGAAGCCGAGAAAGCGCTTGAAGACAAGTCCGGAGCCGTAGTTGCCGTCAAGGCCGATACCGGCGAGGTATTAGCGCTGGTCAGCGCCCCTTCATTTAATCCTAATCTCTTTGTCGGAGGCATAAATTCAAAGGACTGGAAAGAGCTGCTTAACGACCCGAGGAAACCTTTGATGAACAGGGCGATACAGAACCATTTCCCTCCAGGCTCAACCTTCAAAATAGTTACTGCGCTTGCCGCCCTTGAAAAGGGGACCGTTACGGAGAGCACGCCGTTTTTTTGCGGCGGAGCAACTACCTTTGGAAGGGTCTTCAGATGCTGGAAAGACGGTGGGCACGGAGGTGTCAGCCTCCACAGGGCGATTGTTGAATCATGCGACGTGTATTTTTATGAAATCGGAAAGAGGATAAACATAGACACGATTGCCAAGTATGCCTCGGCATTAGGGCTCGGCAGGCCCACGGGGATTGAGCTTGACGGCGAGGCGTCAGGGCTTGTTCCCTCCACTAAATGGAAACTCAAAGCCAGGAAAGAAAAATGGTATCAGGGCGAGACGCTCAGTGTCGCGATTGGACAGGGGTATCTTTCCGTTACGCCGATACAGATGGCCAGGATGATGGCTGCGGTGGTAAACGGAGGGAAGCTGTTTAAGCCGCATCTTGTAAAGGATGAAGACATTGAAGCGGAGCCTGAGAGTGTTGCGGATATAAATCCGGAGTACGTTGAATTAGTCAAAAGGGGACTTATCGGCGTTGTCTATGAAGGCGGAGGCACCGGCAGGGCTGCGCGTTCAGGTATTGTCAGTATCGGCGGTAAGACAGGCACTGCACAGGTCATCGGAGGAGCTGTAAAAGGGAAATACCTCCCTGATGAATTTCAGGACCATGCATGGTTTGTGTCCTTTGCTCCTCAATATAATGCGGAGATAGCCGTATCCGTCTTTGTTGAGCACGGCGGCCACGGCGGCTCCACTGCCGCGCCCATAGCAAAGAGGGTGATAGAGACATACTTCAATCCTCCGAAGAAAGACAGCGAGGACGTGGAGCAGGAAAACCAGAATACCGGGGAGCAGAAGCAGGAGGAGCAGGTCCCGGAAAATCAGGAACAGGCAAAGCCGAACGCCGGATAAAATTCAAAAATTAGGAATTGCGAATTAGGAATTGCGAATAAATGATAGACCGCAGGTTATTGAAAGATTTTGACTGGGGTTTTCTGCTTATGGTTATTATACTGGCCCTGATAGGATTAATGACGATCTTCAGCGCCACAAGACCTTTGCTTGAGGCCGAACAGCATCCTTTTTACCTGAAGCAGCTTAACTGGATCATTCTCAGTCTTGTCTGCTTTTCTCTCATGCTGATCTTTGATTACAGGTGGCTTGTCAGGTTTGCCCATATATTTTACATACTGGGTGTTGTCCTTCTCGTATTTGTTCTTATCGCCGGGAGAAAAGGCATGGGAGCGCAGAGATGGATCAACCTCGGGTTTTTGTCATTTCAGCCTTCGGAGTTTTTCAAGCTTTTTTTTGTCGGGGCCCTTGCGCGTTATCTTTCCGGCCTGGAACAGGGAATCAAACTCGGATCAAAGCAACTGCTGAGGATGCTGGCCGGCTTTCTCATTTTTCCCGCAATTCTTATACTGAAACAGCCGGACCTTGGGACCATGCTGATTTTAATATTCATCTTTACCGCAATGGTCTTGACCGTGGGGATCGAAAAAAAGATACTCATTACAGTTGTTGTCATCGGCCTGATAGCCACGCCTGTAGCAGGTAAATTTCTCTGGGGCGGATTAAAAGATTACCAGAAAAACAGGATCATCGCATTCATTGACCCGCAGGTGGACCCTCAGGGTATCGGTTATCATGTAGCTCAATCGAAGGTCTCCATCGGGGCAGGCGGTTTTCTTGGCAAAGGATACCTGAGAGGCACTCAGGGGCCTTACAGGTTTTTGCCTGAGAACCATACGGATTTCATCTTTTCAATATTCGCTGAAGAATGGGGATTTATCGGCAGCCTGGTCCTGTTCACGAGTTATCTGTTTATCATATGGCGCGGGTTTGAGACCGCAAAACAGTCAAGGGACATTGAAGGGACTTATCTCGCCCTCGGAGTGACGTATATGTTTTCTTTTTATTTCATTGTCAATGTCGGGATGACGCTCGGATTAATGCCCGTCGTCGGCATCCCTTTGCCTCTGATGAGCTACGGCGGGACAGCCCTGCTCTCCAATTTCCTTGCGCTCAGTATTATTGAAAATGTTAGGATGCGGAGATTCGCGTCGTATTATTGATTTCCTGCTTTCAAGAACCTTCAAAATATCGTATAATCAATTCCCATAAAATGCTTTTAAAACTTATTGAACTCTTTGGCGCTCTCATAGAGAAGCCTGTTGAAGGCATCGGCAGGTGCATGCTTCTCCTTTATTCCGTTTTTAAAGAAATATTCAAGCCTCCCTTTGAGATAAGAAACCTTTTAAAGCAGATGCAGGAGATAGGCGTTAATTCGCTGCCTGTGGTCCTGGTCACGGCGGTGTTTACCGGCATGGTGCTTGCGCTTCAAAGCTTCACGGGTTTCAAGCGTTTCGGAGCAGAGGGGCTTGTTGGCTCCGTAGTCGCGCTTTCAATGACGAGAGAACTCGGCCCGGTCCTTTCAGCGTTGATTGTCACAGGGCGTGCGGGCGCCGCTATGGCGGCAGAGCTGGGCACAATGAAGGTCACCGAACAGATTGACGCCCTTGAGACGCTTGCGACAAACCCGGTGAAATATCTGGTCGTCCCGAGATTTTTGTCCGGCATGATAATGCTCCCCGCACTTGCTATTGTGACCGATATAGTAGGGATCATAGGAGGTTATTTTGTTACAGTTGTTCTTCTTGGCGCAAGCTCAAAGGCTTACTTGAGGGCCACATGGGATTACCTTGAAATGCATGATATATACAACGGGCTGACCAAGGCATGTTTTTTCGGCGCGGCCTTTACGCTTATCAGTTGTTACAAGGGTTTTTACACGAGAGGCGGGGCTGAAGGCGTCGGGCGCGCGACAACCGGAGCTGTGGTTGCGTCGTCAATGACCATCCTTATATCCGACTATTTCCTGTCGTCGTGGCTGTTCTGATGATAGAGCTTGTTGACATATATAAATCCTTTGAAGGCAAGGAAGTCCTGCGCGGCGTGAATCTGAAAGTTGAAAAGGGAGAGAGCGTTGTTGTGATCGGCGGCAGCGGCTCAGGCAAGAGCGTGCTGCTTAAGCATATCATCGGACTTTTGAAACCGGACAGGGGGACCGTGATAATTGACTCGACCGACCTGTCGCAGCTTAATGCAGATGATCTGAATGAAATCAGGAAAAAGTTCGGGATGCTGTTTCAGGCTGCCGCGTTATTTGATTCCATGAGCGTGTGGGAGAATGTAGGGTTCGGCTTAAAGCGTCATACGCATATGTCCGATACTGATATAAAAGAGGCCGCCGTTCAAAAACTCAAAATGGTGGGCCTTGTCGGTATTGAGGACGTGATGCCTTCAGAACTGTCCGGAGGCATGCGCAAAAGGGTGGGCCTTGCGAGGGCAATTGCAATGGAACCGGAGATACTCCTCTATGATGAACCCACCACGGGACTGGACCCGATCATGGCCGACGCAATTAACGACCTCATCATAGAGATGAGAGAAAAATTAAATGTAACGTCCGTTGCGATTACACACGACATGAAGAGCGCGTACAAGATTGCAGATACGATTGCCATGCTTTATAATGGTGTGATTATCGCCAGGGGAAAGACAGAGGAGATCAAAAATACTTCGGACCCTGTTGTCAGGCAATTCATTGAAGGCAGGGCCGTGGGGCCAATACATCTTGAAGGGATTGAAAGGCGATGAGCAATTATCAATAAATAGAATGTGTCCATTTACCGTCATTGCCGCAGTCTGTTGAGCGGGAATCCAGTTTTTTAAATAAGTTCTGGATGCCCGATTAAAGACTTCGGGCATGACAAAATTAATAAATAGCAATTATGGACAGACACTAAATAATCAATAATGAAAAATTCCTTTATTGAAATAATATGAAAAACGTATCCGCAGAACTGAAAGTCGGGATTTTTGCAATCATGGTAATCATTATTCTCTCGTATATGACTTTCAAGGTCGGGAGAATGCCTTTTATGTGGGAGAAGGGATACAAACTTTACACTGAATTTGATGACGCAAGCGGTCTTGATGAAAGGTCTCATGTTAAACTTGCAGGCGTTGACGTCGGGATAATTGAAAAGATTGTTCTTACGGACGGCAAGGCAAGGCTCACGCTCATCATAAATCCTGACGTTAAGCTGTACAAAAATACAAGGGCGTCTTTGAAGATGTCAGGTCTTCTCGGCGACCGGTATCTTGCCCTCTCAAGAGGCACCCCTGATCAACCGCTTCTGAAATCAGGCGATACGATAACGGATATTACACACGCTGCCGATATTGAAGAGCTTGCGAAAAAGATGACATCCGCTGCGTCATATATCAGCGACCTTGCGGAAAATCTGAAAAATGTTTTTGGAGAAAAAGAGAGGCAGTCGCTTACGGAGACGATTCATGATCTCAGGGACATCACCCGCGACGTAAAGCAAATCTCAAAAGAGAACAAGGATTCTTTGCGCAAGATAATCGCCCAGCTTGAAATATTCACAAAGGCGCTTTCTGAAAAGGGCCCGGGATTCGTAGACGATATGAGCAAGGTAGGGAAGAACCTGGGAGACAAGGGGCCGAAGCTTTTAGATGATATGAGCAAGCTTGTAAATGATTTAAAAGAAGTAGTGGAGGAAAACAGATACGCATTTAAGGAGAGCATGGAGAATCTGAGGACCGGTTCAAAGTCGGTGACCGAGATTGCCCGGAAGATAGAGAGCGGAGAGGGGACCCTCGGCAAGCTTGTAAAGGATGAAAAGCTCTACACCTCCCTGAGCAAGGTTTCGGATGAGGTGGGCAAGTCGCTTGACGTCGCAAGCGGGATGAGGACCTTCCTGGATTTCCATACCGAATACAACACGGGTGAGGCGGAATGGAAAGGATACTTTGACCTCACGCTACAGCCCAAAAATGACAAATACTATATTTTAGGCGTTATAACAGATCCGAAGGGCTCTGTAGTAGAAACCGATAAAACGATAAACGCAGTCACTACAACCGAGGAGGAAGTGACAAGTAAAATCGAGTTTTCAGCACAATACGCACAACGGTTTAAAGACCTTGCGCTCAGGATCGGAATGACGGAAAATACCTTCGGCTTTGGAGCAGACTTCTTTTTTAACGAAGACAGGGGCAGGGCCAAATTCGACTTATGGGATTTGAGCGCGAAGGAAGCGGATGCCAGGCGGGCGCACGCAAGAGCTGGAGTTGATTACAGGATATTCAGGTTTCTTTTCGTAAGTACGGGCGTTGATAATTTCCTGAATTCCAGCCGTAGAGGAATCTATTTCGGCGGCGGTTTGAAGTTTGAGGACGAGGACTTAAAATACTTATTGGGGAAAATGCCGGCCCTGCGTTAGCCATTGAAGGCTGTCAGTTTTTGAAAGCTGTAAATCTAATGTCCAATGCAGACATTTGTCCTGTCATTCCGGCGGCTCCGTCCGGCCTACTGTTGGCTTGTCCGGAATCTTTCTTACGGAAGGACTCCCGACAAGCGGGAGTGACAGACCTGCAGGATATTTGTTTGCAGGACCATAATTCAATTTACACTGGAATAAGTTATAATATTCCCCGGTTACGGAAGAAAACTTATGAAAAAAAATTGTATTGCATTTATTGTCTTGATTGTTTTTTCCTGCTTTTGTACGCCGGCGTCTGAGGCCGCTCCTCAAAACACAGAAGCGGACAATCCCGTAAAAAGCTTAAAAGAGACGGTCCTTGCTTATTTTAGTCCGGTCAGCGGTGTTGTTACGGATGTTGCAGACGGAGTTGTGAGGATAAGGCTGGACGGTGAAGTGAGCGTTAATAAGGGAATGCGTTTTTCAGTTTTCAGGAAGGGCAGACCTTTTTATCATCCCATAACAAATGAGTTGATCGCGGACATGGAAGACTTTACGGGGACAGTCGAGGTTAAGGACGAAAAGCAGGGTGAAGGATTATATGCCTGTTCTATAGTTCAGGGCGACGTAAAAGCCGGAGACACCATCAGGATTTCAACATCAAAGGTAAAACTCGCATTTTTTCAGGATAAGAAATCAGACTGGAAATTGTCCGAGGATTTTTATAGCGCGATAAAAGATTCAGGACGTTTTGAAATTCTGGAATCATACGCTCCGTCCAGCAGCACGGAAGATTTAGTGAAACTTGCAAAAGGGCTCGGCGCTGAAGTGATGCTCCTGTTTTCAACGTCTTTTAAAGATGAAAAGAAATTTATAACTACGAGATTGTACTGGACAGAAGACGCAAAGATGTTCGCGGACATAGAAGAAGCTGCAGGCGGCGCAGTCAATATGCTTGCTCCCGCGGAGGAGTTTTTGACCTCTTCATTATCAAACAAGGAGCCTTGGGGAAGCTACAAGCTTGCCGGGGGCCAGCTTATAGCGGCCGGTGACGTTGATAACAACGGCATTACGGAACTTGTCGTGAGCGACGGTAAAAATATAAGCATTTATAATTTAAAAGAGGACCTGCAGGAATTATGGAGCATATCGGGGAACATCCCTGAAAGGCATCTGTCAATAGATGTCATGGATATAAATAATAACGGCAAGGCTGAAATATTTGTTACATCCATGATAGAGGGCAGCGCGATAAAGACTAACGACGTCAGGGTAAAAGACGACATGAGAATAAAGTCATTTGTACTGGAATATGATCCCTCATCAGGCTACAAAAGAATAAAGGATGATATTCCGTATTTTCTGAGGGTGAGCGGCAGGACTCTCCTGATGCAGAAGTTTACTCCAGGCAGAATATTTGACGGCGCCGTTTATGAGGCTGAGTGGAAAGACGGTGACTATCAGCCAAAGAGGCCTCTTGACCTGCCGGCAGGTATTAACGTCTATGGTTTTACCTACATCGACTGGCAGGAAAAAGGGCAAAAGCAGATTATGACATTTGACGATAAAGGCTATTTAATGATGTATGATTACAACGGACATTTGATGTGGCAAAGCGACAAGTCTTGCGGCGCACCTTACTTAACATTTGAAAGCGAGACAGGCTCAATAGCCAATCCCACTAAAAAGTGGGCTGTCCGGGGCAGGCTCATCTCCGTAAAAACAGGACGCGGGCAGGAGATTATTACAGTAGACAGGGTCCCTGTGGCACCTAACGTGCCGGGACTTGGAACTGGCGGGGGAGAGGCGCGCTCATTCTGGTGGAATGGCAGCGCGATGGAGGAGAAGGTGCTCTTGTCGGAGCTTTCAGGCACTGCTACTGATTACTGGATAGAAGGCAAAAAATTGTTTATTGTTGCCAAAGGCAATCTAATGACATTCGTTAGAAATGCCGTTACAGGAGAATTATCAAAGGGCAGCATACTTTATTATTATCATTTG
The DNA here is from genome assembly GCA_016213945.1 of Nitrospirota bacterium. Lineage (GTDB taxonomy): Bacteria > Nitrospirota > Thermodesulfovibrionia > UBA6902 > UBA6902 > SURF-23. The sequence goes on along the minus strand of JACQZF010000023.1, from coordinate 8,029 downwards.
GGAGAAACCTCTCAATGATAAAAAAGATAGAGAATGAGATCGAATAAGGTCATTCCCGCTTGCCGGGAATCCTTCCTGTTTGTGGAAGGAAAGATTCCGGACAAGCCAACAGTAGGCCGGACGGAGCCGCCGGAATGACAAAGAGGACAAAGCGAATTAACTGAAATGGATATAAAACACGCGGCAATCATTATGGACGGCAACGGCCGCTGGGCTGAGATGAGAGGGCTTCCCCGCATTGAGGGACACAGAAACGGGGTAAAGAGGGTAAACGAAATAATCGACGCCTCTATCGAGGCAGGATTGAAGGCGGTCACTTTTTATACGTTTTCAATGGAGAACTGGAACAGGCCTGCTGCTGAAGTGAATGCCCTCATGCGGCTTCTCGACAAATACCTCAGGGGCGAAATGCACAGGCTGCACAAACTGAATATTATTTTCAGGGCGATCGGCACTATTGATAAGCTTCCAGCGGGAATCCAGAAGCTGCTGCATGATTTTGAAGAATTAACAAAAAACAATACCGGGCTGATTGTCACAACTGCGCTCAGTTACGGCGGCAGGACGGAGATAGTTAGCGCGGTCAAGAAGTTGGTTGAAAAAGGCGTCCGGCCTGAATATATAGATGAAAAATATTTTGAATCTTTTCTTTATACGGTGGGAATACCGGACCCGGATTTGATCATACGCACGAGCGGGGAGATGAGGCTGAGCAACTTTCTCCTCTGGCAGTCCGCGTATGCGGAATTTTATTTTACCGAGACACTCTGGCCTGATTTCAGCAGGGCTGAATTCATTTCCGCCATCCAGGAATATCAGGGCAGAGAGCGGCGTTTCGGGGCCTTGTCAGAGAGGGCAAAGAAAGTAAAAACATAGAAAGATAAAAAAGTGTAAGTGTTTAGTGTCAGTAAAAAAAAGACTGACACTAAACACTTACACTGACACTGAAATACTTACACATGCAAAACAAAAAGAATACAAGTTCATTCATCAGAAGACATCTGATGGCAGCTTTGGTCCTGCCGTTTATAATTGCGTACCTTTATTATTTACCCCCGATGCCGTATTTTATTGCCCTGCTGATTGCAGTCGCCATGTTTGCGATGTGGGAATTTTTTGTAATGTATAAAGTGCCTGCAAAGATGTATGTGCCGGGAATAGTCTCCGGCGGCATTCTGCTTTTTTTATTTTGCAGGTTCCCTGAATATTTTGTAAACGGTGTTTTTGTCGTTCTGTTCCTCCTCCTTTTTTTCAGACTGTTTTTTATGTCGACCCCGGCGGGCTGTATGCGGGATGTCGGCCCTGTCTGGATGGGGATCTTTTATATAGCCGGCTTCCTGAGCTTTCAATGGCTGTTGAGGATTGGGCAATTCGGCCGGGAATATATATTCCTGCTTTATACGTCGGTCTGGATCTCAGACAGCATGGCTTACTATATCGGCACGTATTTGGGACGGAACAAATTGTACCCAGCGATCAGCCCGAATAAAACCATTGAAGGCGCCTTCGGAAGCGTGCTTGGCGGGATTTTGGGAATCGTAATTATAAAAACTATTTTTGGTTTATCAATGCTTTCGGCTGCTGCGGTAATAGCAATTGGCGCGGCCATGGGCATATCGTCACTGGTCGGCGACCTGATTGAATCCATGTTCAAGAGAGACGCCGGGGTCAAGGACTCAAGCCATCTGATCCCCGCTCACGGCGGTCTGCTTGACAAGCTTGACGGCATCCTCGTTTCCGGGCCTGTTCTTTATCTGATTGTGAGGTACTTTTGAAAAGGCTTTCCATCCTGGGTTCAACAGGCTCCATCGGCAGGAACACAATTGAAGTGGTCAAAAACCACCAGGATAAATTTAAGGTCACAGGCCTTGCCGCAAGAAACAATATTGAGCTGCTTGAGTCGCAAATACAAATTTTTAAACCAAAGGTTGTTGCTGTATATGACGAGTCAGCCGCCGCAATCCTGAAGAAAAAGGACCTCCGCGTTGAAGTCCTCACTGGAGAGAGTGGACTCGTTGAGGTGGCAACTCTTAATGACGCTGACGTGGTTGTTTCGGCTATAGTTGGCTCTGACGGCCTCGTTCCAACGCATGAAGCCATAAAGGCCGGGAAGGACATTGCGCTTGCAAACAAGGAGGTCCTTGTGATGGCAGGCGGCTTAATTATCGCGGAGGCTGTGAAGCGCGGCGTCAGGCTGATACCTGTGGACAGCGAGCACAGCGCGATCTTTCAGTGCTTAAACGGCAGGGACATGGATGAGGTCCATAAAATCGTATTGACAGCATCGGGAGGCGCGTTCCTGAGAAAGGATGCGTCTGAGCTTGAGACGGTGACCCCTGCCCAGGCGCTGAAACACCCGACCTGGGCCATGGGCAAGAAGATTACCATAGACTCTGCCACCCTGATGAACAAGGGACTTGAGGTGATCGAGGCGTGCTGGCTTTTTGATATGCCTCCTGAAAAGGTTGATGTAGTCCTTCACCCGCAGAGCATAATACACTCAATGGTCAAATTCATTGATGGCAGCGTTATCGCGCATATGTCGGTCCCTGACATGAAGGGCCCGATAAGTTATGCGCTCTCATATCCTCAGAGGTTTCAGGATGTCCTGCCGGCGCTTAATCTGCCTGAGGTGAGAGAGCTTACTTTTGAAGAACCGGACCTCAGGAGATTTCCATCACTTTCCCTTGCATATGACGCGATCAGGACAGGCGGCACCATGCCGTGTGTATTGAACGCGGCGAATGAAATAGCGGTGGGAATATTCCTTGAAGGGAAAATATCATTTACCGCGATCCCGCGTGTGATTTCCAGAACAATGTCGGAACACAAGGTTTTAAGTTCTGATACAATTGAAGTAGTGCTTGACGCATCTGAATGGGCCAAAGTAAAGGCTGTTGAGATAGCGGAAGAGTTAAGAATTAATAATTAGGAATTATGCAGGGACGAGGCGGTGCCTCGCCCTTTTAGAAAGAGGTAATTAAAATTATGACAGTGTTATGGGCGGTTATTTTTTTCGGGTTGCTGATCTTTTTTCACGAGCTTGGGCATTTTATTCTTGCAAAGCTTGTTAATGTGAAGGTGCTGAAATTCTCTCTTGGTTTCGGTCCCAAGCTGATTGGCAGAAAAATCGGCGAGACCGAATATTTGATTTCGGCCATCCCGCTTGGCGGCTATGTAAAACCCCTTGGCGAGGAGCCCGGTGAAGAGATGAAGGAAGAAGACAAGCCGAGGGCGTTTAATTTTCAGCCCGTCTGGAAGAGGGTGGCGATCGTCGTTGCCGGGCCGGTCTTCAATATTGTGCTGGCATACATTATTTTCCTGACGTTTCTGAGTTTGAATTACCCGGTAGCAATACCCAAGCTCGACAGCATGACTTCCACGATTGAAGGAGTTTCTGAAAATTCACCGGCCCAGAAAGCCGGGCTGAAAAAAGACGACACCATCGTGGAGATCAACGGAACAGCCATAATGGACTGGAATGAGATGGCCGATATCTTTTCAAAGAACCCGGGGAAGGAATTAAACCTGAAAGTTAAAAGAGGCAGTGATCTCATCAATGTGCAGATAATCCCGGAGATTGCAAAGTCAACAGATGAAAGCGGCAAGGAAGTCACAGTCGGCAGGATAGGCATTTCAAAAAAACTTGATGTAAATCTGATACAGAGCGAGAGCATCTTCAGCGCGCCCTTTAAAGCGGTTGAAGCTGTCTACCACTGGTGTTACCTCACAGTTGAGGTCGTGGTCAAGTTGTTCACCGGCTCGGTCTCGTCGAAACAGGTCGGGGGGCCGATATTGATTGTAGACGCCGCATCCAAGGCGGCCGCGGTCGGGGCCTTTGCTTATTTTAATTTTATCGCCATAATCAGCATCAACCTTGCGGTCCTCAACCTGCTGCCGGTCCCTGTCCTTGACGGCGGCCATATCATGTTTTTTACCATCGAGGCCGTAAGAGGCAAACCTTTGAGTGAAAAAATAATGGGCATAGCAAATAAGATCGGCATGGCTTTACTGATGATGCTGATAGCCTTTGTTTTTTATAACGACATTGTGAGGATCGTGGTCCCCTGGGTGCAGAAGAGCTTGCAATGAGAGAAAAACCTCCTACGATAAGAAGACAGATTTCTTCAGGCGGGGTCATCTTCCGTGAGATCGATAAACACATAGAAGTGGCGCTCGTATCCATTAAAGACAGAAAGACGTGGTGCATCCCTAAAGGGATAATCGACAAAGATGAAGACCCTCCGGCAGCGGCCTTGAGAGAGGTAAGGGAGGAATCAGGACTGGAAGGGAAAATATTAGAGAAGATAGGGCACATTTCTTACTGGTATTTTCTCAAGGAAGAAATGGTCAAGGTGCACAAGACCGTTCACTTCTTTCTTTTGAAATATGTTAAAGGAATTACCGGCGACCACGACGATGAAGTGGAAGAGTCAAAATGGTTCCCGGTAGATGAAGCAATAAATATACTCGCTTACAAGAGCGAAAAGCAGATTTTGCAAAAGGCAAAAGGGATGATCGAGGGGTTGGGGGAAAAGTAGCTCTCCGGATTTTTAGAGGTTTGTTTTGGTTGCTTTCTTGCAAGGTGATTTTTTGGTTTTCTTAGATAGAAAGAAACTCGCTCCGCTTCTTGACTTAATTGCTGTTGCAATCGTAAATTAATTCTTGTTTCATTCACAATTCATAAGAATTCCAAAGGAGATTATCCAATGAACGTTGCGCAGAAATTAATTTCATCACATCTTGTATCCGGCAATATGAAACCCGGCGAGGAGATCGCTATATCTATTGATCAGACGCTGACCCAGGACGCGACAGGCACTATGGCATATCTTGAGTTCGAGGCGATGGGGATACCGAAGGTAAAGACGAAGCTATCGGTAAGCTATGTTGACCACAATACACTTCAGACAGGTTTTGAAAACGCTGACGACCACAGGTTTCTTCAGACGATAGCCGCGAAATACGGCATCTACTTTTCAAAACCCGGCAACGGTATCTGTCACCAGGTACATCTTGAGAGGTTCGCAAAACCGGGGCAGACGCTTTTAGGTTCGGACAGTCATACGCCGAATGCAGGCGCAGTCGGGATGCTTGCAATCGGGGCAGGGGGACTTAATGTCGCTCTGGCAATGGCGGGGCAGCCTTTCTATCTGGTGATGCCCAGGGTTGTCAGGGTGAATTTGAAAGGGAAGTGCAAGGCGGGAGTAACCGCGAAGGACATCATCCTTGAGGTGCTCAGGAGATTAACTGTAAAAGGCGGCGTTGGAAAGGTAATTGAATACGCGGGCGAAGGTTTAAAAAAACTCACTGTCCCTGAAAGGGCGACGATAACAAACATGGGAGCGGAACTCGGGGCCACGTCCTCGGTATTTCCTTCGGATGAACAGACAAAGGCTTTTTTAAAGGCACAGAAGCGCGGGGCTGACTGGACGGAGCTGAAACCCGATGCTGATGCGGCTTATGATGAAGAGGTTGTCATCGAGCTTGATAAACTTGTGCCGATGATCGCATTGCCATCAAGCCCTGACAATGTTAAGCGTGTGAGAGATGTGAAAGGAACGCCTGTGCGGCAGGTCTGCATCGGGAGCTGCGTTAATTCTTCATACGCTGACCTCGTGCTTGCGGCGAAGATACTTAAAAAACACAAGGTGCATCCTGACGTCAGCCTTGCAATAAGCCCTGGCTCGCGTCAGGCGCTCAGGATGATCACAGACAACGGCGCGTTATCAGATCTTGTCTCAGCAGGGGCGAGGGTACTTGAGTGCGCCTGCGGCCCTTGCATCGGCATGGGACAGTCTCCTGCGACAGGAGCGGTCTCTCTCAGGACATTCAACAGGAATTTCCCCGGAAGAAGCGGCACCGTGAATGATCAGGTCCATCTTTGCAGCCCATTGACAGCGGCGGTATCAGCGATCACGGGAAAGATCACCGACCCTCGTGAGGTTATAAAAAAGCCTCTCAGCTTTACGCTGCCGAAAACATTTGCCGTAGACGACTCAATGATCATCCCGCCATCAAAGAAACCTGACAAGGTGACTGTTGAGAGAGGCCCTAACATTAAACCCCTGCCTGTAAGAGGCGCGCTTGAGGAATCACTGAAAGCAAAGGTGATCTTAAAAGTTGGAGATAACATAACGACCGACGATATCATGCCTGCGGGAGCAAAGGTCCTTCCATTGAGATCGAATATCCCGGCGATATCCGAATTCGTATTTTCAAAAGTGGACCCGGCATTCCCTGCAAGGGCAAAGTCCTCAGGCGGCGGGATAGTCCTTGGCGGCATCAACTACGGCCAGGGGTCAAGCAGGGAGCACGCGGCGTTAGGTCCGATGTACCTCGGCATTAAAGTAGTGCTCGCAAAATCATTCGCACGTATCCACAAAGACAACCTGATAAATTTCGGCATACTTCCTCTGACCGTTTCCGCCGAAGTTTATGATTCCATCGCACAGGATTCAGAAATAGAATTCCCAGGCCTTGCAAAAGACGTGAGAGAATCCTCAGAGGTCACCTTTGTAAATGTCAGCTCAGGTCAAACATACAAGGCAGAACACGGGCTGACGGAAAGACAGAAGGAAATAATCCTTGCAGGCGGGTTGCTTAATTCTATTAAAAAAGGGAAATAGTAATTATAACTGCGGAGCGGATGCTACAAATCTGTCCTCATTGTGTATAATATCAAAGTTCAAAAGTTCAGGAGCGCAGAAGTTCAGAAGTAAAGAAATTCTTCTGCACTGTTGCTCTTGCATGCCGGAGTGGCGGAATTGGCAGACGCAAGGGACTTAAAATTCTAAAATTCAATTTTTCGCAACGTGGCCCCTGGCCTGAGATTTTCAGATAACTTCCTGTTTTAAAATGCTTTTTTGCCTTCCATTTGTTCCCTGGTTTTCCGGGAATTCTTCCCTTTTTGCTACAATCTGCTACAATTCTGCTATAGTGAAATCATAGATATTCGAAGCTCGTTTCGATACGCCTATACAAGCAAAAACACTCTCCCTTAAACTGCTGAACATCTGTTAATGAGCCATTGTTCAGCCTTGTCTTATCAATCCCCTCTTCCTGTGTTCTTTCACTGTAGCCGCAAAGCTGCATGTCGTTAATCATGCGTTGTCTGCAATTATCCATTATGCATTCCTCCTTGTTATGATTTTTATAGATTATCCAACCGGAGGGCGTATAATATGTCAATCAGCGGGCAGCGTTACAGCTTACTTGAACTGTTTAGATTTTTCTTAATGTGCGTAGTGGTGGGCTGGCGTAGCACCGAAGTATCGTGATCTTCGCGTTGCTTCGGCTGGCACACCTCAAGTGTCTTTGAATTTCATATCCTCTTTTGCCTTGTCCACAACACGGCGGACATCGCTTAAACATCAGCGTCCAAGGGGATTATTTACGGCGCAGTTGCAAGAGCCTTTTTTCTTCTCGGAAAGTATTTGCTCCATGATCAGGGACGTTCCCTGATTCTCCTGGGCATCTTTTATGATATCGGCTTCAGAGTAACCGAAACAGTAACAGATAAGCTTTTTCATACACATATTCTACAGGAAAAAGCCTTTCACCAGTTTGCTCATTTCAAGTTCAGCAACTATGCAGTGTTGCCTGTTCATCTGAGGGAGACGAATAATCTTTATTGATCTGACGAAAAACTGAGAGATTCTGACGTAAATCTGACGAAAAGCTATTCCTTAAGAACCTTATCGTGCCCCTTACATTGTTGTTGCAAATTCTAAAGAGGAAGCTCTTCAAAGGGCGCTTGAGTTATTCGAACATGATGCATTGCATTCTCATGTAGGCTGGGCCCGGGAGCCTGAAAAGACAGGCTATGAAATAGAGCAAATATAAATAATTTATTAACTGGCAATATTTATTTGCAGGATTTGTATTAGCCTCTCTACAAAAATCTCCACGGAATTACCGTGATATTGTCTGATAGTTTTTCAGGGACCCTTCCGTCCGTAACAACATACCCGTGTTTGACCTGCTTTTTGTAAGTGTCCATAAAACTTAACAGACCCCTCAGGTTTGA